>JAWZDV010000001.1:0-36187 GCA_034142505.1 Bacteroides thetaiotaomicron
CAGCTTCTCTGCTTTTTAATTATTCAGTTGTAACACATGTATTGTAAACCTACATAAATGGCTTACATTTTAGTGATGTTTCCTTGACAGTGGCTGCATATTCTGATATACTGTTTAATTGTGTAACGAGAAGATTCAAGGTCTGTCTTGAATGTTCTCGTTTTTTGTCGGATAAGAGGGTGTGTCCGATACGCGGGTGTGTGGATGTCGGGGGACATCTGTTAGCGGCCTTATTGCTTTTGAAAAGCAAAAAAAGGCGTGGGAAAGGAAATCAATAAAATATGGAAGCAGTTAGATTTGAAGAGTTACAGTTAGACGAGCGGATACTCCGCGCAGTGACAGATATGGGATTTGAAGCGGCATCACCGATTCAGGCGCAGGCGATTCCTACCCAGTTGGAAGGACTGGATATTATCGGACAGGCACAGACCGGGACGGGTAAGACGGCGGCATTCGGAATTCCGTTACTGCAGAAGATCGATCCGAAGAAGAAGAAACTGCAGGCAATCGCACTCTGCCCCACCAGGGAGCTGGCGATTCAGGTGGCAGAGGAGATACGAAAGCTTGGGAAATATATGCATGGGGTGAAAGTGGTTCCCATCTACGGCGGACAGGATATTGTGAAGCAGATCCGTTCCCTGAAAGATGGCACTCAGATCGTCATCGGTACACCGGGACGTGTCATGGACCATATGAGACGCAAGACCATCAAATGTGACAATGTTCACACCGTGATCATGGATGAGGCGGATGAGATGCTGAACATGGGCTTTTTGGAAGATATGGAGACCATCTTAAGCCAGCTGCCGGAGGAACGTCAGACCGTGATGTTTTCCGCGACTATGCCGTCGGCCATCCAGGATATCGCTAAAAAGTTCCAGAAGAATCCGGTGATTGTGAAGGTAGTTAAGAAAGAACTGACAGTACCGAAGGTGACACAGTATTATTATGAAGTGAAGCCGAAGACCAAACTGGAAGTGATGTGCCGTCTGCTGGATCTGTATGCGCCTAAACTTTCGGTGGCATTCTGCAATACAAAGAAGCAGGTGGATGAACTGGTGCAGGAACTTCAGGGGCGCGGTTATTTTGCCGAAGGTCTTCACGGAGACTTGAAGCAGATTCAGCGCGACCGCGTGATGAACAGCTTTAGAAACGGTAAGACCGAGATTTTGGTTGCAACCGATGTGGCTGCCCGCGGAATTGATGTGGATGATGTGGGAGCAGTGTTTAACTATGATCTGCCTCAGGACGATGAGTACTATGTACACAGAATCGGCCGTACCGGCCGTGCAGGACGTGAGGGAATCGCGTTCAGCTTCGTTGTGGGAAAAGAAGTTTATAAGCTTCGCGATATCCAGAGGTACTGCAAGACCAAGATTGTACCTCAGCCGATTCCGTCATTGAATGATATCACTGCAATTAAAGTGGATAAGATCTTAGAGCAAGTGGTTGAGATCATCAACGAGAATGATTTGAGCGAGATGGTAAACCAGATCGAGAAGAAACTGCTGGAGGAAGATTACACCTCCATGGACTTAGCTGCCGCTCTGCTTAAGATGAGTATGGGAGAGGACAACGAGGATATCATCGAGAACTCCCGTCCGGCCCGTTCCCTGGATGATTTGGACAATTACGGTTCCTATGGTAGAGATGGTGGCCGTGGTGGCCGCGGGAATGGCCGTGGTGGCCGCGCCGGAGGACGTGAAAACGGACGCGAGAGCGGACGGGATGACATGGCCCGCCTCTTCATCAACATCGGCAAAAACCAGAATGTCCGCCCAGGCGATATCCTTGGCGCCATCGCCGGTGAGTCCGGAATACCAGGCAAGATGGTGGGAAGCATCGATATGTATGATAAATACACCTTCGTGGAAGTCCCAAGAGAAAATGCCGACACGATCTTAGATGTCATGAAGAATGTGAAGATTAAAGGGAAGAGTGTTCACATGGAGAAGGCAAATGGGAAGGGCAGATAAGAATAGGTAATATGATATAGAGAAAGGCTTCTGTGATGTAACAATTGCGGGAGTCTTTTTATTTTATGCAAAATGGTAAAAAATTCCAGTAAAAAATATAATTTTATGTTGAAAAATTTCTCCGTATAATATATAATAAATACAGAAATAATTTCCAAAGGAGGCCCCAAATGGAAGAAAAGAAATCTGAGTTGATGGTATTAAGAGAGATCAAGAAAGAGTTGACCCCAAAAGAAGTTGAGATTGTAGAGTTTATCGAGCAGAATGACCAGGTGGTGATCCGCTGCTCCATCACGGAGCTGGCACTTAAATGCAAAGCCAGTGAATCCAGTATTGTGCGGCTGTGTAAAAAGATGGGCTACAAAGGCTTTCAGGAGTTTAAGATTGCCCTGGCACAGAACAGTTCCAGTGATGACAGTGTTAAATACCTCCAGCAGGATGTGGAACTGGGGGACAGCGCCGGTGATATTTCCGCCAAGGTGTTCCAGGCATCCATACAAGCGTTGAAAGACACGGTTACTATTTTGTCTGCTGAAAATATGGAGAAGGCAGTGGAACTGGTTGGAAATGCAAAGATCATCAGTTTCTTTGGAGTAGGAGGAGCCGGTGTTGTGGCAATGGATGCTTATCACCGTTTCTGTAAACTCCAGAAGCCATGTGAAGTATTTACCGATTATTACAGTCAGATCAACAAGAGTTTGATTGTTGGAGAAGACGATTTGATTATTGCAGTCTCTCACTCAGGTAAGACGAGAGATGTGCTGGTTTCTCTTCAACAGGCGAAAAAGAATCATGCTAAGGTGATTGCCATCACTCAGTTTGGCAATTCGCCGATTACAAAATTGGCGGATATTGTATTTTATACTTCATCGAACGAAACGGCCTTCCGTCATGATGCCATGGCGTCCCGGATTGCGGAGATGACCATTTTGGACAGTCTGTTTACCTGCGCGGCGTTTAAGGATTACCAGAAGGTAGTAGACTTGTATGAGAATAGTTACAAGATGTTTCAAAACGTCAAATTTGACAATTTAAAGAACATAAAAATGTAAGCATTTCATTAAAAGAAGGAGGAAAATCATGAAGAAGATACGATCGGTCAGTATTGCTGTGGTGATGTTGATTTCCATACTGGGTGGCTGCGGTACGAAGCAGACAGAGACACAGGCACCGGCGGCCCCAGTTTCGGGCAGTGAAACAGATGCGTCTTCCGGTGATGGGACGACAGCGGTCCCGGCGAATGAGGCGGCAGCACCGAGAGATCTTGTGTTTGCCCAGAGTATTGCCATTACGTCTCTTGACCCGGCAGGCATGCAGCCGCAAGGGTATCCGTCCGGCTATGAGGCGGCATTTGCGATTCATAATGGATTGATTCGGTTTGATGAGGAACTCAACTTTGTACCAGATCTGGCCGAGAACTGGGAACCATCTGCCGACGGCCTGTCCTGGGATTTTAAGCTGAGAGAAGGAGTTACCTTCCACGACAGCGAGCCATTCAACGCCGATGCAGTGGTGGCCCAGTATACAAGAATGATGGACAAGGAAATCAATATAGGAGCGTATTCTCTTTGGGAACCAATTGAAAAGGTAGAGAAAGTATCTGATTATGAGGTAAAGATTACCACAAAGCAGCCGTACAGTGCATTTTTGAACGTGATGGCCCACGGATCTGCCCTGATTCCAAGTCCCAAGGCAGTAGAGGCGGACCCGGAGCATTATGGACTGGCGCCGGTTGGTACCGGTCCTTACAAGATGGTAAGTATGGAGCCAGGTACGGAACTTAAGTTGGAGCGTTTTAATGAGTATTATGAGGGGACGCCGGAGTATGACACGGTGACATTCCGATATGTGGCTGACCCATCGGCGCGGATCGCGGCTTTACAGAGCGGTGATGTGGATGTTATTGATGCGGTACCCTTTGAATATGCTCAGGAGCTTTCTTCCAACCCGGAGATCAACCTGATCTCCAAACCGGGACTTCAGGTATTTGGTATTGGTTTGAATCAGAATAACCGTATCTTACAGGATAAGACGGTGCGGCAGGCTTTGAATTACGCCATTGATAAAGAAGCGGTTGCCAAGGCGCTGTTTATGGGTTATGTCACCCCGCTTACGGGGCCGCTGGCTCCCAATACCGTTGGCTCTGTTTCACTAACTCCGTATCAGGTGGATATTGACAAGGCGAATCAAATGCTGGAGGACGCAGGATGGAAGTTAAATGGCGATGTGCGTGAGAAGGATGGCGGGAAGTTACAGTTCACCCTGATTGTTCCTGACGGTATGTACCCCAAGGATGTGATTCTCAGCGAAACGATTCAAAATCAGTTAAAGAACATCGGTGTCCAGGTGACAATTAACAAGGTTGAAAAATCTACCTACTGGGACCAGCTTAAAGTACCGTCGGCAAAAACCGGTTATGATATGGCTCTGTGGGGATACAATCCATCTCACGGAAATGGACAGATTCACATGGAATCTCTGTTCACCTCCAATCAATCGGTGGAGGAAAAACCGGAACTATGGAATTTTATCTGGTACCAGAATGACGAGGTTGACCGGCTGCTGGCCCAGGCCAAGGAGCAGGTGCTGCCTGAAGAATTCAATGAGAGCATGAGGCAGGCGGAGGAGATTGTATGGGATGACTGTCCTTATATTTGGCTTTACTCCAACAACATTATCTCTGCGGCCAGCGCTGACGTGGACCATGTGATGGTGCTTCCGGTCGTATTTACGCTAGTACACCGGATGCAATAAAACGAATCAGACAGCCATGAGGGGGGCTCACAATGTCCAGATATGTGGTAAAGAAACTGTGTAATCTTATCTTTCAGGTGTTTTTGGTGGTAACCCTTATGTTTGTAGTATTCCGCCTGCTGCCCGGCGATCCGGCCGGTTTGATTCTGGGTCCCGGAGCGGCCCAGGCGGAGGTAGAGCAGTTAAGGGAGACTATGGGTTTAAATGAAAATATTATTACTCAGTACTTCGTGTATTTAAAAAAGATATTAATGGGTAATATGGGGTTTTCCTACTCCTATAATCAAGCGGTGACTTCAGTTTTGGCAAACAGGATTCTGCCAACGTTAAAGCTGATGTCAGGCAGTATTCTGACAGCGGCTGTGATTGGGGTAAGCGCCGGTGTATTTTCAGGTGTATACCCGGAATCCCGGTTAAGCCGGTTTCTGCTGATGCTCTGGGTGGTTATCCTGGCAGTACCCAATTTTTGGCTGGGTCTGCTATTGATACAGTTTTTTGCAGTGAAGCTGGGCTGGCTTCCGGCGATCGGTTACGGGTCTTTTGCAGCCATGATTCTGCCGGTCTGCGCTATCGCGGCCAGGCTGGTAGCGCTGATTGCCAGAATTACCCGTTCGTCGGTGATGGAGGTGGCCAATGAGGAGTATGTCCGTTTTGCGGAAGCAAAAGGGATGAGATCTCATATGGTGATTCTGCGGCATATCTTGAGGCCGGCGCTTCCGCCGATTGTCACGATGATTGGCATGCAGGCCGGTTATCTGCTGGGAGGATCCGTGGTGATAGAGAACCTGTTTTCCTATTCCGGTATGGGGCAGCTGCTGTTGGCGGCAGTTAGTTTCCGGGATTATGAACTGATGCAGGGAATTACCTTTTTCTTTGTGTTTGCATTTTTGGGGATTAATCTGATTGTTGACCTGCTTTACGGCCAGATTGACCCGAGAATCCGTTTTGAGTAAGGGGGAACTATGGGAAAAAAGGAGAAGAGAGATTACAGTCTGATGGCTGGGGCGGGTATCCTGATGGTGTATCTGGTCATTGCCATCGCCGGCTCCCTGCTTGTTGACGGTACCGGTGAGAACTTGATGAACGCGCTGAAATCACCTGGCGCCGGCTTCCTGTTTGGAACGGATGAGCTCGGACGCGATCTGATGGGGAGAGTTCTGCATGCCAGCCGGATTGATTTCATGATTGCAGTTTGTGGTGTATCGCTTGCTTATCTGATGGCCCTTCCCTTTGGTCTGTGCGCCGGTTATCTGGGGGGGAAGGTGGACAGGGTGATATCGGTGGTGTCAGAATCCATTTTGACATTTCCGTCTATGGTTTTATCCATCTTTGTGGTTACGATCTTCGGTTCCAGCTTTTGGGGGCTGGTGCTGACGATCGCGGTGACACAGGCTCCGCAGTTGATCCGCTACATCAGGGGATTTGTCATGCAGGTCAGAAGTTTGGAATATATCGAAGCGGCCAGAGCCTGTGGAAGTACAACATTTTTTATACTGACCAGGCATATTATGCGAAATATCACCGGCAATACGGCGGTTGTGTTAAGTCTTTTAGCCAGTGAGGCAATTCTGGTTGCATCGGCTCTTGGATTTCTTGGTCTTGGGGTCCAGCCACCAACGCCGGAGCTTGGCACAATGCTTAGCAGAGGAAGAATGTATTTTGGCATGGCGCCTCATCTTATGATATTTCCTGGTTTGTTTATTGCGGCCTTGATTTTAGGATTTAATTTGCTGGGGGACGGAATCAGAAACCGGCTGGATTCTAGAAAGGCATGACATATGGGAAATGTAGATTAAAGGACAGTGGTATGTGAAGATTGGAGATAAAAAATGGAAGATAGGGTGAAATTATGGCGGTTTGGCGAAATTGTGGATGCGCTGACAGCTAGGGACTATACAGCCAGAGGGATATCCCACGAGTTATATGAGGAAGTACGTGCAGTTAGAAAAAAGCCGCTTGCCATGGAAGCGGCGGCAGCGCTGGGAGAGCGGCTGAGGCCAGGAAGCCGGGTGATGATTTTCACGGGCTGGCCCAGCCGGTCGTGGCTGATCGAAGGGTTGACGGAGACTGACGGCCCGGTGGGGGCGGCAATTCTGGCTCGGGCGCTGGAGGAAGCATTTGATGTGATTCCAATTATCGTGATGGAAAAACGACTCTGTGCATTTGGCGAGGCAGGTCTTCGGGCGGCGGGGTTGATTGTTTCAGATTTAGAGACCGCTCTCCGCTCAAAACCGGGGCCGCCTAAAGCTTCAGTGGCAGCTGTGACGGAATTTACATCAGATGCCGGACAGGCACAACGTGAGGCAGAAAAACTACTGGACCATGTAAAACCGGATGCGCTGATTGCTATTGAACTTCCGGGAGCAAATCGGGATGGAAGTTATCACAATGTTACTGCGCGGGAAGTGCCGACCGAGCTGGTGATGAAAGCAGATTACTGTATGCAGGAGGGGACAGCGCGGGGAATTTTAACAGTTGGAATTGGAGATGGGGGAAATGAACTGGGAATGGCCAACGCTGCCGGCGCAATAAAGAGATATCTGAAGGAAGGAGATATGATTGCGCCGGTTACACCGGTAGATCATCTGGTAGTCTCCTGTATTTCCAACTGGGGAGCTCTTGGGATGGCGGCCTGCATCGCGGCGGTGGCGGAAGAACCGGGTCTGTTTGATCATATTGATATCATCAGAATTACGGACGCGCTTGTAAATGCCGGAGCAATCGACGGTCTGACTGCATATGTGGACCCAAAAAATGACGGGACTTCCGTTGAAGTCAATCATGGTCTGACTGCTATGCTTTCCATGTCCCTGCATATGCACATAAACGGATGGAAAAAGAAATAGACTGGGAGGCGTTTAATGAATCCTTATGAAGAAATCGGATTATCAAGAGTGATTAATGGGGCAGGGAAAATGACGTATCTGGGCAGTTCTTCCATTGAACCGGAGGTCATTGAGAAAATTGGAAAGGTTGCTGGAAGTTATGTGGATATGGAGGAACTCAAACCGGTTATTGGAAGGCTGGCAGGGCAGCTGACCGGCGCAGAGTCCGGCTGTATAGCTGCCTGCAGCGCGGCTGGAATTGCCGTTTCCATTGCATCTGTTTTGACAGGCGGCAATCCGCTGAAAGTAGAACTGCTGCCGGCAGTTGATTGGCTGCCTGCTGAAGTCATTATTCAGAGAGGCCATATGATTAATTTTGGCGCCAATATCGAACAGGTTGTCCGCTTGACAGGAGCCAGGATCAAAGAGGTGGGAATGGTGACAGGCACAAAGGAGTACCACTTGAGAGAATCTATTGGACCGGACACGGCAGCGATTCTCTATGTGGTCTCCCACCACGCGGTTTCCGGTGGAATGCTGTCGCTGGAACAGGTAGTCTCTATCGCCCATGAATATCAGATACCGGTGATCGTGGATGCGGCGGCGGAGACGAATCTTCGGTATTATGCGGCCTGTGGGGCGGATTATGTGGTATTTAGCGGCCATAAGGCCATTGGAGGGCCTACTTCGGGATTGATTATCGGTTCCAAGGAACGGATGCAGGCGTGTCAGGCCCAGGACCGCGGCATTGCGAGGATGATGAAAGTGGGAAAGGAAAATATGATGGGTCTGTATTTCGCACTGGAGAGATATTGCCGAAAGGATGAGGGCGAAGAACAGAAACGGTTTGAGAACATTACGGAAGAACTGGGAAGGCTTTTGACAGGCATTCAGGGAACGGAGGTCAGAATCAAATGGGATGCCACACGGCCGATTCCCAGAGTGCAGCTGATTTTGAAGGAGGAGTGTCCATTGACGGCAAACCAGTTGATTGCGCAGCTGGAAGGGGGAAATCCGTCGATCAGAACCAGAAATCATCTGGCGGGGGAAGGCATTATCCAGTTTGATCCGAGAGAACTGAAATGGGAGGAGCTGTCCGTGATTGCAGAGCGTGTCGGCGGGCTGCTTTCGGCGGCATCCAGAGGGGAGCAGAGTGAAACGTATGTTTGAACGAAGTATCGATGGAAAAGTGATTATCAATATCCAGTGTGCCGATATAGAGGAATGCCTGGAGGCGAAACGGCGTTTTGGAGATATTTTTCTGACAGGAATTACAGCGAAGGCATTTCCGGATATTGAAGAAGGGATTGCCTGTATCAAAAAGCTTGAGGAAGCTGGAATCCGTGTGTCGGCTGGGCTGGGAGATGGGGAATCAGGCCAGTGGGAACGGGCATTGAAGCTGGCATTGGAGACGAATTGTGAACATTTAAATCAAATATTTCCGGCAGCTGCGCTTTCCCAGGCGCTAATACGGAAGAGGGGTAACCGGTCAATTGTGAATGCTCTGATTCGGCCGACGGGTCGTGTGGGATATGTGAGTATCGGTACGGGACCTATCAGTGAAAGGGAGGATTCTGCTGTTTTGCTTCGGGCAGTGGCGGCAATGCTTCATGAGACCCATGTGAACAGCTTGAAGTTCTTTCCCATAAAGGGAACTGCACATTTAGAAGAATTGGCGGAGGTGGCGCGCATAGCAGCGGAGTTTGGAATGATGATAGAACCAACCGGAGGGATTACCCCGGATAATGTGGAGATCGTGGTCAGAACCTGTCTGGAAGCAGGAGCTGTCCACGTTATGCCACATCTGTATGGATCGCTTAAGGACGAATCCGGGGGACTGGATTTTGATAAAATGGATAGAGCAGTAGAGGCGGTTCAACGGGCGCTGGAGTTGGAATAGATGGATGATAAGAACATAGAAAATAAATGCATTCTCGCAGTGGACGCAGGATCCACCAATGTGAAAGCCGCACTTCTGTCTTATGATGGGACGGTTTTGATATCAGATAGAAGGAAGACGCCATTGACTGCCACAGATACTTATGCAGAGGGAAATGCAGGACTGCTATATGATACGGTGGAAACGCTGGCGCTGGCGCTCATTGGAGAGGCAGGCAGCTGCGAGATAGGGGGGGTCTGTATCGCGTCTCAGATGACCAGTCTGCTTTGCCTGGATCAGTTTATGGAGCCCGTCGGGAATATCATCTACGGAATTGATACGAGAGGAAGCGGGTATCTTTGCCGGCTGGAGGATTTTTGGCCGATGGAACGGATCTGCCATGTGACGGGGTGTCCTCCAGGTGGCATATATTGGCCGGGGAAATTGATGTGGCTGCGTGAGCACCGTCCGGAACAGATGAGAAGGACATGTTATCTGGCAGGGGCTAAAGAATATCTATTATATCGTCTGACCGGCACATTGGTAACAGATTGTGCGAGTGCGTCTACCACTCAGATCTACGACCAGAAGTGTGGATGCTGGTGGCCGGAAATTCTTCATTTTCTGCAGATGGAAGATATGGGGCTGCCAGAGATCAAAAAACCTTGGGAATTGGCCGGAATGCTGGGAGAAGAGGTGGCAGAGCGGCTTGGGATCAAACAGGTGCCCGTGCTGGTGGGAAGTGGTGACGGCCCGGCGGCAACCATCTCTTCAGGGAGCGTGCGGGTTGGGGACTGCTGTATCTCATTCGGAACGACGGCGGTCACCCGCTATGTGACAGATTCCTGGCAGGCGGAGAGTTCCGGATATTTTGTACAGCACTTGTGTGATGGTATCTATCTGCAGGGGATTCGAATCAACGAGAGTGGGCGGCTTGCGGAGCCATATATTTATGCAACCGGTGGTGTGGAACAGTCATCGGAAGGCGCTTTTTTTTACAATGGCAGATTTTTTCCGAAAGAGCCGTCCACGGCAGGCGGCAGGCTGAAGGCAGTTTGTAATGGGGTTCTATTTCAGATTTATGAGTCGATGCTTCCTGTTGTGGAGAAAGGGGGGATATTGCGGATTCTGCCAACGGGAGGGGGAAGTGTGAATAGGGCCTATATGCAGCGGACTGCCAATCTATTTGGAACACCGGTGATCATCCGGGAAAATGGAACAGCTTTTGCCGGACTGGCGTCGTTTGTGCTGATGTATGAAAAGAAGGCGGTGGATTTGTTTGACGCGGTGAACCAGCTATCGCTGGGACAGGAAATTTTGATGCCGCAGGAGGATCGTGAGCTTTTGGAGCAATTTCATAGTTACATAAAAGTAAGGGGCAGAAAGGCAGGTGCCGGGTTTGATGAATGAACTGCTTACTGTAAAAGATTTGTGTGTCAGCTATCCTGCCCGGGATGGGCGTGCGGCGGTTGTAGATGGGGTCAGTTTTTCTCTTGCCAAAAAAGAAATCATTGGAATTGTGGGGGAGTCGGGAAGCGGGAAAAGTGTCACCTCAAAAGCGATCATGGGGATGATTAAAAGTCCCGGGAAGATTGAGGGAGGTTCCATCGTTTTGGAGGGCAGAGAACTGAGAAATCTGTCTGCCAAAGAGTATGGATCGGTAAGAGGGAAAGAGATTGCCATGATTTTTCAGGAACCAATGACGGCCCTTAACCCGGTTTATCCCATAGGAACCCAGATGACGGAGTGTATCTGTACTCATTTAAAATATAATAAAAAGCAGGCGCTTGCATATGCGGCGGAAATGCTTCAAAAAGTGGGGATCTCGATGCCGGAGGAACGGCTGAAACAATATCCTCATGAGTTGTCCGGCGGAATGCGGCAGCGGGCGATGATTGCCATCTGTCTATCTTGTCATCCCAGACTGTTGATTGCTGATGAGCCAACAACGGCTCTTGATGTCACGATACAGGCTCAGATTTTGAGGCTGATGCAGGAACTTTGCAACAGTGAAGACATGAGCACGATTGTGGTGACACATGATATGGGAGTGGTGGCTGAACTTTGCAGCCGGGTAATTGTGATGTATGCCGGTGAGGTGGTAGAAACTGCAAAAGCGGATCAGTTATTTACCGAACCGCTGCATCCGTACACAAAGGCACTGCTAAAATCGATACCGAAAATAGGGGAGCGGGGCGAACGTCTGTATTCGATTCCCGGCACAGTCCCGGCACCGGGAGAAATGAAGGGCAGCTGCCGGTTCAGCAACCGGTGTGAGTGTTGTACAAAACACTGTACATCCCAGGCTCCGCCGGACGTGGAGGTCCGGGAGGGACATAGGGTTAAATGCTGGCTTTATGCAGGGAGGTAGCGCCGATGGAAGCATTGATGGAAGTTAGACAGCTGAAAAAGTATTTTCGTATCAAAAAAGGAGTGATACACAGAGAGATAAAAGAGGTTAGGGCGGTTGATGATGTATCCTTTGACATCTATAAAGGGGAAACTCTGGGGATTGTTGGGGAGTCAGGGTGTGGAAAAAGCACGCTTGGAAGGTGTTTGATTCATTTGATCCAAAAGACTGATGGCGATATTCGTTTTCAGGGCGTGGAGCTAGATACACTGAAAAAAGAGGAACTCCGGAATCTGAAAAAGGATATGCAGATCATATTCCAAGATCCGTATGGATCATTGAATCCCAGATTCAAGGTGAGGGAGATCATTGAAGAGCCTCTGGCTGCTCATGGTATGAAATCGCCGGAGAAGCGGCGGGAGATTGTAGAAAAGTTATTGTGCGATGTGGGGCTTGGACGCGAGTATATGGAGAGGTGGCCACACGAATTTTCCGGCGGACAACGCCAGAGGATCAGCATAGCGCGGTCGCTGGCGCTGAATCCTCAGTTTATCGTATGTGATGAGGCGGTCTCAGCGCTTGACGTCTCCACACAGTCTCAGATTTTGAATCTGTTGAGGGACTTACAGAAACAGTATGAATTGACGTACCTGTTCATTTCCCATAATTTGAGTGTGGTTAATTTTATTTCTGACCGGGTGGGAGTGATGTATTTAGGAAGACTTGTGGAACTGGCGCCGGTGGATGAGCTTTACAGAAATTATCGGCATCCATATACGCAGGCATTGTTGTCTGCAATCCCACAGACAGATGCTGGACTTCGGAAAGAGAAAATTGTCCTGCCGGGAGATGTGCCAAATCCGTCCGCACCGCCGGAGGGATGTGCTTTTCATCCCAGATGCCGGTGTTGTCAGGAAATTTGCAGGCATGAGCGGCCGCAAATGTGCTCGGTTGGCAGGGAACATATGGCTGCTTGTCATTTTCCACTGCAACAAAATGAATAATTTTTCCAATTGTGCCCCTGATGGGAGAAATAATTTCTCACTTTCAGGGGCTTTTTTATTGCATTTGTTCTGTGAAATGGGTATACTGAAACTAGACAGGCTTACCTGTCTGGAAAGGAGAAGCATGATGATAGTACAAAGTAAAAAAGTCTGGATTGGCGGCCAGTTTTTGGGGGCGCAGCTGGAGGTTGTGGACGGAAAAGTTACATCCGTGTATCCTTATGGGACGAAGAACGCAGATGAAGATTACGGTGATAAGAGGATTGTGCCTGGGTTTATTGATGTACATACCCATGGCGCTTATGGATATGATACCAACGATGGGGAGCCGGAGGGGCTTCGAAACTGGATGAAGAAGATTCCGGAAGAAGGCGTGACAGGGATTCTGCCGACGACGGTGACGCAGATGCCGGATGTGCTTTCCAAGGCCGTGGCCAATGTGGCCAGGGTTGTGGAAGAAGGATATGAGGGGGCGGAGATCCTGGGGATTCATTTTGAGGGGCCGTACCTGGATATGGAATATAAGGGAGCACAGCCGCCGGAGGCGATTGCGAAGGCGACGGTGGAGCAGTTTCAGATGTATCAGGAGGCGGCGAAAGGACTGATTAAGTATATTACACTGGCGCCGGAGCGTGACGAGGACTTTGCGCTCACCAAATACTGTAAGGAGACCGGAGTTGTGGTCAGCATGGGACATTCATCGGCGACATTTGACCAGGCTATGATGGGAATTGCCAATGGAGCGACTTCCATGACCCATGTATATAACGGCATGACTCCTTATCATCACCGGAACCCGGGATTGGTTGGGACCGCTTTTCGGGTGAGGGACATTTACGGTGAGATTATCGGCGATGGCTGTCATTCTCATGTTGCTGCATTAAATAACTACTATACAGCCAAGGGAAAAGACTTTGCAATCATGATCAGCGATTCCCTCCGCGCGAAACACTGCCCGCCAGGAGGAGATTATGAGCTGGGCGGCCACCCGATTGAGATCAGCGAGAGCGGTCTTGCGTATTTGAAAGGCACCAACACCATTGCCGGCAGCACCCTTTATATGAACCGGGGACTTAAGATTCTGGTGGAGGAAGCCATGATACCGTTTGACGCGGCCCTGAATTCCTGCACCATCAACCCGGCCAGATGTCTGGGTGTGGATGACAGAAAGGGCAGACTGGTAGCCGGCTATGATGCAGATCTGGTTGTACTGGATGATAATTATGATGTGATTCAGACTTACTGCCGCGGGAAAGCGATGCTGTAAGAATGGAATAATAAATAGCAAAAAGGCAGAATAAGGATGGGCTTCCCGTATCCATGTGATATAGGAAGCCCATTTTTTCTATACTCCGGCTGATTCTTTATCAATTACATTTTCCCGCAAAATAGTGCAACAACCGTTCCAGAGAACTGTTGATGACCAGCTCCTCCGGAAACTTCACCTCCTCCAGCATTTCCAGTGCAGCTGTGTGGTTTCCGACGGAGTAACAGGAATGGGCGTCGGAACTGATGATCACCGGCACTTGATATTGATGACAGAGTTCCGCCACGATTTTGCAGTTTTGGCCGCTGCCAGGGCGGACGGAGAACGAGTTGGAGTTGATCTCGATTAATTTATGATATTTCGCACATGCTTTTACTACCGCTTCATAATCGCATTGAAATACGGGATTTCCAATGTGGCCTAGGCAGTCTATCAGCGGATCTTCCACCACACCCAGCCAGCCATCGGTGTGCGCCTTCTCCGTAGATGGCTGAATTGCTTCCACATGGTAGGAGGCAATCACAAAATCGAGTGTTTTCATAATCGATTCCGGCAGATCCACGTTACCCTGATAATCTTTGATGTTCACTTCCGCACCGGCATAAAACCGCATCCCTCTTATTTCTTTGGGCAGCCCTTTCAGGCACAGAAAATGATGGGCAATTGCTCCATCCATCATCTCAGGCCCATGGTCCGTGACGCCGAAGGCCAGGAGCCCGGCTTCCTTCGCGGCCCTTGCCATCTCGTCCAGAGTGCTGTATGCGTGCTGGCTGACATTTGTGTGCATGTGTAAATCGGCTATGGTATTCATAAGTTTCCCTCCATGGTTTTTATTATAACAAGAATAAATTCACTAAACTAATTATAATGTTTACTAAACAAAAATGCAACTATTATTGTGAAAAGAAGATAAAAATAGGATTAATTCTAAAAAAATCATTGACATATTTGATGCGCATGTTATAATTTAACTAGAAAACGCAAGTAAACTTTACTAAAACTTTGCAAAACAAATAAAGTAAACTTTACAAGCGGCATGTAAGATGAAAGGGAGGGAGGAAAAGAGATGGCAACTGTATATTCCGATGGTTGTGAGTATCACATCCAGGTTTCTGCCGGCCAGGTGGGACGGTATGTGATTCTGCCGGGTGATCCGGGGCGGTGTAAGACGATTGCGGAATATTTGGATGACGCGGTATTGGTGGCGTCCAACCGGGAGTATGTCACTTATACCGGCTTCTTGTGCGGAGAAAAGGTGAGTGTCACATCCACGGGAATTGGAGGGCCGTCGGCGGCAATCGCGCTGGAGGAACTGGTTCACTGCGGGGCGGATACCTTTATCCGGGTGGGGACCTCGGGCGGTATGCAGCCGGAGGTTCTGGCCGGGGACCTGGTGGCAGCCACGGGAGCGGTCCGGCTGGATGGAACCAGCAGGGAATACGCTCCGCTGGAATACCCGGCGGTGGCACACTATGATGTGGTGGAAGCGCTGAAGGAGGCCGGGGAGTCGCTTGGAAGAACGGTACATACCGGCGTGGTTCAGTGTAAGGATTCTTTCTATGGACAGCATGAACCGGAGAATATGCCCATCAGCCGGGAGCTGGAAGCCAACTGGGAGGCGTGGAAACGCTGCGGCGCGCTGACTTCGGAGATGGAATCAGCCACCTTGTTTATTGTCGGCGGCGTTCGGCGGGTGCGGGTTGGTTCCGTGCTGCTGGTGATTGGAAACCAGACCAGGCGGGAGATGGGCTTAGAGGACATCCAGTGTCATGATACCAAACGGGCCATAGAGACGGCAGTTGAGGCAATGAAGCTACTGATAATCAGAGATCAAAAGAAAAATGGAGGAAAGCAGTTATGAGAAAAACAGGAAAACGGGCATTGGCACTTGGACTTTGTGTGGCGACCGCGTTTGCGATGACCGGATGCGGCGGCAAGACCGGAGAGACGGAGCCGGCGGCAGCTGCAAAGACGGAATCACAGGCGGCGGAGAGTACCACAGCCGCGGCAAAAGCTGAGGAAGCGGAAGGACTGGAGGAGGTCGGCGAGATTACCTTGAAGCTTGGATTTAACGGAGATTTCCTCACCATGCCGGAGGCGGTGCTGGGTGCGGCAGAGCGTTTGAACGAGCGGTATGCGGCGGAAGGGAAAAATATCAAGATTAATTTTGAGACCGATTATCAGACTATCGCCAACAATGAGTATCACAACAACATCGTGTTTGCCCACAAGAGCGGTGACGCGCCGGATATTTTCATCTGTGACGCTGACGTGGCAGGATTCGTGGATGCCGGCTGCCTTCTGGACATTTCCGATGTGATGAGCGACGCGTTTGTCGATGGAGTCTTTACACCGGCTATGGTAGATGGAAAAGCCTACGCGATGCCGTTTGACCTGCCGCTTCGTGTCATTTACTACTCCAACAAGGACTTGGCGGACATCGGATGGACACAGGAAGAGATCGACGCTCTGCCGGGTAAGATTGAGAGCGGCGAATATACGCTGGAACAGTTCCTGGAGCTTTGCAGCGAGGTTGTGGAAAAGGGCGGCGCCAAATACGGCCTTGTGCACAGACCGGGAGCCGGCAACGACTTTTTCGATATGTTAAATGCACTCGGCGGCGAGTACTACGACGAGAACGGCAAGCTGGTCTTTGACGAGCAGGGAATTCTCCGCTTCCTGCAGATGACCTATGACAATGCCAATACTTCCAAGATCACACCTCCCAACTTAAACCAGCTGGGGTGGGATACGATCAACAAGATGGTAGGCAGCGGGGAAGCATTTGCATACTACGGCCCTATGTTCTCCGCAACTTATGTGGCGGAAGCAGCCGGACTTTCCACAGAAGAATTTGCAAAGAACGAGACCTTTGTCCTGTTCCCGAAATCTGAGCATACAGAAAAACCGTTCGCGGTGGTAGCTCCTCAGATGATGTCCATCAGCGCGGATACGGAATATCCGGAGATCTGCAAGGAGATATTCAAAGAACTGGCAGCCGGTTCCAGCGATTATCTTGGAAAACACGGCAGCACCATCTTTACTCTGTCCTGTATCAAATCGGAAAATGAATCCGATGTGATTTTGAACAATCCGATTTTGAAAAATGTGACCTACATGGCTGACTATGCCAAATCCATCCCGGCGGTTGACGGCGTTGCCACCTTAAAGAGTGAGCTGTTCACTCAGATTGTCAGCCTGGAACTGGGACAGACTACGCCGGAGGAAGCGCTGAAGGCCCTGAAGACCCAGATGGAATTAAATGTAGATGATATTATATTCAAATAAGACTGAATTTGGAGGGCACAGTAACAAGCGTGCCCTCTTTCTAAAGAGAGGGGTAACCTATGAAGCATAAAAATGGACAGGCGTATCTGTTTCTGACGCCTTTTCTGATTCTGGTTTCAATATTCTATGTGATCCCGGCCGTGCTGACAATCGCCATGTCGTTTACCAGTCTGGATTCCTCTTTTGTCTGGGAATTTAACAACTTCAAGAACTTTCGCAAAATCTTCCTGGACCCGAATACGATGACAATTGTCAGAAACACCTGTATTTTTGTGGGAGTTGCGATTTGTGCAACGGTGGTTCTGGACTTGATGTTTGCGGTTTTGACCACCTATTTTATCCGCGAGGACCGGTATTCCAGCATTTTTAAATCGATTTTGATGATTCCTATGATTACGCCTGCTGTTGTGTACTCCGTCCTCTGGATCTGGCTGCTGGAAGCCAATGAGACGGGAGTGATCAACAAGATTTATTTAACATTCAAGGATTCCCAGCCAATCAACTGGATTGCCAAATATCCGATGCAGATTGTGCTGCTGGCTACGATTATGACCAGTATCGCTTACGGGACGACTATATTTTCCAGCGCCATCAAAAGTATCCCGGAGAACCAGTTCAAAGCGGCTCATGTGGACGGCGCGGGAGAGTGGGAGATTATCAAAAGCATTATTCTGCCCAATATCCGCTACCATATCCAGTTTATCGCGCTGTGGGAGACGCTGGGACTTTTGACCAACTACGTGACGATCCTGCTGATCACCAACGGCGGGCCGGGGATCAAGACCGAGGTATGGGCTCTGTCGGCCTACCACAAGGCATTTACGGACCAGCAGTACGGTTATGGCGCGGCAATCTCGCTGGTGCTGATCCTGATTGTGCTGGTGATCATGATCCTGCTCAACAAAGTGATGCAGAAACAGAATGAACGGTAGGAAGGAGGATGTAAGATGTTATCACTCAGTAAAACGGAAAAAAAGAAACAGCGGATTGCAATTGCAGTCATGATCCTTTTGTGCCTGCCGATTCTTTATCTGTATTTAAGCTTTTTCAAGCTGGCATTTTTTGATGGGGACGGCCAGTTTACTTTACATAACTTTGATTTCATGTATAAAGAAATGAAGTTAAAACAGACGACGATCAAGCCCATCGGCAAAGCATTTCGAAACACGGTGCTGTTTACGGTGGTGGTGACGACCTGTGAGGTGGTTATCAGCTGTCTGTCCGGATATGCGTTGTCCAGACTGGAATTCAGGGGCAGAAAACTGATTCAGAACGCGCTGTTAGTGCTTCGTATGTTCCCGAATCTGCTGCTGTTGATCGCGGTGTTATATGTGCTCATGGCGCTGAAACTGGTGAATACCCTGCTGGGCGTGGTGCTGGTGGCGATTGCCTTCCGAATCCCGGGTTCCACCTTTATTATCAAGAATTTCTTTGATGGAATTCCGAGAGATGTGGAGAATTCGACTCTGGTGGATGGATGCAGCCGGCTGTCCGGTTTCTTCCAGGTGATTATCTACCTGGTAAAACCAGGGATCGCGTCGATCTCCATCTTTTCATTCCTGAGCGCGTGGTCCAACTATATATTGTTTAATACGCTGATATTTAATTCCAAGACGCCGGTGATTGCCACCTACTTACGGTCGCTGTCCCGGAGCGAGCAGATGATCGCGGATTATGGGGTGTTTGCGGCTATGGCGATTGTGTATATGCTTCCGGTATTTGTATTCTTTATTATTTCTCAGAAACAATTGATGGAAGGCAATATAGGCGGAGGAAAGGGAGTTTAATATGATAAAGATTAATCATTTGAGAAAAGAATTCGACAGAGGCGTTGTGGCCCTGGACAATATTAATATCGAGATTCGGGATCAGGAGTTTATCGCTCTTCTGGGTCCGTCGGGCTGTGGGAAATCCACCACGCTCAACTGTATCGCGGGGCTTCTCGACACTACCAGCGGAGAGATCTTATTTGACGGGGAAAATGTGACCGAGAAGGCGCCAAAGGACCGCAACATCGGCATGGTATTTCAGTCCTACGCGCTGTATCCCCACTTGAAGGTGATTGACAATATCGCGTTTCCCTTAAAGCAAAAGGGGGTTGGGAAGGAAGAACGGCACCGGAAAGCCAGAGAGATGGCGAAAAAGCTTCAGATTGAACACCTCCTGGACCGGAGACCCACCCAGCTTTCCGGCGGACAGCAGCAGCGTGTGGCTATGTGCCGCGCCCTGGTGAAGGAGCCGAAGATTCTGCTGCTGGATGAACCTATGTCCAACCTGGATGCCAGACTGAAGATTGAGATCCGGGAAGTAATCAAGACGATCCAGCAGGAACTGAAAGTAACCTCCATCATCGTGACCCATGACCAGGAGGAAGCCATGGCTATCGCCGACCGGATCGCGATTCTGGATAACGGGAATATCCAGCAGTACGACACGCCGGATATGCTGTATGAGTACCCGGCCAACCTGTTTGTCGCCAACTTTATGGGGAATCCGCCTATGAATTTTATTGACGCGGTGATTGAAAAACGGGAAAATGGCTGTGTATATCTCATTGGGGACTGTCAAATTCCGGTTTCCGGTGATATGATAGATAAAATAGAGATTCACGCCGGCAAGAAGGTAAAGCTTGGCGTCCGCTCCCACCAGATGACGGTGGAGAAGGAACCATCAGAAGGAACGCTTCCTGTAAAGGTGCAGATGGTGGAGAACCTGGGGAAAGAGCTGCTGGCTGCCGGAGATATCGGGGAGAACCATATCCGTATCACGGTGGATGACACCACCCGCTATCAGGAGTTGAGGGAAGAGGTGTCGAAGGAGGGCGTGCTGTATGTCCGTCTGGCAGACAAGATCAATGTGTTTGATGAGGAAACGAAGGTGAATTTAGCCCTTGGCATGTCCTCATCATTGGGAGGAACAGAATGAAAACATTGCTGGAACAGGCCGGGCAGGTGTTGATCGGCGGTCACCGGGGCTGTGCCTGCCAGTATCCCGAAAACTCCATCGCGGCTATGGAAGAGGGTCTGCGGCAGGGGGCGGATTATCTGGAAATCGACATCCAGCTGACCAAAGACCATATTCCGGTGGTTTACCATGATGTGTGGCTGGAGAAGAAAACGGCGCTGACCGGGTATGTGCATGAACATACGCTGGAGGAATTGAGAACTGCCGTGCCGGGACTGTGCACGCTGGTGGAGGCCATGGAATGGGGATGCAGCCGGGACGCGTATTTCGGCCTGGAATTAAAGACGGTTCCGCTTACAATGCAGCCGGTCAATATGGAACTGGCAGAGCGGATGCTTCCCGTGATCAAACAGAGCGGAATGAGCGGCCAGGTGTTTGTGTTCGGTCCCGATTACCAGGTGCTGCGTCAGGTGAAGCGGCTGAGTCCGGGAACAGAGATCGGCCTGATCGTTCCATTTGTGCCGGAAGATCCGGTGGGGCTGATGCGTTCCATGGATGCGCTTGTGTATTTATCCTACGTCTACAATATGACACCGGAGATCATAACACAGCTGAAGCAGAACGGCTATTATGTGAGCGGGGCGATCCTGCGGGAGGAACGATGGGAGCGGGCGGCGATGGAGTTAGGCGTGACCATGTTTGAGTCGGATGAGCCGGGGCGGATCATAAAACAGTGGAGGTAAGGGAAAATGAGAACAGTGGATGTCATACTTTTCATGGGACAGAGTAATATGGCGGGGCGGGGAGACGATCTTACGCTTGCACCGCCTGTGATGGAGGGGACCGGGTATGAATACCGGGCCATCAGCGCACCCGGCCGGCTGATGCCGGTATCGGAACCCTTTGGGGCGGAGGAGAACAACCCGGACGGCGTGTTCGAACCGGGCATGAAAAGTGGGTCCATGGTGTCTTCCTTTATCAATGCATGTTATGAGAAAACAAAGGTGCCGGTGGTGGGCGTGTCCTGCTCCAAAGGAGGTTCCAGTATCCTGGAATGGATGCCGGGGACCCCTTACTGGAAGGACTCGGTCTGCCGTTACAAGAAGGCCGTCCGGTGGCTGGAGAGAAACGAATACGAAGTCCGTACTGTGAGCATGGCCTGGTGCCAGGGCTGCACGGACGGTGACCGTGGTATGACAGGCGCTGAGTACAAAGAGAAAACAGCGGCATTTTTCCGGGCGTGGATGCAATTGGGGATTCAGCAGATTTTTTTGATCCAGATTGGCAATCACCGGGATGATGCCCGGCTCTACGTACAGATCCAGGAGGCTCAGGAAGAGCTGGCGGCGGAACTTTCATCCGTCATGATGGTGTCCAGGAGTTTTAAGGCACTGCGGGATATGGGGCTGATGAAGGATTGCTATCACTATAAACAGGCCGGTTATAATCTGGTTGGGACAGAGGCAGGAGCCGCCGCCGGGGAGTATCTCTCAGGGAAATAGAAAAAATAAAGAGAGGGGACGGTTGCTATTCAGGAATTTTTAAGTCAGTTAAGCGAAGGAACCGAGGTGCTCCTCGTTCTTTCTATTATATTATTTGCAGGTTTTGTGATGACCAGGCTGACCAATACCTTAAATCTGCCGAAGGTCAGCGGGTATATATTGGCGGGTATTTTAATCGGGCCCTGCGGCCTCGATTTAATTCCGGTGGAGATCATCGGACATATGGGATTTGTCAGTGATCTGGCGCTGGCATTTATCGCGTTTGGTGTGGGAAAGTTTTTCAAGAGGGAGGTGCTTTTGAGAACCGGGAAGAAGATTATCATAATCACGGTTTTTGAGGCACTGACGGCGGGAGTGCTGGTGACGCTGGCCGTGAAAGTACTTTTCTCCCTAGACTGGGATTTTGCGTTGATTCTGGGGGCGATCGCCACGGCAACGGCGCCGGCCAGTACGATGATGACGATCAACCAGTACAAGGCCAAAGGCGAGTTTGTTGATACGCTTTTGCAGATTGTGGCGTTGGACGATGTGGTCTGTCTGCTGGCTTTCAGTGTGGTGGCGGCACTAGCCAGAGGCCATGCGGCGGGAGCCGTGGCGGTGGGAGATGTGGTGATGCCCATTGTCTATAATCTGCTGGCGCTGCTGCTGGGATTTTTCTGCGGTTATTTTTTGAGCCGTCTGCTGATTCCGGCGAGAAGCCGGGACAACCGTCTGATTCTGGCTATTGCCATGCTGCTTGGGATATCCGGGATTTGTGCGGCGGCTGATATATCGCCCCTGCTGTCCTGCATGGTGTTTGGAGCGGCTTACATCAATCTGACGAGAGATAAGAAGCTTTACCGGCAAATCAATAACTTTACGCCTCCGGTTATGTCCGTGTTTTTTATTGTGTCTGGAATGAATCTGGACATCCGGGCCCTGTCGACGGTTGGCGTGATTGGGGTTACTTACTTTATTGTCCGCATAATCGGAAAATACTTAGGGACTTATGTCAGCTGCCTGATCACGGGTACTAGCCGGGAGATCCGGACGTACATGGGCCTGGCCCTGATTCCACAGGCCGGTGTGGCGATTGGTCTGGCGTTTCTGGGGCAGCGGATGCTGCCGGTGGAGACCGGGAATTTGATGCTGACCATCATCCTCTCATCTTCTGTGCTTTATGAGATGGTGGGACCTGTCTGTGCAAAACTGTCCCTCTTTTTATCCGGCGCGATTCCCGGAGATAAGAGAATCGCAGGAATAGGAGAGGAAGAGGAGACAGAAGAACCGGAGGAATCACAAGGCATGGAGGATGCGGAAACAATAGAGGAAACCGAAGAGACAAGTGGAGAGGAAATAGGGATTCTCGGAGAAATAAACGAGATGAGCGATGGGGTTGACGAGATCGAGGAATTTGACATCGAGGGGGAAGTGGTTCCCGAAAAAACCAGGAAGAACGATAAAAACAAAAAACACCGGAAGAAAAAATGAGGATGAAGTTGGATAAATAACGAAGTCCATGATATAATGTTGATAACGATTTAGGCAGCAGACGGAATATGCTGCGGAAAGAGAGGGGCGGACCATGGCGACATTGCTTGATATAGCGCGGGAAGCCGGAGTGGCGAAATCTACGGTATCCCGGGTTCTCCGCAGGGACCCTTCGCTGTCAACCTCAGATGAAACCAGGGAAAAGATATTTGCGGCAGCCAGGGCACTTGGATATGAGATGAAACAGGAGAAGATGCTGAACCGCACGACAACCAATATCATGGTGGTTCACAAGGACACCCACTTTATGAATCAGGTTGACAATGCCTATTATTTCTCTGTCAGAACCGGGATCGAGGAGGCTTGTTACAAGAGAAAGTATAAGTTTACATTTACGCCGTTCCAGTTTATCGATTCGGTGGAGGAGAAGCTGGACGGCGCTCTGGTTGTGGGGAATTTTGAAAAAGCCCAGGTGGATTTAATTCTGAAGAAGATTAAGACGTCCAATATCGTGTTTATTGGGAAGGTGAATTATTATCCCGGCCGGATGGACTGGATTACGTACAATATCAAAGACTGTGTTTATAAAAACATGGACTACCTGAGGGAGAGCGGACATAGAAGAATCGCCTATATGGGCGGCTATGAAAATGAGGATACGCCTCCGGATTTCAGCAAGTTCGCTTGTTTTGAGCAGTATATGAAAGCTCATCCGGAACTGACGCTTGTGGGTTCCATCGTGGGGGAACACGGCGTGGAGAGCGGCAGCAGGATGATGACCCAATGGCTGAATGAAAACCGGGAACTGCCGGATGCCTTCTTTATCTCCAACGATCCCATTGCGATTGGAGCGATCAAGACGCTGAATGAACATTCCATTGGGGTGCCGGATCAGGTGTCGGTCACAGCCATTAACGGAGACAGTTCCGGAACGTTTTCATTTCCCACGCTGTCTACTGTGGATGTGCATACTTACGAGATGGGGAAGGAAGCGGTGGCGGTGTTAGGCGAGCGGATGCAGCGGAAGCGGACGCTGGCAAAGAAAGTGGAATTCCAGGCGGAGCTGGTGAAGCGTGGAAGCGTGAAGAACAGGAATTAGTGAAATCAGGAAAGAAAAGAGTATAAAAGGGCCCTCCTGGTTCCGGCGGCTATCGTTGCCGCCGGAACCAGGAGGGCCCTGTCATCTGCTATAAATTCTTCTGCATTTCTTCATCCGCTTTTTCCACTTTAATCTCCCAGTGAATCAGGAAAGTCAGCGCCGCCCGAAGTGCAATGATGGCGGCAACGGTAGCAATCTCCGCCAAATCCCGAACCACCACGGTTCTGAGAATCTCGCTTCCAAGCTTGAATTCCAGTCCCAGCGCCATACCGGTTGCCAGATTCAAGCGGATCTGGGGATTCCGTTTGATATAATCAATGATTCCTTTGGCTCCGGCGATGAGAATGACGAAAACTCCTACAAACTCAAACAGGAGAATAGCCAGATCTACAACATGGCGAAGCAATAATTCCGTTTCATGCAAAAACACTTATAACCCCTCCCTCATACGTACCTTTTAGTTTGATTTCACTTCTTTCCACATATCGTTGTAGATGGTATCCACGTCATCTCCGAGATACTGGAATACTTCCGCTTTGTCCAGGGAATTGATGTCCGGGAACACGGCCTTGTTGTTCTGGAGGTCCTCATCCAGCAGGTCAAAAGCGCCTTTGTTGGGCGTAGCGTAGGTAATGTATTCAAAATTCTTTTTCGCGATATCCGGGCGGCAGAGGAAGTTGATCCATTTCTCCGCGTTCTCCTTGTTCTTGGCGTTAGCCGGGATCACCCAGGAATCCAGCCATACGTTGGTTCCCTCCTCGGGCAGCACGTACTCCAGCTTGTAGTCCAGACCTAAATTCTCCACTTCCTCCTGGATGTAAAGCATTTCCCCGGAGTAAATGACGCCGATGGCGGCTTCGCCGCCGATCATCTTGTCGCGGACCTGGTCGATGACGTAAGCCTGAACCAGAGGTTTCTGCTGAATCAGCAAGTCTCTCGCCTGCTCCAGCTCTGCGGTGTCAGTGGTATTCATGGAATATCCCAAGGATTTGAGAGCCACCATGAAGGCGTCGCGAACGCTGTCCTGCATCAGGATTTCACCGGAGAATTTCTCATTCCACAAGTCGGACCATTTGGTCGGAACATCCTCGGGAGCCACCATGGAGGTGTTGTAGAGAATGCCAACGGTGCCCCAGCAGTAGGGAACGGAGTATTTGTTTTCCGGGTCGAAGCTCTTGGAGCGCTCCATGTATTCCGGATCAATCTGGGAGATGTTTGGAACATTGTCAAAGTTGATTTCAGCCAGTAAGTTGTTCTCCCGCATTTTCTGAATCATATAGTCGGAGGGACAGATGGCATCGTAGGTCACTCCGCCGGCTTCCACAACCGGGTACATCTCCTCGTTTGTCTCGAACATATCGTAGACCACCTCAATCCCGGTCTCTTCCTTAAACATGTCGATGACTTCCTCGTCGATATACTCGCCCCAGTTGTAAACATAGAGCTCTCCGGCGCCGCCGGAACTGGACTTTCCACAGCCGGAAAGAGCCAGGGAAGACGCCAGAACTGCCGCAATGGACACTGATAACATTTTCTTTTTCATATTTTATTTCTCCTCTTTTTTCTTGTTCGGTGTAAAGTTCGTGATTAACAGTAAAACCAGTACCACCAGGAAAATGACGGTGGACAGCGCATACATGGAAGGCCGGATGCCCCGCCTCACCTCACTGTAAATCAGCGTGGACAGAGTGTTGATTCCCGCGCCCTTGGTGAAGTGGGTGATGATAAAATCGTCCAGCGACATGGTAAACGCCAGTAAAAATCCTGATAAAACGCCCGGAAGGATATCCGGAAACACGACTTTGAAAAATGCATAGACCGGCGACGCGCCCAAATCCATGGCGGCCTCGTAAGTACTCTTGCTGGTCTGCTTGAGCTTCGGCATGACACTGAGTATCACGTAAGGGATATTAAACGTAATATGTGCAATCAATATGGTTTTGAAACCCAGCGAAATCCCAAAGGCGATAAAGGCCAGCATCAGCGAGATACCGGTGACGATATCCGCGTTCAGCATGGGAATGTTGGTGATGCCCATGATGATGGACCGGGGCACCCGTTTCATATTGCTGATGGCGATAGAGGCCGCCGTGCCGATGATGGTGGCGATGAGGGCCGACACAAAGGCGATGAGCAGTGTGTTCCCCAAAGCATCCATAATGGTGGCGCTCTCAAACATCTGGCCGTACCATTTTAAAGTAAAACCGCCCCACTGGGTTCTGGACTTTGAGTTGTTGAAGGACAGAACCATCATGGTCAAGATGGGGGCGTACAGGAAGATTAAGATGAAAACCAGATAGAAATCTTCCGCAATCCGTTTGATTCTTGCAATTGTCTTGTTCATCAGAATGCTGTGCCCTCCCCCTGTTTGTCATATTTGGCGATGAGAGCCATGCTGATCAGGATAAATACCATCAGCACCAGGGATAAGCCGGAGCCTAAGTTCCAGTTGCTGCCCTTGGTGAATTCCTGCTCGATGACATTTCCAATCAGTAAAATCTTGCTGCCGCCCAGTAAGTTGGAGATCACGAAGGTGGTCAGCGCCGGCACGAATACCATAGTGATTCCGCTGATAATGCCGGGAAGGCTTAAGGGTATCCAGATGCGTACCAGTGTCTGCACGAAGTTGGCCCCCAGATCGTGGGCGGCATTGATGGTGTTGTCATCAATCTTGCAGAGCACGTTATAGATGGGAAGCACCATGAAGGGCAGGAAGTTGTATACCATACCCAGGACAATGGCTCCCGGTGTGTTGATTAAGGACTGGTTCGGCAAGTGAAGCGCGGACAATATGCCGTTGATCACGCCGCTTTTCTCCAGTAAGGTCTGCCATGCCAGTGTGCGGAGCAGAAAGTTCATCCACATAGGCAGGATGAAGACAAAGACCACGAAGCTGCCTTTGCCGATGCCCCGGTTTCGGAGGATCATCGCCAGCGGATAGGCGAGAAGCAGACAGATCACGGTGCTTAAGAGGGACAATCCCAGGGACAGCCACAGCGCTTTTGAGTGCTCCGCCGTAGCGATAGCCATAACGTTGGCAAGCGTAAATGCCCCGGACTTGTCGGTCAGCCCGTAAAATACAATCAGTGCCAGTGGAATAATGGTAAATGCTGTCATCCACAGCAGATACGGTCCCGATAATAATTTTTTACTCATTGACTCCCACCGCCTCCTCATCTTCAGAAGCCGGTTTATTCATGATCTGGATGTCGAAGGGATCTACATGGATTCCAACTTCCTGACCAACCGGACACATGTCGGTGCTGTGTACCAGCCACTCGTAACCGTCGGGGGTGGTTACCTCCATCTCGTAGTGTACACCCTTGAAGATCAGATGGGTGCAGACACCTTTTAAGGAGCCGTCCTCCGGGCTTACCAGGTCGATATCCTCGGGGCGGATGACCACGTCCACGGGTTTGTTGGTGCCGAAGCCCTTATCCACGCAGGTGAACCGGGCGCCGAAGATCTCCACCAGCTCATCCCGGATCATGATACCGGGGACAATGTTGCTCTCACCGATGAAGTCGGCGACGAAGGCATTTTCCGGTTCGTTGTAAATCTGTTCGGGGGAGCCCATCTGCTGGATGTAGCCCTGGTTCATGACGACGATGGTGTCGGACATGGTGAGAGCCTCCTCCTGGTCGTGGGTCACGTAAATGAAGGTGATGCCAAGCTCGTTCTTTAAGCGGATCAACTCATACTGCATATCCTGGCGCAGCTTCAGATCGAGAGCGCCCAGGGGTTCATCCAGCAGCAGTACTTTTGGTTCGTTGACGATGGCGCGGGCGATGGCGATCCGCTGCTGCTGGCCGCCGCTTAAGGAGTCCACGCTGCGCTTTTCGAAGCCGGCTAAGTTCACCAGCTTTAAGGCGTATTTGATCTTGTCGTCGATATAGGTTTTAGGTTTGTTTTTAATTTTAAGGCCAAACGCGATATTCTCAGCGATGTTCATATGGGGAAACAGGGCATACTTCTGGAATACGGTGTTCAGCTGGCGCTTGTTGGGCGGGATGTTGCCGATGTCCTGGCCGTCGAAGATGACTTTGCCGGTATCTGCCTTCTCAAAGCCTCCGATAATACGAAGGGTGGTGGTTTTTCCGCAGCCGCTGGGGCCAAGCAGAGTGACGAAGGTGTTCTCCTTGACGGAGAGATTTAAATCGTCCAGTACGATGTCGCCATCGAAGCTTTTGGTGATGTGAACTAAATCAATTAATGACTGACCCATGACGTAATGTCCTCCTGAATGTAAAAATGGTTAAAAGCTTGGCGGCGAGCTGACCCACAACAGGGCGGCCCCGGTCTTGCTGGTTAAATAGTGCTTTTTATCCGGTATAAAGTAAAAGGATTCCCCTTTTTTGGCGCGATATGTCTTGTTTCCTATATGAATGGAGATACTTCCCTGGAGAATGTAGCCGAATTCTTCTCCTTCATGGGGATTATCCGGGTAGGTTTCCCCGCCTGGCTCCAGTGTGAGCAGTATGGGCTCCATCACGTTTTTCTGGGCGTTGGGGATGATCCACTTGATTTCATTTTTCAGTTCCGCATCGTGTTTCTCAAAATAGTCCGATTTGCCGAAGACAATCTGTTCCTCCGGCGATTCATTGAAGAATTCGCCGATGGTGGTTCCGAGGCATTGGAGGATATCCATCAGAGTGGCGATGGATGGGGAGGTTAGATCCCGTTCCAGCTGGGAGATGAAGCCCTTTGACAGCTCTGCCCGGTCGGCCAGTTCCTCCTGTGTCAGGCCCTTTAAGACCCGGAGCTCTTTCAATTTTAAACCGATATCCATAGTGTTCCTTCCCGGCGGAAAGATCCGTCAATATTAAGCCAAAAGTTTAGAAATACTAACTGATAATAAATATAACCAAAAAGTTTAGTAATAATAAACACGCAGTAAGTTTTATTATACAGAAAAATGTACGGGTGTCAATAGATTTTTTCCTTATTTTGTGTTATGATAATTCTAAAATGCGGGAACGTATTATTTTAGGAGGATTGACAGATGAAAGGGATGTATATGGCGTATGTAGGCTCGTATTCCTACACCGGTAGTGCAAAGGGGATAACCGTCTATGATGTGGACGTTGAGAATGGCAGATTCAAGGAGCGGTGTCAGGTGGAAGTGGACAACTCTTCCTATCTGGTGCCTTCCAATGACGGCAGGACGCTGTACTCGATTGCCGATGAGGGAGTGGTGTCATTCCGGATTCATGAGAACGGGAGCATTACCCGTTTAAACACAGCCAATATCCGAGGGATGAGAGGCTGCCATCTGTCTACGGATTCTGAAGATAAATATTTATTTGTATCGGGGTATCATGACGGCAAGGCTACGGTGATGCATCTGAATGAGGACGGCAGCATCGGAGCCATCGCGGCCGGAGTCTATCACAAGGGACTTGGCAGTGTGGCGGAGAGAACGTTCCGTCCCCATGTGAGCTGCTGCCGGATGACGCCGGACAGGCAGTTTATTATGGTGGCGGATTTGGGGATTGACCAGGTGAAGGTGTACCGGTTCAGCGAGAACGACAAGGAACTGATTCTGGTGGACACGATTCCCTGTGATCTGGAGTCGGCGCCGAGACATTTCCTGTTCAGCCCGGACGGGAAGTTTATCTACCTGATGTATGAAGTGAAAAATGTAATTGACGTTTATACCTATGAGACCGGGAAGAAGGCTCCGGTGATCGAGAAGATTCAGACGGTGTCCACCACCGGCAAGAAGAGAAGCCAGCTGACTTCGGCCTGCTCCATGCGCTTCTCCAACGACGGGAAACATTTATTCTGCGGCAACGCGGGAGATGACACGGTCAGCATCTATAACCGGGATGAGAAGACCGGAATGCTGGAGCAGATTACCTGTCTGCCGATCAGCGGGGAGTATCCGAAGGACATCGCGGTATTCCCGGATGACAAGCATATGGCCTCCTTTAACCACGAGACGGGAAGCATCACCTTTTTTAAGATTGACTATGAAGCAGGACTTCTGGTGATGAGCAGTAAGGAGATTAAGGTGGATGAACCTAACTGCTGCGCGATTGTGAAGGTCGGAAGGTAGAGAAACCAAGGAAGTAAAAGACAGAAAGAGGACAGAATATGGCAGGTTCAACATGGGGGACGGTGTTTCGGATCACGACCTGGGGGGAGTCCCACGGAAAGGGTATCGGTGTAGTCATTGACGGCTGTCCTGCGGGATTAGAGCTGGCGGAAGAGGATATTCAGGGATATTTAAATAGAAGGAAGCCGGGACAGAGCCGGTATACCACCATGCGCCAGGAAGGCGACCAGGTGGAGATTCTGTCAGGGGTCTTTGAGGGAAAGACGACGGGGACTCCCATCTCCCTGCTGGTGCGAAACCAGGACCAGAGGTCTCATGATTACAGTGAGATCATGGAGATCTACCGGCCGGGTCACGCGGATTATACTTTTGATGAGAAATACGGATTCCGGGATTACCGGGGCGGCGGGCGTTCCTCCGGGCGGGAGACCATCGGAAGAGTGGCGGCCGGAGCGGTGGCGGCGAAGCTGCTGGGGAGTCTTGGGATTACGGTGATGGCATATACGCGGTCTATCGGCGGGATTGAGGTGGACGCGGAGCGGTTTGATCTGACAGAGACCGAGCGCAACCGGGTGTGCATGCCGGATGCGAAGGCGGCGGCGCTGGCGGAAGCTTATCTGGATGAACTGATGGAGCAGAAGGATTCGGCAGGCGGCGTTGTGGAGTGTATCGTGGACGGTGTCCCGGCAGGGATTGGCGAACCGGTATTTGACAAACTGGATGCCAGACTGGCCCAGGCGCTGATGTCCATCGGCGCGGTGAAAGGCGTGGAGATCGGAGACGGGTTTGAGGTATCAAATTCGGCCGGTTCCCGCAACAACGATGAATTTTTTGGGGATGCCGAGGGCAGAGTAAGAAAGAAAACCAATCATTCCGGCGGGATTCTCGGAGGGATGAGCGACGGAAGCAGGATTGTGATGCGGGCGGCATTTAAACCGACGCCATCCATTGCATCGGAGCAGCATACCGTGAACCGGCATGGGGAAAATGTGGACGTCGTGATCAAGGGACGCCATGATCCCATTGTGGTGCCGAGAGCGGTTGTGGTCGTGGAGTGTATGGCGGCGCTGACAGTGCTGGATATGATGCTGTGCGGAATGACATCGCGCCTGGACCGGATTGTGGATTTCTATGGCCGGGGATGAGCCGGCTGGAGAGATGGAAGGCGGACAGAGCAAAATAGACGGAGAATAGAGCATAAAGGAGAGGACTTATGAAGATTGCAATTGGAAATGACCATACAGCGGTTGAGATGAAGAATGCGGTTATGGAGCATTTGCTGGAGAGAGGATTTGAGGTGCTGAACCTGGGAACAGATTCCACCGATGCCTGCGATTATCCGGAGTACGGCGAGAAGGTGGGACGCGCGGTAGTGGACGGTGAGGCGGATTTAGGGATCGCCATCTGTGGCACCGGCGTGGGAATTTCTCTGGCGGCCAACAAGGTGAAAGGAATCCGCGCCTGTGTGTGCAGTGAACCTTATACGGCAAAGCTGTCCAGGATGCACAATGACTCCAATGTACTGGCATTCGGAGCGCGGGTGATCGGTGCTGAACTGGCAAAGATGATCGTGGATGAATGGCTGGATGCAGAATTTATGGGTGGTAAGCATCAGCGGCGTGTGGATATGCTGACGGAGATCGAAAGCCGGTAACGAATGCCGGCGGCTGGGAGTGTAAAAATGGCAGAAGGAGCGGGATTATGAAGAAGATAGGATTTATTGGTGTGGGGATCATGGGGAAATCCATGGTGCGCAACTTGAGAAAGGCCGGATATGAGGTCAGCATCTATACCAGAACGAAAGCGAAGGTGGAGGATGTGATTGCCGAGGGAGCCATCTGGTGTGACACCGTGGCCGAATGCGCCAAGGGGCGGGATGCGGTCATCACGATTGTGGGCTATCCGAAGGATGTGGAGGAAGTCTACTTCGGGGAAACGGGAATCATTGCCAATGCGGACCGGGGGACTTATCTCATTGACATGACTACCACCAGCCCGAAGCTGGCGGTGCAAATTTATGAGGAAGCGCAAAAAGCAGGGATGTACGCGGTGGATGCTCCCGTGACCGGTGGAGATACCGGCGCGAAGGCCGGAACACTGACGATCCTTGCCGGTGGTGACAGAGCGGCATTTGACGCCTGTCTTCCGGTGTTTGAAGCCATGGGCAAAAATATCAACTACGAGGGAAAAGCCGGAAACGGCCAGCATACCAAGATGTGCAACCAGATTGCGATCGCCGGAGCGCTGGCAGGCGCCTGCGAGGCGATGGTTTATGCAAAAAAAGTTGGTCTGGACGTGGATGTGATGTTAAAATCCATCTCCACCGGAGCCGCCGGCAGCGCCCAGATGAACAATGTAGCCTCCAAGGCCCTGGACGACAACTTCCAGCCAGGATTTTTCTTGAAGCATTTTATCAAAGATATGAGTCTGGCAGACGAGGAAGCCAGGGGCGTTTCGACAGAACTGACGGTTCTCGAAGATGTGCTCTCCATGTGCCGGGAGCTGGAGGCGGAAGGCATGGGTGACTTGGGGACGCAGGCGTTGATTAAGTATTATAACTGGTAAAGGAAGAAACTCCCTGATGAAGTGTCATTGTGAACTTCGTCAGGGAGTTTTTTAAATGATATCCAATTCTTTTAGCCGCTGTTTATAGGTAGACGGCGGTGTTGTGCTGTAAGACTGAATGGAGTAGAAGTAATCCAGGGCAGCACGGCGGCAGGACTCGATGTGGGCCTGCATCATGACCGCGGCCTTCTCATATTCCTTATCAATCAGTGTCTCGATAATCTCCAAATGTTCCATCCGGGCATCGTGAATCTGAACCTGGTTCTGCTTGCTGGCAATGATTACCCTGGTATTATCGTCAAATAATTTATGCATCATGTCAATGATATATCGGTTGCCGCAGTGTTCAATGATAAATAGGTGCATGGCGGTATCCAGCCGGAATCCGTTCTGGATATCCGTCAAATCCCCATTGAATTTGTCACGAAATGTATATAACTCCTCCAGAGGAAGGTGAGGCGCGGCCATCCGCAGGGCCACCGGCTCAATCTCATAACGGGCCTGGAAGATCTGGAGCACATCACTCAGCTGGATATCCGACACGTAGATTCCCTTCTTGGGAATGATCTTGATAAACCCGTCCATCTCCAGCCGGCTGATAGCTTCCCGGACCGGCGTGCGGCTTAGACCCAGATCAGTGGCAAGCTGTGCTTCATTCAGCATGGTGCCTGGCTCATAGACACAGTTAATCAATCGCTCTTTTAAAATCTGATACGTGTGATTCTTTAAATCACGGTTTACGTTTGTTGGCATAGTTTACTCCTCTGTCCTGTGTAACGGCAGTGCCGAAAACATAAAGTATACAACAGGAATATTAATAACACTATTGTATAACAAAAAATACAATATAGCAACCTTAAAAATGCTTATTTATAAATTTCAAAATTGTATGATTTGCTACTTTTTATCAGTAAACAGGCGGATCAAGAGATGTACATGAAAAACAAGTCATTTAAGATTAGGTAAAGTGCACAAAAAACACAAGGTAAATCTGTTATTAATGTGCATTGTATAAGTAAAAGAAGTGTTGTATACTACACGCATAACACAAGTTCACAACTAGTACAAAACGTTGTCGAACGGAGTCGATCAGTCGATGGTATTTGTTGTTAAATTATTGTCAGAGAAAAGAGAGGGAGAGAAAAAATGTCAAGCAGAAAAACATTGAGACAACTTCTGGAAGAGAGCGACAAGTGCTTTCTCGTACCATGTGTGTATGACTGTGCATCCAACCGCGCGGTGGAGATGTGTGGATTTCCGGCCAGTTTATTGAGTGGGGGCGAGGTGTCCATCAGCTTAAATGGGGTGATTGATTATGGTTTCACCAATTTGACCGATTTGGAATGGGTGGTGAGCAGGGTATCACAGACCAGTTCGATTCCGTTGATTGCGGATATCGAGGATGGATTTGGCGGTCCTTTGGCGGTGTACCGTTCCGCAAAGCGTCTGTCGGCGGCGGGGGCGGCTGCCATTCAGCTGGAGGATGCGGGGGACATGGAAGATACCTGCAAGATTCTCCCGAGAGACCAGTATCTGGCAAAGGTGAAAGCGGCGGTAGAAGCATTGAAGGGGACGGACTGCCTGCTGATTGCGCGTTCCAACGCAGATCCATATGACCCGGAGCAGATGAAGGAAGGCTGTGAGAGACTCCGCATTGCCATGGAGATGGGGGCTGATATGGCAATGATGGTTCTGATTACAACGCTTGACAAAGCGAAGGAGATGGCAGAACTGGTGCCGGGCTGGAAGATCTTCGCGGATGTCCGGGCCGACAACGGGGTTCCGGCCGTGACCATGGACGATCTGACACCGCTTGGATTTAAGATGTGCTCCACTCATTATACGATGAAGGCGGCGATGGAAGGGATGCTGGAGCATGGACTTGCCAACTTCAGGGACCAGAGCGTGGCTTATACCTTTACCCATGCATCGGGAACCGGACAGCCGGATTTCAGTGCCAGTCCGTTATTTGCTCCGCAGGATTATCTGGAACTGGAGAATTCCTTTACCGGAGAAGACAAGGAGTACACGATCGTGGGACACAAGGTGGCGCCTTATCCGGATGAGTTTAAGAAAATCGATATCAAAGACAGACTGTAATTGATACAGCAAACAAATAGAACACACAATGGGAAGGGAGATTTTGACTTATGTACAATGCAGCAGACCGGCTGCGGGAACTGGTCAGTGACAGCAAGGTGCGGATCGTGCCGGAGCTTCACGACTGTGCTTCCGCGAAAGCAGCAGAGATGAATGGATTTGAAGTGATTATGGTGAGCAGCGGGGATTTGGCCTGTGCTCTGACAGGGGTTCCGGATTTACAGCTGTTGTCTATCGACGATTTCTGCCAGGTGACGGACCGGATCACCAATATGACGGATATGCCGCTGATTATTGACGCGGACGACGGATTCGGATTTGGACGTGGACTGAATACCTATGTGGGATGCAAGCGGATCATGAAGGCGGGGGCCGCCGGGGTGCTGGTGACGGATACCAGTGAGCTTGGAAGAGCCGGACAGCTTTCCGTTGAGGAGGCGGTGCTGCGGTTCAAGGCGGCCAGAGACGGCTTAGATGCGGATGGACGTCATGGATTTTTGATCGCGCGGTGCGACACGAACCCGGAGGAAGACTTTGAGGACTGTGTGACCAGAATGAAGGCTTATATGGAGGCCGGGGCCGACATGATCTGTATTCTGTGGATGCACAAGGTGAAAGGCGACAAGTTTGAACTATGCAAAAAGCTGAGAGACGCCTGTGACTGCCCGATGTGGTATCCCGACATCTGCGGCGCCGCCCATGATCCCAACGAGATCACCATGGACCAGTTAAAGGAGCTTGGCAACTACAAGCTGGTGGGGGTTCATTATTCCATGCATGCGGCGATGCTGGCGATGCTGGATGTGGGACGCCATGTGATGATGGAGCAGAACAATAACTATGTAGATTATCATTTTGACGACACCGGATATAAATGCTTTACGACGATGAGTATGTTCGGCCTGACGGACCGGTATTGGGTGGATTTGGAAAACAGCTATGTGAAGGCTCCACAGGATTCCGTGGCACAGAGAAATTATGACTACTTTGTGCGGCCTGATGATGTTCATGATCCGGATAAAAAATAAGGATTCAATGATAGTTAAAAACGATGTAAATGGAGGGTTTACAACATGAAGAAAAGATTATGGAGCATAGCACTTACAGGAGCGATGATTGCAGTATCCCTGACAGGATGCGGCGGCG
>JAWZDV010000002.1:0-21379 GCA_034142505.1 Bacteroides thetaiotaomicron
TTTCTATCTCTCATCCTTCTGTCCCCTCCCTGCTCCTACTCTTACTCCTGTTCCTACTCCTGCTCCTACTCTTACTCCTGTTCCTACTCCTACTCCTACTCCTATTCCTAGTCCTACTCCTGCTCCTACTCCTGTTCCTACTCCTATTCCTACCCCTACTCCAGCACATACAGCGTGATCTGCGCCCCGGCCCGGCCGATGTAGCCGTCGTCGCTGAGCCGGTAGGCGTCGAAATAGGCAGTGCAGGAATACTCCCCTTTTGCCAGTTCCACATCCAGCGGCACTTCATCAATATACTGTTCCGGGTCCAGATACCCGGATTTGTAAATTTCTTCCCCGGTATCATCTCTCTGGATGGTAACCGTGAACCGTTTTCCGTTATTCGGCGGGTTCTCCACCATAAGATTCGCTTTCCCTTTTCCGTTCTTCATGAACGGGGTTGCATTGATGGAGAAGACCAGCATTCCCTCTTCCACCACCTGGTTTAACTCCTGCTGGCGTTTTTCCGGGTCATAGAGGGTTCCGGTTTTTACATTTCCCTCTGCCACCAGCGGCTCCGGGGTGGAATTCTGGATAATCACGGTCTGGCTGTGGGTCATCACGTAGTATCCCGCTCCGCCTGCCGCCGCCAGGCAGAAGCAGACGGACAGGACTATAACCAGGTAATTCATGGATTTCCCGTATTTTCTTTGATGATTCATCCTGCCCCTTCCTCCATGCTCATTTTACTTCGGCCTCTCCGCCGCTCTCTTCCTGTCCCATCACCCACAAAGTAAGTTCCAGTGACAGGCTTCCTGCCGGTGTTTTATCCCGGAACAGTTCCACCACGGCCCTTACCGGGTGCTCCCCGATGGGAAGGTCCTGGTTCAGCTGAATGGTTTCCACATACCGTCCCGGGTCTACTCTCCTGGTATTCCCCAGCAGTTCCCCTGTATCCATTCGATACAGGCTGATTCTTGCGCTGTAATGGTTGGCCGCCGGGTTCTCATATTCGATATTACACTCCCGGTATCCCTCCCTCATGATGGGGATCTGGTTGACCAGCACCCAGAAATCCCCGGCCGCTACCTCCTGCATTTCCTCATCATAGAGAGTCCCCTTTTTTGCGTGGATATCCGGCAGAATATCCAGCTGGGCCTGAACTGATGTCCAGTGGTCCCGGTATCCCAGATAAGCTCCGGCTCCAAGGGCCAGAAGGAGGAGAACCAGCATGAGGACGGTCATGACCCGCCAGAATTTTCTGGCATGCTTCCTTGATTTTCCGGTACTGTTTTTTCTGCTGTCCAAACGATTTTCTCCCATATCACGGAACCGTCACGGCCGTGATGTCATCTTTCGATATTTCAAACTGATAACTGACCGTATATCCAAACTGGTTTGTATCGCTGTAATACGGATTGGCGTCGTATTCGATGAAATACCGGTACGGGAGCGCTCCCTTTCCTGTGATTTTCCAGCTCATCCAGGTTTCTTCCACTGGTGGACTGGCAGAACTGTCAGCCGGTGTATAGTAAAGGCCGTCTGTCGGTACAATTCCGGCTCCCGCAGTTGTGTCTGCAATCCCCAGCCTCACGCCTCCATCCGGGTCGGCCAGCTGTTTTGTACTTCCAAAGGGATCTGATTTGGCCACCGGTTTTAAAGGGACATATCCAGCCTCACTCTTTTCCACCAGGCCGGCAATCTTTCCGGTGATTGGATACTCATTATTATTCGTCAGAATTAAATCCCCGCTGTAACTTTTTTGAAGTGAGCCGATTGGATTCAAAGAAATCGTAACCTCCACAGGCATGATAATACTCAGCATCTTGCCGGCCACTCCGGGGATAGTGATGCGGATTTCACAGCGGGTGCCCAAGGACTCCATATCCAGCAGGATTGTACGGTCCTGCGCACAGGTATAGGCGGCGCCGTTATTTAAAGTAATGGTATTTATATTGACGGTTCCTGCCAGATTGCTCGTCGTCAGAGAAGCACTGCCCAGCCGCGTCTGCAAATCAATCCTTGTTTTTTTAGTGCTATGTTCCAACACCAGCCCCAGATTCTTGTTAGCATGATTCGTCCCATAAGTCTGGTAACTGTTACGAATGGTTGTGGAATTTTCCAGGGTGAATTCCGGGTCCGTGCTGCTTCCCGTATGTTCCTGGCGGATTCCCCGTAACGCCCCGATTTTCATCTCCGAATCCAGTAATATCACACTGCCCTCTTTGCTGGCAGCCGGAGCCACTGTAAAGCTGACGATCTCCGGCGGAGTCAGGGTTGGCATCCCTCTGGTGGCCTCGTCCGCCAGACTGGTGTACCAGGCCCGTGATGTCCCGATTCGTTCTGTTCCGTCATCCAGGGTATTCAATTCGTCAACCTGCTGCTGGCGCATGGCGTCACTGCTGGTATCAAACATGGTGATACCGTCTCCATCTGCCGCAAATGCCTTGTCACTGTAACACCTGACTATGGCACTGCTGTCAGCCACGGTTCCGGCAATGGAACCGGCTGTGCCGCCGGATGCAGTAATACTGCCCACCGATCCGCAGGCATTATAGCTGTTTTTGATCACCTGCGCCCCACTCCTCGTGATTCCACCGGCGATACCGCCTGCATAAGAGGTGGTTCCGGTTCCGGTTATGACCGTATCCAGATTGTAGCAATCCTCAATTCCTGCGTTTCCTGAGACCTGGCCGGCGATTCCTCCGGCATAGGACTGTGCTGTTCCGTTGGAGGTTACGGCTGTGTTTGTCTGGTTGAAGCATCTGGATATCACAGCCTGGTCAGCCAGACTGCCCGCCACACCTCCGGCGGTCTCTCCTGTGATGAGCGAGCTGGATATCCCGATTCCGGAAACCGTTCCACTTCTGCCAACCGCCCCAAACAGCCCCTGTTTACCACTTCCAACTGCTCTCATATTTGAGATTTGATGTCCATTTCCGTTGAAAGTTCCCGTGTAGTATTTTCCAGCCGCATCGGTTCCAATTGGAATCCACAGCAGGGCATTTCCCGGCATAGAAGCATTTCCTGGAATATAAGTGAGACCGGTGTACATTCCTCCAAACAGGTTGATATCTGCAGTCAGTTCCCCACAGATTCCGGTGTTTCCATGATTTACCTGGTAGGCAAACCAGGCCAGATGCTCGGCCGTGCGAATTTGATAGGGATTACCAGGACTGCCCGCTGTCCCCGGGGAAGATGCATCCTTCCCGGCAGGCGGCAGCACATACTGAACCACATCCGCCCAGCTTGTAATGGTTGAACTATTATAGATTGGGTAGCCGTCATTTTTGGCGTTATCCCGGCTCCACAAGCCGATTCCCACATCGGTATTCAGTTTTTCCAACAGTCCTCCCGCATTTGCCGCCACGGCGGTATTCATCTCGGCTGCCGTTTTCCCTTCCGCATTGACCGTTACCGGCTTTGTCCCGGAAACTGCCGGCAACGTTCCTCCTGACGTATGTTCCCGATCCCAATAACAGTATTGAATCTTCGAAAAGGTATCCGAACTGCTTCCGGTAAATGTCCCCGCAATAGCACCCGGCGTTCCGGTTCCTGCCCGGATGGCGCCTGCCGCATAACAGTTGGTGATCATCTGGCCTCCCGGACCGCTTCCCAGGTAAGCCCCCACAAAGGTCCCCGTCCTGGTCCCGGTTTTCCCAATCACCTGCGCGCGGCTGTAACAGTTTTTGATGAACATCCGGTCCGTGATGGCGCCCACCAATGCCGCGGTTCCATCTTCACCGGAGGCCCCCGCTGACCCCAGGCCGCCTTCCACCATACAAGTCGTGTCAAGGCCAATTCCTTTGATCTCAGCGCCTCCTCCGGCCCAGCCGAACATTCCAGCACAGCCGTCCGCCGCTACTTTCATGTTGCTGATCACTTTTCCGTTTCCGTTAAATAATCCGGTAAACACATGGTTCTTATCACCGATGGGGGCCCAGGGCAGGGGATTGTCCGCACTGTAATTTCCATAAGCGGAGGAGCCCGCCAGAGAAATATCGTTCATCAAGATCCCCTGGATCTCTGGATTTTCCAGGTTCACGAGCGCGCCAAAGGAGGCCAGCTGTTCTGCTGTGGTGATGAGATAGGGATTTCCCACACTTCCATCACCGCCGGCAAACGGTTCCACATTGTACTTGCAGAACATGGCCTGTCCCACATCCTTCCAGTCTCTGGCCGGCGGGAGGGTCCCCCAGGTCGGATAATTTTCTCCTGTAGGATCAAAAGTCCATGGTCCATCCAGTTTGAAGCCGTTCAGTGCATAAGCAGCGCCCCAGCTCTTCATCAGCTCCGTCGTGACACCCTGAACGCCTGCTAACGGTTTGCCTTCTCCATAGCTGTTTTTATAATTGACCGATATATCTGCCAGACAGTTTGTGGCCGTATTAACACTCCAGTTCATACCTGCAAACCCAAGCGAATCTCCTGCATTATAGCAATTTCTTATTCTCACGGTAGCGGTAGATACATCATCTCCAACAAAAGCTCCTCCACGCCCAACATGTCCTGTCTCTGTCATTAATGTTCCCAAAACAAAACAATTTTCGATGATTAAGGTCCTGTTCTGTCCTGCTGAACCTACCATTAATGCTCTTTCTTTTGCCGAAGTACCATTGACTGCACAGCTTTTTCCAAGCCCCATATTTCTGATCGTAGCATTGGCTGTGTATCCAAAGAAACCTATCCTTAGTCCCGTCGTTATGAACATGCCTTCTATCACATGCTGGTTTCCCTCAAAGATAGCATTATATTTATATCTCTCATTGCCAATTGGATACCATTCCAAAGCATGCTCTATATTTTCCGGTGTATGATCGCCTGTAAAACCGGTATACTGGCTGCCGAATAAATCCATATCACGTTCCAGCCGTCCATAGATCCCAACATTCCCTTTGATTCCCACCTGATAAGAAAACCAGGCCAATTCTTCCGGGGTAGTAAGCAGATAGGGATCTCCTGATATCCCGCTTCCTGCAGGGGTGTTGCCCGCCAAATCCATTTGTTCGCCTACCTGGCTCCAGTCGGTGAAGACCGTTCCATCGTAAAAAACGGGGTAGTCATCGTTGCTGGCTTTCCAGGGCCGGTAAGCCCATATGGGGGTATCCTGGGTCTCGTTTAGCAGTGCTACGGCATTTCCATTTTTCATATCGTCCTGAGGCAGGGCTTCTGTCTGCACGACCGTTACCTCGGCCGTGGCCGCATCGTCACTAATCGACAGCGTCGAGATATTTGAGACGCCGGTTGCCGTGGCATCCCAGTAACAGTTTCTGATTCCGCCCTCCCCCGCTGTCACATCATTGGAAAAGGTACCGGCTATGGCGCTTGCCGTTCCGCTTCCTCCGGCTGCTATGGTAATGGGGCCTGCGGCGTAGCAGCTGGTGATTCTCTGGGCTCCGGGTGATTCCACATCACCATTTCCTACAAATGCTCCGGTTCGGCTGCTTTTTCCGATTACCGCAGCCCGGCTGTAACAGCCTTCTATGATAATCTGGGCCTCAATACCGGGAACGGATATCACGCCGCCTACCAGCGCCGCGGTTCCGTCCTCTACAGTGGCAGTCCCGGTGAGAGCTGTCACTGTACTGTTTGGGCCAATTCCCAGTTTCCGGATCTCGGCTCCTCCACCGGCTCTGGCAAACAGACCGGCGTATCCGGCCTGTTCTACTTTCATATAGTCGATAGTATAGCCGTTCCCGTCGAAAATGCCTTGAAAACAGGTACTGTCATCGGTATTCCCGATGGGAATCCAGAAGAGCGGGCTGGATTTGCCGGCTCCGTAATCGGTCTCTCCATCCAGATTGATATTGGCTGTCAGCTTTACGTTTGCATTTCTGACAGCAGAATCTCCGGTGTTGATCTTGTAAGCAAACCAGGCTAACGCCTCCGGGGTTCCGATTTCATAATACTCTCCGTTTTTTACCGGCTGAAAGGAAGACAGGGCACCTCCGTTATCCACGGCACGCCCTACATCAGCCCAGCTGGCATAGCCGGAGGTTCTGGCAGTTACTGCACGGAGCGTGAAGTTTCGGTTTGTCGTTCCCACGGATGCTTTTAACTGTATTCTTTCCTCATTGGAGAGAGGCGTGTCCGGGTACTGCTCTTCCTTCGCATCTGCAGCGGCCGGAGTGGTAACGGTTACGCCCGGTCCTGTCTGCGCCAGCGCGCTTTTCACTTCAGGTATGTCATGGGCGGACACGGAAGCTTGTTCCACGGGAATGACCTGATTGTTTCCATCTATGATAACACTGCCCTTTGCCTCCCAGGTAATCTCCTGGCCATCTATTTCTCCCGGAAGCGTCAGATCACCTTCCTCCAGAATATCTTCCAGTGTGACGTGGTCCGGCAGAATCAGGGCTATCGCAGCCGCTCTGGAACAGGACTCCATAATCTCCTGTCCACTCAGTGCAAAATATTCCAGCTGCGGGTAGGCCGTCTCTGCCAAGTACCAGTCTCCCGGTATATCTGCTTCCAATCCTGTCATCTGAATGGTGTTCAGACCTCTCAGCGCAAATTCTGCCGCTGCATCAGATTCCGTGGCTTGTCCGGCTTCCGTGGCTTGTCCGGCTTCCATGGCGGACTCAGGTTCTTCGTCCGGCTCCCGGTCCATACATGCGATCTGCCGGTCATAGACGCAGCCTGACAGTACCCCTTCCGCCTTGGCTGTAAATGCTCCGCGTGTGTCTCCTCTTTTTCCGATTGTCACAGAGGAGTAGCAATTTTGAATGGTTCCCTGGTTGTCCGCCGCAAAACCGGCCGCCACGCCAGTCGAATCTACAAGACCGGCGGTGTAACTGTTCTCCAGGCGGCATTCGTTCCCCACCACTCCAATGATTCCTCCGGAACATGTATCTGTCATCTCAACCGGTGAATCGACGGTCACAAGGGCAAAGCTGTTGGAGATCAAGGTTTCTCCGGCCGCTTCCGCCACCAGACCGCCGGCCGTGATACGATCTGCTGTCACCAGAATGTAAAGATCTCCGGATGGATTGCCGATGTATTCCGGTTCTTCTTGGAAATCCGGGCCGGCTGAACTCTCCTGGTTTTGATGGTTGGGAGTTGATTCCGCTGGCGCCTTTATGGCATCGGATGGCGTGGCTTCGGAGGGGCTGGCTGTCATGAACTCCTCCTTGCCGATATCCACGACTGCCGGTATTTTCATAAAGAGATACTGGTGATCATTAGGTTTCCATCCTATGGTTTCTGATACTGCGATTTCGTCTGCCGGTGTCCCTTTACCATCTTCTGCCGATTCTTCTTTTCGATCTTCTGCGGCCGTTTCTGTGGTTCCTTCTGCTGGCGCGGGCGTCGGGCCGGTCTCGGAATGATGAGGTTCCGATTCACCGGACGCTCCGGTTTCTTTTTCTGGTTCTGACGTATTTTCCGTTGACTCCCGGTTTGTTTCCTCCTCCTCTTCCTTTTCTGTTGGAACAGTGGAAGGACTATCGGTTGCCGTTGTAGGGGATTCCACTGTAGTGGATTCCCCTGTGGCGGACGTTGAACTCTCTGTTTCAAGGTCTGCTTCTGTGGAATCATCTGTTTCTGGATGGCTGCTTTCCCCGCCTGGTTCCACTCCCGGTCCTGCCTCGGTCCCAGAACCATCAGTTCCTGGATGGTCGATCCCAGGACCATTTTCGGTTCCTAAATCCAGACCAGGTCCATCGGTTCCGCTCCCGGTTTCTTCCAGTGCCGGGCTGCTTTCTTCCCCGGTGTCATTACCGCTTTCTCCATGTTCTCCCTGCCCGGCCGGATATTCCAGACCCGGTCCGCGCTCTGCTTCCGCGTCTGACGGGCTGGCCTTTTCCAGCAGATATTCCGCCTCCGACGGGCTGGCTGTGTAAATTCCTCCACTCATTCCACAGTTTCGAATCACACTGTCCACCGCATAGGCGGAAACCGCTCCATATCCATCCACGTAACGGTTCCCGTCATAATAGGTAAATGGATACAGGATCTCGGCTTCATTGAATAATAGATTCTCTATTACCGCATTCTTCATGACACCGAACAAAGGTCTTGACACGCCTTGAATGACATGTCCGTTTCCATCCAGTGTTCCGGTAAATGGTTCCAGATTCGTTCCGATGGAGGACTCTAAACCGCTTAAATCCAGGTCTTCTTCCAGGCGGTATCTTCCATTCAGATTGTATTCTTCGCTTTCTCCATCCAGCAGGTACTGGACAAACTCCTCTTCCGTATAAATCAGCACCGTTTCCCGGCTCTTGGCCCTGGCTGTTCCGATACTGTGAACCGCGTATCCCATGCCTCCGGCCGCCAGCAGACAGACCAGTCCCAGCGTAAAGTATCTAAGACTCTCCTTCTTACTTTTCTTCGTATGTAATCTAAAACGGCTCATATGAATTCCTCCAACATTTCTCTTATCTGCCCGTCCTCACAATCAGCAGCACTCGTCCCACGATGTCTTCCTCTGGCACCGTCCCCATCTCCTTGCTCCGGCTGTCGATAGACACGCTTCGGTTATCTCCCAGCACCAGATACTGGCCATCCATCACAGTCAGCGGCGCTCCCATAAGGTCTCCCGGCGCCTCCGGATCGTCTCTGCCTTCGTTCGAAACCGCTTCCCCCAGGGTTCCAAAAGATTCTCTCACCTGACTCCCATTCACCACCACACGGTTACCGGACGCGCTGATCTCCACCGTGTCTCCCGGCAGACCGGCGATCCGTTTCACTAAACGTTCGCCGTTTCGGTCAAAGACCACTACCTGGTCCCGGCGCAGCTCGGTCCCCACACGTCCATAGAGAATCCAGTCCCCATGATTCAGATATGGATACATGGAATCCCCCGATACCCGGTCAATTCCCACAAAAAATCCAAACAGAGCGGCTGTACAGGTCATGATCAGAATCCCGCAAGCCACCGCAGTCACATTTCTGCGCTTTTTCCTCAGAAAATAGCGGCGCATCTCCACCTGAACTCTCTTGCGCATCCCCCGTTCCAATTCCTGCAGCGTGCCTTCCCCGGATTCCACAGCTTTCATGGACTTCACAAGATCCCATAGATAACAGATCATCTGCGGCTCCTCAAATCCCCCGCGGCGGACCGTCTTAAAATGGGATGCCCGGCTGTCTTTTCTTTTTCTGCCCTTCGGCTTCTGTCTGCGGGACTTCCCACGGTATCCGGCCGTTTCCACGGTTTTTGCACCTCGCTTTTTGGTTTTACCCTGTAATAACAACTATGTGGTACGAATTGGGATTCATACTAGAAAAAGAAAGAAATGAGACAAGGCCGCGCCCTTTTGAGATCTGATTTTGCCTGACCGGACCGTTCCTGTTCAGCAAACGGATATCCCTAACCAAAATCCAGGCATGACAAATAAGCGGTTCAGGCCACAAATGCCCATCCGCCGGCTCCTGTTTCCTAAAAACCCACATTTTTGCGAATTCTACGTTTGACTTTGCAAATTTTTCCATTTCCAATCTTGCAATTTTTACGAAAGTGGGTATAATAGACTATAACTTGAGGACAGAAATCCTCATTTTATATTTGTTGATACCACATAATTGTTATTATGGGGTATTTTTTATTTGTCCGGAGGTTTCGCCTCGTTACCGGCTAACCAAGCACCAGTTTCATCCGCGACATCTGCCGTCTCGGATAGTCCTCTGTGGTCATGGTGTAGATTCTGGTGGCGGCGATGCTGGAATGACCCAGCAGATCCATGAGACGAACCACATCTTTTTCAATGGCATAAAAGACTCTGGCAAACAAATGACGGAAATTGTGGGGGAACACCTTACCCTCATCAACGCCCGCTGCTCTGGCCAGGGCCTTCATTTTCTTGCTCAGATTGCTCCGGTCCAGCGGATTTCCGTTCCTTGTGATGAAAATGCTGCCGGACTTGATCCCTGCATTTTTACAGTACTTCTTCAACACCTTCGTCAGTTCCACCGGCAGCAGCACAATCCGGGATTTTCCTTTATTATAAATCTCTGTCCGGCCATCCTTCAACGACTCCAGCGTGATAAACTTCAATTCACTGACCCGGATTCCCGTGCTTCCTATGGTCTGGAGCAGCATACTCATCTGCTCATCCTCGTTTTTCCGCGCTGTGTCAATCAACTTCTTATACTCCTTTTCCGTGATCAACCGCTCCGGACTGCTGTAAAACAATTTCTGAATTTTAAACAGTCTGACCTTCAATTCCTCCCAGCCAGCAAAGGTAAAAAAACTATTCATGGCCGCCAGCATGGAATTGGCGCTGGAGATTTTATAGTGTTCCTTCAGATACTGCTTATACTCCCGGACTTTTTCCTTATCCAAGGTCCCCTCTTTCCCCAAGTACTCCATGAACCGCTTCACATCCCGGAAATATTTCTCCATAGTAGCCGAACTTCTCTCCTGATCCAGCAGATATTTCCGGTAGTGGTATAGTAGCTGTTCTGTCATTTTTACCTTTTTGTTCTTGTATTCTTCCATTGTAAAAGCCTCCTCTTTCGTATTTCTTCTCCTCTTTACAATAACCATAATCTGATCAATTTTCAAGAACATATTCTCACAAGATGATAAAAAAGATGGCTAATGCCTGATAAGGGCAATAGTCATCTTTTGGGGTTATCCCTGGATTCCCAGAGTTTCGGCAATGCGTTCCTTGGTTCGCTCGCATTGATTCCGGCCGTAAATGATGTCGCTGACGGTGGAGTTGGCGATGCCTAAGCGGCGGGCCAGCTCCTGCTGTGGAATGTCCTGCTCGACCATGGCGATTTTCATTTTCTTGCCGAAGGGGGTGCATGGGATTCTTGCTGCCATCTGTGTATTCCTCCTCTTTGTTTTTCTGTGGGGCGGTGATTAAATTGCTTGATGCGGTTTGTGACTGCACTTTCGAATCCGCTAGGATGGTTCGGTCACGGTTACGGTGAAGCTGGGTTTTACGGCAAAGGTCTCGGCGTTGCTCCAGCCGTTCTGGGTCATTCCAAAGAGTTTCAATTCCATGGTTCCTCCGTTGGCGGCCAATTTTCCTTTGTTTGCCCTCGTGCTATCCATGTAGTACTTGTCACCCGCGCCCATCGGGGTTTTCAGCCAGAACGAAGTATCGCTGATATCGGATGCGGTGGCAGCTGTTTTCTGGCTGATCGCCAGCATCAGGGATTTATTGGCGGTGAGACTGTCTACCTTGTCCACCAGAGTAACTCCACTGGTCGGGACGGTGACGCCGGAAACGTAAACGTAAACCGGAACAGCGGAATTGTTGACGATTTTATAGCCGCTTGACTGGTTCGATCCTATCTGGACATTAGCATCGTCTTTATCATATTTGGTTGGGTCGATGTCAAAAGCTGTGGTTAGCGGGATGGTCACGCTTAAGGTAGTCGCTTTGATGGTTCCGTTTAGGGTGGTCTCCACACCGGATGCCTCCGCCGTGACTTCGTCTGTGGTGACCGGCTGCAGGGCAGCGGAACCATAGGCTCCTGTGGCTCCGGACAGCGCCAGACCCATGGTTATGGCCACGGCGGCGGTCTGTTTCATTCTCTTCTTCATGTTGTTTTCCTCCTGTAATTCTTCTTTTTCAGTTTTTGTTTTATAGAAACCAGCTGGGCTTACCTGGCCCGGACTGCGCTGATTTTCAGGACGGGGCGGACGGTAAACTGATAGGCGCCGTAGAAATCGGCGGCTACTTTTCCGTAGATCTGGAGGCCCGCCTCCTCCCCGGCTGCCAGGTCTGCAACCAGGATGTCTCTTTTGCCTGGACAGATGGCATACTGTTCAAAGTCTGCATCGCTTCGGTAGGTTTTCCCGGCGGGGCCGAGAACCAGAATGGCAGTGCCGTATGCACCCACCTTCGAAATCCGGTCTACCAGCTGGAAGTTCTGGGACGGGCCGCCGGAAAATGCTTTGGCGAATGTCATGTCACCCGGCTGCATTTCTCCCACCTCCGATATCTCCAGGCGGACCGGTACCACGGATTGATTGATGATTTTAAACTCGGTGGGAGACGGACTCTTAATCTGGCCGCCGGGATTGGACGCGGCGTCAAAACTGCCTTCCGGGTCGACCGAGAATTCCACATCGGACGGGAGGGCGGCGGAAATCAGGGATACTTCTATGGTTCCGCGAAGTTCTGTCTCCACCTCGCGGCTTTCCTCCTCCACCGGAAATTTTATGGTGGTTTCCCTGGCGGCTTCCTCCGCGCCATAGGCTGGAATGAGGGGCCGGCTATGAATGTAACATGCCAGGAGGGCGGCGGTGAAGACGGCATGACAGGCGGTTCTTTTCTTTTCCGGTGCTTTCCGTTCTGTTTTCAATCGTGTTTTCCGTTCTGTTTTCAATGGTGTTTTCAATACCGTTTTCCTCCTTTCATTCATATAGAACCAGCTTAATCTGGGCGGATGCCTGGCCGATATAGGTTTCATCTTCTTTATAAGCGAAAAATTCTGCGGTGCAGCTGTATTCGCCTGCCTTCATGTTTACCAGCAGCGGTGCGCTCTCCACATAATTTCCCGGTGGGATCGCTCCTGTTTCATAGATTTTTTCTCCGGTGTCATCGCGGCGGACTTCTACGCGGATGAGTTTTCCCTGGTTGGAGGGATTCTCAATCAGCCAGTTGATGTTTCGGTCCTGGCCGGTGGTTTTTCCGGTCGGGGTGGCGTTGATGGTCATGGCCAGCATGCCTTCCTCCACCACGGCATCCAGTTCCCTCTGCCGTTCCTCCCTGGTTTTCCCCGGGATGTCGCCTGCGATGATATTTCCTTCGTAAGCAAGTCCCTCCTGGTCAGAGGAATCCTGCCGGTATTTTACATAGAAGAAACCGGCAGTCAGGGCCGCAGTCAGCAGCACTGCCACAGGGAGCGCTAAAATGGATACCCTGTTTTTATTCCTGCTCTTTCTCCCCGGCGTTTCTGTGTTCCGGCTTCCGGGCCGGTCCCTGCCTCTGCCATGCTCTCCACGCACGTCATATGAATTCTGTCTTTCCATTCCTTCATCCATCCCTGTTTCCTGTCTCCTTATGATTCTGTTCTCTTTGGCGGTTACCTGGCTGCCGCCGCTCAATTCTGTACAAATAAGGTGATTCTGGCTGTGGCTCTTCCTATGAAGGCATTGTCGCTGATCCGATAAGCGTCAAAGTATGCCAGGCAGGGATATTCTCCTGATGGCAGAGCCTTGTCAAGCGGGGCCGTCTCGATATACTGCTCCGGGTCCAGGTAACCGGACCTGTATACCTCTTCTCCGGTGTCCTCCCGGCAGATGGATACGGTGAAACGGTTTTCATTGTCCGGCGGGTTCTCTATCAGTAAGTTGGCTTCCGACGTTTTATGATTCAAAAACGGGGTGGCGTTGATTGAGAAGGACAACAGTCCTTCCTGGACCATAGCGTCCAATTCTGCCTGTCTTCCCGCCGGATCGCTCAAGGTTCCGCTCTGTACACGGGCCTCCGGCTCCAGCTGGGGGTACTGCACCGCCGGCTGGGAACGTCCGGCGCAGACAAGATATCCTGCGGTTCCCAGCGCGGCTGCACAGAAGATGGCCGCCAGTATGATCACCACTGTATTGGCATGATTTTGTCTCCTTGACATCCTTCTTCCGTTCTCCTTACTTGGTCTGTCTGTTTTCGATGTTTTCTGTCATTTATTCTGTCACCCGCAGAAGGAGTTCCAGGGACAAACTTCCGGCCGGGTCTGTTCCGGTGAACAGTTCAATCCGCGCCAGAACCGGATACTCCCCGGGCTCCAGTTTCCCGTGCTTTAGCTTCCCGGCCAGTTCAATTGTTTCCACATATTGTCCCGGGTCCACTCTTCTGGTTCCTCCCAGGTGTTTTCCATTGGAAGACAGATAGAGATTGATTCTGGAACTGTAATGATTTACAGCCGGATTCTCAAACTCAATGGGGCATTCCCGGCTGCCCGCCCTCATCGTGGGCAGCTGGTTTAACATCACCAGATACTCTCCTTCCGGGACAGGATCGTCTCCAGGTCCCCGGAGGCTTCCGTCCACCGCCCGTTCATCCGGCATAATATCGATTCTGGCCTGAACAGACGGCGGGAGGCCATAAAAACGGAAATATACGGTTAATGCCATGGCAGACAAGATTAGAAATCCGGCTGCTATCCCCAGCCACAGGGCGGCCCGCCCGCCGCTCCCGTGTTGTTTCTTTTTACGGCTGGCTTTTCCTGGCTTATGTGTTTGTGTAATCTGTCTTTTTTCCATCTTACTTCTGTCTCCTGCTCCCGCCTCTCCCGTTTCCGTCTCTACCGATTCCGTCTCTCCAGGTATCATCTCTCCCGTTCCATATCTGACGGGACTTCAGTATCATGATGCCGGGAACACCGCCACAACTCCTGTATTATCTCCTGTTGGTATCTCAAACTTGTATACGATTTTAAATCCAAAACTTTGACCCGCTGCTGCCTGGATGCGGCTGTGCTCGATAAAATACCGGTAGCGCAGCGTTTTTTCGTATCCCAGATCCCCTGCCATCCATTTTTCCGCACTTCCTGCAAGGGACGGAGTATAGTAGATTTTTCCATCCGGCTGGCCGGCGATATTTCCTGTATCGGTTCCGCTGGCTGGAGACGTGATTCCAAGCTTGATTCCGGCTGCTGCCAACGGTTTGAACTGGTCGATCACTGCGGATTTGGCAATCGGCGTCAGTATCACGTCCTTTCCCGGCAGCTTCTCCACACTGGTAATGAACGCTTTTATTGGATAATCATTTAAATTCTTCAGTTCTAAGTCTGCGCTGTATGAAATTGGCTGTGTTCCCACGTTCGGGTCCAGTTCCATATTGACGGACACCGGCAGACTGACTTTCAATGGCTTGCTGGTGACTCCCGGGATCGTGATACTGATTTCATACCGGGTAGTTCCTGATGATGCCTCCAGCAGGAGTTTTCTCTCCGATGCGTGAGTATAAGCCGCTGCAGTGTATAATGTCATCTGGCTGAAACTGCTTAGAGATGCAGTCGGCGTTGTCAGGGACTGGGGCAGGACGCTTACATCCGTGGCTCCTGCTTTGAGTCCAAGATTCGCATTGGCATTGTCAGTGCCGTAGTTGTGAAAATTACCGGCCACGGTTACTGCTTCTGTTAAATTGACAGCATCGGTGCTGGTACTGTCTTTTTCCAGATGGATTCTGCGCAGCTTTGCATCCGGTATGGATATTCCGTTTTCCAGAGATCCGGTGGTTCCCGTATCTGCCGGGGCCGGGGATAGTATGATCTGGTACATCTCTGGCGCATCCAACGTCGGCAGTCCTTTTGTCTCCTCCTCTGCCAGGCTGGTGAACCAGACACGGTCGGTTCCTTTTCGTCCGCTTCCATCCACGGTATTTAACAGGTCTGTCTGGGTCTGCAGTTTGGTATCATCGGAACAGTCCAGCTGTCCTACATAGGCGCTGTCTCCAAGGGAAGTGTCACTGTAACACTGTTTCATATTGGTCGAAGAACCGGAAGAAATGGCATAAGTTCCATCTGCTCCCGCAATGCTGCCTCCTGTCAGATTTGCATTGAAACAGTTTTTAACCGCGCCATCCGTGCGCCCGGCGATTCCTCCCGCGGTTGATCCGCTTTTTATCACGGTATTTATGTTGTAACAGTCTTTGATGCAGCCAGTGGATGTTACCAGTCGGCCCACGACTCCTCCGGCTTCATCTGAAGAACTGGTCACCCGGCTGCCTCCACGGTTATAACACTGGGAGACCTCTCCACCTTGAAGATATCCGGCGATTCCTCCGGCCACTTTTCCAGTCACATCAGCATTGGAAATTCCAATCCGTGACACCCTGCCGTTACCGATAATTCCAAACAGTCCCGCTGCCTGTGCAGCGTCATTGACATACAGATTTTGAATCTGATAAATCTTTCTGCCGTCAGGGGCGGACTGAAATACTCCATCGTAGGCGCGTGCCGTAATGGCACCGATTGGTTTCCAGGACAGTCTTCTTCCGGATACATACCGGCTCCCGGCCACGTCCATGTTAAGATCTGCTGTCAAATCCGCGCTGGCCGTATAGTCTTCGTGGTTGACACGATAGGCAAACCAGGCCAGCTGTTCGGCGGTTGCGATCTGGCAGGTGGTTCCGGACAATGCTGGCACCGCCCCATCCAGCAGACCGTTAAATGCCGCTTCTCCCACGTCTTCCCAATCAGCGGCTCCTCCAGGCGTTTCTGCCGCAGGCCAGGGGTAACCGTCATTTTTACCTGCATGATAATCCCAGGAAATCCCTGTGGACTGACTCAGCTGCTCTCCGTTCAGCGCAAACGCCGCGCCCCAGGTCTGCAATACCGACCGGGACAGAGCCTTTGCATTGACATCCGCCGGACAGTCATTCTGATAAAAACAGGAACTGATATTTCCTGTCCCCGCATTCGCGCCGGCGATGCTTTGACAGGCGCTGTTTCCAGTTACCTGGCCAGCATTGTAGCAGCCTGCTATCTCGGTACTCTGCACAGCACTGCCCGCAATCCCTCCTGCCTGGCTTCCGCTGCTTCCCGCAGATACCATTCCCCGGTTGTAGCAGTTTCTTACGGTCACGGTTCCGCTCCCCGCCAGTCCGCCTCCCAAAATTCCACCAATATGAGTTTTGGAAGCACCCGTCGTTTCTATTTTTCCTGCGGCACTGCTGTAACAGCCGTCAATCACAATGCTTCCACTGCTCTGTGCAGCGCCTGCAATTCCGCCTATGTAATTTCCTGTTCCCGTAATCTCCCCGGTATTCCGGCATCCGGTAACCGTTACGCCGCTTCCGCTTATCATCCCGGCAATTCCGCCGAAATAGTCGCCGTCTCCGGTCAGTTTCCCTGTGATCTGGCAGTTATTTACCACCACTCCGGTCCCATCAATTCTTCCGGCAATTCCACCGCTATAACGGGCTGCCGATACCTGGCTTTCTGTAACTGCCAGGCCGGAGATCCGGGCGCCGTCTCCAACGGTTCCAAACAGGCCCTGATTCTCAGCCGCAGCCGCTCCCGCCCTCATTACGCGAACGGTATGGTCATTGCCAAGAAAGGTCCCTGTATATGGCACGGCACCATCTCCTATTGGAATCCACAGCAGCGCCTTTGAAAGAATTCCCGGATTGCTGGTGTCATAAGCATGGCCGCTGTACGTTCCTCCAAATAAATCAAGATCTGTCATCAATTCCGCACACAATCCCGAATTTCCACTCACCTGGTTCACCTGATAGGAAAACCAGGCCAGGTTTTCCGGCGTCCAGATCAGATAGGGATCGCTTGCCGTTCCCGGAGAGGAAGATGCATGTTTGCTTCGCGGAGCCATCATCGCCGCACCCACATCCCCCCAGTCAATTTCACTCTCACTCTTCATAAAAATAGGGTAGCCATCATTTCTGGTGTCAACCCGGTACCAGGTTCCCGCCCCAAGATTTTCATTCAACAGATCCAGAATCCCGCCGGCGCCGTCACTTTTCATTACCGCAGTGGTCTTACCGCCACAGTTTTCCACCGTGGCGCCTCCGCCTGTCACCACGGCCGTCACTCCTCCGCTGGTTTGGGAATCCCAATAGCAGTTCTTAATTCCACCTCCCGACCCATGGAGAAATGTTCCTGCAATGGCACTTCCGGCGGTTCCATCAACGGCGGTGATTTTACCGGCGTTGTAACAGTTTGAAATGCTTTCACTGCCTCCCGCGCCTCCCAGATAAGTTCCAATAAATCCAGCTGTAAACGCCGCTGATCCCGCGCCATTCACTTCCGCCCGGCTGTAGCAGTTTTGAATCGTAATCTGGGTCACGGCTGTCTCATCACTTTTCACTGCTCCCAACAGAGCGGCCGTTCCATTCCCCGATGCATCTCCGGTAGAGGTAACCTTGCAGCTGGAATCAATTCCAACTCCGGTAATGACCGCCCCGCCACCGGCACAGCCGAACAGTCCGGCAAAACCGTCCTTTTCTACCCTCATATATCCGATTGCTTTTCCTGCACCATCAAACGTTCCTTTATAGGTTTTGTTTTCATCTCCAACGGGATACCAGGGGATGGGTGATGCGATGCTTCCGCCATACCGTTCCCCCACCAGGCTAATATCCATCGTCAGTGTGGCATTGATGGCAGTGCTTCCGCGATTCACCGTTGCTGCAAACACCGCCAGCTGCTCGGCCGAACCGATCTTGTAAACACCTGACTCCGGCGTAAACGTAACGCCTGTCACAAGTCCATCCATCACTCCCTGGCCTACGGTCTCCCAGCTTTCAGGGCGGGCGAGTGTGCCAAAACCGGGATACTGGCCCGGAATATAGGCCCATGCACCATCCATGCTCTGACTATTTAAACAAAAGGGAAATGCCCATGACCGCATTTTCGCTTCCGTAATAGCAGTGCCCGCGCCTCCTCCGTTCAGATAGTAACTATTTATGGCAGTCGTCTGTCTTCCTATCCCATATCGGGGATATCTGTTAGTCGATGAAAATGTACCTGCATGATAGCAATTTTTAACAACTGCACTCTTACTGAGAAAAGAACCCGCTATACCCGAAATACCATTTTCGTTATAACCTGTAGTCACAATAAGTCCAACATTAAAACTATCAGTAATCGTAGAACCTTTTGTTGAATTACTACTGACCCAGCCAACAAGTCCTCCCGAAAGTCCCCCATTGCTTGTACTTATTTTTCCTGTATTTCCACAACGAGATATTTCGACCATTCCTGCGTCTTTGACCGAACCGACTATCCCGCCAACATGGTCGTCTCCCGTCGTGACTATAGCATGATTGATGCAATCTGTTATCAGGCTTTTTCCGTCACTGACCGTTGATACAATTCCCCCTGCCGCATTTGACCCTGTTATAATAGAACTATGGGAACCGATCTGTACATTTTTAATTACCGCTCCATTGACTTCCGCAAACAAACCACCCCTTCCAACCTCCCGATTTACCGATAGATAATCTATCACATATCCTCCACCATCAAAGGTTCCGGAGTACCCATTGTTATCCGCCATTGGGACCCATTCCAACGGCACATCTATGGTTCCCCCATAGTTTCCTCCTGTCAAATCAATGTCCGCTGTGATTTTGGCATTGAGGCCAGTCTCCCCATTATTTACTTTTGATGCAAACCATCCTAACTGCTCCGCATTTTCAATTTCATAATACCCCTCGCTATTCTGCACAGGCGGGGAAATGCCGCTAATTTCATGTTTTTCCACCGCCTCCCCTACTTTTACCCAGTCTGAATAGGTAGTCGCTGTCACTGCCACTTCCGTGATTGCAAAGTTTCTGGTTGCATTTCCTACGAAGGCTTTCAACTGGGGAGCGCTGTTGTCTGATTTTTTGCCGATGTCGCGGTTATCTTCGATCGGCTCTGTTTCAGGTGTTACTGCATTTTCCGCGTCCAAAGTGCTTCCCACTGTCGGAATGTCATTCGCCTCTATCGTGGGGACAGCATTTCCATCATCAGACACCACTTGATGCTTTTCATCAATTCTAATATTCCCTTCAGCCTCCCAGACAATTTCTTCCCCATCAATCTCCAATGGAAGAATAATATCTCCGTTTTTAATGATATCTGCCAGTGTCAGTTCTCCCGGCAATTCCAGGGCTATGACAGATGCCTTGGAATTGGCTGCTGCACTTTCATCTTCATGAAGAGAAAAATATTCCAGCTGGGGATAGGCATGCTCTGTCTTTCTCCAGTTTCCAGGTATCAGGCTTTCTGTTCCAGTCATATCGGATGTTTTCATCCCAATTAACTGAAATTCCATGGCCTCCGCAGGGGATGCCAATTCTGCAAACTCTGTATTTTCCTCTCCGGCACAGGCAATTTGACGATCGTAAACGCACCCAGTTAAGCTTCCACGTTCCAACGCGGTAAATGCTCCACGCCTGGTTCCTGCATTTCCAATTGTCACGACAGCGTAACTATTCTTAATCTCTCCCTCGTTAACTGCTGCAAATCCTCCATTGGTACCCGTGCTATCTGACAAACCGACGGCATAGCAGTTTTCCGTCCGGCTCCCTGTTCCGAGAATACCGGCCAGGCCCCCGGAATAAGTCTCGATCTCTTCTAAATCTGCAGCAATCGTCACCATGGCAAAGCTTTCTGAAATCAGGGTGTCACCAGCAGTCTGGGCAGCAAGTCCCCCGGCTGTCACGCGCTCTGCCGTCACTAGAATATAGATATCTCCACCAGGATTTCCTATATACTCTGTCTCTTCTCTACTGTGATCCTCTGTACGACTCTCATCAGGCATTTCCTGGGCATCCGATGGGGTGGCGTCAGACGGACTGGCTTCCAGCAGTTCTCCTATATTGAAATCAGCAGCTGTCGGGGCCTTCATCATCAAAGATTGTCGTTGGTTTAACCGAAAGCCAATCGTCTCCGATGGAACGGTACCTTCTATGGCTGTCCCGGAAATGTCTTCTGTGACTGTTTTTGTTCCATGATCAGCACTCCCCTGCGCAGGAAAATTTGTGACAGTTCTTGTTGGTTCTTCGGTTGCTGCTGTTGCAGTTGAACCTGTGGTCTCTCCTGTTGAATCCTTGGTCTCTCCTGTTGTATCCTTGGTCTCTCCTGCTGAATCCTTGGTCTCTCCTGTTGTATCCTTGGTCTCTCTTGTTGTATCCTTGGTCTCTCTTGTTGTATCCGTAGTTTCCTCCAGGGATTCTGCGGTACCATTAGTTGTCTCTGCAATGACTTCCGTTGATTCTATTTCTCCATTCGTCGATTTCGATGGCTCCTGTTTGATTGCATCCGTTTCTTCATTCGTGGAAGATGATATATTCCCAACTGAGGATGTGACAGTTTCCTTTCCATTCTCCAGGTCATTCTCCTGATCCTTTTCCTGATCACCTGGATTTTCGGATGGTTTTGAGTTTTCATTATCTCCCACCTCGTTTGTACTTTCCACACCAGGGCCTATCTCTGTGACAGCCTCTGTTTTACCAACTTCCGTATCACCGCCAGGACCGGCAATGGAACCTGTATTTTCCTCATCAAAGCTGGTTTCTACTCTCGATTCTTGATTTGCATCCTGACCTGCATCTACGTCAGTACTTGGCATTCCAGGCCCCCGGTTCTCATTTGCTTCCGATGGGCTGGCCTTGGCAAGCTGATATTCTGCTTCCGATGGACTGGCCATATATAGCCCGCCACTCATCCCACAATTTCGGATGGTGCTGTCCACTGCATAAGCTGTTAATGCACCATATCCATCCACATACCGTTCCCCATCGGAATAAGTAAATGGCCTGGTAATCGTAAGGTCATCGAAAAAAAGATTTTCAATCTCCGCTGTTTTTATTACTCCAAACAGAGGTCTCTCCAAACCGCTGATTACATGGCCATTTCCATCGAATTTTCCAGTGAATGGCTCTAAATTGGTGCCGATGGAATATTCCATCCAGCTTAGATCAAGGTTTTCTTCCAACCGGTACCTTCCATTTAAGTTGTACTCCTCACTCTCCGTATCCACCAGATACTGTTC
>JAWZDV010000003.1:0-61310 GCA_034142505.1 Bacteroides thetaiotaomicron
TGAAGATTATATGAAGCAATTCTGCATAATAAAAGGACATGAATGATGAATAGTTCAATTGAAAAATATTTGCCTAAAGACAAACGAATAAGAATGATTATTCTATTAGTTGCGGATATGATCGCTATATATATATCTTCATTTTTAGGACTTTTTATAAGATTTGATTTGAAGATTAATAGAATACCGCGTGAGTATAGTACGGCAATATCTTATTATATTACCTTTTATATTATTATTACCATAATTATCTTTTTTTTATTTCACATGTATTCGACCATGTGGAGTGTAGCAGGGATCCGTGAAGTAACACATATAGTCGCTGCATGTGGCCTTGCTTCACTTTTTCAATTGGCCGGAATGACTCTTTTACAGCTAAGAGTGCCTAGAAGTTACTTTATAATCTGTTTTGTATCATTATGTATGTTAGAAGTTGCAATACGGCTTTCTTATCGTATCAGCAAAACCCTGTTTTCGACAAACAATTTTGAAAAAAGCGGTAAACGAATTATGATTGTCGGGGCAGGTACTTCAGGTGCTGTCATTTTAAAAGAAATGATAACAAGCCAGTATATTGATGGATATACTGTCTGTTTTGTAGATGATGATAAGAACAAAGAAGGAAAATTATTAAATGGTGTTCCGATTGCCGGTAACCGAAATGCTATCCCTACCTTGGTCGATAAATTTCAAGTGGATGAGATTTATATAGCTATGCCTTCAGCATCTGCCAAACAGAGAAAAGAAATTATTGAAATCTGCAGACAGACAGAATGCAGTATAAAAATACTTCCAGGAATTTATCAGCTGTTAAATGGAGAAGTCAGTATATCAAAACTCCGAAAAGTAGAAATCGAGGACTTGCTTGGCCGGGATCCAATTAAAGTCAATTTAGATGAGATTATGGGATATGTGAGCAATAAAGTTATTTTAGTAACAGGTGGTGGAGGGTCTATTGGAAGCGAACTTTGCCGTCAAATAGCAGCCCATAATCCAAAACAATTAATTATTTTTGATATATATGAAAATAATGCATATGACATCCAACAGGAATTAAAAGATAAATATCCAGATTTAAATCTTGTGGTACTGATTGGTTCAGTTCGTAATACTCACCGCATTGAATCTACTTTTGAGAAATACCAGCCGAATATCGTATATCATGCGGCGGCACATAAACATGTTCCTCTAATGGAAGACAGTCCTAATGAAGCGATCAAAAACAATGTATTTGGAACCTATAAGACAGCGACAGCGGCAGACAAGTATGGAGCAGAGAGATTTGTATTGATCTCAACAGACAAGGCAGTAAATCCGACTAACATTATGGGAGCATCTAAACGGATGTGCGAAATGGTTATTCAGATGATGAATAGCAACTCCAAGACAGACTTTGTAGCTGTGAGATTTGGGAATGTATTGGGAAGCAATGGATCGGTAATCCCCTTATTTAAAAAACAGATTGAACAGGGGGGACCTGTGACAGTAACCCACAAGGACATCATAAGATATTTTATGACGATACCGGAAGCGGTATCGTTGGTGCTACAAGCAGGCGCTTATGCAAAGGGGGGAGAGATTTTTATATTAGACATGGGAGAACCTGTAAGAATTCTGGATTTGGCCGAGAATCTGATACGATTGTCTGGGTATATTCCTTATGAAGATGTACAAATCGAGTTTACAGGTTTGAGACCTGGCGAGAAATTATATGAAGAATTGTTAATGGATGAAGAAGGATTGCAAGATACTCCAAATAAACTGATTCATATTGGGAAACAAATAGAATTTGACCAAAATCAATTTCAGCTGCAACTAGATCGATTGTTAGAATTAGCATATCAAGATGTAAATAATATAAAGCAGGTAGTTGCTGAAATTGTCCCCACTTATGTATGTAAATGAATTACAAGAGGATTATAATATGCCATTAAAATTGATGTACATAACAAATAATTTAGATGTAGCTTTAATAGCTGAAAAATATGGTGTAGATAGAATATGGATTGATTTAGAAACTCTGGGAAAAGAAGAACGGCAAAAAAACATGAATACAGTCAAATCCAAACATACTATTGGTGATATTTTGAAGATTAAAACTCATCTTAGCCATGCGGAAATGCTGGTCCGTATTAATCCTTGGAATGATAATTCACCTAAAGAGATAGATGCTGCTATTAATGCTGGGGCAGACATTATCATGCTCCCCATGTGGAAAACTGATATAGAAGTCATAAACTTTATTTTAGCAGTGAAAAGCAGAGTAAAGACGTCTCTTTTGCTAGAAACAAGAGAAGCTGTGGAATGTTTAGATAAAATACTGGATATCGATGGTTTCAATGAAATTCATATAGGTCTTAATGACTTACATCTTTCGTATAATTTATCTTTTATGTTTGAGCTTTTGTCTAATGGAGTGGTTGAGTGCATATGTGAAAAGCTGAAGAAAAAAGGAATAGTATATGGATTTGGTGGCATTGCAAGGCTGGGAGAAGGAGATATACCTGCTGAAAAAATTATATTGGAGCATTATAGACTAGGTTCAACTCGAGCTATTCTTTCAAGAAGCTTTTGTAATACAGAACTAATTAGTAGTTTATCCGAGATAGATAATATATTTAAGGTCAATATGGAAAGATTGAGAAAGTTTGAATATAGCGTAGCCAAGAATGCAAATGAAGTTGTTTTTGAAAAAAATATTTTGGATATACGTCAAAGTGTTGATCGTGTTGTTGAGAAAAAACAATAATGCCATACTCTTTCCAGATATTAAAGTTTTTAATCTATTTATAAAAGTAGAAAGGAATGTATGATTGTAATCTTCTGATTATTCATACCAATTGTATAATGACATTAAATGCAGAATTGATTTCAAAATTAAGGGCAGAGTATGGAGATGCGTTTTATCTTCTTGATTCTAAACAATTCAGACATAATTTTATAGAATTGAAAAAAGTGTTTTCTGCAATATATTCTAAATTTAATATTGCTTATTCGTACAAGACTAATTATATCCCCAAACTTTGTAAAATTGTGAATGAACTTGGCGGATATGCCGAGGTCGTCTCTGAAATGGAATTGGAATTGGCAATAAAATGTGGGGTTAAACCTGAAAAAATTGTATGGAATGGGCCAATCAAAGACTCCTATCAAATGAAAAGATTATTACTCGCAGGTGGAACAGTTAACATTGACTCCTTAGATGAAGCTAAACATATAGAAAATTTAAGCACTATAATTAGCGATACTATAAATGTTGGTATACGATGCAACTATGAGGTCGGAGATGGTATAGTATCAAGATTCGGACTTGATATTGATGGTGATGATTTTAAGAAAGTTCTTAATATTATAAAAAGCAATTCCAAAATACACTTAATAAACTTTCAATGTCATTTTGCTAAAAGACAGCTTGAATATTGGCCTGCACGTGCGAAAGGTATGATTGAATTGATTGATAGACTAGGAATTATTCCGGATCGTATTGATGTTGGTGGTGGTATGTTTGGTAAGATGGCAGATTCATTGAAAATGCAGTTTTCTTCGCAAATTCCGACTTACTCGGAATATGCTGAGGCAACTGCAACGGTGTTTCAAGAGTATTTTAAATATAAAAAAAACAAACCTGAATTATTTATAGAACCAGGCTCAGCTATTGTAGGTGACTGCATGAAATTCATTGGTACAGTAAAGACAATTAAAAATGTTAGAGGAAAGTATTTCGCCTCTGTATTAGGTAGTCAAAAAAACATTAATATGGCAGGAGTAAATCCCCCGATTGAAGTGTTCAATATAGGTAATGAGGTTAAAGAATACCAAAATATTGATTTTGTAGGTTTTACATGTATAGAAGGAGACGTCCTTTATAAAGATTATAATGGTCTATTAGCAAAGGGAGATGCAATTGCAATTGGAAACTGTGGTTCTTATTCATTAGTAATGAAACCACCATTTATTCTTCCGAATTTTCCAGTTCTTGATATCTGCAATAGTGAAATAGAAGTAATTAAACGAGGGGAGACCTTTGAAGATATTTTTCATACATACTATTTTTAATTTATATAAATTAATAAGGAAAACGCCATGTATAGAATTAGTTTTGGTATAAAAAGAGTTATGGACATAGTTACTTCGGGTATTGCGATTATTTTACTTACACCGATATGGATTGGTATAGCAATAGCTATAAAAAAAGATTCAGAAGGGCCAATTTTTTTTAAGCAAGGGAGGCTAACACAAAATGGTCGAGTATTTCAAGTGCTAAAGTTTAGAACTATGATCGAGAATGCAGAATGTATGGGCACAGGACTCTTCAATTTCGAAAATGATTTTCGAGTTACAAAAGTAGGCAGGAAACTCAGAGATAGCAGTCTTGATGAACTTCCACAACTTTTTAATATTTTCTGCGGAGATATGTCATTGGTGGGCCCAAGACCATGTGTAACATATGAATTGGGTGATTATGAGACATTAAACAAAAAATACAAAAAAAGATTTGAAATGAAAGCCGGACTTACGGGTCTCGCACAAGTAAAGGGAAGAAATAATATTAGCTGGGAAGAAAAAGTGCTATATGATAATCAATACATAGACGTTTTTAAAAAATATGGATGTTTAATTGATATAAAAATATTATTTGAATCTGTTATCAAGGTTTTTCAAAAAGAAGATATTTATGAGAATAAAAAGGATATCACAGACGATGATATTAGTGCTGCTAAAGCACAAGCAGAGGCAATAATAAGATCAGCCCACTTACCGGATTAAGATATGGAGGACATATAATAAATGAAATATGAAATTAAAAATAGACTTATATGGTTTAAGGGTAATATTCTGAATGTTAATAATGCAATGATAAATATATTAGCTCCGACATCTCAATTTGGATTAAATGTCTTTGAAGGAATACCATGTTATTGGGATGAAGTTAAAAGCCAGTTATATGCATTTCGCTTAGAAGACCATTATGATAGGTTGTTGAGATCAGCTTCTTTAATTCAACTTGATTGCAAATATACTAAGAAAGATTTTATAAAAGCATTTAAAGATGTTATAAGGGCAAATGAATATCAACAAAACTTATCAGTGAGGCATACTTTGTTTGTAGATGGTTTCGGTTCCTGGGGAGCTGAAGGGCCAGTTGAAATGTTTGTTGCTCCAATTCCAAGAGAACATACCAGTGCCGAATATAATAAGAAGGGATTACATGTATGTATTACATCTTGGAGAAGAATTAATGACGAGACACTTTCACCAAGAATAAAATGTGGTGCTAACTATATTAATAGTCGTGTCGGACAGCGAGAAGCTATAAGAAATGGGTACGATACATGCCTTTTCTTAAATGAAGCTGGGAAAGTTGCAGAGGGACCAGGGTCTTGTTTATTTATTATCAAAAATAACACAGTAATTACCCCTCAACTTACGGATAATGTTCTTGAAAGTATTACAAGAGACACGATCATAAAAATTTCAAAGTTAAAAAATATTCCAGTTATAGAAAGAACTATAGATAGAACAGAACTCTACACTTGTGATGAGGCTTTTCTTTGTGGTTCCGCAATGGAATTAACACCCGTATTCAGTATCGATAAATATACAATTGGTAATGGTAGTATTGGAATGATAACAAAAGAATTATATATTATGTATTTAGATACCGTTAGGGGGAGAATCGAAAAGTTTAAGGATTGGGTAACTCCTATTTACTAATATAGTTAGGGAGAAAATAAATGGAACGAAAATACAAAGAGACGGTTGCAGTAATAATACCTTTATATAATTCCGAAAAATTTATGATAAAGACCATTAATTCAGTTTTGAATCAAACATATAAGAACTTTGAAATAATTTTGATTGATGACTGTTCTAATGATGGCACGCAAGCAGTGGCAAAAGAATTAACTAAAAAATACAATAATATAATATATACAAGTCTGGAAAATAACTCAGGTGCTGCAGTTGCAAGAAATAAAGGATTAGAAATTACAGATGCTAGATATATAGCATTTTTAGATAGCGATGATACGTGGGAAATTAATAAATTAGAAGAGCAATTATATTTTATGGAAAAAAATAAGTATTCCTTTACCTTTTCTGCTAACGATATAGTAGATGGTAATGGGAATAAAATATGTTCTAAAATTAAAATTAAAGAAAAGGTTACATATAAAGATTTACTTAAAAAGACAATGATAACCACATCTACCGTAATGTTTGACAGGAAAATATTAGGAGATTTGAAAATGCCTCTTCGTAGAACTGGTCAAGACTATGCCTTTTGGTTGTTACTGCTAAGAGACACTAATGCTTATGGAATTGATAAAGTAATTGTACATGGCTGTCGTAGGAAAAATTCTTTATCAAAAAATAAGCTTCAAAATATAAAAGATGTTTGGGATGTACAGACAAAATACGAAAGAATAAATGTTCTTGCTGCTGGTATAAACGTTTTAAATTATTGCATATATGCTCTGAGAAAACGTTATTGTATAAAAGGAGAAGCTTAAAATGTCGTTGTTTGAAAAGATTGTTGCAAAAGAAGAAAAGATAGCGTTAGTTGGCTTAGGTTATGTTGGTATGCCCATTGCAGTTGCATTTGCCAGAAAAGTGAATGTCATTGGATTTGATTTGAATACTGAGAAAATTAATTTATATAAAAATGGCATTGATCCTACGAAGGAGGTGGGAAATGAAGTAATAAAAGATACAACAGTTGAATTTACTGATGATGAAACAAAAATTAAGGATGCTAAATTTATCATTATTGCAGTTCCAACGCCTATAAATACAGATCATACGCCAGATTTAACACCAGTTATTAAAGCTTCTGAAATAGTAGGAAGAAATATAGCAAAAGGAACCATTGTCGTATATGAGTCTACTGTTTACCCAGGATGTACAGAAGATACATGTATACCAATTCTTGAAAAAAATTCGGGTTTAAAGTGTGGAATAGATTTCAAGATAGGATATTCTCCTGAACGCATCAACCCTGGTGATAAAATTCATCGACTTGAAAATATTCGTAAAATTGTTTCGGGTATGGATGCCAAGTCTCTTGAGGAAATTAAGAATATATATGATTTGGTAATTGAAGCGGGAACATATCCCGTGTCTAATATCAAAACTGCAGAAGCTATAAAAGTTGTAGAAAATAGTCAGCGGGATATTAACATAGCTTTTATGAATGAACTTGCAATGGTATTTGACCGTATGAACATTGATACCAATGAAGTTGTTGATGGTATGAATACCAAATGGAATGCTCTTGGTTTTCGCCCAGGACTTGTAGGGGGACATTGTATTGGTGTAGATCCATATTATTTTACATATGAAGCAGAAAAATTAGGGTATCACAGCCAAATAATTCTTAACGGCCGTATAGTAAATGATAGTATGGGAGCGTATGTTGCAGATGCAGCTGTAAAACAGATGGTTGCCGCCGGTCAGACTCCAAGAGAATCAAAAGTTGTAATTCTTGGTCTAACTTTTAAAGAGAATTGTCCAGATACTAGAAATAGTAAAGTCGCAGATATTATTAAGCAGCTTTGGTCATATGAAATTCATCCAATTGTAGTCGACCCTTGGGCAAGTGAAAAAGAGGCGATTTACGAATATGGTGTTGTACTACATTCAATTGATGATGCTAAAAATGCTGATTGTATTATAGTTGCAGTTGCACATAACGAGTTTAAAGAGATTTCTCTTGAAGCGATTAAGAAGTTATTTAGAAAAGGCGAGGATGAAAAGAAGGTGCTGCTTGATGTTAAAGGAACCTTTAATATTGAGGAGTTGAAAGAATCAGGGATAAGATATTGGAGATTATAATAATAAAATATGAAAATTTTGCACATAAACTGTAATTATATGGATTCTTGGCTACATCAAACAATGATAGATGAATTAGAAAATTTGGGTGTTAAAAATGAAGTTTTTGTACCAGTATATAGCAATAATGGTCATATTGTAATACCTAATAAAAATGTAAATGTTGCTGTCTGTTTTAAAAAACTAGATCGTATGTTTTATAACATAAAACAAAAAAAAATAAAGGAAAGAGTAAAACAAGATTTTAATATTAAAGAATTTTGGAATTTACATGCATATACTGTATTTACAGATGGTAATGTAGCCAGAAATTTATCAAAAGAATTTGGAATTCCTTATGTTGTTGCTGTTCGAAATACAGATGTAAATGTATTTTTTAAATATATGATTCATCTACGAAAAACAGGCGTAAACGTATTAAAAGATGCTAAAGCAGTATTTTTCTTATCAAATTCTTATCAAAAGCAGGTAATAGAAACCTATATCCCTTTAAAGTATCAAAAAGAAATTCTACTTAAAAGTTATATAATTCCTAATGGAATAGATTTTTTTTGGCATGAAAATCTTTATAATTCATATCAACCATTAGCTAAAATGGAACTATTTAAAAAACAAAAATTAACATTAATATACGCAGGTGTAATTGATAAGAATAAGAATATAACTACAACTTGTGAAGCGATAAAAATATTAGAATGCGAAGGTTGGGAGATAAAATTTATCGTTGTTGGTGAAATAAAAAATAATGGTGTATTTGCAGCGATAAAAAAGTTTATAAATTATGTAGAGCCTAAAGCAAAAGAGGATTTAATTAATATCTTTAGAGAATCTGATATATTTATTATGCCTTCTCATACTGAAACCTTTGGATTAGTTTATGCAGAAGCAATGAGTCAGGGACTACCAGTTTTGTACACTAAGGGCCAAGGTTTTGATGGTCAATTCTTAGATGGTGTAGTTGGATATGCAGTATCTGATACAGATGCAAAAGATATATCGGAAAAGATCAAAAAGTGCGTGTTTAATTATGAAAAACTAAGAGAAAATTGTTTGACTCTGGTTGATAAATTTAAATGGAATCAAATTTGTGAGATATATAAATCAATATATCAAGAAAAAGGTTAAAATTCGAGTATTAATTATGGAGTATTATAATGGAAGACTACACTTATCAAATAAGAAAATTAGGTGATAAACTAATACAAAATTACAAAAATGATAACGGCAAAATTTATAATGGAATTAATGGTCCCTATGATGATCCAGAGACAAAGGTCAGAAATTTATCACATCTAATCATAATTACTTCCATAGAAATCTTAAAATATAACAAGTACATATATCTCGATATTTTAAAACTTATGAGTTCTGATTTAGTATCACTTCTATCGAATGATGGTATATATATCATGCGAGATAAAAAAGGCAAAGACTCTTGCAATGGTGTAATCGGACATGCTTGGGTTATAGAAGCATATGTGTATTTATTTAAAGTATTTAAAGATAATTATTATATTGATGTAGCCGAGAATTTGTGCAAAAAGCATTGTTTTAACAAAAAGTTGTGCCTTTGGGAATGCCCAATTTCTAAAAAAAATGGTGATAATATAGATTATACTTTAAATCATCAATTATGGTATGCAGCTTCGTTAGCCGAATTAAATATTTTTTTGAGAAATGAATATTTTGATAAACAGTTGCTAGGATTTTTAAATAAATTAAAAATTAATATGAACATTGGGATACAAGGTAAAATATCACATTGTATATATAATCGGGCAAGCTTATATAATATTCTCAAAAATAATGTTAAAAAAAATATTAATATCTTCAATGAAGTTATAGACAAACCATCAATGAAGTATAAAGAGCAAGGGTACCACATTTTTAACATGATGGCTTTAGCGCGACTATATCAATTATTTCCGACACACATGTTCTTTACATCTCCCAAATTTAACAAGGCATTAAAGTATTGCAACTCAAGTAACTTACTTATAGGGTTGAAAAACGAAAAAATTAGTTTAGATAAATCGCTTCACAATAATATAACTAATGAAGAAGAAAAAGATTTTAATATATATGGATACCCATATAATGTACCTGGATTTGAAATGATGTTTTGCAAATGTGTTTTTAAGAACAAAATAATGGATCAAATTGTTAACCAAGTAATGAATGAACAATTTTCATTAACATTTAGTCAGGTAACTGGATGTTTTGGATTAAAATGTCATGATAAATATACCATTAATTATCGAATATATGAATATTACAGATATTTGGAGATTGAGAATTGAGAAAAATTTCAAAAAAATTATTGTTATTATCAATAGTACTTTCCAGTTCACAGATTATTACAACACCGTTAATGGGCTTTTCATTATTTCAAATAGTAATGATAATAACACTTTTTTTCTGCTTTATCGGGATGTTCAAAATTAAAGACCTAAAAATTAATATTTATATTTGCTTTTCTTTTGTGGCATTCTTGAGCAGTTGCATAGCATGGAAAATATCAATCTATCCTTCATGGGCCAACAGTTATTTTCTTTTAGGTGTACTAACAGCTCTTTTGTGCTTTTTTATGCCAATATACTTTGCGAAAGAAGATATTCCATCATTATTACGGGCATTAATAAGATCTCAATATATTACAATTCCTTTATCTCTATATAGTGCATTTTGTTTTTATGTGAAAGGAGGGATTCCTAACAAAATAAATCTGGGCTTAGGCTGTTTCATTGAGCTTGATAATGCTTTATTGATTCGAGCACAAGCATCAGGCCACGTTAGGTTAACGCTTCCCTATGCCACACCTCCTGTACTATCTGTGGTTATGTCGCTTTGCATAATTTTATTATTATTTGATACAAAGCTATTTTGTAAAGTTACTAGATTAATTTTAATCGTGTCATATACTATCATACTAATACTAACTGGCAGCAGGACAGGCATGGTCTCCATGGGAATATTTTTGGGCATTGGGATTATAAAATATTTATTTAGTAAAAGGATAATATCTCGAAAAATAGTTTTGTTTTTTTTATTTACAATAGTTTTAATTCTAGTATTTTTGATTAATGGTTCAAACATAGAATATTTACAAAAATATATTTATAGGTTTACTGTTATGCTTGATCCGATTTATCTTATGGATAGTGGACATATTACAATTCCATTAGATGGTTTACTAATTTGGGTTTCAAGTCTAAAAAACTTCTTTATAGGTATAGGATTTGGATCAAGTTATTATATTGAAGGCGTACATATACAAACTTTACCACCTTATTTTTTAAATAGTTATGTGACATGGGTTGTAGAACGAGGAATTTTAGGGGTCTTTCTAATAATCTTGTTGTTTATTCTTTACAATAAATGTAAAAAAATATGTTCTACTAAACACGACTATGCTTGTTTGTATGCATTTATAGTTTCGCTTCTAAGTGCTTTGTTTTATGAAACATTTAATTGTTACTTTGTGATATTTGTAATAGCAATAAATTTCGTAAGGCTAAATACACATAAATCGGGAGATGTTAAAAATGGAATTAATATCAATCATTATTCCCATATATAATGCTGAAGTTTTTTTAAATGATTTATTTGAAGCGTTAGAAAAAAATGAATTTGTAGATGGCGATGAAATATTATTGATCGACAATGGATCAACAGATCGGTCATATGATTTATGCAATCAACGTGTGAAATTATATCCCCACCTATATAGATTATTATCTTTTACTAAAAAGGCAAGTTCCTATGCTGCCAGAAATTATGGGGTTAACTTATCAAAAGGTCAAATTCTAGTATTTACTGATAGTGATACAAAACCGATTTCTAGTTGGGTTAAAACAATTAGGAATAATATAGTAACAGGAAAGATTATCACTGGAAAAATATATCTTGATAATATTAATAATAGTTTATGGGAAGTTTTTGATCAAATAGCACATCTTAATAGTGAAAGCAATGCCAATAATAATTGTGTTGCAACCGCAAATATGGCGGTAACTAAGCAAGATTTTATAAATGTAGGTTATTTTGAAGAACGCTTTTCAGGTGGCGATTACGAATGGTCACAAAGAGCCGTTAAAAATGGTTTAAAAATTTTATTTATTCCAGAAGTAATGGTCCATCATCCTACTAGAAATAATTTTGATCAAATTTTAATTAAAGAAAAGAGAATTGCTTACGGTTTTGGTAATCATTATAAATTACATAATAAATCTAAAGTTTTTTTAATAATAATATATATCTTAAAAATATTTAAACTTGATACTAATATAAGATATACCAAAGAATTATTATTCAAAGGAATTAAAGGAAAGGAACTGTTTATTTTTAATAAAAAGTTCCTGAACATAAGATTATGGCAATTAATCTATGCAATAAAGGGGTATGATATGGTGGATGCAAGAGAAATTGGAATAAAGTGAGATTATCAGAATGAATAAAAAATCCTTTTTTAGACAAATTATTGATATTGGTATAGGAACATTTATTACTATATTGATAGGAATAATAACAACACCTATTATAACCCGAATAGTCGCACCTAATATATACGGAAATTTTGCTTTGTTTAATACGTATTTAACATTAGGTTTGTCTTTAATATGCTTGGGATTAGACCAATCATTTATTCGTTTTTTTTATGAAGTAAAAAATGTTGATGAAAAAATTAAACTATTAAAAAAATGTATAAAAGTTCCATTAATAGCATGGGTTATAATATGTACGATATTAATTATATTAAAAAATACGTCAATACTAATTGGAATATCAAACTTTAATGTTCTTTGTTTTATTATTTCATTACTAATTGTATTCATAAATAGATTTTTACTTAACTGGTTAAGAGTCAATGATGAAAGTAGACTATATGCAAGTTTAAATTGTATAACCAAATTATTATATGTTTTTTTCTCTATTATTTTGATTAAAATAGCGCAAAATATTAATCAATACTATATATTAGTACTGGCAAACTGTATCGCTATTACTGTTCCAACTTTAATCGCATATTTGAAAGTGCATAAGGCCGTAATAGTTAATAGGCATAGAGTAAAATTAACTTATCCAACATACAGAGAACTTTTAGGTTATGGATTTCCATTAATGATTTCTACATCCGTATTTTCTATTTTTCAAGCCACAGATAGATTATCATTAAATTATTTTTGTACAGCGTCAGTTGTAGGGGTATATGCTAGTGCTCAAACTCTAATGACGGTATTTTCAATTATCCAACAATCGTTTAATATTGTTTGGGGAGCCAAAGCGATTGAGAAATATGAAGAAGGCACTGATATAGAGAATTACTATATATTAGTCCATAGAATTATGGTAGTATGTATGTTTACCTTTGGGGCAACAATTCTTCTTTTCAAAAATGTATTTGTTCTATTATTAGGAGAAAAATATAGAGAAGCATCTACAATTATACCTTTTTTAATGCTAAATCCTATAATGTATACAATCTCTGAAACAACAAATTTAGGCATAATAATGAAAAAAAAATCATTATATCAAGTTTACGTGGGCGTTACATCTTGTATTATTAATTTAATGGGAAATTTTATGCTAATTCCAATCATGGGAGCAAAAGGCGCTGCTATATCTACAGGAGTGAGCTATATTATTTTTTGGGGATTACGAACATTTTTTTCTCAAAAATTAATGTATATCAAATACGGTTTAAATAAATTGTTTATTGTAATCAGTAGCTTTTGTTTAATGGCCTATTATCATATGGCATATTCTCAGCTAGTGATAGAAATAATTATTTATATACTCTTCCTATATCTTTTGTTATTTTTATACAAAAAGGAGATAATGGAAATAATGAATACTTTTATTAAAAAGCTAAAAAAATAACGGGAGTAAAAATGAAAAAAATATTAATGATAGGATACTGTAATCAATTCTTCCGTATAGAATATGCTAAAAATATAAAGACTGAAGATTACTTAATCGATATAATATCATTTGAAGAATGTGAAGAGAAAAATAAACATTACTATAATAAAATATATGTATGTGATAATCCGTTACATGGTCTGATTAGGACAGTCATTATTTATTTACAGTTCTTTCTATGTGTTACTAAGCTAGATCATTATGATGCTATACATATACATTCAGTAAAAAAAATTGAAGCAACTTTTTCGTACTTATTACGTAAAAAGTGCAATAAATTAATATGTACAATATATGGTTCCGATTTTTATAGAGTTACTAATAATACTAGAACTCGTCTTGCTAATTTGTTTAGAAAAAGCGACTATATTACCATAGAAACTGAAGGCGCCATTAATGATTTTAATAAATATTATAAAAATATATTTGCTGATAAAATTATAAAAATATGTTTTGGTATCACTGTACTTGATGAAATTTTAAATATAAGAAAAAAAATCTATAATCTAACAAGTATGAGAAAAGAGTTTGGGATTCCTTATGATGCATTTGTAATTACAATAGGGTACAATGCCACTAATGAACAACATCACATAGATATTCTTAATGAACTCAAAAAAGTAGAAAAGAATTTACCAGATAATTATTTTTTACTTATACCACTAGGATATGGAAATGATAATTATAAGAAGTGCGTTCTTGATTATTTTGAATTTTTAAATATGCATGGTAAATGTCTATTGGATTTTTACCCTAGTGAAACGATTGCTAAATTAAGATTAAGTTCTAATATTATGATACAGTTACAAGATACTGATTTAATGAGCAGTAGCATGTTAGAATATCTTTTTGCTGGAAATTTAATAATTACTGGGGATTGGCTTCCATATAAAGAGATAGAAAAATTTATTGTTCAAATATCATCGATTGAAGAATTGAATGAAAAAATAATATCATTAATATATAACTGGAAGCTAAGATCAGACTATAGTCAGAATACAGATTGTATAAATTTCTTAACCGACAATTATATGTGGAATAATGTTAAAGGGAGGTGGCTTAAATTATATGAATAAATTATACAAAAAAATCCGGCATCTCTTAATAGCATTAGTTATTAAAATAACTGAGAAAAAGTTTAACTTTGCTGGCCATTCAGTAAAATATATTTATGAAGATAATAAAAAGTCCAATTTATGTGTTGTATTTTCTGGCTTCCCTGAGTTAGGTAAAAAAGCAGAATACAATTATAAAAGAACATTACATAATTACAAAGAATTTAATTATCTATTTATACTTGATAATATGGTTAATATACCAACTGGTGGAAGTTATTATCTTGGCTGTGATGGAAATTATTGGGGATTAGAAGCTATTCCGGAGCTAATCAAAATGATTCAGAAAAAATGCAATTGTAAATTTCTTGTTATGACAGGTTCTAGCAAAGGAGGAACATGTGCATTATTATATGGGGCTAGACTAGGGGCTGACTATATAATTGCAGGTTCATGTCAATATAAAATAGGTTCATATATGTTAAATCCCTATCATTTAAATTCTTTGAAAGTATTAACAGGAGAAAAGGTTATACAAAAAGCAACAATCGAGTTCTTGGATTCGTTATGTTATGAGAACTTAAAAAATAATATTAATAAAGATCATACAAAAATATATTTACATTATTCTGATAATGAAGAAACTTATGAAAAGCATATAAAATATCTTATTCGAGATTTAGATAATATGAATTATAATATTACTTTTGAAATAATGAATTATGAAAATCATGGAGATGTAGGAAAATATTTTCCTGCATTTCTACTAAAAGTACTTAGTTCAATTTGCCATTAATAGTAGGGGATTTTATTTATGTACTATAAAAAACTGTTCCAATTTCATAATATTGTTTTATTAATGCTCATATTAATGTCAATGTTCTGCATTAGCTTTAAAATATTAACATATCAAAATAGTACCAGTAATGATTGTAAATCAGATGAGTATAAAGAAATAAACATTATATATGATCAATGTAATAAAAGTCTATGGAATAAGGAAAGCGAAGAAACATATGAGTACTATTGGAATTTGATTAGGTGTAATAATGATGGACAATTTTATTATGAATCCATAGATTATACTTCTCAACGGTCGGCCAGCTGGCCATTACAGGCACATTTAATATATACTAAAAATATGTTGTGTGCCTATGGACGGGAAGAATTTGATAATGATGATGAAATGCAAGAGATAGTATTGGGTTTAATGGATTATTGGTTAAACAATGATTTTATTTGTAAAACTAATTGGTGGCCTAATAATATTGGTGTGCCTAGGCATATTGCAGAATTAACAATCATGATTAAACCCTACTTGGATGACACAAGGCTAAATAAAATTTCAAAAATATTAGATAGAGGTACTATTGGTAAAAATTCTGAGATCGAGCAGTATGATGCAGCTAATTTAATAGACATTTTAGATATTTCATTAAAGAGAGCACTTATTTATAGAGAACCTGATTTAATTCATCTTGTTTCTAATAAAGTAGGTGAAACTATAAAAATTAATTCATGGGGCGAAAACGGAATACAAAGTGATTTTACATACTTTGACCATGGTAATGTTTTAACAACTGGGGGAAGTTATGGTGTTGTTTATACAGAAGGAATTTCAAATTTTATCTATTTGTTGCATGATACATCATTTAGTATAGATGAAGAAAAGGAAAAATTATATTTAGATTATATGCTTGATGGAGAACGTTTTTTTCATAGGAATAATGGAACTCCACAATTTAGTATTGGCCGTTCGGCTAGCTATGCAAATGGAGGAGAGAAAGTATATAATGCACTAAAAAATCTAATTGGATTTGATGATCTATATAGAAATGATGAAATAAGAAAGTATTATTTATCATATAAAGATTTTACGATAATAGAACCTGAAATAAAGTATTTCCCTTTATCTGGAACACTTGTAGCTCTAAGTAAAGACTATTATATGGCTATAAGAGGGGCTCAAAGTGGTATGGGACTAACAGATATTTATAATGGACAAGGAATTTTGAATTATAATTTATCTTATGGCTCTAATACTTGCTATATGTATGAAGGTAATGAATACAGTAGTATCGGGGCAGTTTTAGATTTTTCGATGTATCCTGGGACAACGACACATTATGAATCAGATGATGAGTTAACTGCTAGATATGAGAAAGATTATAATGAAACTTGGGGCCGAACTCCCTACTCAAAATCTGAATGTTACTGTATAGTTGATGAGACTAAAGCAGCGGCGGTTATGAGTTCTGAATTATATAATGATGATATCAGTGGTAAAATGACTTATATTATATATAAAGGAGTATTATTTGTATTAGGAAGAGATTTTAATACCCTAGATTTAGATAATAGTAAAGATATCATCACCACAGTTGATCAATGTAAAGCATCAGCTGATAGTATTTCAATACTTAATGGTAAACTATCCAACGGAGAAAGTATAATAAACAGAGCATATCGATATCAAAATTTATGTGACTCTGATATAACCTATGAGATAAATAAAATGAGTGGGAATTATAAGAGAAACGATCAAGCAGGAGATGAGAGCCAAGTAGAGCAAAATGTATTTAAAGCTTATTTTAATTGGGGAAAATCGTTAAGTAATATTTGTTTTTCATATGCAGTTGTGCCATGTAATTTAGAATATATTCCCGCTATTTACAAAATAATAAATAATAAAGATATATCTATTATTGAGTTCAAAGATGGCACATGTATAGGATTTAGCAACGGCAAAGTTTTATATAACAAATTAGATGGTAATACAATTAAACCTAGCGAAAATGGTATTTTTATTGAGTAATATAATAAGTGCTTCAAATTGGTTATAATAACCGATTTGGAGCATTATTTTTAACTTGCTTGTAAATTTTAGCTAAGGAGAAAAAATTAAGGAAGGTCAATCTGATATGAAAAAATTATCACTTACGCTTCTAGGAGAGACAATAAAGAATAAACAAAAAGAAAAAAACTTAACATTGGAACAAATTTCAGAGTACACCAGTATACCTCTAGCCATGATTAAGCAAATTAAAAACAAAGATTCTATGCCGACCATTGCACAACTAGAAAAACTTTCTGAAATGCTTGAATTTAGTATTGTTGACCTATACACTGAAGATAAACAAATGTCAGTAAATGCAATAAATAAAAAATATAACATTGCAGTAGCTGGTACCGGATACGTAGGATTATCTATTGCAATTCTTCTAGCACAACACAATCATGTAATAGCCGTAGATATAGTTCCAGATAAGATTGATATGATTAATCACAAAATATCTCCCATACAGGATGAATATATTGAAAAATACCTTGGTGAGAAAGATCTAGATCTTTTTGCTACACTTGATGGTAAATACGCATATAAAAATGCAGATTTTGTTGTGATAGCAGCTCCAACTAACTATGACAGCCAAAAAAACTTCTTTGACACATCAGCCGTGGAATCCGTTATTGAAATGGTATTGGATGTTAATCCGAACGCTTTAATGGTTATAAAATCTACGATACCTGTTGGTTATACTGAAACTATAAGAAAAAAATATCATAGCCAGAACATTATTTTTAGTCCAGAGTTTTTAAGAGAATCAAAAGCATTATATGATAATTTATATCCTTCTAGAATTATTGTTAGTTGTGATGATGATAGTCGAGCAAAAGCGAAGGAATTTGCAACATTATTACAACAAGGCGCATTAAAAGCCAATATTGACATATTATTTATGGGATTTACGGAAGCAGAAGCAGTTAAACTGTTTGCTAATACATATCTTGCTCTTCGTGTATCATACTTTAATGAATTGGATACCTATTCTGAAAGTAAGGGGCTAAATACAAAAGATATAATTAACGGTGTATGTCTAGATCCACGTATTGGAACTCATTACAATAATCCATCTTTTGGATACGGTGGCTATTGCCTACCTAAAGACACAAAACAACTTTTAGCTAATTTTGAAGATGTACCACAAAATATGATAAGTGCTATTGTTGAAAGTAATAAAACAAGAAAAGACTTTATTGCTGATAGGATACTAGAAATAGCTGGTGGTTACAGTTATACAGAAAATGAATATAATTTACAGAATGAAAAAGAAATTGTTGTAGGTGTATACCGTTTAACGATGAAATCAAACTCTGATAACTTTAGACAATCTTCTATTCAAGGTGTTATGAAAAGAATTAAAGCCAAAGGGGCTTCCATTATTATTTATGAACCAACACTTGAAGATGGTACCACCTTTTTTGGATCGAAAGTTATAAATAATCTATCAAGATTTAAAGAACTAAGTCAAGCTATAATTGCAAATAGATATGAGTCGTGTTTAGATGACGTGAAAGAAAAGATATATACACGTGATATTTTCCACCGTGACTGATAAAGGGGGAAGAGCGGATATTTTCGAGTATGTGAAAGTTTTTCTGTAAATAAGGTTTTATAAGGTTTTCTAAGATAAAATAAAAATCATAGGAGGCCTTTTATTATGGCAAGAGAAAAGAAACCCGTACACAAAGTACAAATGACAGATGGGAAACGGAACATTGTAAGCGTCAAATAAGATAGTGGATTTCTCTTTTGGGTTTCTTGTGAGATAATGCCCCTAGTTCTAAAGAGCCTTAAGTAACTTAAGGGAAAGGGGGATATATGAATCAATTAACCATTGAATCCCATAATTATAAGATGCAGTTGTGGACCAGCCGGATCCAGGAATGCAGGACCAGTAATGGGATTAAAAAGCTTGTGTAGGGATGTTACCCAAATCGAAACTGGGAGCTGCTTTCACTTATGCATTCAACCAGAAAGAAGGACTAATGAATTATCTTTTGGACGGTAACTGTGCATTTTCGAATAATCTGGCAAAACACAGCATCCGCCCATTCACAATCGGCAGAAAAAACTGGTTATTTTCTGGCAGCCCTGCCGGTGCTGCGGCAAGTGCTGGAATATACAGTCTTATTGAAACAGCCAAAGCAAACGGCATCAATCCGAATAAATATATTAAATTCATCTTAAGCGATATCCCTGGCAGTGCATTCATGGAATATCCGGGGTTTCTGGAAGACTATATGCCTTGGATGATCCGCAAACTTGCGGCTTATATGATTCTTGGCATCAATCCGGATGGACACAAAGAAGTCCTGACCATCGAAGTTGGCGAAAACGAAAGCTCTAAATACTGGTTGTCTATACTAAATGGCTTAAAGAACCGGGGAGTGAAAGACATCTTGATTCTCTGCGCAGATGGACTCAGCGGCATCAAGGAGGCAATCGCCGCAGCGTATCCAAAGACGGAATATCAACGCTGCATCGTGCATCAGGTGCGTAATACCATGAAATATGTGTCGGACAAAGACAGAAAGCCCTTCTGTGCGGATATTAAAACAATCTATCAGGCGCCAACGGACGAAAAAGCCCTGGACGCCCTGGAACGGGCCACAGAAAAATGGAGCGGAAAATATCCCAATTCCATGAGGAACTGGAACCAGAACTGGGATGCCATTTCCCCGATCTTCAAATTTTCCACAGCGGTCAGAAGAGTCATTTATACGACCAACGCCATAGAGAGCCTGAATGCCACATATCGTAAGCTAAACCGTCAGAGAAGCGTGTTTCCAAGCGATACTGCACTGCTAAAGGCCTTGTACCTGTCTACGTTTGAAGCTACAAAGAAATGGACCATGCCAATTAGGAATTGGGGACAGGTATATGGTGAACTGAGCATCATGTATGAGGGCCGTCTGCCGGAATAAGCCAATCTATCTTATTTTTCACAGGCGGAATATTCTATAGAGTAAAATAACCTTAAGTTAAAATGAAAATAAAAAAATAGAGAATACCTTTTTGTGTTAGAATTGAATCACCACAAAACAAAACCACACAAAGAGAGGTATTCCCTATGAATAAAAGTATACTACATTTTAACGAGATTGGTATTAAAAAGATTGAAAAAGGCCTGAAAAATTTTATGGAGCATCCGGATGATCTGGATTCGTTTGCAGATACGGTCTGTCAGTCCTGCTGTCGTTTGGCCTGGATATTCTGAAGGAATCAATCGAAGATGCTGACAGGATCATCCGGGAATCCCCAGAGCGGAAACGTAAATGGAACATCAACCGCAGGGAGAAAACCCAGCTCTTATGCCGCCTGGGGAACCTGGTGTACGAAAGGACCTTATTCCAGAATAAAAAGGACGGTACATACCGTTATCTGCTGGATGACATCATGGAACTGGAGGGACATGAACGAATGACGCCTGGAGCGGAGGAGGCGCTTCTTACAGAGGCAATCGATTCCAGCTATCGAAAAGGTGGAGAGCAGGTGAGCCTGACGGACTTTGTCAGCAAACAGACGGTGAAGAACAAACTCCACGGCCTCATAATCAAAGAGAGAATGCCGGAGGCCACAAAGAAGAAACAGGTAGAGGTTTTGTACATCGATGCGGATGAAGACCATATTTCGGAACAGATCCTGGAGGAGGGAGAGGACGGGAAACAGCATCTGGTAAGGGGAAATAGGACAATCATAGGAAAGCTCATCTATCTTTATAAAGGAATCGAACCGGAGAATGCCCGTAGCAGGCGGAACCGCCTGGTCGGGAAACATTACTTCGGAGGGGTCTATGAGGGAAAAGCAAATAAAAAGCTGTGGGAAGAGGTGTCAGAATACATAGAGGCCGTCTATGACACAGAGTTTCTGAAGAAAGTGTATATCAGCGGAGATGGGGCAGAATGGATCAAGGCGGGGAAAGAATACATCCGGAACAGCGAGCTGGTGCTGGACCGTTTCCATCTGATGAAATACATTAACCAATCCGTCTCGCACTTGAAGGAGGGGAAGGAACGGGAAAAGGAAAGGATCTATGAAGCCATCCATGGAAGGAATAAGAAACAGATACCGGAGATATATGCAGCCCTCAGAGAAAAGGCAGAAAGTGAAAGCAAGAAGAAGGTGGTCGAAGACAGTGAGGGTTATATATTGAATAACTGGAAGGAGATCACCATCCGGATAAAGAATCCGGAGATAATCGGATGCAGTGCAGAAGGGCACGTGAGCCATGTATATGCCTCACGGATGGGCAGCCGCCCAATGGGATGGGGCCGACACGGAGCGGATCAAATGTGCAGGCTGAGATGTTATAGGGAAAACGGAGGAGATATCTTAGACCTGGTAAAAAGACAGCGAAGTATAAGAAGGGAGAGAGAAGGCCAGGAGAGAACCCCTTGGCTTATTCGGCGCGGAATTTTTGAAGACCCAAAAGAATAACGACTATTATATCGAAAAATGCCAGGCCAGGCTAGGCGGCCTTACCGCGAAAAAGCAGTTATGGTTTTGGAGTCATAAATTAGAGTTTTAATGGAAATGCACAAAGGGGGAACTCTGTTTATTTTTAACTTAAAGTATCTTGACGCTATCGGAATATTCGCCTGTGAAAAATAAGATAGATTGGCTTATTCCGCCAGACGGCCCTCATACATGATGCTCAGTTCACCATATACCTGTCCCCAATTCCTGATTGGCATGGTCCATTTCTTTGTAGCTTCAAACGTAGACAGATACAAGGCTTTTAGCAGTGCAGTATCGCTTGGAAACACGCTTCTCTGACGGTTCAGTTTTCGATAAGTGGCATTTAAGCTTTCTATGGCGTTCGTCGTATATATGACCTTTCTGACTGCTGTGGAAAATTTGAAAATCGGGGATATGGCATCCCAGTTCTGTTTCCAGCTCTTCATGGAACCCGGATATTTTTCACTCCATTTTTCCGTGACCCGCTCCAGGGCGACCAGGGCTTTTTCTTCCGTTGGTGCCTGATAGATTGTTTTCAAGTCCGCACAGAAAGGTTTCCGGTCTTTGTCTGACACGTATTTCATGGTATCACACACCTGGTGCACAATACAGCGTTGATATTCGGTCTTTGGATACGTTGCTGCGATTGCCTCCTTGATGCAACTGAGTCCATCTGCGCAGAGGATCAAAATATCTTTCACTCCTCGGTTCTTTAAGCCATTTAGCACAGACAGCCAATATTTAGAACTTTCATTTTCGCCGACCTCGATGGTCAGGACTTCTTTGTATCCATTCTGATTGATGTCAAGGATCACATAGGCCGCAAGCTTGCGGATCACTCCATTATCACGAACCGAGTAATGGATGGCATCGATGTATAGGATCGGATATACCTCGGAAAGCGGGCGGTTCTGCCAGTCTTCAATCTGTGGCATGATTTTATCAGTAACATCTGAAATAAAGCCTTCCGATGCCTCAAAACTATAGATGTCCTCCAATGTATCAGAGATCTGTCTTGTGGTCATGCCTTTGGCATACATGGATATCCTCTGCAGACTGGATGTCATACTCCTGAAGAAGCTGCTGGATGATGTTCCTTTTCCCATTTGTCATTTGTACCTTGTGTACTGGTTTCTTTTCTCTTGCCATAATAAAAGGCCTCCTATGATTTTTATTTTACCACAGAAGACCTTATAAAACTTTATTTACAGAAAAACTTTCACATGCTCTTTTTTTGTCCCCATCAGTCTACTATACAATTTTACTTATCAATTAGGCCTATCCTGATCCCCATCAGCCTTAAAAAAGAGACATTTATCACTATTATTTGAACTACTTACATAGATATCAACATTTACCAGTTCATATGGGTTAAAATAATCTGGTATTACATTTGTACCATCACATACTTCACAAAATCCAGCTTGTTTTACAAATTCTTCGTTGAATCCATCAAAATAAAAATCTATATATTCAGCTTCACTCAAAAGCGAATCTACAAATGATCCACATCCGGCAAACAAACTTTGATTTCCAATATAATCTACAATTCTGACAGCTGCACTGCCGTTACATTTTTGAAGCCTGGTTACCATTAATGCAGTCTCATCATTTGCACGCAATCCCCATATTTTATAATGATAAATTGGGTGTTTATAAAAACGTTTATTATAATACCAAGAATCCTTATATGGAATCATTTCGCCAACAGTTGAAAAATCAAAAAAATCTATGAGTTCATTGATGGATGCCAATTCAACAACCTCAACATTCTGAATTTTCTCGTACGGTAATATCAGCTTATTTTTAATCTGAGCAATTCTATATTCCCCCACGTCCGCTAAGCGATAGTAATGCTTCATTTTTGCAGTATAATAATGATATATTCTTTTAAGCAGCGGAACAGCTGTCTCCGGATTTGCCCCAACGCCTAAGTCTGTTCGTGCCCCAATAATAGCCGTAAGCCTTTTCTTTAACTCCATACCCAGCATAGGCATAGCCCCAGGCATTGTTTTCCATACAACTCCCCATATGTCAAGTCTATTTTTATCCTTGGAACATGGTAAAAACCCCAAAATTCCTTCAATTTTGCTATCTTTTTTTGTCTTAGCTATAAGAAAATTTACCCTTCCATCAACGGCCATTTCATATTCAAAAAACTCTCTATTAGTGGCTAAAATATGCCCCTTTTTCCAATACAAATCGATAAATTCCATTAATTCTGGAATTTCATCCAAGCCAGCTAATCTAATTTCATACTTTTCATCATATCGATTGATCATTATTTTCTCTCCAAAACCTTAATCAGTCCAGCAATGGTAAATATTTCATCGTTTGAAAAATCCTCATCACTAAAAGTAATATTAAACTTTTCCTCACAAGCCGCAATTAACTCTAAAAATGCAAAGGAATCTATCAATCCATTCTCAAAATAATTAATACTCAAATCTTTCTCAAGTTCCATTCGAGTCATTGTGCTTTTTTCTTCAAACCAGTCAATTACAAAATCTCTTTTCATTAATTAAACCTCCTTAATTAGTACTCTTGCAGGACTACCATCACAGCCCTTCAGTTTTAATGGCAATGAAACCATTTCGTATTCTTTTCCTCCAACTAGAACATCTGTATTATTAAGATATTCAATGACAAATGCTTTTTTTTCTAATAGTGCTACATGATTTGGAGAATCACTTTCTCCTTTAACCATAATAGCGTTTCCATCATCAGGCGAAGGGGTATCTAAAGCCATTACTCGCAAGCCTTTTTCTAACAAATACTCAACAGCAGCTGTTTCAAAATAAGGAAATCCTTTGTAATACTTATCAGTTTTCCAATTATGATACCAACCAAATGCAAATAACATCCTTTCCTTAATTTCAAGACCCTTAACATCTGCGAGTGTAACTACATCCCCTCGCCCCTTTGATCTAAAATCAACAACAGTAATTTTTCCCCACATAAGATTTAAGTCAAGAGTATCCATTGTATTTCCATCGTCAATAAAATGAAATGGAGCGTCCATGTGTGTACCCGAGTGCGACCCCAAAACAATTCTAGATGTATTTCTTCCAACGCTCTCAATACTTCCCATTTGTGATATTTCTACAGTCTGATGCCAAGATGTACCACATGTAGGCATCTCCGTTTCAATCTCAAATGTCAAATCATATATTTTCAATTTCTACCCTCTCTTTCTTTGTGCTCATGTAAATTTTTATTCTCTTAATAGCCTCCTGAAGATCCTTCATACTATTGGCAAATGAAAATCGAATATATTTTTCACAATTCCTGCCATATGCCTTTCCTGGCACAGCAACTACTTTTGCCTGTTCTAGCAATTCCATAGCAATATCCCCATCTATATCAAATTTACACCATGCATAAAATGCACCTTCTGGCTCAATAACACTAATTCCTTTAATTTTTTGAAGTTCACCTACAAAATATTCTTTTCTATTTCTATATTCAACAAGCATCCTCTGAACATCCATTTCGCAATCAAATGCTACCATTGCGGCTTCTTGAATAAATGGACTTGTACCGGTTATTGTATGTGCATATAATTTGCTAATAATATCTATATATTTCTTTGGTGCAGCAACATATCCAAGTCTCCACCCTGTCATCGCATATGCTTTTGAAAATCCATTTACAGTTATTACCTTGTCTGATATTTCTGAATATGATGCCATACTATAAAAATCTCTGCAGTACAAAATCTTTTCATATACCTCATCAGAAATAATCACAATGTTTCTCTTTTTTGAATAAGATATTATTTCCCTTATTTCTTGCTCATTTAATACTCTGCCAGTTGGATTATTAGGTGTGCATATAATCAACATCCGTGTGTTTTTCGTTGTGTACCTATCTAAAATACTTTCCGTAATACAATATGACGTCTCTACATCTAAAGGTACTTCAACAGGTATTCCAGAAGCCAATCTGACGATCTCAGTATATGAAACCCACGATGGCGTCGGAATAAGTACTTCATCACCTGGCTGTATAACAGCTCTAACAGCAAGATAAATCGCCATTTTAGCCCCTGGAGTTACAACTATCTCACTAGCATCTAAATAAATTCCATTATCTAATGCCAGTTTTTCTGCTATTCTCTGTCGTAATGGTAAAATACCATTCCCCACAGCATAGTGGGTATTTCCCTTTTCTATTTCAGAAATAGCTTGGTCTCTTATTGCGCGGGGAGTATCAAAATCCGGCTCCCCTCCCGCCAGGCTCACAATATCAATACCAGAATCTTTTAAAAACTTTGCCTTGGCCATTAAATCGATTGACGCAGAACTTTTAATTGATAAAATATCGCGATTCATCACTTACCTTTTATCCTTATAATTTCAAAAATGACATCCGTGGAGTCTGATTTTGTAAAACAAATTTCTAGTTTTTTTTCATTTACTTTTAATTCTTCTGTCGAAGTACATATTCCATCAACTGGCTTCACTGTAAATCTTGAATTTGAAACCAACGCAATACCCCCCCACCGTATCCAGCATCATCCAAGCATACATTTATTTCTTCTGATGCCTTTTCGAGAATAAGAATATAATCTCTTTTATCAAGAATTCCTTTCATATTACACATAATGGTTTCAGCATTCTCAATAACTTTATTACCAAATATTCCTTTTAGAAAACTTATCGCGCTTTCCTTGTCAGAATAATGACCATAAACTGTACGATCTATTAACTGAATTTGGCTCTGCTTTTTTACTTCATCATAAAAGAGATATTCAATAGGATAATCACCTTCGTAAAAATATAAATCATGATTTTCCTGAGGAATTCTCATCAGTGATTTCTTTATATCTAGGTTGCGTAACAATTCCTCTTTAAAAACAGGAGTACCTTTTTCTTGTAAAAGTATCTCCTTGTTCTCCCTTAATTCAATATATGAAATATGATCAAATTTAACTATCATCATTCTACCTTACGTCAATTTTTCTGTTCGTTTCCTATATAGTCGTTGAAACCAAAATCAGTCATTACACACTCATTGTCTTTCGGCATATTAGCTGCAATTTCACGTAACTTGTTTTCATCCATGTTCACCTTATCATATTTGGTATATAGGAGAATTAGATCTAATGGGTTTACGCGATATTTTGTTGCATATTTATGGATATACTTCATATAACTTGTATGAAATTCAGCTATACCACAATACAAGTCCAGCGCGTTTGCTTTATGCTTCCATAAAGCCCTTACATACTTTTCAGCACAATCGAGTATCTTTTTTAGATCGTATGTAACATCTTCATTTTGCCTCATCATATTTCCAATTAATAACTCTGTTGCGGCATTTCCAGCGCTTCTCCCCATTCCTAAAATCGAAGTATCCACAAAATCAAATCCCAACTCCATTGCATATAGAGAATTTGAAACTGCAAGCCCAAGATTGTTATGCCCGTGGAAACCTACTTTTATATCGCTGACTTTTCTTATTTCTTCATAATAGTTTGCAATTTCAGTGCGTCCCATGCTACCTGCCGAGTCTACAATATATACCACATCAGCCCCATATGACTCTGATTTTTTAACATTCTCCGCAAATTCTTTAGGCGAAACAACATACGATTTCATATAGTTTGCCATTACCTCAAGGCCTAAGTCTTTAGCTTTCTTTATATATCTTTCTGTTGTCTCAACTTCGGTAACATTCGATCCTACCCTAACAAAAGAAGCACCATATTCCTTTAATTTATTAAGAGAATCTAAATGTCCATACGTTGGTATGCAAAACATCCCATATTTTGCTTTTGGAACGCTTCTTCTGGCGGCCTCTAAGTACTCCTCATCAGTGCACAGAGCTATACCATTCTGTGTAGAACTTCCATCTAATCCAACGCCATGTCCAACTTCAATATAATTAATCCCTGCATCATAAACTTTTGTGCATATTTTTTCTGTCTCATATTCTGAAAACTGGAAATTAATTGCATAACTTCCATCCCTCAAAGTAACATCCATGATTTGTGACTTATTTACCATTACAGGCCCTCCAATTTTCTCTCAATATGTTTTTATCAATTTTTCCATTAATGTTTCTAGGTATTTCGTCTAATTGCCATACATAATCGATCGTATAATTCTTCCCTAACTCGTCCAAGACGAGTTTTTTTAAACCTGTCTCGAAAAGATTTTTGTCATCTACCTTATTTTTTAGCCTATATGTACAACATACCTTTTCCTCTCCAGTAGAATCCTTTACCCCTATAACAACACATTCAAGAATATCCTTGTTTTTCAATACAACATATTCAATTAAAGCTGGGCTAATATTCATCCCACCTTTAATAATTAAATCTTTACTTCTTCCAGTAATATACAAACAGCCATCATCGAGTAGCGCTAAGTCTCCCGACTTATAATATTCACCATCAAAATATTCTGATGTATTCTCGTTTGTATATCCTAGAAACATCCAAGGAACTTTAAGATACATCTCACCGTCATTATTAATAATATATTCAACACCTGGCAGTAATTCTCCAACACTATTCTCTTTTGACCGTCGTAGAGATTCAATAGTTTCAACAGAAATAAATAGAGTCTCAGATAAGCCATAGCTAGCAAAAACTGTAACCCCATATCTATTATTGAAAGTTTTACGCAATTCATTAGTTAGGGGAGCAGTTCCTATTAAAAATACTAATTCTTTATTTTTGCAATAATTTTCACCATCATTCTTTCGATCCATTTGATTAATCATCATTAACATTGACGGTGATAGCCAAAACAAATCAACATTATATTTAATAACTGTATTCCAAAAACAACGTGCTGAAATAATAGAAAATCGTTTTGTTATTACAATTCTCACTCCTGCTAAAAATGGGTATATTAATGAATTCAGAATTCCCGCCATATATGTCATCGGCATCACATGAAGAAACGTACCATAATTTTTATGAACTTTATCATCTAATGCAAGCGCCGTAAAAAAAAGATTATCTAAAGTATGCTCGACCCCCTTAGTTATTCCACTAGTTCCGGATGTGAATGTAACTAGATATGCTTTACTTGAAGAACGCATCTGCAGTTTGTGAATTATCTCTTTTTTTATGTCTTTGATTTCATTGTATGCGAATCTGTTTTTGGGGAAATTTAAAATATTATGTTTTATAAAGAACTCCATATTAAGTCGTTCATCAATAAACAATACTGTATCTTCAATATCATTTATTATAGATAATATCTCCTCTTGTCCTTTTTGAGGATCAATCACTAACATTCTTTTGTTGGTTAGCATCACAGAAAAATATAGTAGTGCTAACTCATATGAATTCTCCATAACGACAATCATACTATCGCTTGGCACCGAATTCTCAATATAACTCGCCACATCCAAGGCTTGTGCAAAAAACTCATTATAAGTATAGTTAACTTCTGAAATATCATCATAAATGAATAATTCTTTAAAGTTTAAATTACTAATCCTTTCGACAACATTATCAATCATATATTTTCCCCTCTATTTATAAGATTTATATTTTTCACTTTTAGGCGGAAAATCATTACAATCAAATCTAGGCAATCTAAATCTGTCATCTTTTCCAATTTCTGCCACTCTTACCTCAGTTGTCATACCCAAGCAAGCGCCTTTTGATTGAATATATTTGATAACTTGCTCATTACAGTTTCCATATGGGTAATTCAACACCCATTGCTTTCGATCAATGAATTCATCCAAAACTTCCAATGCCATATCTATATCTTTTTTCATCTCATCTGTTTCAAGATTGGCCAACCAATAATGATCATAGCCATGCAGCCCAATATACATTCCATGTCGTTTCATTGTTCTGATTTGATCTTCTGTCAAATAGAGTTCATATGCCAACTGCTCCTCTGACACACCAACATATTTTTCAAATAATTCACTGGATATTATATTTCTAAGTCTTTCCGGAAGCACTGTTTGAAGCATTCTTTTAACAAAAATAACATCTTTAGAATCAAATCTATTTGCGACGGCATATTGTTTATACAAATCTTCTGTTGAAGCGAAATCAAATTCTGTTCCCCTATATCGCTTCATCGCAGCTTTCATATCTAATACCAGTTTATTCGTGTTAGCACTTGCTAAGATATAATGAATCTTATTTACATCTAATAGTTGATGCGTGGCAAATGTCTTTCCAGGAATAAAAAACGAACCTTGTAAATTAAATTCCTCTAACAAAGGCATAGCGAATGTGTAATTATCTACATATCCATCATCAAACGTAAGTAATAATGCATTTTCTGGAAGTTTAGTATTTCTTTCTATTGCATCTATTACATGTTCCATCGTAACAACATGAAAGGTACCCTTCATATATTCTAATTGTTGTCTAAACAAAGAAATATCCAAACCTTTTATTTCAGGATATCTGCTGTGTCGCAAGTCTCTTGTATAATGATACATTGCTATATATAATTTACCGTTCATACTTTTATCTCTCCTCATAAAGAACTAAAGAAATATACTTTTAGGTAAACTCTTATATATTCTCATATACTTCTCTAAACGATGGATTTTTCTTAATTAAATACTCCGCTATTATTTCCATTAATTCAAAATCATTCTCATGATCTAAATCTAATATTCCTGTATCATACATTTCTATGCACTCCACATATCCGTCTAATACACCCTTTCCAGATCTTAAATACTCAGGCTTATATGCATAAAGCGATGCATTCATATCAAATATTTCAGGGGCCTGTTGGCGTGCGGTAAAATTTGATTCAATCACTTTCTTGTATCCATGAATTTCCTTTTTAACCTGATTAAAATATGGATTTCTTCTCGAAGTTGTTACAGACGTGGTAACATCCGCCTCAGTAGCAATATGTGTATTAATTAAATTTTCAATATCAAATACTGTTCTTAATGGAGAAGTAATATCTAAATCCACTACCACTTCATATTGGGTTTTCTTTTTTTCTTCCATTTGCTCTAGCGAATCTAGAATTACTGCAATCTTTCCAACAGTATCACCGCTTAATTCGGGCTTTCTATCAATTAACATCACTTCCCTAAGACCATTTGCCTTCATAATATCCATTAATTCTTTGCTATCAGTGTTTACAGCTATATCATAATCTATATCTTTATCATTACCTTTTAAATATAAATCAATAGCAGAAATACTGTAGTATGGTAAAAGCTTACCATTAAATGGTCTTATATTTTTATTTTTTATACCTTTAGAACCTGCTCTGCCACAGATTGTAAATAATATATTCATCTTAATTTCCCCTGTGTTATATTTAGTATTTCAATAGCATGATTTATATCACTATCCTGCTCACACTTTCCATCTATCATATCAATAAAATGTTTAATTTCCCTTTTTTGATAGTCGTCTCTCTCTTCTTTAAAATCAATAACATTGCCGGATTTTAAGAATTTAATTTTGTTGTCCGCAATATCCCCTAATATTGTTTCATCTTTTGTAAAAATCATTACCTCTCGAATAGTTTTCCTTCCAAAATAATCCAAATGAAGTTCCACAATCTTATCATGATATTCACCAATATAAATTGCGTAATCATCGCTATCAATTTCCAAATTTGATATTCTACCACCCATATAGTTTATTCTTTTGGGTAACCCAAAGAGAAATGTCAAATAATCCCATTCATGAATTAAATCAATGGATACGCCACCTCCCAACTCTTTGTGAGCGCTATATGTATCTCTATAATCCTGACCAGGTCTCCAATCAGGTAAATAACTTGATGATATGCTTCTAACTGAAATTACGTCATCTGGACTTACATTACTTTTTATATACTGTATTACCGCATTATAACGAAGAGGGCAGGCCACATAATATATTGCATCTTTTTTCATCGTATATTTCGAAGCCTTTTCTATTTGTGATAGTGAAACAATTGGTTTTTCTATAAAAAAATTTTTTCCAATCGCTGTAACTTTTTCAAGTGTCTCCATATGATACTCGGTTGGATTAGTAATAAAAAATACATCATATATTCTTGTTAATTTCTTAACTGAGCGAAAAACATTATCAATGTATTTATAAACATTTTCTGAGCCTTTAACTCCATTACGACTAACCGCATCAATTGAAATCTTAATATCATCTTCGTTGCATATTTTAACTAAATTATTAATGTGTCTCTTAGCTATCGATCCGATACCTATAAAACACACATTCATTTTTTTCAATTCAATGCCTCCACTCTATCGATGAGCCTTAGTATCATAAGATCCTCTTCAAATCCATATAACTGTTCTGTTCCTTTAAGAACCACATCCATAAACTCCTGAATCTCATTCCTATAGGCATTTTCAACAACAAATGCCCTATATCCAGCCCTATGTTCTTCTATTTCATTTAATTCAACAGCCTTTAATGTATCAGAAGATTCGTCATATTCATACAAAGAATCCGGAGTACCTGACCACTGTATATATTTATTTTCTGAATAAATTTCCAATCTTCTAACCGCAACTGGAGAAACTACATCCACAATTAGGGTCCCCTTGTTCCCGTTGGCGTGTTTAATCTGAATCATATAATTGTCACTGTAATCAATGCTTAATTCTGTCATTTTATCAGCAATGACATTCACACGTTCTATTTCCCCGAAGGTTTTTGTAATCCAAGGAAGTTCTATCGCCATAATCTCCCTACACCCATTAGTTCTCTTATTTCCGATAAAGAACTCTTTATAGTTCTCCCATGGATGCCAATCGGGAAGATATTGACCGATATGATACACATAATTCCATTTTCTATTTTCATCAATCTGGCTTCTTATGTATCTGATTTCCTCTCGATAAAAGAATGTAGAAGAGAGAAATAAAACACATCCGTTTTTCTTCGCAAGCGCCATATTCTCTTTATAACCATCTTCCACAAGATTTAATTCTGTAAATACATTCCAATTATTTAATAGGCAATCCTTTATAATAGAATTATGCGACAATGGTGAAGTACAAATAAAAGCGGCATCAATGCTATATTCTCTTGCAGCTTTATGAATGGAATCAGTACATTTTATTCCATGGAGTCTACTGGCTTCCTCTCTCCTGTCTTTTCTCCCATCAACTCCATATATCACGTAATTAGGAAACATTTCCTGGACAAGCCTTACTCGTCTTTTTCCCATAGAACCAAGTCCTATAACCAATATATTCATGATGCCCACCTCATCCTATCTCTTAATTTCTTTGATTCACTTTTTGCTGAAATTATTTCCATGCTTCTCATTTCAACACATCAATATCGTAAAACTTTTTTTTAAGATCTACACTTCCCTCGCATATAACCTCAACAATCTTTTGAGCAATCCGCTCCGCTGCATGTCCATCACCATATGGGCTAACAACTTTTCTGCAAACATTTTTGAAATTATCACTACATGCTTTGTCAATAGCGGCCTTAATGCTTTCTTTATCTCGTAAACAATTTATAATACTCTCTGACTGAAGCCGTCCCCGCTGCCTATCTCCAATATTTACAGTCGGAATCCCAAATGCAGGCGCCTCAACAATTCCACTTGAAGAATTTCCTAATACAAATTCAGCATATTTCATTAACGATAAATATCTAACAACACCAAGAGAACTATATACATGAAGATTATCTACGGATGTTTCCGCCGAATCAAGAATTTCATTAATATGTGCGCCCCCCTGATCTGCATTAGCTTTTGTAACAATAAACTGTATTGATGGATAATCTCTTATTGCACAAAGGAAATTCTCTATATCTCCATCAACACTATCTATGTCTAACGTAACAGGATGATAGGTACATATGGCATATTTACAATTATTTAATCCTAAACTTCTAAGGGCTTCAAATTTATCCATTTTAGCTATGTTTAAAATATTGTCTATACTGGTAGAACCAAAATTAAAAACTCTATCCGGCTGTTCCCCTAACTGTATTACCCGGTGATAACTAACTTTATTTGTAGTAAAATGTATATAACTCATCTTAGTGATCGAATGCCTAATCCATTCATCCATGGCGCCTTCCGTTGTGTCACCGCCGCTTAAATGAAAAATAGGAGTTTTTGTGTTACTGGACGCAATCGCAACTGCTAACATTTCATATCTATCACCCAAGATGACAATACCTGAATACTCTTTTTGCACAAACAACTTCGTAAACTCAACTAATGTTACCGCTTGATTTTTTGAAATATCATTTATGCACGATGATTTCACTGGAATATAAACCGTTTCATCAATTCTAGTTCCACACTTCCGTATTTCTTCCACGGTATAGCCATATTCTTCAGAAAGATGAGTTCCCGTTACAACTAATTCTAGTTTTAGATTTGAATCTTCGTATCTACGAAGCTCATTTATTACCGGCATCAGCAATCCATACTCAGCTCTTGTAGATGTAATTACGGCAATTGTTTTCATAATTCAATTAACTCGTCTTCCATAAAATCTCTCTTTGCAGCTTTTCCAATAATTTCATACCATCTCATCGGAGATATCCCATTTCCTGGTCTCTTAGTTGTCAAATTCTCTTCTGACAACATCTCACCTTTCTTGATATCTCTTGCAGCTATGATACTTTTTCTGGCCACTACTTTATTGGCCGCCTCAGACGGCATCGGCCGCTTCACACCGTCTCCTAGCGCTTGTTCTATATTCCGAATGGCCCTAACCATTTCTTGTAATTCATCAGGCTCCAGACTGGCCTTATGATCCGGTCCTTCCATGTTTCGATTAAGCGTAAAGTGTTTTTCTATCACAGAGGCGCCTTGTGCTACCGCAGCAATCGGAACTTCAATTCCTTTTGTATGATCTGAATACCCTACACTGCACCCAAATTTTTGGCATAGCGTTTCCATTGCTTTCAAATTTACTTCTTCATATGGTGTCGGATACTGCGTTGTACAGTGCAGCAAAATAATCTCGCCTGCTCCATTTTTACGCAAAACACTCATACAAGAATCCACTTCTTCCATTGTAGACATTCCCGTTGACAGAATGATTGGCTTTCCTGTTTTTGCAATCCGCTCCAAATAAGGGAGGTTTGTGATTTCTCCAGATGGGATCTTCCACACTGTGCATCCAAGGTTCTCCAGAAAATCTATACTATCTAAATCAAATGGTGTTGATAAAAATTCTATTCCGACTTTCTCACAATAGTTTTTAATAACAATATAATCTTCGAATTTTAAATGAATTTTTTTACACATCTCCAGCTGACTTTCTTCCGTACCAGTAGTTTCCTTTTGGTATTCAGCTTTCTCTGCAAATTTAGAAATTACTTTCTCCGGCTTTGCGGTCTGAAATTTTATGATATCTGCACCAGCTTTTTTTGCTTCATCAACCATTTTAAGTGCGAGTTCAAGACTTCCATTGTGATTTACTCCCGCTTCAGCTATTATCAATGTTTTTTTCATCTATCCCTCCATCAAAACATCTATATTATGTATATCAAATACCGGTATTGAAAATTTATTATATACAGCTATACGTTCCCCATATGAATCATCGATAAAAATCGCGTTACATGGATTAATAAAATCTATTTTTTTCTCATTCTTTTTTAAATGTATTACTTCATCAAATACTTCTGACAAGCGGTATTTTTTTAGTTCCGCATTTAAATCACCCTCATGTTTACTGAGCAGAACGAGTTTTATGCCATTATTAATACACTGATATACAAACTTAACCATACTTATGTTAATACCAAAGTTTCCTACTAGCGTATCGTCGTAATCTAAATATACTATTTTATATTTCAAATCAGTCTTAAATGTATTACTCAATGCTCTATCAAGTTCAATTTCAAACTTATTTTCTATAACTTCATTAATACTTTGTCCCGAAAAATCATTCAATGTCAACAATGGCAAGTTAATCCCCACTGCTCTTGTAATTGCACTTGTTCCGGCTATTCTTGAGGCAACCTCTAATAAAGTAAGTTTACCTGTCGAATCTTCCTTTACTTGAAAGAACCATCCACCTCTCTGATGAATATGGCTGTTAATTATTTGAGCAATTCCTATAAATTCAGCCTGTTGTGCACAAAACATTGCATTAACACTAATTCCATTCTTAATCCGTTTTCGTCTTCTCGCCTTTGCATATACCAATTCACCTAATCTGTTAGTAAAACAATCAATCGTATACTCCTCACCAGGAAGGTATTCAACAATAAGCTGCCTGGAATTTTCCAATTCCAAAACAGCCACCTCTTTAGTTTCTATTTTTTTAGTACCTACTGCGCCTTGTCCAACGTCAGGTTTACTAAACACTGGGTATTTTTCAATTTCATCTATACTTTTAAACACTCTTGGTACGCGGATATACTTTCCTAACAAGGCATATGTTTTCTCTTTAGATCTTGTGATATCGCAGGTATTATATTCTGGAGCAATAATAACTGGATTTAAATATTCTCTATATTTTGAAAAGACAGTAAGGACACCATCCATTGCTGGATATATATAATCAAAGTCATATGCTTTTATAGCTTCATTAAACTGCTGTACTTCATGTAAACTACTACTATCTTTGATAAAAGGCAGGTCATCTATGTGATTCTTATATACAAACCTTCCATGATCATAAGAACTTGATCCCCCCCACATTTCATAGTGGATATCTAGATCTAACGCTTTGTATATTTCTAATCCTATTTCAGTTCCACATGGATAAACTAACACTTTTTTCATTTCGCAGCTCCCGCTCCCCTAATAATTAATCTGATGCTATGTGCAATTTTTCTTCCATTCGTTTCATTTCGCTAAATTCTCCCATATCAAGAAACGAATCTTCACTTACAGGATATGTACCAACCTGGCCGCCTGATTTCATAACAGCCTCCACTAAATCTGTCATATGGAACATAGTATCTTTAGGTATCAATTCTATTGTCTCCGGATTGATCACATACATTCCGGTATTTATGAAATAGGATAACTTTGGCTTTTCTTCTATACTAACAAGTTCACCGTTATTTCCAGTATGTAATACTCCATAAGGAACTGTAGTATTTTTTAACGCCGAAACCATCGTAATGTCATTTCCTGACTTAATATGATAGCTATAAATATCATTATAATCGGCAAGAATCAGTGCATCACAGTTTGTCACAAATAGAGATTTATCAAATTTTTCATTAATTAGCTTGATGCTTCCACCAGTGCCAAGTGGTATGTTTTCTTCTATATACTCAATTATATAATTAGTATTTAGCTCTGAAAAATAAGATTTTATCATTCCCTTTTTATAGTTTATGGTCATATAAAACTTGTCAATTTCATATTCGGCAAAACAGTTCAAAATCCTCTCAACAATAGGTGTTTCACCGATTGGAATTAATGGCTTGGGAAGTATTTTGGTATAGGGATATAACCTGGTTCCCTTTCCACCAGCCATAACGATAACAGGCACTCCTGCCAACGAGCATTTTTTCTCATGAATATCCAGCTGCCTTAATTCTGAAACAAGCATGATATCTTCAATCCTTTTATCAGAATCTACCAAGGGGATTGCTGTTATGTTTTCTTGGTTCATGATTTGTTCAGCTCTATGTCTCTCCTCAATAAAAAGATACTTGGGCGAAGACATCATTGCACGATCAACAGTTGCTTTTAAATCTCCAGCTTTAAGTATCCACCTTCTGATATCTCCATCAGTTATGCATCCTACCAAACAGCCATTTTTATCAGTCAAAAAAAGGATACCTTTTGCATTTGCGCCAATCCGCTCCATAGCATCAACTATAGTTAGAGATGTATCACCGATAAATTTTAACATTCGTTCCCTATTCACTGGCCAACTCCCCAAGGATATCCTTGATTTGTGTTACAACATATTCTAATTCCTCGTCTGTAAGCTGCGTACTGGATGGAAAATTTAAAATACAGTTTGCATAGTATGGAGCCTTATGTAATTCATATACAATTTCATCTTTATAAGGTAATTGCTCATGGATCAGTCCCCAAATAGCCCGCGTCTGAACTCCTCGTTTTTCTAACGCAGTAATTATTTCTTTCATCGAAGCTTTAATTTTTTCTCTGTTAATCTCCAATGAATAAAACCACTTATTCGATAATGTTCCTTCTCTAAAGCTAATCATTTTCCCATATTCAAACCCATGAAAAAGTTTATAATATTTGTTATAGTTTGCATTTTTGCGGCGAATAAATTCAGGTAATTCCTCCATCTGGGCAACTCCAAGTGCTGCTTGTAAATTCGTCATTCTGTAATTATATCCAATTTCATGATGAATATAATAATGCTCATCATCTTTGGCCTGAGTAGATAAATATCTCATATGATCAACCGCTTCGGGGTTCTTAGCTGTAACAGCGCCTCCACCGCCAGTCGTTATAATTTTATTTCCATTAAAAGAGAATGCCCCAAAATCGCCAATGGTACCTGCATACTTACCTGAGAATAATCCATCTATATATTTCGTACCCAAAGCTTCAGTCGCATCCTCAATTACTTTAATATTGTATTTATGTGCTGTATTTACAATTGAAATCATATCGGCCATATTTCCAAATATATGTACAATAACCAATGCTCTAACTACGTTCCCTTTATATTTAAGAACTCCATCGGAAAATGAGCACTCTTCTTCACAAAATCTTTTCAATTTATTGGGATCCATACAAAAGCTATCATCACAATCAATAAATACCGGGTGAGCATAAAGATATTTAACTGGATTTACAGCTGCAATAAAAGTTAAGGGCGGAACTATAACAATATCTCCCGGCTTTACCCCAGCTTCAATTAGTGATAAATGCAACGCTGAAGTCCCACTCTGGCAAGCAGCTACATTATCTGTATGAATGAACTCAGCGATACACTTTTCGAGCCTGGTAATAAAAGTACCTCCTGTAGATACCCACCCTTGATCCAGTGCTTCATTTACATATTTCTTCTCATTCCCTTCAAAATTAGGAATGGATAACGGTATAAATTTGTCCATCATAAGTCTCCTAAATACGCTACATTTTACTGTCTAAGGATTTACCTGTCTCAATATGTTCAAAATTAGGTAAATATTCTTTCATTATTGATACAATCTCTTCCTTAGTTGTTGTATTTTTCTCAAACGCATTGTTTAACTGCCCAAAAAGAATTCTAATTTTTTCTTTATCGGGGATTTGCTTTTCTATAACGATCCCTAACGCATTCATTTTATCTAAATTAACACGTTCACTTTCAGTGTAAAATTCTTCATAGGCTTTCTCACCAGATGTGTTTGAAGCAGAATAGTGCACAGGATACAGGTTACTTCCGTTCTTGATATCTTCTGCTTTATTAACAGCTTCTTCATCGCTGTCGCAGTACAAAACCTCATATCCATGTTCTTTAAGCAGGGCAGTGGCAATATGATCAAAGGTCATCATTTGTTCTTTCTCTAGCCTTGGGAAAAAAATTTCTCTATTTGCTCCAAGCATACATGCTAACATGCAGATCTGACCGCTTTCCTCAGGTGAAACAAAGTACCGCTTTACATCTAAGGGGGCACTTAACGGTTGATATTTTTGTAATCTTGCAAGAAATCCTGCTGGAAGTGAACCGTTTGAAAAAGCAACATTTGCAAATCTAGCTGTTTTTACTGGGAACTTATCTGAATACGAAAAAATCACATCTTCCATGATTCTTTTACTGGCCCCCATTATATTTACTGGATTCGCAGCCTTATCTGTCGATACGCAGAAATATTCCTCTGGAGGATATTCCGATAAGAGATCCAACAATAACTTTGCGTGAAGAATATTATTTTGAATTAATGCTTCAACAGAATAAATATCTTTCTCAGACCGAACATGTTTGTGTGCTGAAAAATTACCAACAATATCAAACCCACCGCGATTTCTAAACATTTTTTCAAATATCGGTGATGCAAAATCCATTGGATAAGTAATATAATCATCTGGAAGCAATAATTCTTTTGTTGATCTTAAATCTCTTGTCAACTCCGCCAATGCATTTTCATTGATATCGACAATTATTAAAGAAGACGGTTTAAATGGAAGAAGTGCTTTGACGAATGACGATCCTATCGAACCAGCTCCTCCAATAACTAAAACGCTTTTTCCTTGTATTTTCTCAAGCAATGTATCTTTATTATCCTCTATATCCTGCAAAAACATACTTTTTGAACGTTTTGTCACATTTTTCCCAATAAACAAATCAATATTAAACATGTATTATCTCCTGATTTTCTTTTTTGCATAATCAACACAAAATTTTATTTCATCTATTTTTAATAGGTATAACATCGCCACATATACTACAATTCCTACAAGAAGGCAAATTAACAGTTGTAAGGCAAAAGTCATGCTCCCCCAATAGATGCCGTCCAAAAAATAATATTTCATAAAAGAAATAACTCCATACATCACAATACTTGCACATAACATTTTAATTATTGCAAACATAGTATGAACATATCGTATTTTCAGTTTAACACCTAATATTGCAAAGCCAATAAACATAGCGATGATCGCCGCAACAGAAGTTGAAAGTGCAAGGCCTTTCATTCCAATCTTATCTACCAGTAAAAAATTCATTCCAATATTTACTAAAACATTTACAACACTTGTCACAAAAACATACCTCGTCATTTGCATAGCACAAAACACTTTATTTAATATCAATCGCATAACAACAGCGGTAAGTCCAATTGCATACATGATCAATGCATCTGTAGTCTGTTGTGTCGAAATCTCTGTAAATGCACCTCTTTGATATATGAATGCAATGAGATATTTCCCCGCAACAACAAAACCAAATGAAACGGGTAAAAACAGCAGGCACATGAGACGAATATTTTTTTGTATATTGCTTTTAAATGTATCTATATCCCTTTTAGCCCATAATTCTGACATTCTGGGATACATAATTGTAATAATGGCAATAACGCCAGTTTCATATGCGATATTCTTTACATTATTTGCATAATCAAGTATTGCCATTGTTCCAGTTGCAAGATTTGAAGCAAATATTTTATCAACAAATGAATTAATCTCAACCAGAGTATCACTTAAAAACATGGGAAAAACTGTTATTACAATGGCTTTTATAGAATCATCAAATGTACATTTTAGTTTACTTTTAAATCCTATTTTACTCGCCATTATTTTCTCAATAATTGCTTCGAGGACTATTGCAACAACATACCCCCATATTAGAAATTCTTTTCTTGTATATGCGCTTACTACAATACTCACAATACACAAAGAACTCATTAACAAATCTGGTAAAGATGCGTAAATATATTTTTCATTGCAATTAATATACTCTTTATACAATCTGTATAGGACCAGCGCAAAGAAACTAACTGCATATATTTTCCAAAACAAGACCGTTATTTCATAAACCTCACCTTTATAACCTGGTGCTATTATGTGGACAATTTTTTCCGCAAAGACCTCAAACAATATTACAAAAATCGCTGTTATAATAACAAGCCAGTTTTTCAGGTTATTGGCAAAGTCATCAGCTTTACTTCGCCCAGAACTAATTAACAAGCGCTTGTATTCAGGCGTAAAATTGCCAGTAAAGCCACCAATCCATCCAAAGACTATATTTCCTACTGCAAAAACCATGACATAAGCATCAACAACACTTCCGGTTCCCCAATACTTGGCCAAAACAATATTTTTTACAAAACCAATCAATTTACAAGCCAGTGTCACAATCGTAAGTATAATCGCACTTTTCTTAATATTTTCTTTCATATTTATATAATGTTCTCAAAGGAATCTTTCTTATATGCATCAATCAATGATCCTGGTGTGAGGTTAATTATCTCAACTCCTCTTTTTTTTGCATAACGTTCTAACGCGTAATGATGATAATGCACTAAAGCAGCCCATCTTGCTTCATCGCCCATTGAAAAGGCTCTGGTCAAATCAACATTATAGAAATGTTCTACTTTTAATTGTGCATACTCACTAAATTCACATCCTAATAAATAAATCTTCTTATAACCCATATCTAGCGCAATCTGTATACACTGCAATACCACATTGATACAAGCAGTCATATTTTTATCACATTCTATTCTTACATCATTTCCTGCTTGAAACTGTTTTGCATACAAAAAAAAGCATCTATTCAAATCAAATTTTTCTTTACTATTAAAAAAACAGCTATGCCTTAAAATCATATACATCTTTTTATCATGGTAGAGTTTCTCTATGTATTCAATTCCTTCAGAATTAGCAAAAATATCATCAATAGCTACAAAATATTTACTTTCGAAACCATCTTCTCGATATTTATAAAAATAGTTTACCGCAAAAGTTTCTTTGTTTTCCAATTTTTTAAAATCAACATTTTTTAGTGAGGGGCCATTACCCATTATAAAACACTCCTCACTTTTTCTTAGTTCTTTAAGTTTTCGATTATTTTTAATCAATTTTCTTAGTTTAGGTCTAAAAAAAAGACTGCATCTCGAAAAAAAATTAAAAATCATCAGCATAATATTAATCATACCATCTATATATTTATATACCGTCATTTAAAGTCTCCCTCTTGCCTGCATAAACCATAATGTATATAAAAAAAACATAAGTAAATTCTCTCATATAAGTTTGGAATAGGGCCATTATCATAAACAGCATAAAAATAAATTTGATTTTAGTGTCCCTAATACTTCTAAATTCTTTTACTAATATCGCCGAGAAAAACATCAGGCCCATCAATCCATATCTAAGCAAAATTTCCAGTACAAAATTATGTGTGTGAGGCCACAATGCCCCTGTACCAGTCTTAAAAGGTATTAAGTCATATAATTGATTTAATGTCCTTCCACCGTAACCCAATAACCAATGCTGTTTAAAATAAAAAGCTACGGTTTTTAATATATCTACTCGATCCCACGATAATGTTAATCTATATGCCAAATCAGGAGCATATTGTTGAAGCACGACTAATAACGAAGGTACGGCTAAAAGAAATAATCCTGCTAAAAACCATAATATAACTTTTGATTCTCTGCTAAATCTGCAATATATAAAATATCCCCAAACAATAAGCATAGCCAATAAAGATACTCTGGACGGAAACAATAGCCCGCCTATTGTAATAACACTTGCACAGATGTATCCTTTTTTATAATATAGCGCCCAGAACAAAGCAAAAATAAATGGGATCGGTGCTGAAGTTGTATTTCCTGGAAAAATCCCTTCTCCCCATTCTCTATACAAACCAAAAATCTGATCTAAGTGTCGGAATGTTCCAGTCAAAAAAAATGCAATGATTAATATGATAGAATACACAACCGCAACCTTAATCAAATATTCTATATATTTTCTTACATCAATATCCAATTCAAGAGCCCATATAATATATTGGATTTCAAAAACTAATTGGATTATATTACGCATTCCAAACGGATATGATCGCATTGCAGTCACACATACAGCATCAAAAATAACCCAGCACATATGTAGAATTAAGTAATTAAATATCTTTCTATCCGTTAGTAGCAGCCTTCCACGACTTTTCATTGCTGAAAAAATCCAAAACATAAAAAAAGCAATGTTAAGTATGTAAATATTCGACACCGAAAAAATAAACATTGAAAAGAAGGCCAGAATAAACTCTCTGCTTTTATTTAATTCTGTTCTCACTTTTTATTCACCTTCCTTCAGTACTCATAACAATCAGCAATTCTCTAAAAACTTTCTGATATCATTTGCCCAATATGCTAATGAAGATATTTCATCCTCTTCTTTATCCCACCATTTTTTGTTACATAATTCTTCTATTGTTCGATCGTCAAATCTCTTTCTTATTTCTATTGCTGGATTTCCTGCGACAATCGAATACGGTTCCACATTTTTTGTAACTATGCTTCCCATTCCAATCACAGCTCCGTCACCTATATTAACACCTGCTTTAATATATACTCCTCTTCCAATCCATACATCATTTCCGATAGTCGTTCTACCATCTTTCATATCATATTCTAATTTTGCCAAACGTTTAGATATGCTATCTCTTCCTTTATAAAAGGCAGGCGAAGTTGAAACCCAGCTTAAGGGATGTGTTCCACCACCTATTGATACGTTGTCAGAAATAGAGCAAAATGATCCAATTATAGTATTAATAATAAAACAGTCGTATCCACAATAAGAAAATCTTCCCATTTTAGAATCTACAAACATAGACCCCGCACCTATGTTTGCATCTTTTGACACTATACTATTTCTTAATCCTTTTCCCTTAAGTTTTATCAAAAGTTTATACCAAACATATCTGATTTCCAAATTTGTCTCCCTCGCAAAAATAATAACATTCTATCATATCTCAATATGGTTTTTCATACTTTTCTTGAAGTGCTTTCACTTTCGTATTCGCTTCTCAATTCCAAGCATTTCATACAAACGAATACCCATATTATAAAGCTTCTCCTGACTCTTAAACTTTTCTGTACATTCCGGAAGTTCATGGAGTGCCATCAATTCCTCTTCTGTAATTTCAAGTCTCTTCGCCACTTCAGTAAATAATTCTTTGCTTTCTTCTTCCGTAAGCGGTGGATTCTCTAATATTCTCAGCGCTTCTTCTCTGCTCATCTGTCCTGTTACCACAAGACTTGAAAGCTGAGCTCTTCTGATATCATGACCAAATCTGGTTGGTGTCCACCAGCCTTCAAGGAATTTTGTAATCAAATCCTCAAAGTGCTTTTGTCCATAAGGAACATAACCATATTCTTCCGATAATACCTTTATCATTTCTGCCTTAGTCACAGGCACAAAATTCAAAGGTTTTAAAGTCTTCACTCCTAATGCATATGGAATCCAGAATTTATGCTTGAATCCATTGGTAAATGTATAATGCTTGATAGGAATATTGCAGTATTTTTTAATAACATCCTTCATAAAGGTTCCATCACCAGTAGGACCTGAGCCTTTTTCCCAAGATTCTGGATCTGCAATAATCTCTGTGGCAATGTTATAGCCATTCATAATATACTTGATGCCAAGTTCACATGAATACTTATCAATTAGGGAAATAAATGCATGATCCTGCGGTGCATCCAGCATTTCAAGACCTGTTTTAAACCAGGCAAGCTGCATTTCACGCATTTCGTTCCAGTCCATCTTCTCTATATGAAGTTCAACGCCGAGCTTATCTGTTAATCTTTTTATATTTTCTTCTGCTACCGGAAGATTCCATCCGGCATCAATATGGAACACGAAAGGCCTAAGCCCCCATTCCTTGACTGCCAGATGCAGCATATAAGAACTATCAAGTCCACCGCTTAGGCCAAGGATGCAGTCGTATTTTTTCCCTTCTCCTTTTCGCTTGATTTCTTCAATCAGTTCCCCAAGCTCTTTCTCATGTCCCTTTCCAAAATTCCAGTCTGGAAGGATTCTTTCTTTATATTCATTACAGCGCATGCATACGCCATTTTCATCAAAGGAAATATCCTCATCTGTCGTATCCATAACGCAGCAAGTACATATCTGATATTTTCTAGTTTGATTACCTATTTTAATTGCCATTGTTATAATTCGTATGCCTTTCGTCTTTTTAGTGTTATTGTCCTCTTGCAAGCAACAGGCCTGATGAGGTGAGTGTTAGGGGAAGAGGATTATTACTCATTACTTCCGCCAAACCATCCGATCCACAATCCCAGTATAACTCTGGATCAGCTTTACCACCTTTACGCTCACGTTCTCATCTACATAATCAGGCGCCGCCACTCCACAGTCCCCATTCTTCTGCATCTCCACCGCCAAATCCACGGCCTGCAAAACCTGCTTTGCTGTTATACTTCCCATAACAAAATTCCCCTTATCAAGGGCCTCCGGACGCTCTGTACTTGTCCGGATACATACCGCAGGAAATGCCATTCCCTGGGTATTTAAATAAGCGCTTTCCTCTGGCAGGGTTCCGCTATCGGATACCACGCAAAATGCATTTAGTTGTAGATTGTTATAATCGGAAAAGCCAAAAGGCTCCAGCGTCCTTACCAGCGGATGAAACTGAAACGCTCTCTGTTCGATGAATTTTCTGCTACGGGGATGGGTGGAATAAATTACCGGAATCTGATAAATCTCCGCCATGGCGTTTACTGCACTCATCAGTTCAAAGAAATTCTTCTCGTTATCAATATTCTCTTCCCGGTGGGCCGACAACAGGATATATTTTTTTGACTCAAGTCCTAACTTCTTAAGAACCTGGCTGGACTTGATCTTTTTTAGATGGGTAGATAATACCTCGGCCATGGGAGAGCCTGTCACATAGGTGCGCTCCTTAGCTGTTCCCTCTGCGTTCAGATATCTCCTGGCATGTTCGCTGTAGCACAGGTTCACATCTGCGATGTGATCCACAATCCGCCGGTTCGTCTCTTCTGGCAAATTTTCATCGAAACATCGGTTTCCCGCTTCCATATGGAAAATCGGAATTTTTAACCGTTTTGCAGAAATGGCCGACAAGGCCGAATTGGTATCTCCTAGAATTAAAAGCGCGTCTGGCTGGATTTTCACCATTAATTGATAGCTTTTTGATATGATGTTTCCAATGGTTTCCCCCAGATCATTTCCCACTGCATCCAGATAATGATCCGGCTGACGCAGGTCCAGATCCTCAAAGAAAATCTCATTCAGCGCATAGTCCCAGTTCTGACCGGTGTGTACCAGGATGTGTTCAAAATAGGTATCGCATTTTTTTATTACTTCCGACAGCCGGATAATCTCCGGTCTTGTGCCAATAATCGTCATCAATTTCAATCTTTTCATGGCGTTTCCTTATCCTCATTTACTTTACATGCGTAGGTATCCGGCTGATTTGGATCGAAACATTCATTGCACCACATAAACGTGACCAGGTCGGTAGTTCCTTCGTTGATGATGTTATGGGTATAGCCCACCGGAATATCCACCACCTCCAGTTTTTCTCCTGACACATGATAACTGATGATTTTCGATGAATCAGGTTTTCTGAACTGGATCAAAGCGTTACCGCTGACTACCACAAATTTTTCATTTTTTGTATCGTGCCAATGATTGCCTTTTTCAATTCCTGGCTTTGAAATATTTACAGAAAACTGCCCACGTTCTGGTGTTCTTAAAATTTCTGTAAAGGAGCCTCTCCAGTCTTCATTCATTTTCAGTGGATACGAAAACTGATCCTCTGGCAGATAACTTAGATAGGTACTGTATAATTTTTTTACAAATCCATATTCTGACATATCTGGTATTTCTTTTGTGCTTCTGCTTTCCTTAAAAGAATGGAGCAGATCCGTCAACTCCTTTAAGGATACGGAATATTCCACAGGCACCTTACAACAGCCATTTTCCTGCCGTGGCGTTTGGCCATGCAACAGCCCTGTCAGACTGTCCACCACATCATCAATATAGGCCAGTGTTAATCTCGTAGCTTCATCATTGATCTGGATGGGTAAATCATGAGCGATATTGTGACAGAACGTTGCCACAACACTGTTATAATTAGGACGGCACCACTTGCCAAACAGATTGGGAAAACGGTAAATATAAATAGGGGCTCCTGTTTCCGCCCCATAACTTAAAAGAAAATCCTCGCCTGCCTTTTTACTTTTTCCGTAATCGTTATCAAGTTCCGCCTGAATCGAAGATGCCAGCATAATTGGGCAGTTATTGCCGTTTTTTTTCAATGTTTCCAAAAGCGTTTCTATAAAACCGTAATTTCCCTCCATAAATTCTTGAGGATTCTGCGGACGGTTTACTCCTGCCAGATTATAAATAAAATCACAATCTTTGCAGTATTCATTCAGTAATTCAGGGGGCGTATCCAGATCATATTCATACAGTTCTATGTCGGGGGCATAATGGAACCGGGCAGTCAGATTTTTTCCTACAAAACCCTTAGAACCTGTCACTAAAATTTTCATCTTACCTCCCAAGCAGCTAGTTCGTCTCTAATATATTTCAGCTCCAAAAGCTTTTCTTTTACCTGTTCCACATCTAGGTGTTTTGTATGGTCAGAATCAAATCGACTTATAGTAACCGGCATTTGATTTCCTTCTTTAAAATATTTATCATAATTCAAATCCCGGTTATCTGCCGGAACCTGATAGAAATCTCCACGGTCAATAGCATGGGTGCATTCTTCTTCTGTCAGAAGTGTCTCATACATTTTTTCTCCATGTCGGATACCTATGACTTTGATCTCATTCCTGGCATGAAACAGTTCCTTGACTGCTTGAGCCAGCACGCCAACCGTACAAGCAGGGGCTTTTTGAACCATGATGTCCCCAGAATCTGCGTGTTCAAAGGCATACAGTACCAATTCCACTGCTTCTTCCAGACTCATGATAAACCGGGTCATGTCCGGATTTGTTACCGTAAGGGGGAGTCCATTTTTAATCTGTTCAATGAACAACGGGATCACAGAACCTCTGGAGCACATCACATTTCCGTATCGGGTGCAGCAGATACTTGTCCGTCCGGGATCTACTGTACGTGATTTGGCTACCACCACTTTTTCCATCATGGCTTTGCTGGTACCCATGGCGTTGATGGGGTAGGCCGCCTTGTCCGTGGACAGGCAGATCACCTTTTTTACCCCAGCTTCAATGGCAGCAGTAAGGACATTGTCACTGCCTATGACGTTTGTACGCACAGCTTCCATGGGGAAGAATTCACAGCTTGGTACCTGTTTAAGTGCCGCCGCCTGAAAGACGTAGTCTACGCCGTTCATGGCTTCATGAATGCTTTGAAGATTGCGGACATCGCCGATATAAAACTTAATCTTTCTACTCACTTGTTGGTATTTTGCCTGATATTCATGGCGCATATCATCCTGCTTTTTTTCATCTCTTGAAAAGATGCGGATTTCTTTGATATCGGTATCTAAAAAGCGATCCAGCACAGCATTTCCAAAAGAACCGGTGCCGCCGGTGATTAATAGTGTTTTATCCTTAAACATGTTTTTCTCCCTTAAAATATAAATCCATTTCATCTAATAACATATTTTTATTATATTTTCTGTTATAATAGTTCAGCGCATTGGATGCCATCTGATCCAATTCCACGCGAGGCAAACAGATGATCTTTTCTATGTTTTGAACGAGCCCCTTAACATCCTTTGAATCACTAACATATCCACATTGTGCTTTCTGTATAATATTCTGTACCTCGCCATCTGCGGACAAGAGAATCGGAATGCCACAGGCCATGCATGATTGTGTTTTCGCTGGAATGGTCATGGCAAACACAGGGCTTTTTGACAGGCAGATGAAGGCTGCATCGCTACTTTTTAAATATCTAGGAATTTCTACAGCTGACTTTTTTTCAATAAAGTTAAAATATTCGAAAACTTGTTTATTCTCAGTTAATAGGATCAAATCTTTCCGATATCGGCCGTCCCCAATGATATTAAAACGGACTTTCAAGTTTTTTCCTTTTAGAATCCTGGCGGCCTCCGGCAGTATTTCCAGGCCCTGGGCATAACCAATATTTCCTGCAAATGTAATATTAAAAATACTGTCCTGGGGAATTTCCGGTACTGCTGCCGACACATCAGGTTGATAAAAATCCTCTGCATACTGAGGCCAGAAATGTAGCTTGCTTTCCGAAACCCCTCTCTTTGAAATATGATCTATAAAACTTTTGGATGAGGTGAAAATATCAGTACAATGCCGGTAAATGTAATCCACCATTGCCTGCAGAAGCTTCAAAATGAATGGATTATGGATACCGGTGACAATCTCCACATTCTCCGGCCATAAATCCGTTACATAAAGATAGCAAGGGATTTTTTTTCGTTTCGCATACCAGATTCCGGGTAGCGCCTGTGTCATGGGCGACACTTCATATATAAATACATTATCTGCTTTTACAGTGGTAAAGAGCTGCCAGAAAAAGCCGGAAATCACAAAAGACAGATAGTTGAGACACAACATGATGGCATTCCCACCTCTTGGAATCAACGGTATTCTGATAATGTCAATTCCGTCATAAACTTCTCGGCGGCGCTTCCATATCCCGTAACCACTATAATATTTTCCCTGAGGATAATTGGGGATTCCCGTTATTACCGTCACCTGATATCCTCGTTTAACCCACTCTTTACAAATATCATTGATACGGAATTGTTCCGGATAAAAATATTGGGAGATCACTAAAATGTGCATTTTCTTATTCATTTCTCTGGAACCTCCGTCCGCTTGACTGATTCTTCCAAAGAACAAAATTGGTAATCAGTCCCACTTTCGGTATTACTGCTCATACTCGTCTCATATACCAGATTTCCAAACGCCTTATTCACCAACTGACCGGCTATCCCAGATGTCTTCCCCAGCAGGATAATTACCCAGTTAAACATAGGTGTTGTCAGGATCTTCTTCCCGTGAGCTTCGGCTATCATTCTTACCATATCCGTCGTCCTGACATATTTGTTATTTTGTGGGAACAGTATCCCTCCCTGACACATATCAACCACCTGCCTGATGTATTCACACAAGTTATCAATATAAAGCATACTCCGCTCATTTTTGATATCAGGAAATATAGGAAGCTTACATGCCAGTTTTGCCAATAGCGGATAATTCCCCTTGCTTCCCTTCCCGTAAATCATCGGAGGCCGCAACACAGCCACCGTAAAACTTTCATCAGCCAGCGGCAGGATTCCGTTTTCCGCCTGTAGCTTGCTGTCTCCATAGAAGTTCTCCGGTGTGGGAATTGTCTCGCCGGTAATGATTTTTTTTTCTCCAATGCTGCCACTTCTCCCATAGACAATAATGGAACTCATGAAGATAAACTGCCTCACACCGTCTGTCTTGGCTTTCTTTGCGGTTTCAATTGTCAGATCACGGTTTATCTGGTAATAGTTCTGTTTTGTCTCTTCACTGACCTTTCCCACATCCGCATGGGCAAGGCCAGCCACATGAAATACCGTGTCATATCCGGAAAAATTTCTCTGTCTCCACTCATCCCCACGCATATCTACAGTATCAATCTGATATTCGCCTTTAAATTGCGGCTGCTTCAGCCAGGATTTTACAGATGTTCCGATATAGCTTTCTGCTCCCGTGATTAATATCTTTTTCATCTGTTCTGCTCCCTTTCCTTGCCTTTCCCTATCGCTTCATAATTGTAATAATCAATTTATAGCTGTTCATGTTCAGATTGTAGACAAAATATATTTTTTACGTGTCAGAACCAGAGAATAATATTCTCAGGCTAAAATCAAGCAGTTAGAATTCGATTACACCATAGAGTAGAAAATACGATTCCCAGGAACGGGGCCGCGCGCGGCCTCGTTCCTGGGAATCGTATTTTCATCCTTAACGGTTTGTTCTCCCCGTCCCCCCCTCCACAACCCCATCACTATGTAGTACACTGATAATTGTTCCAAAGAAACACCTCGCATCAAACAGGAAACTAATTCGATTCGCGTACGCCCCATCCAGACGGGCTTTTACCGGAATCTCCAGTTCATCCCGCCCATTTATCTGAGCCCATCCGGTCAATCCAGGCATCACATCATTAGCTCCATACTTATCACGCTCCGCGATCAGATCATATTGGTTCCACAGTGCCGGTCGGGGACCGATCACGGACATATCCCCTTTCAGGATATTTATAATCTGAGGAAGTTCATCCAGAGATGTTTTTCTTAAAAACCGCCCCACTTTCGTAATACAGTACTCCGGGTCTGCCAGCAAATGGGTTGGCATATCCTTAGGCGTATCTGTGTACATAGTTCGGAATTTCAAAATATAAAAATGGCTTTTATGTATTCCCACACGTTTCTGTTTAAAAAGCACCGGCCCCTTCGAATCAATCTTAATAGCAACTGTGATCACCAAAAAAGCAGGGCTGAGAATAATCATTCCTGTCAGAGAGAGTAAAAAATCAATCCATCGTTTTATCTGTTTTTGATACATTTTACCATTAGCTCCTTTGTTCGGACGCTTATACGTTCTATTACTCAAAGTCTTTATTTATCAGGGGACTTTGATGCTATAATATACGTGGGGACAATCTCCGCCACAACATCCCGAATTTCCTCCGAATCCTGCCCCGCCAGCTCAGCCAGACGGTTCAACTGCTCCTTAAAGTGCTCCTGGTCAAACTCGATGGGCTTTCCGATGTGAATTAGCCTGTTAGGCGTATCCTGTAAGCCTTCCTCACCCATGAGCAACTCCTCATAAAGTTTCTCTCCGGGGCGCAAACCCGAGAATTCAATCTGAATGTCCTCGTAGGGCACATATCCCGACAGACGGATCAGGTTCTCCGCCAAATCAAGAATCCGCACCGGTTCTCCCATATCCAGGATGAATATCTCACCACCCCTAGCATAGGCTCCGGCCTGAAGTACCAAAGACACCGCCTCAGGAATCGTCATAAAATACCTGATGATGTCCTTATGTGTCACCGTCACCGGTCCTCCCTGCTCGATCTGCTTCTTAAACAGTGGGATCACCGAGCCATTGCTTCCCAGCACATTTCCGAAACGCACTGCCACATAATCGGTCTTGGAGTACTTGTTGTACATCTGGATAATCATCTCGCACATCCGCTTGGAGGCCCCCATGATATTGGTAGGGTTTACTGCTTTGTCAGTGGAGATCAGCACAAAGCGCTGGGTTCCGTATTTGTCTGCGGCGGTGGCTGTCTTGAATGTTCCGAACACATTGTTTTTAATAGCCTCGTTGGGACTGTCTTCCATCAGTGGTACATGTTTATGAGCCGCAGCATGGTAGACGATATTCGGCCTGTACTTTTCAAATACTGATTCAATCCGGTGGGTGTTTCTCACCGAACCAATAAGTACCACTAGATCCAACTCCGGATGCTTATCATTTAATTCCTGCTGGATGTCATAGGCATTGTTCTCATAGATATCAAAAATCACCAGCTGCTTCGGCTTGTGGGCAGCGATCTGGCGGCATAACTCGCTGCCAATTGATCCTCCTCCTCCGGTGACTAAAACCACCTTTCCGCTCACATATCCCATAATCTCATCAAGGTTCACCCGTATGGGGTCGCGGCCCAGCAGATCCTCGATATCCACTTTCCGGAGTTTGGAGATACTCACCTCTCCGTTTATCATTTGATAGATACCGGGAAGTATCTTGATTCCACATTCCGTTTTCCGACAGATTTCTATGATGTCTTTCCGTTGTTTGGCCGAAGCTGAGGGTATAGCAATATAAATTTCATCAATGCTATATTTCTCGGCCAAAGATGGTATGTCATCCCGATTTCCAGCAACCGGAATTCCATTCAGTATTTTCCCAGCTTTGTTCTTGTCATCATCTACAAAGCAGACTGCATAACCATCCACATATTGGCTGGTTGTCATTTCCTTTAAAATGACAGCACCTGAAGTACCGGCTCCGACAATCATGATTCGTTTTCCACTTTTTTCAAAATTACTTGCTGAAAACATCGTTTTGCCAATACGATAAGAAAGCCGTATAACCACTTCAAGCGTGCATAAGGTTGCAAAGCAAATGATGTAATAACTTCTTGGCACTTTATTCTCTAGCAGAGTCATGCCGGCAAGCTGTATTAATGATGCAAGTCCACAGGCGGCAATAATGTGAGTCACCTCACGAATCCCCGCCACACTCCACATTGTAGAATACATATGAAATAGAAAGAAAATAATTAGGGTAACTGCTATGTAAATGATGATATAATTAGATACCGCCTGAATATATTCGGGAGGTATCTTAGCCACATTCATATCAAATCTTATGAAAAGCCCTAAAAACGATGATAAAAACATCGTAGTGACATCCATAAACATTAAAATGACCATTCTTACTCTTTTGTCTTTGGGTAAATACTTTTCGATTGTACCGTTCATCATTTATATCCTTTTGTAGTGCAGAATCGCTTCGTATAATCTTCATTATAAGAAGCTTTTGCAAATATTTTCTCGTGGTATCTCCATGGCTATATCCTGGCCAAATAACCTGACACCAACATCAACTGTATTTTTCTTAACTTTCCAAATAACGCCCGTCATATTTTCCAGCGTACCTGAAACAACTTTAACATGGTCGCCAATTGCCAAAATATCTTTTTCCTGTTGTTCAGGAAGTGTATATTCTTTAGGCTTCGATTGTGGCATTTCAACTTTTCCATATTTGATTTCTTGCCGAATGTCTTCATCCAAAATAAGCCCCAAAGCTGCCGTCTTATCTCTTCCTAACATTTTAAGCTTAATTATCACATAACGTTTTTTTAATTGATAACGCATGACTTGATCCTTGTATTTCTTAAGTGGATGAGAAATAACCTCAACATTATCTCTACCATGTACTTTGACATATGACAACTGAATAATTCTCTTCTCTCCCAGCATGTCCTGCAAAAACATTTCTTCCTCTTCTTCAAGCGGTAAAAATGTAAAACTGCCATCAGAAATAAGTTTTGTCATTGCAGGAACATTTTTTAATTGCCAAAACAATTCCTCTGTTTTGTCTGTAATCACAAAAACATAACCAGGAAATAAACGTTCTATATGAATTACGCTTTTTCCTTGTTTTCTCCATACTCTCTCATAGTATGCAACAAAACAGTCCGAATACAATTCACATGGCACAATCTTTTTGATCATACGTACTAACTCTTCTTCTTTACCAGTCAACGTTTGTAAGACATACCACATGTTTAAACTCCTTTTGAGTAGGCTTCGCCATATCTGCAACTAATTCAGTCCCAGACTCTTACCGCTATATGTAAGCGACCATTATAACCCCGTTCCAAATGTTGTAGCCTTCAAACTTCCAACCTTCAGTCTGGTTTTACCTCGATAATTATAACATATCTGTATTTCTTTTCAACCACTTTTACGCCTCTTTAATAGTATAACACATCTTTTGCAAATCTTATATGTCAAATTTTACAATTTTATTAACACCCTTTTAATTATATTCAACTTTATTTTATTATCAACTATCCTTTTGCTGGCTAAGGAATAAAATTTCTTCAAATTATGCTCCCTATAATTTTCCTTACAGGAAGTATAATTACCTCGTAATGCAATTAGGAATTTCAAAAGAATTCAAAAAAGGAAAAAGGAGAGTGCATTAATTATGAGAAAGCAGACAAAATTAGTTGCAGTATTATCTGCAGCGGCTTTGTTAGCTGTCGGTGCATCCATGACATCTTTCGCAGCCACTGGCTGGACAGAAGAAGATGGTACTTGGGTATACTATGACAAAGAAGGCTACAAAGTAACAGATACCTGGAAAAAATCAGGCAACTTCTGGTATTGGTTAGATGAAGACGGATATATGGCTACATCTAAGCTGATCGAGAATGGCGATGAGAGCGACAACATCTACTATGTTGATGATACTGGTAGAATGGTAACCAACAGATGGATTGAATTAGAGAACGAAGATTACTATGACAACTCCGAAGATGACGAGTCCGAGACCAACTGGTATTACTTCCAGAACTCCGGTAAGGCATACAAGACCAGCGGATCAACATCCTTTAAGACCATCAATGGTAAGAAATACGCATTTGATGAGAATGGCAAGATGTTATATGGCTGGATAACCAAAGATTCTTCCGAGCGCGTGAAAGACGGCGATGCTTCTTATAAAAACGGCGTTTACTATTGCGGCGATGCTAATGATGGCGCAAGAGTAACCAGCGACTGGAGAAAGCTTTATGTAGGCAATGAGGGTCCGACAGATTCTGAGGATGATGAGTATTGGTTCTACTTCCAGCCAAATGGCGAGAAGTTCTGTGCTCAGGCAACTGATGATAACCCACAGTTCAAGACCAAAAAGATCAATGGAAAAACTTATGGTTTTGATGAATTTGGTATGATGGTATCTGGCTGGACTGAAGATGATGTAGTAGCTACCGCAAGTGAATTGTACGGCTATTTCAACGACAAAGAGAACGGTTCCAGACAGAAGGGCTGGTTTAAAGCAGTTCCTTCCGAAGCAATGAACTCAACCGCACACAATGATGACAGCGCAAAATGGTACTATGGAAACACTGATGGTACATTAGTTTACTCTGAACTCAAGACAATCAGCGGCAAGAAATATGCTTTCAATGAAAAGGGCGAGATGATGAGTGGCCTTCAGGTACTGTCAGTAGTTGAGTACAAGGGTAAGAACAGAATCGCTGCTTCCAAGGCTGTTGATAAAGAAGGTTATGTATCCAACGAAGGTCTTTGGGATAGAGTTCTTGAGACGGCAGACAGCATTCCTGACTTTGTTCCTGAGTATTGGAGAACGTTAAGTGAAGAAAACGGTCTACCTGTTTATACACATGTATACTACTTCGGTGGTGGTGAAGATGGCGCTATGAAGCTTGGTAACCAGAACGTTGAGGTTGACGGCGATACTTACCAGTTCACATTTGGTAAGGACGGAAGTACAAAGGGCCAGGGCCTGGAAGGCTTCGATAAGAACAGAGCTTTCTATGTATTTGGTAAGAAAGTAAAAGCTGATGCTGATTACAGATATCAGGCTATTGATATCTGGAACAAAGGTGAACTTGTAGTTGGTGATGATGCCATAGGCAAACCATTAGTTAACGCTTCTGGTAGTCTTATGAAAGGTACTAAGTACAAAGATAGCGAAGGCCGCGAGTATACTATGGAAAAAATCGACCTGAAAGATTCTGAAGGAAAGGTTGTTGTTAAGGATCTGTACGTAGTAGCATCTTTCAAGTGGGCTGACTAATTTCAATTAGTTTATTAGTTCTAAACAAAAAGGTGGGCAGAGGATTAATCCTCTGCCCATTCATGTTTTAATCGATCACTAAAAATTATTCTCATACCAACAGAATATGTGGAGAAAAGCAATGAATTGGGAAAAGCTAAAAGGGATGATTGTATTTATAAAAACAGAAAATAATATAACGGACATCATTACAGGTATCTTTATGTTGGCCATGCTGGCGGTTTTTCCATTATACTTTCATAATGATTATCTGGATCTGGTGGATGTAAAATATCGGTTTTACTATATCAATGTTTTTGCAACAGCCATACTGGTTCTTCTGGTCCATCTGATTTTCAAATTACGGGGCTCAAACATGCCAAAATACAGGAAGCAGCTTTTGGGAACTGACCGGGCGATGCTGTTATTCTGGATGGTCTTTCTAATATCGACGCTACTCTCGGATTATAAGTATGAGGCATTCTGGGGAAATGAAGGAACCTGGGTGGGGCTGTTTCTCGTAACCGTATTTTTCATTTCATACCTGTGCATAACCAGAAATCTGAAGTTTAGAAAATGGTATCTGGAAGTGTTTCTGGTGTCCGGAATGCTGGTATGCCTGCTGGGGATCGCCCATTTCTTTTATCTGGATCCTCTGCATATGAAGGTATATCTGAATGAAATTCAGAAAAAGCATTTTGTGTCTACCTTTGGCAATATCAACCAATATACTGCTTATGTCGCTCTATTTATGGCCGTGTCGGCAACATTGTTTGCCACATCTGAAACATGGATGTCCCGTATCTGGCATTATATCTGTATGGTGGTATCGTTTATCGCTATCATCTTAGGGATCAGTGATAACGGTTATTTATCTACCTTTGCCCTGCTTTCCCTGCTACCTTTATATCTATTCTTGCGTAAAGATTGGTCCAGGCGCTATGCCATGATACTTGCCACATACGCCACGGTGATGGCGGTGCTTGGGCTGTTCCTTTCCTGTTACCAGGGCAGGATGATGTCACTGACCAGTTTATTCACGCCATTGGCGGCCTCAGGTATGCTTGGGTATGTTGCAATGTCCCTCTGGCTTATCACTAGCCTTTGGTATTTATGGGATTATAGAAAAAAAGATTCCAAGCATAAAAACGGGAACGCTCAAAGTCCTGTTCTGCGTTATGTGTGGTCAGGAATCCTAATTATATTTGCAATGATTTTTACTGGTGTATTGATAGATATTAACATAGGCGGAAATGCCGGGCGGTACGGAGCATTAGGTAACTATCTGCTTTTGACTGATTCCTGGGGAAATAACAGGGGCTGGGCCTGGAAAACCGGATTAAAGATATTCAGCCAGTTTCAATGGAAGGATAAATTATTTGGTTATGGACCAGAAACCTTTTACGTCCTTATGGTAACCAGATTCTGGGAAGAAATGACAAGTGTAACCGGTCTAAAATTTATGTGTGCTCATAATCAGTTTATACAATATCTGGTTACTACTGGTATTTTGGGACTCTTGTCTTATCTGGGACTGATGGTTACTTTGATACGCCAGATGGTCAAGCGTTCGTCTAAAAACAAAGTATGGGTTATGCCAATCGTGTTTGCGCTAGTCTGTTATAATGTCCAGAATTTTGTAAACTTTGATTCTATGCTTGTGACACCTGTATTTTGGACTTTGATCTATTTGGGGTTAACAGGGAGCAGTATAGAAGAGGTGATGGAAAAAGAGCCGTAGCGGACCCACTTCTTTATTCCAGACCATCCCCCCGTCCTGGTCAGTGCCTGATATTATTGCTATAAACAAAATCTCCAAACTGAGTAATTCTGTCTTACATCAGTTTGGAGATTTACACAATCTTTGTGATACCACCTTACGATACCAATCCGGAATTCTTAACTTTCTACATTATTATTGCACGCACTTAATCCTATCATCAATAAAGTAAACATGATAGGGGTGACTATGGGCTGTGCAATATTCACTGTTGCTTGTGCAGCATATGCAAGTATAGAAAATACTATTGCAACTGCATATGGCTCTTTGCTGCATTTTTTTAATATCTCATAGCAAGATGTAAACAGTAACATAACATATGCTCCCAGCCCCACCGCTCCAATTGTTAATAGATAATGTATATATTCATTATGAGCGCTTTCAAAAATAGTATTATTATATTCTACCATTGTATCAAAATCATTATAATGTGTCAGAATTCCAAATGTGTCCGGGCCATAGCCAAATAATTTCCTAATAAAAGAGAACTCTTTAAAGTGATTCATTGACAATTTCCAAACAAATCCTCGATCAGTTCCCCACGAATCACTAAATACTAAATAATCACTCATACTACCATATCTAGCGCCATTCCCTGCAATATTAGCATCATAAAAGATAGCTATACCTGCAACAAAACATGCTATTATAAAGGCAGACCACAGTCGATATGGCAATTTCCCCACTACATCTTCTGTCTTTTTTCTATCTAAAATATACATCACAGCCACTGCAATCCATGAAACTAATACAACATAAATCAGTTTATCGCTCCTGCTCATAATTCCAAACACACTGTCCAAATATAGGACATGTTCTGACCATATTATATTCGCGATACTTACCATCCAAACACTTGTCAATAAAGTAGCTACACAAACTATATATCTTTTAATTCCTGTACGTGTTTTAAATAAATAAAAAGGCAATGCCGCAAATAATGCACCTAGGGCCAAATACCCATTATCACTTCTTCCCATTATCATTGCCAAGAATGCAATCACCATTGTGACATAATAAAAAATTATTTTAGGTCTGCTTTTTGCTTTTGTAAAAAGCGTCATAGCAATGGCAATTACCATTCCAACATATGCCGTATATAAATTAATATTACCAATTGTAGACGCAAAATCTTTTCTTTGTGTCTCCCTCATACGAACTTTAAAATGTAATAAATCTAATTTGAAATAATCTGTAATTCCAAACAAACACACTAAAATGCCTGCCAACAGAAAAAAATCCAACAAACTAGTTTTGAATTTTAATAACCTCGTTATTAATAGGTATGCCAAACCATAAATCAGCCAAAGAAAGAGCCCATTATATCTGGCCTCATTACCCCAGAATGACTCATACTTAAAATCAGATTGCAAGGTGGAAATAACGGTTGTTATTAGTAAAAATAACATACTTAAATCAGCCAAATTTATGTTTTTTAAGCCCTTTTTCCATTTCATTTCCCAATTTTCTTTTTTGGTTATTAATGATGGAATTACACAAAGCAGTAGTACTCCAGCAGCCATAATTAATATTGTACAATAATAAAACTTATACTTTGTATTCAAAATATCAAAATAATAATTATGGTATATCAAAGGAAATACTGTAATTAAAATCAATGTTCCTACAAAAACCACAAAACTAGCTCTCTGTAAATAAACACTTGATTCTGTATAATTTTTCTTATTTTTTTGAGACATAGGCCACACTCCAATTTCTTTAATGTAAAAATCTTTTGTATAGTATATCATGTCCCCTTTTTTTATACAACTCATCACAATAACTTTAAAAGCTTATACTAATATTTATTTCAATTTATTACCAATCAACAACCTTATTAACAATACTTCTTTGCTCTGTACTCGTTTTTCTTAAGTATATACGGGTAGTTTCAATATTTTCATGCCCCATTAAATCTGCCAGTAGCGCAATATCATTATATCGCTCCAAAAAACTTTTTGCAAATCTATGGCGGAAAGAATGTGGATATACTACGCAAGGATTAATTTGATAACGTTCTGCAAATTTTTTTAATTGATTAGCAATTCCTCTTGGTGTGATCCGCTCGCCGTAACGATTTAGAAACAAAAAGCCACTATTTCTTCCTGTTTCTATTAGCCATTCCATAGCTTCTTTTTGCAGTTGATCAGGAATGTATATTCGGCGAAATTTACCTCCCTTGGAATAAATATCAATATATCCCCGCTCCACATGTTCTGCCTTAAATTGAAGCAATTCACTAATTCTGGCACCAGTAGAAGCAAGAAAGTGGATTACAAAATACCAAAACATTTCATCGTCCCTTTTCAAGCAAGCCTTAAAGTAATCATAGTCAGCTTCACTTATCACATTTTCAAGGTATGCTTTCTGTTGAATTTTAACTGACGTCAAACTCCACTTGCTTTTGCCAACACTCTCCAAATAGCAATTTATTGCCCTAATCCTTAAATTCACTGTACTAAACTTATAATTCTCAACTAAAAAAACTTTATAAGCTTTAAGGTTTTTTTGATTTATTTTACCATATTTAGTTTCATACTGTTTAATAGCCCCCATGTAAGATATCATAGTATTTTGTGACAACTTCTGTTCTTTTAAATATTGTTCAAATTCATTTATCATTTGTAATCCCCCTTCTATCACCCATTTATTGAGTATGATATATACTAAAACAAATTATACCAAAAGGCAAGTCGAATATTTGCTTTCGATTTAAAAAACTCCCTATAATTTTCCTTACAGGAAGTATAATTACCTCGTAATGCAATTAGGAATTTCAAA
>JAWZDV010000004.1:0-19350 GCA_034142505.1 Bacteroides thetaiotaomicron
GAGGTAATGGATGATTATCTGCATTCACTGTAACATATGTTTGACAAACCTACATGGGTATCGGTCGAAGATAACTTCGATTATAAATTCAATTTCTCATAGCTTCTCTCCAGATACACATCCAGCCGCCGCTTCAGTTCCTCGTGGTCGGAGTCCAGAAGCTCCGGGTCCTGTTCCAGCAAAAGATCCACTTCCTCCGACACCGTCTTCAATAAATTGGCGTCCGTGAAAATGTCGGCCAGCTTGAACTCCATATCCCCGCTCTGCCGGATGCCGAAAATATCTCCGGGGCCCCGCAGTTTTAAATCCTCGGAGGCGATATAGAAGCCGTCATTGGATTTATTTAAGATATCCAGTCTCTCCTGGGTGCCTTCCTGGTCGGAGCAGTTGACCATGATACAGTAGGACTGGTGCTTTCCGCGGCCCACGCGGCCCCGCAGCTGGTGCAGCTGGGCCAGACCGAAACGCTCCGCATTTTCGATCATCATAACGGTGGCATTGGGCACGTTGACCCCTACCTCGATCACGGTGGTGGAGACCAGAACCTGGATCTCGCCGGCGGCGAACCGCTCCATGATCTGGTTCTTCTCTTTTCCCTTCATTTTCCCGTGAAGGTACTCGATGTTGACGCCTGGCAGCGCCTCTTTTAACGATTCGGTGTAATCGAGAACATTTTCCGCCTCGATCATCTCGCTGGCTTCCACCATGGGGCAAATGACATACGCCTGCCGGCCCTGGGCCACCTGCTTGGCGATAAAGCCGTAGGCTGTCTTCCGGTAGCCGGTGTCCACCACGCAGTTTTTGATGGGGAGACGGTTGGCCGGGAGCTCATCGATCACGGAGATATCCAGGTCCCCGTAAATGATAATCGCCAGAGTTCTCGGGATCGGCGTGGCGCTCATCACCAGCACATGGGGCATTTCCCCTTTTTGTCCCAGCATTTCCCGCTGTCCCACGCCAAACCGGTGCTGCTCATCGGTGATGACAAGAGCCAGGTTGTCGTAGACCACCTTATCCTGAATCAGCGCGTGGGTACCGACGATAATGTCCGCCTCATGGCTGGCAATTTTCTCATAAGCAATCCGCTTTTCCTTCGCCGTCATGGAACCGGTCACCAGAACCGGCACCTTGTCGATTCCCTGGGCCTCAAACAGCTCCAGCATCCCCTCATAATGCTGTCTCGCCAGAACCTCCGTGGGCACCATCAACGCGCCCTGGTATCCGTTGTAAGCCGCGTGAAGAAGGCTTAAGATGGCGATGATGGTCTTGCCGGAACCCACGTCGCCCTGGATCAGCCGGTTCATCACCAGGCCGCTCTCCAAGTCCTGTTCCACCTCCGACAACGCCTTCTGCTGCGCCCCGGTCAGCGAATAGGGCAGACGGGATTTCAGCTGTTCCACCTCGGGGGCCAGTTTGATCGAAAAACTGCTGTGCCGGTCTCCCCGTTTTTCCTTCAGATGACGGACCGACAGAATAAACATAAAAAATTCATCGAACACCAGCCGCTTCCTGGCAAAGAGCAGTTCCTGCTGGCTGTCCGGAAAATGGATGTGCTCTATAGCAAAATTGTACTCCGCCAGCTCATACTTCCGGCGCAGATTCGCCGGCAGATACTCCCGCTCCATGGTGCGGACCTCCAGCGCCTGGGCCACGGCTTTTGTGATCGTCTTGTTGTTCAGCCCTCTGGTCTGTCCGTAGACCGGCTGCATGGATTCCATCATCAGCCCGTAGGATTCCTTCGTGAAGATCTCCGGCTGCTCCATAGTCAGCCGGTTATTCTTCTTCACCACCCTGCCGCAGAAAATGTGATAGGTCCCCATCTTCAGCGTCGTGCGCAGAAACGGCATGTTAAACCAGACCAGCTGCAGCTTCCCCGTCATATCCTGCAAAGACGCGGTGATAATCTGTTTATTTTTAAACCGTTTGACGGACACATCCTTTTGAAGGTATCCCTCCACCGTCCCCGTCATATCCGGCTTCAGTTCCCCGATCGCGGCGGGCGGGGCGTAGGTGTGATAGGCACGGGGATAATATTTTAACAGATCGTCTACGGTCTCAATCCCCAATTTGGCAAACAACTTCCCCGTCCGTTCGCCGATCCCTTTTAATGTAAGTACTGATTCCTGGTTTTTCATGTCTGAATCTTCCTTTAACTCCATTGATATCATTGATATACAGCCGGCAAGTTCCCTTCATCATGCGCCGGTGTGAAAAAGCAGATGACAGGAAATCTTCATTTCCAATCACCTGCTTTTTGTATCTTGCTTCTTTTATTCCTGCTTTTTCTTTTCTCTACTCCACGGACATCAAGTAATAGTAAATCGGCTGTCCGCCGCTGTGAAGCTCAATCTCACAGTCCGGACAGGCATCCTGGGCCATAGCCAGGAACTCGCCGGCTTCCTCCTCACTGATGTCGCTTCCGTAATAGATGCTGATTAACTCGGAATCATCATCCACCATCTCCCGCAGCGTGTCAAGAGCGGTTCCCTCCACGGATTTGCCTACCGTGAGAATCCCTCTGTCACCGATGCCCATGATATCGCCCTCGTTGATCTCCTTGTCGTCAATCATGGTGTTGCGCACTGCATAAGTAATCTGGCCGGTCTTCACATGCTTCATCTCCTGAATCATGGTTTCCTTGTTCTCCTCCGGTGTCATATCGGGAGCAAAGTTGATGATCGCCGTAATTCCCTGGGGCACCGTCTTGGACGGGATCACCACAATATTCTTATCCTTTACCAGATGGGTGGCCTGCTCCGCCGCCAGGATGATGTTGCTGTTGTTGGGCAGGATGTAGATGGTGTCCGCATTTACATGCTCAATGGCGTTCAGCATATCCTCCGTGCTGGGATTCATCGTCTGGCCGCCCTCAATCAGATAGTCGGCGCCGATCCCCTTGAAGATCTCGCCAAAGCCCTCCCCGATGGAAACGGCAATAAAACCGTACGGCTTTCTCGGCTCCTCTGCATGAGATGCCTCCTGCGCCGCCCTCTCCTGTTCCTTCTCCATGGCCGCCTTCTTCTCGGCGTCCTTGATTAACTTCTCCTCGTGTTCCTCCCTCATGTTGTCAATCTTCATGCGGGACAGGGAACCGTAGGTCAGGGCTTTCTGAATGGCAAGTCCGGGATCATTGGTGTGGACATGCACCTTCACCACGTCGTCATCGGACACCACAACGATGGAATCCCCGATAGACTCCAGATACCCCTTGAAGGAGTGCTCCTCCTTCTCGTCATACTTCTTTTCTACATTGATGATAAATTCCGTACAGTAACCGAAATGAATGTCAAACTCTTCCGTTCCGCCATTGTCCATCCGCATGGCCGGTCTCACGGCTTCCACGGACATATCCACTTCCTTGCCAAGCAGCCCGTCGAGAGCCCCTTTCATCACCTGCATCAGGCCCTGGCCGCCGGAATCCACCACACCGGCCTGTTTGAGGATCGGAAGCATCTCCGGTGTCTGGCTCAGCACATAATCGCCGTGCTCAATCACCTGTTTTGCAAACTCAACGATATCTTCAGTCTCCGTCACCAGCTCCACAGCCTTGTCCGCCATTCCCTTGGCAACCGTTAAGATGGTTCCCTCCTTTGGCTTCATAACCGCCTTGTAGGCCGTCTCCGTGGCTCTCACAAAGGCATTGGCTAAGGTGGTGGTGGTGATCACATCCACCGTCTTGATCTCTTTGGTAAATCCCCGGAATAGCTGGGATAAGATCACGCCGGAGTTTCCTCTTGCTCCTCTCAGGGAACCGGAGGAAATGGCCTTGGCCAGCGTCTCCATGGTCGGATTCTCAAGCGCAGCCACCTCTCTGGCGGCAGCCATGATGGTCAGGGTCATATTGGTACCCGTATCCCCATCAGGGACCGGAAATACATTCAGCTCATTAATCCATTCTTTTTTTGCTTCCAGACCCTGGGCACCGGATAAAAATGCTCTCTGAAGCGTTTTTGCATCGATTGTATTCATAACTCGGGTTACTCCTCCTTACTTTCCCCGGGCCTTTAGGGGCGGGGACTGCCTTATTCAATCTATCACTCTTACACCTTCCACATAGATGTTGATCTTGTCAACCTCCATGCCGGTGAATTCTTCGACTTTATATTTTACATTCTCGATTAAGTTGTCCGCAACCGCAGAGATACTCACGCCATAAGCGACTATGACATGAAAATCGATGGTAATATGGTTATTCTCAATTGCCACATTGATCCCGTGGGTCAGACTCTCTCTCTTTAACAGCTTTACAAGCCCGTCCTTCATACTGACCGCCGCCATACCTACAATTCCAAAACATTCCACCGCCGTGGTTCCCGCATACATGGAAATGACTTCCGGGTTAATCTGAATCTCACCCATCTTGTTGTTGATTCGACCCTTCATAACTGAGACCTCCATTCTATTCTATTTGACTAGTTCTTATTTTTTAAGATTATTTACCTGCCGCATACATAAAATACCATTCTTTAACTAATTTAGTATACCACACACCAGATATTGTGTCCATTCCTACTTTAGTCTCCAACAAAAATTGTATAAATTTAACACAAAATTTCAATTTTTACTTGCAAATTCCTCTCCCATCTGTTATCATACATATGTTGTGGATTTTGCAATAAAAGTCCAAGTAGGGTTTAAGGAGGTGCAATCATGGCTAAATGTGCAATTTGTGAAAAGGCTGCTCACTTCGGTAACGCAGTGAGTCATTCCCATAGACGTTCCAACAAAATGTGGAAAGCAAACGTAAAGTCCGTTAAGGTTAAAGTTAACGGCGGAGCAAAGAAGATGTATGTGTGTACTTCTTGCCTTCGCTCTGGTTTAGTGGAGAGAGCTTAATCAGTTTTTTGAAAAGCTCCGGCCGGATTTTCCGGCCGGAGCTTATTTTTGTCTAACAATGGCAGAATAAGTTATACCCCAATAACAGACATCCAATAATGATAATCAGCAGAGTCAGCGTGGTGGGGATAAATACCTTAATTGCCATGCCTACCCCTATGCAAAAGATCATCAGGCCGCACAGTCGTCTCATATCATCCCTCTCTTTACTACTATGAAATCCATCGCTATGGTCTATCATATGCAGACATCCCGCCGGCTATGCAGGTTTTAGGGGGCTCTTACTCTGTCTCCTCTGTCTTTGCAGAAGCCATCTCTTCCGCCGCGCTCACCGCCTCCGCGGAAAACTCCTCTCCCACGGTTACTTTTCCATTGGTAAATTTGTTGACAATATCAGGAACCATGTCAAGCATCTTGTTGACGGTGTTCTGGTTCTTGATGTTCACCAGTCTTGTGGAGCCGTTTTGGATCACCAGGATGGCGCTGGGGCTCATCTTGGCGCTCATACCGCCGCCGCCCCGGTTCTTGGAATTCTCCGCAAAGGTGCCGGCCGCCATCCCGCAGGTCACGTCCACCAGCGGCAGAATGATGGCATCGTCGATCTTCACAGCATCTCCCACCACCGTCTTCGTGGTCACAAAGTGATCCATCCCTTTAAATAATGCTTCTACGGCCGCGCCGAAATGATTGTTGTCCGCCATCAAATATCCCTCCTAATTTCTTACCTTGACCGCCACTGTTTTAACAGCAGGCGGAAATTTTTATTCAAAAAGACACGGAAGCCGCACCACAGGATGGTTCCCATCCGCAGTCTGCCCTTCAGCTTTAGCTCTCCCTCCATCACCGGCTCCTCAAACATGGGAATCAGATCAATCTTCTGTCCATACCATGCATAGAAGAGACTGGCGGCCGCCAGTACCTGTCCGGTTGTATAAGGATCATCAAATCCAAAGGCCACGTATCCTGACGCCTTTCGCGGCAGAATATGGCGGATCAGCACCTTAGCCTGCTTGAACACCAGCTTCATCGTCTTTTGGTTCTCCTCGTTTTTCACAAACGTCAGAACCTCATCGTAACTGTCCTTTATGTGTTTCAGTTTATCACAAAGGGTGTGAAAGTAAAACTTAATTTTTTCTAAAAACCGGGTGATACGGCGGGTAAGCCGTTTCCAAAACCGGGCGTCTCCCCCCAGTTCCTGGGTCTGGAGAATCATGTCGGAATCATCCTCATCTTCCCCGTCCAAGTCCCACGCGTCCCCGGAATCAAGCCCCTGCTTGACCAGCGGATCTTCCTGGACCTTGCGTCCTTCTTCCCTGGCGCCCTCTTCCTCCACACTGCGGGCCACAGACTCTGCCGCGTCCTCAGCATCGTCAAGGCCTTCCCGAAACACTTCTTCCCCGTCTGCCCGGTCCCGAAACAGCCGGAAGCCGAACAGCCGCACCGAAGTGAGCAGTTCTCCGTCCTCATCATAGGAAATCGTTGCCGACAGGATATGTAACAGCCAGGTGATCCGGGCCATTCCCTGCGGACTGCCGTGATAGGAGCCTTCCATCCGGTAGCGGACGGGCACCAGCAGCACGATCAGGATCAGTCCCAATATAAGGCATAAGATTCCCAGAAGTACAAATCCTATTATTTTTAAAATCAGCAATCCCACATGCAGCATGTCATCACACCTTAACCGTTCCCATCTCTTCTAAAAACTGTTCCAGGTCCAATTCCCCTGTTTTTCGAAACATCTCATCCACAATCCTCCCGGCCACTTCCATGGCCTCCTGATGCCCCAGGGCAATCCCCAGAATCAGCAGGTTCTGCTCCCGGTAGTAGGGATGAAGAAGTGTGGCCGATGGATGGATGTCAAGTATATTATTCCCATTTGAGGCGGGTGTAATCACATAGACCTCCGGCTGGAGTTTTTCACTGCGTATATTCTGAATGATGGAATACCGGCGTCTGCCGGCCTTCTCCCCTGTATACAGATGTTTATACCAACGCATCCTCGTTCACCATCTCCTGATTTAACAATTCCATGGTTGTCTCCCGCTCAGCAGGATCACTGCAGCTGGATAAGCTTCTCATAATATATTCCTGCAATTCCTCCGCCGAACCAAACACCACCGGCAGACTGGACAACAGCTTCGCCATAATCGCCCGCACCACCGGCTTGGACGTTCCGGCAAACACAGCCCGCAGTTCCTCAAACAGCTGTTCCAGGCGTCCGTCTAAATAAGCCCGGTCCACGTTTCCTTCCAGACCTTCGTCCACCGTCCCGCCCAGAGCGACAAAGGGACTGCCGGCCAGCAGCAGGTCCACCGTCCGGAGGGAACGGCCCATCTCATCCTGGGGATCTTCCTCCGGCGCCGGATAGGACAGATAACGCTCCATGGCGCCCTCCTGGGTCCCCTCCAGCTCACTGAGGAGATCCGTCACCTCGTCCTCTATCATAGAAGTATTGCCTTCCAGGAACTGGTTTAATACGCCGTTTACAATTTTTTCCATCACCTGGCGTTCCGAGAGTTCCATCATGGCAGCCTCTTTCGATAAATGAAGCACATACAGATCATTGATCAACTCCTGGAGCAGCATGACCATCCCGGCTTCCTGATACAGCTTGCCGCTGACATAGACAATCCGGTCGATATTCTTCCGGTATTCCTCCTTCTCCATGTGGAGATAATCCGCCTGGCAAAACAGGTTTAAAACCTCATATAAATCCTCATGGCCCCGCTCCATCTCCTCCGGCAGCTTTGCCATGGATTCCGTGCGGAGTATGTAGAGCATGTCCTCCAGACTCTTCTTTTCCGAACCCAGGTAGACAGATAACCCATCCCTCAGCAGTTCAAAGAATTTCTGTTTCGTATAGCGGACCGGAAGCTGGCTGATGACCTGCTGGATACGCTCATTCATGATCACCGAGTCCTCCGACGTCATCAAAAAGCCCATCAGACGTTCGGTGAACTCCTCCAAATCATCGTCCACCTTTACTCCGGTCTCAAACCGGCGTTCCATCCGGTTTAACACGTATTCATAGATCTGAAAGCAGTCCGTATAGGCGGTGAGTACTTCCATGGCCCCGGTCACCTTGGCGCGCAGATCAGAAAGCCGGCCGATCTCACCCTTTCCATCCATAAATAACTTTAACACCTGGTGGAATTCCCCGGCATACGATTTGATATCCTCCGAGACGCTGTCATCCTCGCACATCGTTTCATAAAAGGTATAATAATTCAGGGCCATCCTGGCAAAGCAATACCGGTAAGCCGCCGATAACTGTTTTTTTACATAATGTGATTCCAACTGCCCAACCTCCTGCTATTTGCTGTAATTTTCCAAAATCGAACGGCGGAGCAGATCTAACGCCTTCACCACCGACTGTTCCCGGATCTTATTGCGGTTTCCCTTGAACTGATACTTCTCCACCGTCACATGATCCTTTAAGTAGCAGGCAATATAGACAAGACCCACCGGTTTTTCCTCCGTGGCTCCGCCCGGTCCCGCAAGGCCGGTTACCGCCACACAGACGTCCGCGTCCGTGGCGAACACGCCGCCGGTCGCCATCTCCTTGGCCACCTCTTTGCTGACGGCCCCGTATTTGCGCAGGGTTGCCTTATTCACATCCAGTATTTTCTTCTTCGCCTTGTTGGAGTAGGTGATAAATCCCTCCCGGAACACCTCCGATACTCCGGGCACATTGACTAAGCGTGCCGCCAGCATACCGCCGGTGCAGGATTCCGCCGTGGTCACCGTCAGTTCGTATTTTTCCAGCAGACGGACCACCGCCATCTCCAGGGACTCATCCTTGACGCTGTATACGGCATTGCCCAGGCGTTTCTTGATCTCCTTCACGACAGGCTTGATCAGCTCCTTGGCTTCCGCCTCGTCGGCCGCGGCGGCCGTAATGCGAAGATGGACTTCACCGGTCTTGGCGTAAGGGGCGATCGTCGGATTGGTCTGGCTGTCGATTAAATCAATCAGTTTCTCCTCCACCTGGCTCTCCCCAATCCCGCAGACTCTCACCATCTGGGAGAAGATCGTATCCGGGCACAGTTTCTGAAGATAGGGATATACCTGTCCGCTAAACAGCGGGATAAGCTCGTTTGGCGGCCCGGGAAGCAGCACTGCCGTCTTGCCGTCCTTCTCAAGGATCAGGCCCGGCGCGGTTCCGTTGGGGTTGTCAAGGACCGTGGCCCCCTGGGGGACTATGGCCTGTTTCCAGTTATTGTCCGGGATCTCTTTGAAAATCCCGTTTTTAAAATACTCCTCAATCCGCTCTCTGGTGTGGGCGTCCTCCACCAGAGGAAATCCCATGGCCTCGGCGCAGACCTCCTTGGTGATATCGTCCTCGGTAGGCCCCAGGCCGCCGGTGAGAATCAGAATATCCGCCCGGGATAATCCCGTTTTCACCGCTTCCATAAGCCGGTCATGGTTGTCTCCCACCACTGTCTGGTAATACAGAGGCAGGCCCAGCAGCGCACACTGCTCCGCCAGATACTGGGCGTTGGTATTGACAATATTTCCTAACAACAGTTCTGTTCCAACAGATATTACTTCTACCACCATAATTACATGCTCCCTTCTGTCAGCACCTTATGATTTTTTGCGATGTAGTCAATCAATGAGACTACGGTAAGAATTAATGCCGCCCACACACAGATTGTGGTTATAACCGAAAGCGCCGGAATGTCTGCAATCAGCAGCACCACGGACACCATCTGGAAGACGGTTTTAAATTTGCCCCAGTAGCTGGCGGCGATGACAATGCCGTTGTCGCTTGCCACCAGACGGAAGCCGCTGATGATAAATTCCCGGCTGATAATCACAATCACCATCCAGGCAGGCAGGTTCCCCAGTTCAACCAGGCAGATGAGGGCGGAACACACCAGCAGTTTATCGGCCAGCGGGTCCATGAATTTGCCGAAGTTAGTGACCAGATTATATTTTCTGGCGATCTTGCCGTCCAGCATATCGGTGAAACTGGCTGCGATGAAGATCACATCTGCCACATACCGCAGCGTCTGGTTCGTTCCTCCATCCCACAACAGGCATACCACAAAAAACGGAATCATGATAATTCTTAGAATCGTCAGCTTATTGGGCAGGTTCATCACACATCTCTCCTATCAGATCATATTCTAAAGCCCCGGTTACCTTCGCTCTCACGAAGTTTCCGGACATCAACTCCTTATCCGTATTGATAAAGATAAAACCATCCACATTGGGGGCATCCATATAGGTACGACCCACGTAAGCCGCCTCGTCGGCTATCTTTCCCTCGATCATCACATCCAGCACCCGGCCCACCATCTCATCGGAGTGGTCGAAGGCGATCTCCTGCTGAAGTTCCATGATCTCGTCGCGGCGCTCCTCTTTTAATTCCTGAGGCACCTGGTCCTCAAACTCCGCCGCCGGGGTATCCTCCTCCGCTGAATAGGCGAACACACCGAGACGTTCAAATTCCATCTCGTCCACAAACTCCATCAGCGTCTCGTGATCCTCCTTCGTCTCCCCCGGGAATCCGGAGATCAGCGTGGTGCGCAGGGCGATGTCCGGAATCTCTCTCCGAAGCTTCGCAATCATCTCCCGCAGCTGCGCCTGGTTGGTTTTTCTGCCCATCCGTCTAAGAATCTTGTCGCTGGCGTGCTGAATGGGAATATCTAAGTAATGACAGATCTTCTCTTCTTCCTTGATGGTCCGGATCAGTTCGTCGGTGATCTCCTCCGGGTAGCAGTACTGAATCCGAATCCACTGAATCCCGGATATCTTACAGAGCTCCCGAAGCAGCCGGGGAAGCGTTTTTTCCCCGTATAAGTCCACTCCGTAAAGTGTCGTCTCCTGCGCCACTAAAATCAGTTCCTTCACGCCCTTGTCCGCCAGTGCCTGGGCCTCTTTTACAATCCGCTCCATAGGCACGCTGCGGTAATTGCCGCGAAGACTTGGGATAATACAGTAGGTGCAGTGTTTGTTGCACCCTTCCGCGATTTTTAAAAAAGCATAATAGCCGCCGGTGGTGATCACCCGCTCCGCCGCCACCTCCGGCAATGCATCCAGATCATGGAACCGGGATATATGCCGGCCGCCTAATGCTTCCTTTAACACATTGGAAATCTCGTCATAGGTGGAGGTGCCTAAAATCCCATCCACCTCCGGAATCTCGTCAATAATCTCCTGTTTATACCGCTGCGCCAGACAGCCGGTGACAATGAGGGCTTTGCACTGCCCCGTCTTTTTGAGCTCCGCCATCTCCAAGATGGTATTGACACTCTCTTCCTTGGCATCGTTGATGAAACAGCAGGTGTTGATGACGATCACGTCCGCCTCCTGCTCGTCGTCGGTAAAGGTGTATCCGTCCTGATTCAGAAGGCCTAACATCATCTCGGTGTCCACCAGATTCTTATCACAGCCCAGTGAAATGCAAAGTAATTTCATGTAACTCTCCTATCTTATCTAATATCCGTAACCGTAGAGAAAAGCCATCCCAAACTGATGGAGACGGCTTTTGACACCTGCTAGTTGTTCTCCTCTTCGGAAGAATCTTCGTCGCTGACAATTTTCACTTTAGACTCATATAACTCCTCCACAGCTACGGACAGCGGTTTCTTCCCGTTGTCCATAACCATTGGCTCTTCCCCGGCAATAATCTGTCTGGCGCGCTTGGCTGTGGCAATAACGATGGAATAACGGCTCTGTACCACCGGCTCCTCCCCTGGCTCAACCCCTTTGTTTACTGCATTAATTAAATCTGTGTATGATGGATGTAACATATGAATCTCCTCTCTCACTAATATTTTTTAAGCTCCTGTTTCATCTGCTCGATGAAATCCAGATTGCTGCTTACACGGTTATGCTGTGCCTGGATCAGCTGGTGCATCTCTTCCACACAGGTGTCCACCTCATCGTTAATCAGAATGTAGTCGTAAGAATTCATTCCTTCCGCCTCCTCCGACGCCCGGTGAAGTCTGGCCTCGATCACTTCCAGACTTTCGGTTCCCCGTCCGACGAGACGTTCTTTCAGCGCCTCCGCACTGGGCGGAAGCACAAACAGCAGCAGCGCCTCCGGGAATTTCTCCTTGATCTTCAAGGCGCCCTGAATCTCAATCTCCAAAATGACGTCCTTGCCGTCCGCCATCTGCTGGAACACATACTGTCTCGGCGTCCCGTAGTAGTTATCCACGTACTGGGCGTACTCGATCAGTTCTTCCCCCGCGATCATCTCTTCGAAGCGTTCCCTTGTTACGAAGAAATATTCCCTTCCGTCCACTTCTCCCACTCTCGGTTTTCTCGTGGTGGCGGAGATGGACAGCGCGTAATTGTGATATCTGGCAAGCAGCGCCTTCATCAAGGTTCCTTTGCCTGCCCCGGAAAATCCGGATACCACAACCAATATTCCCTGGTCATTCATGTTCCATTACTCCTGTCTCATGATTTTTACTCAATATTCTGAATCTGCTCCCGGACCTTCTCGATCTCGGTCTTCAAGGCGATGGCCTTGTCGGAGATCTCCAAGTCATTGGCCTTGGAGAGTATGGTGTTGGCCTCCCGGTTCATCTCCTGGGCGATAAAGTCCAGCTTGCGGCCGATGCTTCCTCCCGCCAGCAGTTCCTCTCTCGTATGTTCGATGTGGCTTCTCAGACGTACGGTCTCCTCATCCACACAGACCTTGTCGGCAAAGATGGTGACCTCCGTCACGATCCGGCTGTCGTCGATGGTATTGTTCTTTAACATCTCCCGGACTTTTTCCTCTAACTTCTCCCGGTACTGCCTGATCAGTTCCGGGGAACGGGTCTCGATCTCCGTCACCAGACTGGTCATGTAATCCAGCTTGCCGATTAAATCCGTCTTTAAGTTCTCGCCCTCCAAGACACGAGTCTCCACAAACTTCTTGGCCGCCTCCTCGATCGCCTCGGACAGCAGCTTCCACATATGCTCCTCATCCTCGGGAGCCTGTTCCATGGTGAGAACCTCCGGCATCTTGGACAAGGCTGATACCTTCACATCGTTGGCAATGCCAAACTGCTCTTCCATCTTCTTAAAATAGTCCATATACTCCGCCGCCAGGCTGCTGTTATAGCTTAAGCAGAGTTTATTCTCCGTATAATCCTCGTAGTTGATGAACACATCCACCTTGCCTCGCTGGATATAGTTCTTTAACAGGTTGCGGATTCCCGCCTCAAAGTAGTTGAACTTCTTTGGCATCTTGATACTCAAATCCAAATATCTATGATTCACTGCCTTCATCTCGACAGAAATCTTGTATTCCTCCGTAACCACCTCACATCTACCGAAACCTGTCATGCTCTTTAACATTGGCCGCTGCCTCTCTTTCGTCATAGATAGTATCCATTATAAGTCATCTTAAAAAGCAAGTCAACTTGTAATCTTGTAAAGATTCCTGTATAATGTAACAATTGGTAACGCGCTAGTAAAGGAGAAATGACATGGCATTTGACGGAATTGTGGTTGCAAATCTGGTTCACGATATGAAAAACCGGCTGGAAGGCGGCAAGATCAGCAAGATTGCCCAGCCGGAGAAGGACGAACTTCTGATTACGATAAAGAATAACAAGGAGACACTGCGGCTGTTGATATCCGCCAGCGCAAGCCTGCCGCTGGTGTATTTTACGGAGAACAATAAACCCAGCCCCATGACGGCTCCCAATTTCTGTATGCTGCTGCGAAAGCACATCGGTACGGGACGGATTATGAAGGTGAGCCAGCCGGGACTGGAGCGGATCATCCGGCTGGAGATCGAGCATTTGGACGAGCTGGGGGATTTGTGCCGGAAGCTTTTGATTGTGGAGCTGATGGGGAAGCACAGCAATATTATCTTCTGTAAGGAGGATGGAACGATTATCGACAGCATCAAGCATATCTCCGCCCAGGTCAGTTCCGTGCGGGAGGTGCTGCCCGGGCGGCCCTACTTTATTCCCCACACCATGGACAAGGAAAATCCGCTGGAGATCACACAGGAACGGTTTACGGCGCTGATTGGCAAAACCCCTGCCCCGGTTTCGAAGGCGCTGTATTTGAAATTGACCGGCATCAGCCCGGTGACCGGCGGGGAACTGTGCCACCTGGCTTCCATTGACGGGGACCACTCCGCCAATGAATTATCGGAAAATGAGCTGATTCATCTCCACCATACGTTATCTCTGATGATGGAGGATGTGACGGCCGGGAATTTTTCTCCCAATATCATTTACCGCCAGGAGGAACCGGTGGAATTTGCCGCCGTGCCGCTCACCTGCTTTGACGGCGGCGGTTACGAGGTCCGGGAATTTGCTTCCATCAGCGAACTGCTGGAGACCTACTACGCCTCCAAAAACGCCATCACCCGCATCCGCCAGAAATCGGTGGATCTTCGCAAAATCGTCCAGACCGCGCTGGAACGGAATTATAAAAAATATGACCTCCAGGTGCGGCAGTTGAAGGACACGGAGAAGCGGGACAAATATAAGGTATACGGGGAACTGTTAAATACTTACGGCTACGAACTTTCAGGCGGCGAAAAAAGTCTGACCTGCCTCAATTACTATACCAACGAGGAAGTGACCATCCCGCTGGACCCACAGCTGACCGCCAGGGAAAACGCACAGAAGAATTTTGACCGGTACAACAAATTGAAACGGACCTTTGAGGCGCTGTCGGAACTGACGGAGGAGACGAAACGGGAAATCGAACATCTGGAATCCATCAGCACTTCGCTGGACATTGCCCTGAAGGAGGATGATCTGGTCCAGATCAAGGAAGAACTGACGGAATACGGATATATCAAACGCAGATACACCGGCGGCAAACGGGTAAAAATCACGAGCCGGCCATTCCACTACCTCTCCTCCGACGGCTTCCATATCTATGTGGGGAAGAACAATTACCAGAACGAGGAGCTGACCTTCAAGGTGGCAAACGGCAGCGACTGGTGGTTCCACGCCAAAGGAATCCCCGGTTCCCATGTCATTGTGAAGACTGAGGGAAAGGAACTGCCGGACCGGGTCTTTGAGGAAGCCGGTGCACTGGCCGCTTATTACTCCAAAGGGCGGGAAAATGAAAAAGTGGAGATTGATTATATTCAGAGAAAGCATGTGAAGAAGGCAGCCGGAGGCGCGCCGGGATTTGTGATTTACCACACCAACTACTCTCTTGTGGCGGAGCCGAAGCTGGAACTTCCGGAGATTTGAATATGAAAACAGGGCCAGGAGCTGGAACAAATTATGTTCCCTCCTGGCCCTGTCTATATGTACCTGATGGTTATCCTGTCAATCCGGTCCTATCTGGTAAACAGCTGTGTCCAGTATCCGGTACCGTTGCTGTTCTGGTGATAGCCCACACCGATGGTGGTGAAATCCTTGTTCATGATGTTGGCTCTGTGGCCCTGGCTGTTCATCCAGCCCTTCATCACTTCCTCCGGTGTTCTCTGTCCGTAAGCAATATTCTCGCCGGCTCCTCTGAAGGACGCGCCGCTCTGAGTCAGTGCGGTGGAGAAGCTGCTTCCGTCCGGTCTTGTGTGGGAGAAGGAAGTCTCAATCTCCTTCGCTCTGGTGGATGCTGCCGCCGCCACCTTGCTGTCCACAGTCAATGGGGACAGACCTGCTTTGGCGCGCTCCTCATTGACCAGCTTCACTACCTGTGCGGTAAAGGAATTGTCGGTATCCGGTACGCTCTCCTCCGGCGTGGACGGAACGCTGATATCCGGCAGATGGTTACCACCCTGATCCGGAACTGCCGGAGCGTCGGTATCCGGTACGCTGATGTCCGGCAGATGGCTGCCATCCAGGTCCGGTACCGCCGGCTGGTTCATATTTGGGAAACCGTTGTTCGGTTTCAGAATATCGCAGTTTGGAAGTTTCACTCCATTGAAGCTATTTCCTGCCAGCTGCTTCCATGATAAATCACAGTTCTGCCCGTTGCTTCCGATGGCAATCACTTTGACTGCCGCCTGTGAGGTGATGGTTGCCGCTCCTGACATCGCGATTGCCGCTGTCATTACGTATACTGGTAATCTCTTCATGTTTTTCCTCCTATATGTTACATAAGTTTTACATTTCTGTTACAAAACTATACTAACATATAGAATCTGGAAATTCCATAGGAAATAACTGGGAATTAACGCACAGGAACGATCTCGATCCAGTAACCGTCCGGATCGGAGATAAAATAGATTCCCATGGCCGGATTCTCAAAACAGATCACGCCCATCTCCTTATGCCTGTTGTAAGCGCCCTCATAATCGTCGGTCACAAAGGCCAGATGGAACTCACATTCCCCTAAATTGTAAGGCTCCGTGCGGTCCTTCAGCCACGTCAGTTCCAGGGTGAAATCACTCTTTCCATCCCCCAGATACACCAGACGGAAGGAGCCGTCGGAGGCCTCCTTCGTTCTCACCGGCTCCAAACCCAGTGCCTCTTTATAGAACTTCAGACTTTTTTCCAAGTCCAATACATTAAAATTAAAATGGTTAAAACACATCATATGGATCACCCTCTGTTATTTTTTCCGAATCTCAGTCTTTCCGCCCATATATGGCTGTAAAGCCACCGGGATTCTCACACTGCCGTCTGCCTGTAAATTATTCTCCAGGAAGGCAATCAGCATTCTTGGTGGGGCCACAACCGTGTTATTCAAGGTATGGGCAAAGTATTTGCTGTCTCCACCGTTTACACGGATCTTCAGGCGGCGGGCCTGGGCATCTCCCAAGTTGGAACAGCTTCCCACCTCAAAGTATTTCTTCTGGCGCGGAGACCATGCTTCCACGTCCACGGATTTCACCTTTAAGTCGGCCAGGTCACCGGAACAGCACTCTAACGTCCGCACCGGGATATCCAAGGAGCGGAACAGATCGACCGTATTCTGCCACAGTCTGTCATACCACATTGGGCTCTCCTCCGGCTTACATACCACGATCATCTCCTGCTTCTCAAACTGGTGGATGCGGTATACTCCCCGCTCCTCCAGACCGTGGGCGCCCTTCTCCTTGCGGAAACAGGGGGAATAGCTTGTCAGGGTCCTTGGCAGAGTTTCCTCCGGCAGAATGGTATCGATAAACTTACCGATCATGGAGTGCTCACTGGTTCCGATCAGATATAAATCTTCTCCCTCGATCTTATACATCATGGCGTCCATCTCAGCGAAACTCATCACACCGGTCACCACCTCGCTCCGGATCATAAATGGCGGCACGCAGTAGGTGAACCCGCGGTCAATCATAAAATCTCTCGCATAGGAAATCACAGCGGAGTGTAGTCTTGCAATGTCACCCATCAGATAATAGAAGCCGTTTCCAGCTACTTTCCTGGCGCTTTCCAAGTCGATTCCGTCGAAGCTTTCCATAATTTCTGTGTGGTAAGGAATCTCAAAATCAGGCACTACCGGCTCTCCGTAGCGCTCCACTTCCACATTCTCGCTATCATCTTTTCCAATAGGCACACTGGGATCGATAATGTTGGGAATGGTCATCATGATCTTCTTAACCTTCTCCTCCAGTTCCTTCTCCTGCTCCTCCAGCACAGCCAGACGCTCCGCTCCGGCTGCAACCAGCTTCTTCACCTCTTCGGCCTCTTCCTTCTTTCCCTGGCCCATCAGCATACCAATCTGCTTGGATAACTTGTTTCTCTCGGCCCTTATATTGTCGGCTTCCGCTTTGGCAGACCGGTTCTTCGCATCCAGCTCAATCACCTCATCTACAAGCGGAAGTTTGCTGTCCTGGAACTTATTCTTGATGTTCTGTTTTACAATCTCAGGATTTTCTCTGACAAATTTTAAATCTAACATGATTTTCCTCCTATATGTGCAATGTCCACTACCATAAATATTGCATCTTACTGCGGTGATTATACAACAAATTCCATGGAATGAAAACCCTTTTTTCATAAAGAGTCTGCCAGAGCAGACTTTTGCGCCGGAGTGACCTCACTCCGCACGAGGCCGTGCTGCGTTGGGTCAGACCCCGCGGCCGCTTTAGCGGGCATACTTTCTCAGCGTGGAGTGCGCATCCCCCGGAGGGCTTTATATCATTGAACGATCTTGCCTATGATATAAAAGAACCCGGCTTCGGAGGGGATTCTCCGAAATCCGGGTTCTGATGGTTAGAACGAAACCGCTTATTTTATCTTAAAGAACAAACCTGCTTTTTTGAGCACCGGCCGCACCGCCATATAGACTACAACTACCACGATGGTTCCCGCAACCGCGTTGATGAAGGTCACACCGGCAGCCCAGGTGGACATGATCTTTGCCGCCGATGACTCCACGCCCAGCACGTAATTCTTATAGAAGTATCCCACAATCGGGTCCATGATGACATTGAAGCCTAAGGACGCGATGGAGGCGATCAGAGACCATTTGAAAATGTATTTGCTATCGTGGTCCTCGGTGATTCTGGCGATCCGGTGGGCGATCAAGCCGGCGATCAGTCCGATGCACAGCTTCAGCACAAAGGTCTTCGGCGCGCTGGTGATGTAAACCGGGTCCAAAAGATCCGCAATGGTCATTCCCAGGGCCCCCGCCACACCGCCGTACCAGCCGCCTAACAGCAGCGCCGCCAGCACACAGAAGGCATTGCCGATATGCAGCGCCACCATGTCTCCGCCGAAGGTGGGAATCGGGATTTTCAAGAACGTGAAGGCCACGTAACAGAGAGCGGCCATCAGTCCCGTTATCACAATCTTATATACTTTCTCGTTATCTTGATTCATCATCATCTCTCCCCTGCGTTTTATTTCCCTCATCTTATCACGCAAGTGGATTGATATAAATAGCCAGTTTGTTATTATTAAACCATACCAGTTTAATCCCTGGATTCCACACAGACCAGACAGCCGGAATCAAAGGCAATCGTCCCGCTCTCTGCCACCAGCTCATTGCTGACGCAAAGCCCGGCTTCCCTGCCGATGGAGATATTCTTCTTGGTCAGCGGATACTTGAAGCCTGTCAGTGTAATCCCCCGCACTTCCTCCGTCAATGGAAGAAAGGATAAATATTTCCCATGAAGGTCATTCTGACGGAAGGTGGTTTCCCGGTCCAGAAGATACAGCTTATTCTGCCGGTCTACCATGCACGCGGATATCCCCCGTTCCAGGCAGCCGGCCAGCAGATGGATATTGGCCAGCAGATGGTCAATCCGTCCTCCGGTTCCGCCGAGAATGGTAATGCTCTCCGCTCCCATGGAGATGGCCGTCTCAATCGCCAGTTCCGTGTCCGTCTCGTCCTTCTCCGGCCGGTGGATCTCCCAGGTTACCTCCTCAAACTTATGGTATTCCAAAAACACCTCCTGGTTTACGGTATCAAAATCTCCCACAACCGCGTTAGGAAGGATTCCGAGAGGCTTGAGATATTCCAGCCCCCCGTCCACAGCCACCACAAAATCAAAGGTTTTATTTTTCAAAAAAGAACCGGCGAACTCCAAATCCATGGTGCCGCCGGTCACAATCAGACATGTTTTCATCTCTCATATTCCTTAAAAATTTCCATAAATTCAGAAGCATTCTCATAGGCATCCCCGCGAAATACCGATGAACCGGC
>JAWZDV010000005.1:0-2499 GCA_034142505.1 Bacteroides thetaiotaomicron
AGAGTGCATTAATTATGAGAAAGCAGACAAAATTAGTTGCAGTATTATCTGCAGCAGCTTTGCTGGCTATCGGTGCATCCATGACATCCTTCGCAGCTCAGGGCTGGACAGAAGAAGATGGTACTTGGGTATATGTTGACAACGATGGCTACAGAGTAACAGATACCTGGAAAAAATCAGGTAACTTCTGGTACTACTTAGATGAGGATGGCTACATGGCTACATCTAAGTTGATTGAAAACGGTGACAACAACGATAACATTTATTACGTTGATGAAACTGGTAGAATGGTAGCCAACAAGTGGGTTGAGTTAGAGAACGAGAATTACTATGATGGCGTTGATGATGATGAGGCAGAGACTGTTTGGTATTACTTCCAGAATTCTGGTAAGGCTTACAAGCAGATCGCAGGTAAACCATCATGGAAAACCATTAATGGTAAGAAGTATTCATTTGACGAAAATGGCCATATGCTTTGGGGCTGGGTTAATGACGAAAATGATAGATGCCCAGGTGATGATGGATATCAGACTGGAGTTTATTACTGTGGTGATGCTAATGATGGCGCTAGAGTAACAGCTGATTGGAGATATCTGTATATTGGAACGGAGAATCGTGTGAATGATACAGAAGATGATACATTCTGGTTCTATTTCGATGTAAATGGAAAGAAGATTCAGACAACAGCTGCAGATAATGAAGATGTTACTGATCCAGCTAAATGGGCTTATAAAACCAAAAAAATCAATGGTAAAACATATGCTTTTGATGAACAAGGTAAAATGATCAGCAAATGGTCTGAATCCAGTGCTAAGAAAGCTAGCTACATTGATGGTTATTTCTCCACTAGCGATGATGGTGCAAGAAAGAAGGGCTGGTTTAATGTAGTTCCGTCTGAAAATATCAATAGTTCAGCTAATGCAGACGAAGATGCTAAGTGGTTCTACGCCAACAATGATGGTACTCTTGTTGTTTCAAAATTAAAGACTATCAATGGTAAGAAATATGCATTCAATGATCAGGGCGAGATGCTGAGTGGTTTATGGTCATTTGATACTGATGATGACAATAATATTTCTGGGTTAGTTAAGATTGATACTCAGAAAAAGGTTGATGCCATTGCTGACTACACCAATCCAGTTTATTACTTCGGAAGTGGCGATGACGGAGCTCTTAAAACTGGTTCCCAGAGTGTAGAAGTAGATGGTGATAAGTATCAGTTTATGTTCTACAAGAGCGGCGAACATAAGGGCGAAGGCGCTAATCGTGTTCAGAGTAATGTGCTTTATACAAACGGCAAGAGAATTAAAGCTGATTCTGACTTTAGATACCAGCCAGTAAACGAAAAAGGAAAAGTTTCTAAACTGCCAGGTGGAAAGATTCCAGCCGAAGGCGTAGTGTTAGATGATGCACAGTATCTGATCAATTCTTCAGGTTCTGTTATGAAGGGTAGTGGATTCTACACCGATACAGACGGAAGACAATATAAGGTTACTGAAAACAAAGACATTACAGAGCATACAGAGTACATCGTAACATATTATGGTTACAAGAAATAATCAATAGCACCTATAATGCGGACAGTGGAATTTCCACTGTCCGCATTTATTTTGGTTTTATATAGAAAAGTTTGATTTATAATATACAAAAATAACACAAATTATAAAACGGGCAGTGGAATTTCCACTGCCCATCTCATGCTTAATATTATTTCTTATAACCCCAGTATGTTACTCTGTAAGCTGTATCACCATCAGCTGTTGTAACAGCAGATACCTTATACTGTTTTCCGTCTGTATCAGAGTAAGTACCACTACCCTTCATTACAGAACCTGAAGAGTTAACCAAGTAACCTTCAGCGATAACTTCACCACCATTGGTAGATACACCACTTGTGGATTTAACATTACCCTGTTTATCAACTACCTGATATCTGTAATCAGTATCAGCCTTAATTCTCTTACCATTTACATAAAGGATGTTACCCTGAACACCATTTACACCCTGGCCCTTAGAACCGCCGCTCTTGCCGAATGTGAACTGATATTTGTCACCATCAACCTCTACACTCTGAGCACCAGTCTTCATTGCACCATCATCTGATCCGCCGAAGTAATATACGAAATATGGATCAGCGTAGTTAGCAATCTCATCAACACCCTTCTGAGTATCAATCTTAGTGCTATCAAGGATTACATTATCATCATTAAGGCTAAGTGCCCATAATCCGCTCAGCATTTCACCCTTCTCGTTGAAGGCATATTTCTTACCGTTGATAGTTTTAATCTTCTCTACAACAAGAGTACCATCGTTGTTAGCATAGAACCACTTGTTATCTTCGTCAGCATTAGCCTTAGAGTTGATGTTCTTAGAAGGAACAGCCTGGAACCAGCCTTTTCTTCTTGCGCCATCATCACTGGTGGAGAAGTAACCATCAATGTAGCTAGCTGTATCTGCACTACCCTCAGACCACTTGCTGATCATCTTACCTTCTTCATC
>JAWZDV010000006.1:0-126453 GCA_034142505.1 Bacteroides thetaiotaomicron
CCCCCCCTGTGATGCCCTGCTCGATGGTAATCTTCACATAATCGGAAATTCCTTCTTCCGCCGCCACTTTAGCAACCCCGTCCGGCATACCAAATCCCAGATTGGTGATGCTTCCCTGCTGCAGTTCCATCGCCGCTCTTCTTGCTACTGCCTTTCGCTGATCCAACGGCATAGGCGCGATGGCGTCTACCGGCATCTTCATATCACCGTTCAGCGCCGGATTAAATTCACCCTCTGTCGTCTGTACCTGATCCGGACACACTACCACCGCGTCTACCAGAATTCCCGGTATTCTCACATGCTTCGGATCAAGCGTACCTGTCTTGGCCGCGAATTTTACCTGGACAATTACCTTGCCGCCACAGTTATGCACTGCCTGGGCGATGGCAAGCGCTTCCAGATAAGCCGGCTCATAAACCATGGAAATATTTCCCTCAGCGTCCCCGATGCTTCCGCGAATCAGTGCGATATTCACGGGATACGGTTTATAATGAAGCCATTCTTTTCCGTCAATCGTAATTAGTTCCACCAATTCCTCCTTCGTGGCCTCATTTAACTTGCCGCCGCTGTTTCGGGGGTCGACAAAGGTCTTCATTCCAGTCCGGGTAATCACGCCCACCCGGTGCGCGGCAATTTCACGATACTGCAGCGCCACGATACCTTGCGGAAGGTTGTAGGCTTCAATCTTATTCTCATTTGCCAGCTGCTGCATTTTGGGAGACCAGCCCCAGTGACCGCCTACCACGCGCTTTATCATGCCCTCATGAGCAAAACGGCTGATTCCGCCCTTATCCTTATCACCAATACCGGCCGAGTGGGTCAGAGTTACATTCCGCGGATGCCCCTCCTCCAGAAAACGTTTCTCCAACGCCTCAAACAGGAAATTCGGTTCCATGATGCCGCCGCCGTTTCCGGTCACTGCAATGCTCGCCTGATCCGGCACAAGACGCACCGCCTCGTCTACTGTCATAAACTTATTCATCTTTCTGCTCTCCTTTTACTGCATATCATAATAGATTCCTTCTCGCCAGTTTTTCCATACCTTCTCAAACCAACTGTCGTCCGCCGGTATCGGGCGAACCGGTCTCCAGAAACAACTGCACGTGCCGTCCCGATAGACAATTTCCTGAATTTTCTTTGACAGTCCCTTCTCCTCAAGGGAAAAACAAAACTGATCCGGAAGCTTTTCCATAGGCTTTTCTCCTGACGGGTCATAAATCAGATAAGAACCTCTGCTGGTTCCGCCCTGACGGATATAGTCTGCGATTGCTTCCAGATAAACCTGCTGACTCACCAGCAAATCCCGCAGGCGATACAGAGCCTTAAGTTCGCTGCCTTTTCGTATCCCGGCTGCTTTCAGCGCCTCCTGCTGTTTCTTATTCTCCGCCAGTGCTTCGGTCACCCCCTCAAGGGAACGGATATTCGCACCGCTTCGCGACATGCGCACACCCAGTATTTTCTTTTCCTGTTTCAGGTCCGCCGCCTGCCGGCCGGGAAGAAATGCTTCCATTCCAAAACGGATTGCCGACTTTAACTGTTCCCCACACTGCCTGGTAAGTTCCTCCGCTCCGACAGGTTCATCGGTGTAACGGCTGGCGATGAACTGCGCCGCGCGAAGGCTTCCCGCCTGTCCGGAATTGAGCGCGCTCCCGCCCGGACGGTACACGCCGTGTGTCCCGTTGACCTCTCCCACCGGGAAGAGGTGGCGCAGGTTGCTCTCCCACCACCAGTTTCCTGCAAGTCCGCCGTTATTGTGCTGCGCACAGACTGCAATCTCCAGCTTCTCCTCATGCAAATCAATCCCATGGGAGCGGTACAACTCGATTGCCGCCGGGTTCATATGTTCCAGTCTCTGGATCGGCGTATCCCACAGTCCATCCGAATTCTTCAGATAATCATAGGCTTCCCGATGAAGAAGCTTTGCATCAAAATGCCCGTTTTTCTCCGAAGCCGAGGCATTCTTCCGGTAATCCAAAAATACCCGGCGTCCTTTTAGAACGGTCTCCTGATAAACCAGCAGATCAATCAGGGATGAACCGTAATCAACTGTCTTTCTCGGGTCAAAGGGCCACTGGTATCCTTTCAGGAAAATGGCATACAGCATATCCTGCGGTGTCTCAAAATACGCGTCAAGGAACTCCCTTTCATCTTCACCGTTCTCATCAGCGGACACATAGCGCGGAATCACCTGCTGATACGTTCCTGACAGATTCCAGCGGAATTTAACAGAAGCGATTCCATACTGAGATTCTGTCAGATTCTTTCCCCGCGCGCCGGCGCGGAACGCCACTCCCATTCCGCCGGTCTGACTCATCGGATATACGGAGGTATCATACATACCTGCCTCTCCGCCTACTGCGTACACAACATTATCCGATGAAAAGACTACGTACTGGCCAGCCGGATGCTGTTCCTTTCTATTCAATGCCAGAACACCTCTCACCCGCGGCTCATCACCGGACTGGTCAAGCAGCAGCTCAATGACCTGATAGCCGTCAAACACCGGAATCTGGTATCGCTCCGCCTCTTTCCACAACGCTTCCGTCATGAATTTGGACGTCAGCGGTCCTGCCGAAGTGCCCCTCTGGTTCGGGTCATGATCGGTCTTATAACCGATGTACTCTCCTGCTCCGTTGCAGGGAAAAGGGACGCCTATATCCACAAGATGATAAAATCCTCTCATGGAAAGCGCCGCTTCCACCAGCGCCAGATCCCCGTCCATTGCCTGTCCGTCAAACAGGGTCCGCGCCATCCCGCGCACGCTGTCCGGCTCGCTTCCGCATGTCGTCAGCTTGTAATACGTCTGTTTATCCGAACCGGTATTGTGGGAAGTTCCCATAAGCTTTCCTTCTGTAAGAATGGCAATATCCCCCTGCCCCTCCTTGAACAGGGAAACCGCGGCATTCAGCCCCGCCGCGCCGCTTCCGACGATAATCGTCTGTACGGAGTACATCGGATATTCCTTTCCTTCTATACAGATAGTTTCCTGTCTCATTCTTTTTCTCCCTCCAACTCGCAACCTCAATAAATCGTTTTTGTCAAATAACTGCAGGCTGTTTTATACAGACAATATTTCCAGCTTTTGTATAAATGCTGCCAGAATCAGAGGTCTGTCCTCCGGCCCGCTCCCCTGTTTCCGGCAGACTACATCAATCTTCACCTTATTTTCCTCCGGAATCAGTTCCGTGACTTCTCCGCGAACAGTCACGGTATCATTTAAAAGGACAGCTGATTTAAATTTAATCTTCTGCGAAAAAATAACCGATCCGTCTCCGCACAGTTTGGTAAGCACCGGACAGATCAGACCTGCCGTCAGCATACCGTGGGCGATCCGGGAACCATACATCATGGTCTTCCCGAACTCTGCACTCACATGCTGGGGCGCGTAATCTCCGGAAAGCTGTGCAAACATCATGATATCCGCTTCTGTCACGGTTTTAGAAAACCACGCGGTATCTCCCACCTTGATATCTTCTATATTTTTTAAACGGATTCCCTCCAGTCTCATCGTTCTCACGCCCCCCTATATGATATTTAAATTCTCCAGTGACTTCCCGCGAATCACCAGTTCACACTTCTGGTTATAGGCTTCCAGCTCCACCTCCACCGTGCGCTTCACTTTGTCAATCGCAGCAATCTCTGCCCTTATGGTAACTGTATCACCTGGATAAACCGGAGCTGCCATCTCAAATTCCCGTTTTTGGGGATACGCGCTCGGCGAGAGGAGACGAAAGATCGCGCCGCCCGCCATAGAGGCAATCAGCATCGGGTGCGCTGCCTGTCTGCCAAACCTGGTTTGTTCCGCATACTGTTTATTCATATAAACGGGTGAGAAATCCGCCGAAATTCCGGCATAAAGCGTCACATCTGTCTCGCTGACCGTTTTTGTAAAAAGAGAAAACTCCCCTTGTGCAAGAGACTCCAACGACTTTTGTTCAAACTGCATCACTGTCATCTTTTACCCTCCTTAATGAACACGCATCAGTTCCACAACAGATCCATCCATCACCATCTCACCCTCCTGGTTATAGCAGGTGGTTCTGACGATCACGATCTTTTTTTCCATAATCTTTTCCGTCACTTCTCCTACTGCAGTAATGGTATCGCCAATTTTCACAGGTTTCAAAAACGTAGATTCCTGCGCGATCGTCACTGCACCCGGAGATGCAATCTGGGTAGACACCGGCCACGTATAAGTGGCAAGAAGCATATTCTGTACCAGACGGCTCACACAAGACGTCTTCTCCACAAATTCCTGATTCATGCTAAGTGGTTCAAAATCTCCGGTGATACCGGCAAACAGCGCCACATCGCCCTCCGTAATTGTCTTGGAAAAATATGCCTTCTGTCCCATAGGGATACTTTCCACGGTCTTTTCCACTTCTTTCAATTCCAGTTCCTTCATGTTGCTCCCTCCTTATTTTGGCAGCACAATTCTCGCTTCCACTGCTGTGACGGCTGCGCGGAAACAGCATAGACGTTTACGGTTTTTCCGCTTCTGCTGTTAAAGAAAATCCTGTCTCCCGCATGGCTGTAGATCGGGTGCGGGTGGGCGTCCTGTCCCAGCCAGTCACTTTCGTGTCTGCACAGCGGAACCCATTTCAAACTCCCGTCTTCCCAATCCGGAAAGACCTTACAGATATATTCCGCATCCTTTTTGTGGGGATCGGGTCCGTTATCCGTGCTGTTTTCCCGGACTTTTTTTATCTCCCACGGGTATTTAAAATATCCGTCGCACACCAGATTTCCTTTATGATCCATGGTAAAATGCCCATATGCGTCATAGTCATCCGGCAGGGCGATCTCACGGTAATTTCCGGTTTCCAGTTCATACCTGCCCACCATTGCCGGTCCATCTTTATAGCCCCCATGATAGATAATCATCTTTCCATCATCGCTCCACATTTCATGGCAAATCCAGTCCCCTGCCTTCCGGCCATATCCCCTGCTGTTTCCCAGAGTATTTTCTCCCTCTTTCCGAATCGCCGTAACAGAATCTTTCTCATGGTCATAAAGCCATATCCGGCGTATCCCGCAGTCGAAGCACGGCCACTCATGATTATACATAATCTGTCCGGAATTGCAGGGATTAAACTGCACGTGTGTGATCCAGCATTTAGGAATCTGTTTTTCATATAAACGTTTTCCCGTCTCCGTATCGTAGACGCACAGATAGCTGCTCAGCCCCTCCTCCTGGACACGGCCGTCGATATCATATACCGGGCGCTTATCAAGCCCGCTTCCCTCCGTCTCCGGGTCAAAGTCCAGACAGCGTCCGTCTGTCATCGGTACACAAAGCTTTTTTCCGTCTGCACTGACATGGGTGAACGCCGTCATGCGTCCATCGGGAACATGATTCAGAACCGATTTGCGCCCCTCGCAATCCACCTTGCAGATAGCATCGTCCTGTATGTAGTAAACGATACTCCGGTCACTGTCCAGGCAGACGCTTGCCTTTCCCAGCCCACGGTTAAATGTGCCATCAAAGTAAACATAGCTTTTCAATGTTCCGTTTTCATTGTCCGTAAGGATCTTTTCCTCACCGGTAAGCATATCCTTTACCATGACATTAGGATTTCCGGATCTGTCCGTAAGCATAAAAATTCTGCGGTCATCTCTGCTTAATGAGGAACAGGTGAAATATAAAAGCTGCGAATTCCAGTTTTCGCGGTCAGCACAGCCGCCAATCAACATCTGTCCGTTTACCGGGTTTTTCTTCTCCTCCATACTTTCCTCTCACTTTTCTGTAATTTCTAATGGAAAAAGACCCAATGATTCTGCCGGAATCATCAGGTCTCTCACAAACACTTTTTACCCGCTTATGCAAAAAGAGATGGCAGGAACAGGCTGATGCCCGGAATAAAGGTCAACAACAGCAATGTGATAATCATGCATACATAAAATGGCAGAGTCGCCTTTACCACTTTCTCCATCGGAAGTTTTGCCACTGCAGAGCCGATGAAGAGTACGGAACCAACCGGCGGTGTCAGCAAACCGATACCACAATTTAAAATCATCATGATGCCAAACTGGATGGGGTCAATTCCAATCGAGGTTGCAATCGGCAGCAGGATTGGAGTCGCAATCAGAATAATCGGCGCCATATCCATGATACAGCCCAGAACCAGCAGGATCAGGTTTAGCAGCAATGCAATGATGATCGGGTTAGAGCTTACGCTGGTAATCGCGTTTGCCGCCATTTCCGGCACATGCAGCAAGGTAAGACAGTTACCGAACACAGAAGAGGTCGAAATCAGGATCAGCACGATGGCAAGTGTATCCACACAATCTCCAAGCACTCTCCATACGCCCTTCCAATCCAGTCCCTTGTAGATGAAAACGCTGACAAACAGGCTGTATACTACCGCAATCGCCGCAGACTCTGTCGCCGTAAAAGCTCCGCCTACCACTCCAACCACTACAATAATAATCGCCGCCAGCGCCCAGAAAGAGATACTAAGCTGCTTTATAAGGGTCATAAAGTTGAAAGCTTCTCCCTTTGGATAGTTCCGCTTACAGGAAATGATATACGAGCCCACCATCAGAGAGGCCGCAAGAATCGCTCCCGGTATATATCCCGCAAGGAACAGGCTTCCCACAGAGAGTCCGCCTGCCGTGGTTGCGTAAATAACCATATTATGGCTGGGCGGTACCAGCAGGCCCTCACAGGATGACGTAATGGTCACTGCCGTGGAAAAATCCCCGTCATATCCCTGATCCACCATCATCGGGATCATGATGGACCCCAGGGAAGCCGTATCTGCCGCCGCAGAACCTGAGATTCCACCAAAGAAGTAGGACGCCACAATGTTCACCATCGCCATACCTCCGCGCATCCACCCCACGCACGCATTTGCCAGGGCAATCAATTTCTCGGAGATTCCTCCGCTTCCCATCAGACAGCCCATGGTGATAAAGAAGGGTACGGACATCAGGGAGAAGGAACTGATTCCTTTTACCATCTGCTGGCACACGGTCTGCAAAGGCATGCCCTGTACCTTCAGGCACAGGATCGATGCGAGCGCCACCGCATATGCAATTGGAAAACGCAGCAGCACCATGATCAAAAAGCTGCCGAGCAGCACGGCTATCGCTAACGTAGTTGTATCCATATTACAGCTCCTCCTTTCCCAATAATTTTTTCATATTCTGATAGATACTCTCCAGTTCAAACACCAGCATCGCCGCTCCTGCCAGCGGAACCGGAAAGTACATGTACCTTCTGCTCAGCCACGGCAGGCTGGGGTAATACCCTTTTGCCCCAATTCCCATGGCGTACTTCCACCCTACAGTAATCATGACGAACGAGAGAACCAGCACGCCTGCATCGGCAAGCAGGTCCAGCACATTGACAAGGGTTTTCGGCAAATAGCGGTCAAAACTGGTCATTCGTATATGTGCCTTGCGGCGGATCGCCAACGCGGCCGAGAGCACTGCCATATAGGACATTAACGTCAGTGTGATCTCCTCGCTCCAGGACGGATCCGGAATAAACGGGACATACCGTCCCAAAACAGTCATACTAACCACAACAATATCTGCAATCAGCAACATTTTACAGACGACCTCAATAATCTTGTACAACCCATCATACAGAGGTTTTAATTTTTCCAGAGCTGCCATATATCCTCCTTTTTAAGAGTGCGCAGAACTCTCTCCTGCGCACTCCCTGTCACTGTTCAAATCTTCTGTTTCATTTCCTACTGAAGATCCTGAATTGCCTGGTGCAGTTCCTGGTAATCTTTGGTTGCTTCGCTGATTACATTTGCACATTTTTCAACCCACGGGCTCTTGTCCTCTACCGGAATCACAGTGATGGTATCTCCAAGCGCTGCCAGCGCGTCCTGCTCACCCTGCTCAGAAATCTCTTTGTTATATTTCTGGCACTCTGCAGCCGCCTGCATGATGCATTCTTTCTGTGCGTCAGTCAGCTTAGCCCAGGAAGCGTCTGTAATTACCACCTCAATAACACCCAGCTGATGTCCGTCCAGAATCAAATACGGTGCAACCTCGTTAAATGCATTAGATTTATAGTTGTTGATTGGGTTCTCTGCTCCGTCTACAACACCACTCTGCAGAGCGGTATATAATTCTGTGTAGGCTACTACGGTTGCGCTTGCTCCCAGCGCCTCAATCATGGATACCATGGTCGGGTCAGTAGAAACACGGATCTTCAGTCCCTGAAGGTCGTCCAGACCTTTGATCTCGTTTCTGGTAAAGATATGGCGGAAGCCTTCCTCACCGAAGAACAGTCCCTTAAGACCAACTGCTTCCGGCTCGTCCAGGAATTCCTGTGCAACATCACTCTCTGCGAAATTCCAGAAGTGGTCACGGCTCACAAATTCATAAGGCAACGCCAGCAGTTTGGATTTGTCAAGACCATAAGAGGTCATGGTAGATACAGACAAACGTGCCATATCAATGGTACCTACGCCTCCAATCATGTTATCCAGTACATCACCCTCTGCTCCCAGTACACCATTAGCCTGGATGTCGATCTCTACCGATCCGCCGGACAGTTCTTCTACTCTTTCCTTGAATCTGGCAGCTACCTGTCCTACAATCGTGTCTAACGGGTTCACCTCTGCATATACCAGCTTTACCTTCGGATCGTTGGCAGCTGCAGGCACCGCCTCTCCACTCTCTGCAGGCGCCTCTGTCCCTGCCTCGTCCTTGGTTTCTTCTGCTGCCGTTGCTGCCGCCGTTACTGCCGCTGTTGTTGCCGCCGTCTCTGGAGACTTCAATCCACATCCCATAAGAGAACCTGTTACCATTGCTGTACACAGTGCTACGCTTACCATTCTTTTCATGTAATTACCCTCCTAAAATAATAAAAATAAGTTTTTGCCGTGATGCTGTACCCAAAACCATTCTTGCTCATCGAAATGCAAACTGCTATCATTTGTTCCTTCTCATAAAATCGTTTGTTTGAAGCATCAACTAGTTTAAATATTACATGTTTTATTTGTAAAAATCAATACTTTATTTAATTATTATCAAAATTTATTTTAAAAATTATATTTATGTGTACTATGTGCATAATAAATATTATATTTCTTACTTTTATTTTAGTGATTTTTTATTTTATTTTTGCAGAATCGATTGCACAATCGTGTTCACCGTATTATTTCCTTGATTTCCTGAATGAAACGGTCGATTGGCCGCTTATTCTTCCATAGCCTGTTTACATCATTTATAAACTTTATAAACTACCAAGCCTTACTTCACATGGCTGTTAAGAAAAAGCCTGTCACAAGTGCATACAAAAACCAGCCCTCGCGAAAAGGCTGGTCTGCTTTCGATTGTATCACCTCTGTTTCTTACTGGAACACCACCGGATTCTCCAGGTACTCTGTCTTGACGACCACATATGGATAAGAGGTCTCCGCCGCCGGATTCTCCCCCTTTGCCGGGCCGATTAGCTCTGTGTCAATCACAATGGAATTGTCCGTCAGATACAGTTCTTGTACCGCGATACTATAACCCCCGGTATTCTGCGGTCCGTATCCCACCACTATGTACAGATTTTCGTTGTCACTGTACGTCAGCTTAAATGGCTGCGCTTTTTTCTCTGCGATGATACTGCGAAGTTCTTCCGGAATATCCGTTTCGCCCACTACCGAAAATTCCAGATCCCGTACCTTTCCTCCATCGTCCTTCGCAAGGCTGCATCCACTCAGCATCCTGGCCACAACCACCCATATTACCATCAGTGTGAGCAGCACTGCTTTCAAGCTCAACGATTTTCTCATAAAGAACCCCCTCATAGTTTGATTACTAACATTCTATGAAGGGGGACTCGCAATTATGATCATTTAATCTTCATCTGATATAAATTCCAAATTAGCCAAAGCATAGCGTAGCGCCATATTGATCAGTTCATTGCGTGATCTATTACTTTTTCCTTCCAGTTTATCATACTCTTCCTGCAATTCCCGATCTATACGGATTGTGGTGACCACCGATTTATCATCTTTTTTATCCTGGCCTTTTGGACGTACAACAAATTTATCTTCCATTTTCCGCCTCCTGTAATACAAAGTATAATTGTTTTTCATTGACATTAATATATTACAAATATATATTACTATTTAGTATTACAGTTTATCCATTTAGGGAAGGAAACGTAATGAAGAGCATCATAGAGTGATCCTTACCGCCATTAACCTCCCTGGCGGAGAACCCTCACTCCAAAGTTCCCCGCCGTCTATCACAATTCCACTATGAATTTACAACACTGTCCACATACGCCTTGATTTCCGCGTCCTTACATCCATCATAGAAGCATTCCAAAAATCTCGGTATCATGCATTCTTTTACCATCTGCGGGTCGATGGATTTTAAGGCTTCCAGGAGAGGTTTGGCTACCTGTTGTTTCACCTCGAAGAGGAGGTTGGCATTGCGGTTCTGGGCCTCCTTGCGGCCGTCGGGGTAGCCCATGCCCTTGGGGGAGCCGAAGGCTCTCGTGAAGATATTGTTTAAATTGAGTTCCGCACCCCAGCCAAATCCTTTGGCATATGGGATGGATAAGGCGTTGCCGTTATTAATCTGCAGGAAGAGGTAAGCGTCCGTTGGCTCGATGCAGTAGCCGCAGACAACTCCCGGGTACATGTTTAAGGACATCAAAGCGCCCTGCCCGGTGCCACAGCCGGTTACCACAAAATCTACGGCTCCGGAGTTCAATAATAACGCTGCCTGGATGCCCAAATGTAAATAAGTCAGACGTGGATTCTCCGGGGTGTAGGCTTCCGGAACATCCTGATCAGTCAATGGTTTTTCCATGGCTGCATTGTATACCTGATGACCCATCGGCTCTACTACTTTCTTTAACTCGTTTACAATAATTGTGTTCTTTGGTGCCTGGCTGAATTCGTTTAATACTGCAATTTTCATGATTCTTTCTCCTTATTATTTCATTTTTTATTTAGTTTCGCAATCGCTGCGTCCGCATCTTTCTTCATCCGCAGGAAGTCTTCCCTGGACAATGCCACATCCATGGATTTGGCCGTATCTTCAATCTGGGCAATCTTTCTGGCCCCGCACAGCACATTGATATTCGGCGACATCATAGAATTCCAGCGGATGCACAGATTGGCCAGCGTGCAGTTGTATTTCTCCGTTAAATCCTTCCACCCCGCCAGCATCTCGTTGGCCGTGCGGATATTCTCCTGTTTCCACCAGACTTTCCCATCCCGGACTTCCCCCTTCTGCGGTACATAATCATTGGACGCTTTTCCTGCCAGCAGCCCCTGCTCAATGGGAGAGTAGGTCTGAAGGGTAATGCCATGCTCCTCGCAGAACGGCAGCAGCTCCGTCTCCGGTTTCCGGTCCAGAATACTCAATTTCTCCTGGATCACATCCAGCTGCCCGGCTGCCACATAATCCTTCATCACCTGCAGATTCACATTGGAGGCGCCGATGGCCCGGATCTTGCCTTCCTGCTTCATCTTCAGCAGTTCGCCCATGGTTTCCTCCACCGGCACCAGCCCGTAAGTCATGCACTGCCAGTGCGTGTAATAGATATCAATATAATCCGTTCCCAGCGTCTTTAAACTCAGTTCCAGATCCCGCCGGATGGCCTTCGGGGACAGGTCCCGCCTCACCTCATGCCCTTCCTTCGTAAAATGCAGTTCGCCCCCGCCGTCATACCACTGAATCCCGCACTTGGTCGATACCAGCAGGTTGTGACGCCCGGCTGCCTTCAAGGCCTTGCCGGCCACTTCCTCACTGTGCCCGAACCCGTAAACCCTGGCCGTGTCAATCCAGTTGATTCCCAGTTCCATTCCTCGCAGTATGGTGTCTACCGACATCCGGTCATCATTGTTCCCCCACCACTCTCCGCCGCCGATGGCCCAGCAGCCCAGTGCCAGCGCGCTGGATTCAATCCCGGATTTGCCAATCATCCTTCTTTCCATCTTGTCCTCCATTTCCTGCCACGTGGCAAGCCGGCACCTTATTCCACTCTCGCCACCATCTCACCGTAGGTCTCTTTTTCCTTCTTTATAAATGCCTGCAGTTCCTCCAGCACCGGCATATCCGGGCTGCATCCGTGTGAGGTCACCAGCATGGATGCGGAAGCCGACCCAAGCTCCAGACAGTCCACCAGTTCCAGACCATGGTACACTCCATATAAGAAACTGGACGCATACCCGTCGCCGCCGCCAAACCCTTTCAGCGCATCCACCGGGAATGGCTTGATGGAATAAGATTTCCCATCCTTTGTATAGGCCGTAGACCCCTGCTTTCCATGTTTTATCACCACAATGGAAGCATTTTGTCCGCACCAGTATTTCGAGGACATCTCATCTGTCCCATCCAGCCCCAGGAACCGCTCCGTCAAATCATACTCTTCCCTGGACCCCAGAATAATGTCACTGTCTCTGGCCACCGCCGAATCATATACTGCAATCTCATCCTGGTTCTTCCAGTTATAAGCCCGGTAATCAATATCAAAAATAACCTTAACCCCGTTCTTCTTCGCCAGAGCCACCGCTTTGAGCGCCGCTTCCCGCGACGGACTCGCCGCCAGCGCCGTACCGGAGATCAGCACCGCCTTGGCCTGAGTCAAGTATTCTTCCTCAATATCCTCCGGCGACAGCGACAGGTCCGCAATCCCGTTGCGGTACATCAGAATATTGCTCTCATCGTGACTGAGAATTTCCGTAAAGGTCAATCCCAGACTCTCCCCATTCTCACATTTCGTGATATGGGAGGTATCAATCCCTTCTTTCTCAAAATACTCCGTCACAAACTCTCCGAACCGGTCATCCGACACCTTTGCAAAAAAACCGCATTTCATGCCCAGTCTGGACATCCCCACCGCAATATTCGCCGGGGAACCGCCCACATACTTGCGGAAGGTCTCGCTCTCCGCCAATGTCTTGTAATAATCCAATGGATTAAAATCAATGGCAATCCGCCCAAGCAGAATCAGATCATAGGGCCTGCTTTCATCAAATGTGATATATCTCATGACTCTCCCTCATTTCTTTCCCTTTTCTCACCAGAGCTTCTTATAAAGTTCCTCCATGGCTTCCACCGTAATCTCTTTCCTGGTGTTGGCCGGACTCCCCGAGACAGCCGCATCCCGGGTCATCTTTGGAATCACCTCAAAGAACCTCTCCCGGTCCACGCCGTACCGGGCCGGTGTCGGAATCTCGATCTCAGACAGTAACCGCCGCACCGCCATGACAAATGCCTGTGCCGCCTCCCCATCACTGTCCGTATCCCTCGCAAAACCGCAGGCCCTCGAAAGCGCCGCAAACCGCTCTGTCGCCCCATCCAGCACATATTCCAGGCAAATATCCAACAGCATGGCATTAGAAATCCCATGCGGCACATGAAACAGCGCGCCGATAGGACGGCTCATCCCGTGCACAATCGTAACCGATGAATTGTTAAATGCCATGCCGGCCTCCAGCGCCGCCAGAGACATCTGAATCCGCCCTTCCGTATCCTGCCCATTTTCCCAGACCTTCTTCAAATTGGCGAAAATCCGCTGGCACGCCGACACCGCAAATGTATCTGCCAGCGGCTGCGCCTTCCTTGAGGTATAAGCCTCAATCGCGTGGGTCAGCGCGTCCACCCCGGTTGCCGCCGTCACCCCCTTAGGCGCCGTCATGGTAAACGCGGGGTCAATCACTGCTAAATCCGGCATCAGCGCCGGCCCCTTTAACAGCATTTTCACCTGGGTCGCCCCATCCGTGATAATGGTAAACTGAGTGGCTTCCGAACCGGTTCCCGCCGTGGTCGGCACCGCTGCCATAGGACTCAGCTTCCGTGTCACCGTCTTTCCCATATAATCCGCCGGTACGCCGCCGCAGGCCGCCAGCATGGCGATGGCCTTCATGGAATCAATAGGACTCCCACCGCCAAGAGCAAGGAAAAAGTCACACGCCTCCTCCTGATAAACCGAAAGTCCGTGAAGAATCATCCTGTCATCCGGCTCCCCGTCAATGCCGTCCTCCACCGCATACCGGATTCCCTGTTCCTCCAGCATCGCTGTCACCTTCGCTAGATTTCCCAGCTTCCGCATCGTTCCGTCCGTGACGATCAATGCCTTTTTCCCCATCTCTTTGATGGAACCAGCCGCCTCATAAAGCGCGTCCACACCGCTGACAATCCGCCCCGGCGCTATAAATGTATCTGCCATTTCTGCCTCCTTCCGGTCCGCACATGCAGACGAAAACCTCCTCTATGCAAATGCCTCCAACAGCTCATCATAAGACTTGGCCGTCTGGAGTTTTTTCATAATCCCGTCATTTCCCAGCTTCCCGGCCAATTCCGCGATCAGCCTAAGGTGATCCTTCGCCCCCTCGGAATCGGACGGAACCGCAAATAAAAAGAATAAATCCGACGGTTCCTCATCGTAAGACTCCCACTCAATCATATCCCTGGTCCGCCCCACCGCCAGTCCCACATGTTCCACATAATCAGATTTCCCATGGGGAATCGCCACGTGATTTCCAATGCCGGTAATCCCCTCGGATTCCCGCAGATACACATCTCTGATATACCCATCCAAATCCTGGATATAGCCCGCCTCCATCAGTAGTCCTGCCAGATGACGGATGACCTCGTCTTTTGTCCTCGCGGCCATATCCAGGTCGATCACCCGTTTGTCCAGAATTTCCTTCACTGCCATTGCCTTGTCCTCCCTACCGAATAAAATATTGATAAATTTCCAATGCGGAATTTGATTGTTTTAATGTCTCCAGATTCTCATCATTTTCTGTCAAAACCAGAAAATCCTTGTAAAACTGCTTGGTCTTCTTGATCTCAAAGGAAGAGGTCATCTTGACGCCCAGAAGAAAGACCACATCCACCGGTTCCCCGTACCAGTCCACCGGCTCTTCCAGAATCGCCACCGCCACCCGGGCCTCGTTGCTCTCTGTCATGTTGCCATGGGGAATCGCGATTCCACGCCCGATGCTGGTGGTCGTTGCATTTTCCCGCTCCAGCACACTGGCCAGGTAATGCTCCGTCACATCGCCCTTCTCCTCCATCTTCTTCACCATCATGGTGATCAGCTCCGTCTTGTCCTTCACCGTTGGCCGGACGAAAATCAGATCGATATCAAACAGCTGATGGCACAAATTGCTGAAGCTGAATCTCTGTTTATGCCGCACCGTCTGAATCTCTCTCACCTTTTCCCGAATCACCTCCAGCGCCCGTTCCGTGATTCTATCCCCCACATTGACAATGCGGGTGTCTAAAAGCGGCAGGTTTGCAGTGCTGATAATCAAGTCCACCTCGGGAAACTGGCGGGTGGAGAAATCATGGTTGCTGACCGCTTTCATCGACCTGATCTCCGGCAGATTGTATTTGATCATCTCCATCTCCAACTGGCTGGTCGCCTGCCCCTTCTGGCTGACAAGAACCGCGGACAGCGGTTTATCTTTCTTCTGCCGGATAACCGCCGCCTGAATATACAGGGCGATGCCCGCCAGTTCATCCTCCGTCACCTGAATCCCATACTGTTCCTCAAAGAGATAGCTGGTGGACCAGGTGGCTAAAAAAGTCTGTTTATATTCATTCTTCACATACTTGCTGATACTCTCCGACATGGCCGCCGTGGAATATTTCATCCGGAATATGGCAGACCGCATGTGAATCAGCAGGCTGTCAAACAGGATGGTATCCTGGGCCAGCCCGGCGTCCAGCACCGAGTCAATGGTCTCGATGACCTGGACCACAAAATTCTGGAGATTCTCATCGTACTGCCTCGTATAGTCCTCACTGTTGATATCCAAAATGGTATTCATCCGCTTCGCCGAAATCAGAAGAATCGCCATCAGAACAATGTCATTGACCGGAAGCTCCACCTGAAACTCCCTGCCGATCCGCTGGTAGATGGACTCCGCAAAGGAATACTCTACATAATACTGGATATTCTCTTCCTGGCTCTCCTTAAACCGGTGTTCCTGCTGTGGATGACATCTCGTCAGCGATAAACAGGCCAGAATCCATGCCATATTAAACGAGGTGTCCGCCAGTTCAATCCGCCAGGCATTTTCCGCATTGACAATAATCCGTCTGATCCGGTAAATATCAATTCCGCCGGCAAAGCTGCCAAGCAGGGCTTCCATGGCCTCCGGCATCATATAAAGAAGATAATCCTTGATAGCCAGCCGGTAATTGTACTCATCTCCCACCAGGCACACGCCCTTGTTCCTGACAGCACTGATGAAAAGGCTCCGCTTCTCAAACCAGGGGTTCACCACCTTTATAAGACCGGCCACCGTCGGCGGACTCAGATACAGGCTTTCCGCAATCTGTGAAATAGTAGTGATCTCTCCCGGGTTTAACTTCAGCAGTTTTCCAATCAGCTGGTTGTTCCTGGCGTCCAAATCCGTCCTGGCGTCCACCTGCTCAAATTCCAGCATGGCGCTAATAGCGTCCTTCTGCTCCTGGGTGGTCTCCAGCCACACACCGGTTCCCTGCTTTTTCTTTATACTTCCCGCATTGCCTTCCTCCAGGCGTTCATTCAGCTGGTCGATTTTCGTCCTCACCGTCTTCTCAGACAGCCCCACGTGCTCCGCCAGCTGTGAGATGGCATAGGTCCGCCCATCCAGAAGATATTCCAGTATTCTGCTGTAATACAATGCGTTCTTGTCCTTCTTCAAATTCTCACCCTGTTCTTCATACGTATCTGGTTATGAGTGTTAGTGGAAACGGCAGCCATTCATCCCGATATGGCTGCCGCTTTTGTCTGTCTCTTATTCGTTGCCGGCCGACACTGCCTCGCCGTAGATATAGCGTCCGCTGGAGCCGATTACTTTCATATAATCCTTTACAAACTGCTTGATCCCGGCTTCCGCCGCCATACACATATGCATGTAATCCGCGTTTGGATTCTCTTCCAGCAGCTTTAAGGTCGCTGCCTTTCCAGCCTCAAAGGCATCGGTACACACATTGATCTTGTTAATGCCGCCGGCCACTGCCTTCCGTAAATTCTCCTCCCCGGAGCCGGAACCGCCGTGAAGCACCAGCGGCATGTTCAGTGTCTCTTTCAACTGATGAAGTCTCTCAAAATCCAGCTTCGGAATCTTCCCCTTCGGGTAAGCGCCGTGAGCCGTGCCAATGGCAACTGCAAGGGCATCCACGCCGGTTCTCTCTACAAAATCCATGGCCTGGTCAGGATTGGTATACAGGTCCAAATCCGTATCATCCGAATCTGCCGCCTGCCCTACGTGCCCCAGTTCGCCTTCTGTGGAGCATCCCATGCCGTGCGCCAGTGCGCTGATGATAGCCGTCCGTTTTACATTCTCCTCATATGGCAGGGAAGAACCGTCAAACATCACGTTTGTGAATCCTGCATTCACGCAGTCAGTAATGTTATAGAAATCAGAACCGTGGTCTAAGTTCATTGCCACCGGCACATGTACTCTGCCTGCCAATTCTCTGACAACAGGAACCATCTCCTCCATATGTGCATGATTCTTCATCTGGCCAGGGCCAAACTGAATAATAATCGGGGAATGCTCCTCCTCCGCCGCCATAATACCGGCACGCGCCATCTCTATATTAATGCTGTTCATGGCCATAACACCATAATAATTCTTATTTGCATCATCCAGAATTGCTTTCATGGAAACCAGCATAACCTTATCCTACCTTTCTGTGACTGTCCTAAATAATGACATTATCTACTGAATCTGTATATCCAGATCGAAGTCGATGTCCTCTTCCTCTTTATTCTCCGGTTCTTCCGCCGCCGGTTTCTTTAACGCCGCATAAACGACGCCGGTCACAACCGAGCCAATCAGCAGCGCCGCCAGGAACCAGATGGGCTTGGTCATCATCGGCACAACGAAGATACCGCCGTGCCCTGCCACGGACTCACACCCGACGCCCACTGCAATGGCACCTGCCACTGCCGAACCAAGCATGGAACTTGGAATCACTCTTGCCGGGTCAGCTGCCGCGAACGGAAGCACACCCTCCGTGATAAAGCAAAGGCCCATCGGAAGAGCTGTTTTTGCTGTCTCAACTTCTACTTTTGTAAATTTCTTCTTTGCCAGTAATGTTGCAATAAAGATACCGATCGGAGGAGTCATACCACCGATAATCTTGGCTGCCATAGGACCGTAGATACCGTCCGCACCCAGCGCGTTAGCTGCCATGGATGCTGTCTTATTCACAGGACCGCCCATATCAAATCCCATACAGGCTCCAATCACGCCGCCGATCACTGCCTTTGCTCCGCCGTTTAAGGAGATGATCCACTGCTGAAACACATCCATGATAAAGGCCAGCGGTATCGAGAACACACATAAGAAAATCATACCACAGACAAATGTTGAAATAACCTGGATAAACATAACCGGCATTAAACCGACACACCATTTCGGCAGTTTCCATTTTTTCATCCAGTTTACAAATGCACCGATGATAAATGCCATCAAGAGGCCGCCTAAGAATCCGGCCTTCGATTGGGCCGAACAGTACCCGATGACAATACCGGGCACAATACCGGGACGCCCGGCGATGGAGTATGCCACACCGGCTGTCATCACTGCCACTGCAAAGTCCATAGCAACGGAACCCAGCTTGTTAACGCCCCACCAGAAACCCAGCCATGAGAATGGATTTAAGTTGGAAAATGGCGTTGCCCCGGCCGCTACCGCATTGCCGATATCATATCCGCCAAAACCTTTTGCCAGCGCACACAGAATACCACCACAGACAACAACCGGAATCATATAGGAAATACCGGTCATAACATGCTTTTTGATATCAAACTTTTTTGTACTCGTTCCCATTATAAACCCTCCTTACTTTCCCTTTCGTAATTACTTCCCTAATTTCTCGTGGATCTTGGTCAGTACCCCTTTCGGCGATTTCATCACCATACTGATTGGAATATCCACTACCGGTTTGCCTGCAAAACGCTCTTTTCCAACGCGGATGTCTGCGGAGATGACGATCACGTCCGCCTCCTTGATTTCCTCCGGGGTCAACTCATTTTCCACACCAATGGAACCCTGTGTCTCCACTTTAATGGAATCCCCCAACTCCTTTGCTGCATTCTCCAGTTTCTCTTTCGCGATATAGGTATGCGCAATACCCGCGGTACAAGCCGTGATTGCTAATATCCTCATATCTACCCCTCCTTTCTTTAAGTTGATACCAATTTACCACATGCAGATCCGTTACGGTAAATTATAAAAGGAATATCGTTTCGGTAATTTTTGCTTTTTTCGACAAACATGTCGGACAAGGGACGGGAAGGTTTATCTAAAATCAGGATTCTATCCGGAATTTTTCCAGGTTTTGTATTGCCTGGTATACCAGTTCTTTTGTGACAGGGTAGGGCGTATGTACCAGTTCCTGGTTGGCCATGGTCACTTCTAACACATCTGCCAGCGGGTCCGATTCCTCCAGTTCCAGATCAGCAAGACATACCGGCAGCTTCACGGTCTTGTTGAACGCATAGGCCGCTCTCAGCCGCTCCCCGCTGCCTCCCTGCATCACGTCCAGCATCAGGTTGACTAGGGAACCGTAGGATACCACCTCGCCGTGGAGATGATTCTTCTCAATATGATGGCGGCTGGTCAGTCCGTAGAACAGGGCGTGGGCGATACCGCCGTTGTATTCCGGGTCCACCGACACAGAGGTGATGCCCGGGGTTACCACCACATTCAAGATGGTCTGTTCCAGCTCCTTGGAATTTTGTCCTGCCGCCGCGTCGGCCAGCGCCTGTTTCGCATCCCGGATGATCGGGCCAAAACAGAGCCGCCCTGCCATGATACCCAGTTCACTGCCATAATTTAACCGCTCTCCGGCCTTGGCCGACCACTCGGACTCCACATTTTTTGCCATGGCATCGCCGACTCCGGCCCAGAGATAGCGCACCGGGGCCGCCAGGATAATATTTGGATTGATGAAGCAGTGAACCGGCACCGTCCTCAGCCGGTCAATTGCCCGGAAGGAACCGTCCTCGTGATACATGATGCTGATTTTCGTCACCGGAGCACAGTTGGAGGCAATGCTTGGAATGGTAAATACCGGCTTACCCATGCGGTCCCCAGCCAGTTTTACCGTATCAATACATTTCCCACCGCCTACGGCCAGTAAGAAGTCCGCGTTCCGGATTTCAGGATTTCCCGCAATCCGTTCCATGTTCTCGTAGGTAGCGTCGTGTCCGTAGAGCATGCTTCCGGCCAGCCGGATACCGGCCTGTTGAAACGCCGGCAGGATGTAATCCTTCGATGCCGCCCAGGCTTTCTCTCCGTAGATGACGGCGGCCTTATCGCCGTAAGCCCCCATCTCGCCGCTAAAAGCGTCAAACGCTTCCTCTCCAATCGTGAACTGTGGAAGATAGATGGTATTTCTCTTTAAAGTTTTCTTTCCGCTCATGATGTCCGCTCCTCCCTCTACCGTACCAGATATCCGCCGTCTACCGGAATGACAGCGCCATTTAAATAATCAGATGCACCGGAAGCCAGGAATACGCATGGCCCCTTCATATCCTCTGCCGTTCCCCAGGCATGGGCCGGAATCCGGTCCGTGATCTCCTGGAATCTGGGGTTGGACGGATCGGTCAATGCCACGTTCATCTCCGTGTCCATATAGCCGGGCGCCAGGGCGTTGACCTGAATTCCCTGTCCCGCCCATTCGTTGCACAGGGCCTTGGTCAGCTGGGCCACGCCGCCTTTGGATGCCGCATAAGCCGGCACCGTGTAACCGCCAAAGAAGGACAGCATGGAGGCAATGTTGATAATCTTGCCGCCGGTCTTCTGAGCCAGAAACTGTCGTCCAGCCAGCTGGCACAGTTTAAACACGGCGTTTAAGTTAATATTTAAGACGAAGTTCCAATCGTCAATGGGAAATTCCTCCGACGGGTGGCGTTTCTGGACACCGGCTCCGTTGACGATAATATCCAGATGTCCGCCCAAGGCCGCCAGGGCACGCTCAAATCCCTCCTTCAGACTCACGTCATCGCCTAAATCCGCGATCACACCGTGGCAAGAAAACCCTCTTTCAGCGAACTCAGACGCGATATCCGGCGTTTTAGGATTCATATCGATGATACAGATTTCCGCCCCCGCTTCCATCAACCCCTCTGCCATCCCGTGGCACAACCCCCCTGTGCAGCACCCGTGACAATCGCTTTTTTTCCTGCTAAATCCGTAAAATTTTTCATCATACAATCTCCTCTCTTTTCACTTGTAAGTTGTCAGACATGTTGTGGTTTTATGCAAGCTCCTGCCGGGACAGGAACTTGCCGTATACAACACATTTTTATTTCCGTTCCCATCATATCATCTTGTCTGACAAGTTGCAAGAAAATTTTTCATAGCTGTAACCCTGGCTAAAAAACAGAGGCGCCATCGGATTCGTTCCAAAATGGCGCCTCTGTTTTGATATGATCATCCATTAGCTTCACGGTTCGTAAACCGGCGACTGGGCTGACACGCAGTATACATGAACGGTCTTTCCCATCCTGCTGTTAAAAAATATCCGGTCCCCGGTATGACTGTATACCGGATGGGGATGGGCGTCCTGGCCCAGCCAGTCGCTTTCATGACGGCACAGGGGCAGCCACGAAAGCATTCCCCGCTCCCAGTCCGGCACCACCTTGCAGATATACTCCGCATCCTTTTTGTGAGGGTCCGGCCCATTGTCGGTGCTGTTGTCCCGAATTTTTTTTACCTCCCAGGGATATTTAAAATATCCGTCACACACCAGATTTCCCTGATGGTCCATGGTGAAATGACCGTAAGCATCATAATCCTTTGGCAATGCGATCTCCCAGTATCTCCCGCTCTCCAGCTCATACCGTCCAACCATGGCAGGCCCGCCCGCATAACCTCCGTGATAGATGACCATTTTCCCGTCATCACTCCACATCTCATGGCAGACCCAGTCTGCCGCGGTCCTTGGGCAGCCGGACGGATTGCCCAAGGTATCATTTCCCTCCGTGCGAATCCGGGTGACGGTATCCGCAGAGTGGTCATAGAGCCAGATTCTCCGAATCCCACAGTCAAAGCTGGACCATTCGTGATTATACATAATCTGTTCCGGGTTTCGTGGATGAAACTGCACATGAGTAATCCAGCATTTAGGAATTGCCTTCTCATACAGCAGCGCACCCGACTCCGTATCATAGACACAGAGATAGCTGGATAAATTCTCCTCCTGGCACCGGCGATCGATATCATAGACCGGCCGCTTATCAAGCCCGCTTCCCTCCGTCTCCGGGTCAAAATCCAGACAACGGCCGTCTGTCATGGGTATGCACAGCCGTTTCCCGTCACTGCTGACATGGGTAAATGCAGTCATCCGGCCATCCGGCACCGTGTTTAGTTTTTGGTTCTTCCCATCCAGGCCCACCTTGCAGATCCCATCATCCTGAATATAATAGATCACGTTCCGCTCCGAATCCAGACATGCACTGGCCTTTCCAAACCCCCGGTTGAACGTGCCGTCAAAATATACATAACTCTTTAATGTCCCGTTGTGATTGTCTGTCAAGATCCGCTCTTCCCCTGTCAGTAAATCACATACCATCACATTGGGGCTGCCCGTCCGGTCTGTCAGCATGTATAAGTATCTGTCGTCCCGGCTCAGGGATGAGCAGGTAAAATATAGCAGCTGGGTATTATAGTCTCCATTGCCGCCACAGCCGCTTATGAGCATGCTGTCATTTAAAACCGCCTGTTTAACCGTCTTCTCAGCCATCATCTTCTTAACCACCTCTTGTCTCACGATTCCTGTTCCTTGTAATTCTCCACTTCTTTCCTGGTGGTCAGAAGATGCTTTTCCATCAGCTGAGCCGCCTTCTTCCCGTCCCGCTTCTCCAGCGCTTCCAAAATCATTGTATGGTAATAAATCCCGTTCTGATACCCCACCAGATGATTCAGCTGGCGGTGATAATCCACCGTACTTGTCAGCACCTCATTTAGTCCATGGTACAGCAGCATATTATCCGACGCCTTCGCGATCTCCTGATGAAACGCCATATCACAGCGCACGAACTCCTCCGAGTTCCCCACATTTTCCCGCATCCGCCCAAGTTCGCCCCGCAGCCGTTCCAGCGACTCTTCCGTCAAATGCTCCGCCGCCAGCGCCGCCGCGCCTTTTTCGATAATAATGCGATACTCCAGCGACTTCATGATATCATGAAAACTATAATCATTTCCCTCGATCCCCGGATGTGCGAACACCGTCAGATCACAGGACTTAAGAAAAGTCCCCTTCCCATGCCTGCTCTCCATAATCCCCAGCGCAATAAACTGCTGGATCGCCGCCCGTACACTGGCCCTGGACACTTCCAGTTCCCTGGTCAGCGCGTTCTCAGAAGGAATCATCTCCCCCACCCTCCAGGTCCCGTTCTCAATATTCTCTTTCATATAGGCAATAATCTGCCCCGTAACATTATTCTTAACAACCTTCATTGCTTCCACCTCAAATCCATCATACCATCTTGTCTGACAAGCCGCAAGTGGATTTTCGCTTTTAAGACAGCATGTCGGAAACCGTTTAATCCCATTTCATATCGCAATAAGAAACCAAATAAACATCCTTCATTTTTTCTGCCAATTCCTTACATCCCTTTGTAAACCCACTTTTGGAAAATAGAATGAGAACATTTTTTCTATAATGAAACAACGTACTCCGATGCTGTAACTCTTTTAAAACAGACTCTCCAACATCCTCATTTCTCCACTTACATTCCGCAAAAATTGCTTCGTTTTCTTCATTGTCGGCTATGATATCTATTTCTACTTCTTTTTTCTCCACAGGGTCGTTTCCCCACCAGCGCCCCAGATTTGTGAAATCGACAGGTGCATTTCCTTTTAAATTTTCCTGCCATAAATACTGTTTACACATTTCCTCAAAAACAAATCCCATATAAGATGGAATCTGATCTTTTATGCGGTCATACGCTTTGTCTCCCGCTCCCTGTGCAATCAAAGATAGATTCGCAGGCACAAAACGGTACCAAAATTGGAACATGCTGTCCGACAGTTTATAAACTGTCTTTCTCGTCGATTCTGATTTATAAGGAAACTCTTTTACCAAAATCCCCAAAGATATCAATTTGTTGATATATCCACTTACTGCACTCGTGTCATTAATCCCAGACGCTCCGGATATCTCGCTCATTCTGGAATATCCTGTTGCTATGGATTTTATGATAGCATTATACTGCATTGGCTCACGGCACTCCTGCTTAATCAAATTGCCTGGCTCTTCAAAAAGATACGCTGATGTATCAAAAAAATTTTCCTTGATATTATCTTCCATGGATTTCTTATCATCAATTTTTGACATATAGAGCGGAATTCCACCTGTCACACCATAAGCCAGTGCCATATCTTCAGCCCTGAAGTGATGATAATACTTTCGGCACTCCGCAAACGTAAACGGTGATATCTTCATCTGCGCCGTTCTTCTTCCATACAACGGGCTTTGATACCCAAGCACCTGATGTTCCATAAATGACAGGGACGAACCGCACAAAATCAGCATCAGCCTGGAATTTAGAAACTTATGATCTATGAATGACGCCAGCAGAGACGATATTCCGCCATAACAGTTGGCCAGATAAGGGTATTCATCTATCACCAGCACCAGCCGTTCTGTTTGTGCCATTTTATAAATAGATTCAAAAGCGTCACTAAAATCACGAAAAACCATATTAGCAGCAATATCTGAAGATACGGACATAATACTGTTACTAAACAATTCCAGGTTCTGTTTTTCATTTGAATCGATTCCAGGATAAAAAATCGCCTTTTTATTCTTGATAAATTCGTTAATTAATGTTGTTTTACCAACTCGTCTTCGCCCGTACATTACCACAAATTCAAAGGTATCTTTCGAATAAAGCTTTTCAAGTATTTGCATTTCCTTATCTCTGCCCACGAAAAACATATAATCATCTCCTTTCGAACATATTGACATTTGCTTATTTATAATTTACTAAATTACGTTTTACTAATATATAATATGTTTTAACTATAATGTATAGTACCTTGGAAGTCAAGGACCTCTTTCTCCCACAAACGGCCAAAGGCGCATATCTGCCCCCGGTCTTTCAACCGCGATCAGACATACGCCTCTTCCTAATCTTTCCTATTTCACATCATCATTCTGCCCACAGATCTGCAGTCTGTGCTGATATTTCTCTTTCGTTGCCATCCCTCCGCGAATATGCCGTTCCGACTTATTCACATCCAGAACCACCCGTGCCCGTGCCGCCAGCGATGGATTGATATCTTCCAGACGGTCCGTTACATCTTTATGTACCGTAGATTTGCTTATCCCAAATTTCTTCGCCGTCTGCCGCACTGTGGCATTGTGGTCTATGATGTAATTGGCGATGGCTACCGCACGTTCTTCGATATATTCCTTCAAAATGAATCTCCTGAAGATGTTTTTTACATCATATGCAGGAGTTATCAGGATTAGCACACCCTGTACGGTTCCAAAAGATTATTTTTTATCTTTGTATCTTACTTCAGCGCCGCCGCCTCACGTCCAGCCTCGCGTCCGAAGTATACCCCGCCGCCGATGGCCATGCCACAGCACGGGTACTCGCTGCCGAACAATCCGGTAAAGGCTACTTCTCCCGCTGCGAACAGGCCTGGGATGGTTTTGCCTTCGGTGTCAAGTACATGGGAGGTGGTGTCGGTTACCAGACCGCCGTAGGTGACGGTTACTGCCGGCTTCAGCACGATGGCCGCATACTGCGGGCCTTCCACAGCGATCATCTTCTCGGCAGGTTTGCCGAAATCCTCGTCCTTGCCCGCGGCGCATAACTCATTGTATCTGTTTACAGTCTCAGACAAAGCCGTCTTGTCAACACCGATTAACTCCGCCAGTTCCTCAATGCTGTCTGCCTTCGGTGTACTCTCCAGCGTCAGCGCGTACTGAACCGTAGGATTCGGGTCGTTGGCATCGGCAATATAGTAGCCGCGGTTTCCTTTGTTCTGCTCCAATGCCATTGCCACATGGTACTGGTAAGTATCCTCATTAACCACACGTTTTCCATCACTGTTGACGATCAGTCCCGCTTCCTCATTGATACCAACGCCGGAAGTAAAACTGCAGAACACGGTCTGTGCATCCGGTGCATCATAGATTTCAGCGCCAACCGCTTCCGCCATCACAAGGCCGTCGCCCACATTGCCCTTTGGCACCTGGGTGGAATAGCCCTCCGCATATGGATAGCGGGCCATCATCTCCTTATTCTGCGCATAACCGCCTGTGGCGATAATGGTTCCCTTTGCATTGACAGTAACTGTCGCTCCGTCCGCCTTGGTTCCGCCAAGTCCCACAATGCTTCCGTCCTCTGCCTCCAGCAGTTTATCCGCCGTAGTGTTATAAATAATGGTTCCGCCGGCCTTCTCAAAAGTCTCCACCATCGGAACAATGATCTGTCCGCCATGTCCGTCGGTCATTCCGCCCCCGCCCTCGGTGTTGTGCACACGCCATGGTTTTAAGGAAGAATGAATCGGCTCCACATCCTGAACCTTCATGCCCATCTCCTCCAGCCACAGCATATGATCGTAAGCCGTATCACTGAACAGTTTTAACTTTTCTTCGTCAACCGCGTCTCCGCCAATCTCCTTCAGGTACTCAAACATCAGGTCCGCATTATCCTCAATGCCCTGAGCTTCCTGCCATTTCGTTCCGGCTGCCAGCAGTTTTCCGCCGCTTCGTGTAGTAGCGCCGCCAGGAATCCCCTGCTTCTCCACGATCACAACCTTTGCTCCATTGTTGGCCGCCTCAATTCCCGCTGCCAGCCCTGCAACACCGGCTCCCGCGATCACCACATCGGCCTCCAATGTCTCATCCTTCGCTTCCGGCTTGATCACCGGCACTTCCTTCAGCACATCCACATCTCCGCCAGCCTGGGTAACCGCGTCCTTCACAGCCCCCTTGATTGCAGAGCAGGTGATGGTCGCTCCTGAGATCACGTCCACGCCCAGGGATTGCGCCGCCACAATCTCGCCCGGCAGCACCTCAACCGGTGTGGTGGAAAGACCGTAACCGATTCCGTAAGTCTCCGAATGCTCCTTCACCGCAATATCCGTGATGGCCGTATCACTGAAAGTCACATCCACCTTCACAGCCCCCTTCATTCCGGTCCCCTCGCCGGTATACGTTCCAGGTGTGTAGGTCATCCCGGTAACAGCCGAAGCCTCAGTGGTCGCCTCCTTGGTCGTCTCAGCCGCAGCTGTTGTGGTCGCCTCCGGCGCCGCTGTCTTTGTCTGGCAGGCCGTCAGCGACACTGCCATCGATGCCCCAAGAGCCAATGCCGCAATTTTCTTCATTCTCATAACGTTCTCTCCTCCTGATTACTACTTTGTGATAGAATTATCTTACCACTTCCTGTTAAAGGATTGTCAATCTCACAATTTTACCCCTTTTTGCCCTTGCCAAATTGACAAAAATATATCATAATTTTAACATAATGCACAAAGCGCCCCGGAAAAACCATTCCCCAGGGTCACGGTTTACAGGAGATCCATATGAAAATAAATGAAGTGGCCCAGGAGACGGGCCTGACCAAGAAAGCCATACATTTCTATATTAAAGAAGAGCTGTTGCAACCGGAAACCAACGCTGATAACGGCTATTACGAGTTCAGCGGCCAGGACATCCAGACCCTGCACAACATCGCTCTTCTCCGCCAGCTTGGCATGCCGGTCACGGAAGTGAAAAGTATGCTGAACAATCCGCAGATGAGTTGTTATTACATTCACAATCTTTTGGAGCATCTGCGCCCGGAGCTTCACGACCTGATGCAGAAGGTCCAGAAACTGATTTATCTCTTAGACACCCTGCCGCCCAAAACCGATGTGGATTTTCTCCGCACCAACTCCCTGTCGGGGCGGCTGAATTTTGAGGACCGGATCGAGCGGATCTATGACCTGTACTTTCACGATGAAAATGCCGTTATGCTGTCCATCCTGATCTGGGGCTCCTTCTTAAATGTCAACGCCACCGAGTACCGCTCCTATCTCTGGAAACGTCTCGTGGATCTGGCCCGCAATGAGATTGACGGCCCTCTGCAGCCCATCTACCACTATTTTATGGCCCTGGACCGGGAAGCAATCAACGAAGAGTCTATCCGCCGGTATTACCTGACCATGGAGGCCGCAGACCTAACTCCCTCCGGCCTGGAGGCCTATCACCAGAAATGCTTGGAAGCCCTCCGCGCCTTCAGCCGCAGCCGGGAACTGATGGAACGCTGGAAACAAGTCTATCATCCTATCCAGCTCCCGCTGATGAGATTTACCGGCAATGCATACCGCTTCATCAGTGAATACAACCCCAAATACGTCCCCTATCTTCAAAATACCCGCCGCTGCTGCGGACTTTTGATACAGGATTTCAAAAAAACAGAAATCCGCCTTCTCCGGGACTTAGAGGACGGTTTAGACGGAATGTTTGATTTAACGGAACAGGATGGAATGATCCTCAGTATGATGTATCACTACGCGCAGGGTCCATTTTCCATCCTGCCAGCGGACCAGGTGCAAAAATTGCTGAATGATGTATAATTCTCAAAGATATTGAAATCCTAACAGAGAAGCCCAAAACAGATCAAACGGAGGACTCTCTTATGAAGAAAGCATATAAAGAACCGACATTTTTAACGGACAAAAACCGTATCATCGTGCTGGAAGCCATCGTCGGCGCGGCCAATGCGGCCATCCCGGACAGCTTAGAACCATTTGAGGTATTGGTGCCCAACACTTCAGACGGCGCGGCCGAAAAACATCTTCCCATCATCGAGACCGACGGTCTTCATGTCACTGTCAAAGTGGGCAGCAACACCCATCCCATGTCTGAGGAACACAGCATTTCCTTTGTATGCCTCTTGACACAGGCCGGGGAAGTGATGCGCGTCTACTTAAGCCCGGACTGCGAACCGGTGGCACATTTCACCGTGGAGGAAGGCGACGCTCCGGCAGCTGCCTACGCCTACTGCAATCTTCACGGCTTCTGGAAAACCGAGGCATAAGAATGAATCACAAAAAAGAGTGGCAATATCTCCCCGGCAATCCTGCGGGCGGAGATATCTCCACTCTTTTTTATTCTCATAGAATCTAAATCAGTCCAAGCTCCTTCATCGCATAAGCGATTCCGTCCTCTTCCACCGATTTTGTCACAAATGTCGCATATGGCTCCAACTCTTTATCATGGTCCGCCATCAGAATACAGTTCTTCGCATATTCAAACATCGGCAGGTCATTGGTGCTGTCTCCAAACACATAGGCATCCTCCAGAGGAATCCCATAATGCTGTAACACAATCTCTATGGCCGTCGCCTTGGAATGTCCGGCGGGCACACACTCATAAAAGCCTTTACCCCGGTCAATCGCTTCAATATCCGGGCTGAGCGCTCTGCAAAGCCCCTCCCAGTCACTGTTTTCATCCGCCAGCACGCAGAACTTATCATACTCATAACAGTCCTCGTCCCAGCCATAAGGGGACGCATGGCCCACACCGTCGATGGCCTCGCGGATCTCCTCCACCACCGGAATCCAGGATTTCTCCTTGCGGAAATAACAGGCTTCCGCACTCTCCAATATCCCGTCGCACCGGTAATTCAGAATCTCCTTCTTGATCTCGATCCCTCTTTCATGGGGAATCCGGTAAGAATACAGCACCTGTCCCTCTGCGATCACATAGGTGCCGCAGCCGCAGAGATAACCGTCCGCTTCCACCATGTCCTTCACCGGCCCGATATAACAGTAGGTCCGGCCGGAATTGATAAAGACAAGATGGCCGTTTCTGCGGGCCGCCGATATGGCATCCGCCGCGCTCTCTGGTACACTTCCATACACATTGTTAATCAAGGTTCCGTCTACGTCAAAAAATAATGCTTTTCTACTCACTGCTCGTCTCCACGGAACACAATCGTTCCGATCTCCTCATCCATACTCTCCACAATGGCCAGCGATTCCAGGCGGATTCCCTGCCTGCGGATATTGTCACCGCCAACCTGGAAGCCTTTTTCAATCACGATCCCTGCGCCGACCAACTCCGCGCCGGAGTCTTTCACCAGGGCCGCCAGACCTTCCAGCGCCTTCCCGTTGGCCAGGAAATCGTCAATCAGCAGCACCTTGTCGCCCTCGCCCAGAAATTCTTTGGACACCATGATGTCATACACTCGTCCGTGGGTAAATGATTCCACCTGGCTGGTGTACACATCCCCGGCGATGTTCTTGGTCTTGTTCTTCTTTGCAAAGACTACCGGCACATCAAAGTACTGGGCCACCACACAGGCAATCCCAATCCCCGACGCCTCAATCGTCAGAATCTTATTCACTTCCACGTCGGCGAACCGGCGTTTAAACTCCCTGCCAATCTCTCCAAACAGCTTGATATCCATCTGATGGTTCAAAAAGCTGTCTACCTTAAGTACGTTGCCGCCTTTAATCTTGCCATCTTTCCGTATCCTGTCTTTTAACAACTGCATAAAAGAATCCCCCTGTATCTTTCGAATCGATTGAAATGTTAAGCTTCTACTGCGTTATCCGCGATAAATGTTACCACTTTTTCAGTCAGGATATAATTGTTCACAATGGTGTCTCCGACCTGCTCAACCATATTGTCCTTGTCCGGATAGCCAAACTCCACAGCCAGAGCGTCCTTATCCTCGTCGGCAACGGCAAGCCCCTCCGCCTCTGCAATAGCTTTGACCACCAGGTTCTGTCTGCTGGCCTCTTCCGCCATCGCTCTCAGCTGGGACTTAAAGGTCTCCAGATCAGAGCCGTAGTAACTCACCATAGTCTCCAAGTCAATTCCAGCCTGGGAAGCCTGCTTCTCATAGTTCTCCAGCTGCTCATTGTAATAAGTATCGATTGTAGCATCCGCCACAGTGATCTCACTTGCTTCCATCACCTTCTGAAACACTTCAGACTTCTTTTGATCCTCTGCTCTGGCCTCGGCATCGGCAACCAACTCCGCCTTCTTTCTTTCACGATACTCGGCAACCGTAGGATATTCCGTATTCGCTTTAATAAACTCATCATTCAATACCGCTGGTTCCGAATCTTTCACGGAATTGACGGTAACATCAAACACCACGTCTTTGCCCGCCAGTTCTTCATTATTCGGATAAGGTTCCGGGAACGTCAAGTTTAAACTTAACTCCTGCCCTTTCACCGCGCCAATCAGTCCCTCCTCAAATCCCTCTATAAAAGAGTTTGAGCCCAATACTAAATCATAATCAGTACCGGTTCCTCCATCAAAAGCTACACCATCAAGCATCCCAACAAAATCAATGTTGACCGTATCGCCATCTTTTGCCGCGCGGTCTACTTCAGGATTCTGTAACAGCTTATCAATCTCCGCTTCCACCTGCTCGTCTGTCACTTCTACCGCCACCGGGGTAAATGTCACCCCTTTATAATCCCCAAGTTTCACGCTGTCAACTGCTGCCTTTTTGCCGCATCCGGTCATGAGAGCCGCCGCCATCAATCCGCACATGCATACTGCTGTAATTTTTTTCATTCTTACTTCCCTTTTCTTTCCAATTGATTACCTGCCCGTTGAGGCAGTTAACCTATGTTATACCATATTACAGATGCAAAAAAAAGTATTTCCTGCGAATTAAGGAAAATTTCAGAGATTTCCCATATTTTCCCCGGTCTGCTAATCCTCCGCCTTTTACTGCGCCATGTAAAATGCCTTAAATGCCTTATAAGTGTTATACACATCCAGTTTCGAGGACAGCTCAAACGGCGCATGCATGGAAAGAATCGGCACGCCCAAATCCACCACGTCAATATTCAAATGAGCCACATACTGGGCAATGGTTCCGCCGCCGCCTGCATCCACGGCCCCCAGTTCTCCGATCTGCCAGTACACCCCGGCGTCCTCCATCATGGCAATCACCTTCGCCATCAGTTCCGCCCCCGCATCGCTGGACCCGGATTTGCCCCTTGCTCCCGTATACTTCGTCAGCACACATCCTTTATTCACATAACAGGAGTTGTAAGGATCATACACGGCCGGAAATGTGGGATCAAATGCTGCATTAACATCGGAAGACAGACAGATGGAATTGCGGAATACCTGCTTCGGGTCCGCATCCTCCGCCTCCGCCAGATAAATGATATAATCCCCCACGTAATTGGAATTCAGCCCCGTATTTCCCACGGAACCAATCTCCTCCTTATCCGTCAGAATCGTCACCGTCGTATAAACCGGATTCACCGTCTCAATCTCCGCCATCAGTGCCGTATAAGCGCAGACACGGTCGTCCTGCCCGTAAGCCCCAATCAGGCTGCGGTCCAGTCCCACGTCGCTGGCCTTATGGGCCGGCACCATCTCGATCTCCGCCCGCATGAAATCACCTTCCGTGATCCCGTACTGGTCATGTAACAGCTTTAACGCCAGCAGTTTCACCGGCTCCTTAATATCCTCATCGGAATATGGCAGAGAACCAACCACAATATTCAGTTCCTCGCCCTTTAATCCTTCGTGCAGTTCCCTCTTATTCTGCTCCCCGGACAGATGGGGCAGTAAATCCGTCACGCAGAACACCGGGTCCCCCGGCTTCTCACCCAGGTTAATCTCCACGGTCTCCCCATTCTTCTTGATCACCACGCCATGCATCGCCAGCGGAATCGTCCCCCACTGATATTTACGGATGCCGCCGTAATAATGAGTCTTAAAAAATGCCAGATCGCTCTTCTCAAACAGCGGATTCGGCTTTAAATCCAGCCGCGGGGAATCAATATGCGCGCCGTTGATGCGCACGCCCTCCGCCACCGATTTAGTCCCATATGTAGTGGCGATAATCGCCTTGCCCCGGTTATTCATAAACACTTTATCACCCGGCTGATAATGCTTATTAGGCTCAAATTCCGCATAACCGGCTTTCCGAAGCATTTCCACCGCCGCATTCACACATTCCCGCTCGGTCTTGCCTCTGTCTAAGAATTCCTTATACCCCTCGCAGAATCCAGCCGCTTCCTCTACCTGCTCCGGCGATTTCTGTCCGATATGCGGAAACTTCCACGCCAGCTGATCCTGTAATTCTTTTCCTGTTAACTGTTCCATGATTTTTACACTCCTTTTCTCTTATCCTATTAATGAAATCCCAGTTCCTCACTGTCAAGCGCCAGCGTAAATGGCCCGTCGTTCACCAGTTCCACCTTCATATCCGCCCCAAACACGCCATGCTCCACCTTCGGCACATACATCCGGCACCGCTCCGTCACATGCTCGTACAGTGCTTCGGCCATTTCCGGCTTCCCCGCCCGGATAAAACTGGGCCGGTTCCCCTTTTTACAGTCCGCATACAGCGTAAACTGGCTGATTACCAGCAGTTCTCCGCCCACATCGGCCAGGGATAAATTGGTCTTTCCCGCCTCATCCTGAAAAATTCTCAGTTTGCAGATCTTATCCACCATCTTATCCGCTGTCTGTATGGTATCATGCTCCGCCACTCCCAGCAACAACAAAAATCCCCGGCCGATGGCGCCGGCCACCTCCCCGTCCACAGACACGCTGGCCCGGGATACTCTCTGCAGTACTACCTTCATCACATACCTCCGTATATCACTCTGTCTATTTTAACAGCAGCCTCAAATACTCCAACAGATTCTCCGTCACATTCTCCCGGTACAGAATCTCTCTGGCCAGCACCGGATAATCCGTAATCACATTGTCCACTCCCAGCACCCGCATCCGCTCGATCTCATTCTTGCTGTTCACCGTCCAGGCGTGAACCGTCTTACCGGCTTCATGACATTTCTCCATCATGTTCTCCGTCACAAAGCTGGACCTGATACTGATAAAATCCACAGATTCATTGGAATAATAATCTCCGTAAGCCGCCGACAAGATATATCCCGTCTTGATCTCCGGCTGCAGCTGCTTGATCCTTTGCAGATAATTTAAATTTGTGGAGGTAATCACACACTGCTCCTGCATCTCATGGGCATTCACAAGCTCCAGCACCTTCTCCGGCAGCCCGCTTTGATTTCCCAGGTTCTTGATCTCAATATTCAAATCAATCTTACCCTTGGCATAGTCCATCACCGCTTCCAGTGTGGGAATCCTCGTCCCCTCATACTCTTCTGAAAACCAGCTTCCCACATCCAGCTCCAGCAGTTCCTCATAGGTGAAATCCGAGATCTTCCGGTTCACTCCCGCCGTCCGTTTCAGCGTGGTGTCATGGCTGAGCACCACCAGCCCGTCGGCCGTCTCCTGCACATCGATCTCCACCCGGTCCGCCAGTTCCTCCACAGCGGCTTCAAGAGCCTCCAGCGTATTCTCCGGCGCTGTCTTCGAGCTGCCCCGGTGGGCCGTAACCTCTGTCTCCACCACGACCGCCTTCGTGAAAATGTTTCCGTTATAAGCCGTATCAAACAGGCACACCCCGCTGGCGATTCCAAGCACCGCCACCACAAGCAAACCATTTTTCCGGCTCAGCGCCCTGCCCTGGCCATAGTTGAAATCCCACCGGGGTTCCTTTCTCACCCGGTTGTGGAATTGATAATAACGCACCGTCACCGCAGCGTAGTACACCACACTGGCCAACATACTAGCTATAAACAGCAGCACCCACTCGATCTTGGCGCCTGCCTCCATCAGAAAGGCAAACTCCAGCTTCTTATCCACAAATACTACCACAAAGCACCCGGCAAACACCATGCAGAGCAGATAGCACCCGATCATAAACAGCGCTAAGAGCGCCTGATACAGAACCAGCTGAGGCACCGCCATCTTCCGCCTGCCCGACAGCAGATCCCGGCTTAAATTCATGCTGTCCCGGAAAGATTTCTGCTCCACCATACACCCCTGGGGCGCAAATGTGGACGGGATCGCAATCAGGATGAACAGGATGGCCGCAATCACAAGGATCACCCGGACCCAGCCCTCCCCCAGCATCGTCTTCATCATAAAATCCAGAGGCTTGACATGGCTTAAGATTCGATATAAATAATAAGAATTAATCAGCACCACATCAATGAAGATCACGCCGAACAGCTTGAAATTCTTCTTTTTAATCTCGTCTGCCAGGTTTCCGATTCCTTCCATGAAAATGTCCACCGGCCCCAGTCTCAGAGAGTAAGCCGCACTGGAATATGCCGAAATTAAGCCTCCCGCCTCAATCATAATCAGCAGAAGACCAAACAGGGTGATGCCCAGTATCACGAGTATTGTCCAGGGTTTTATGAGAAAATGCCCCAGGTTTCCCAGCGTCAGATAGCTGTATCCAGCCATCCGAAGGGCAAACCTGAGGCCATAGTTTACAGCCTGTAAAAAGACCGAACCGACAATCAGCCGGTAAACGACCTCGAAGATCAGCAGATTCTTCAGATTCAGTTTTATCATCTGATAGGTTTCTTTTGTCAATGTCTTCATCCGTTCACCTTTCCAGGCCCGTGTTTTATGTCTCTTCCCGGATGTCGGAAGACGCCGGTTCCTGCGCCTGTGCTTCTTCCTGACCGTTCTGGCTCAACTCCAGAATGGCTTCATTCAGCGAAAACATCTTTGCATCCAGCATATCCACCACATCCGCGCAGGCCTTCAGTTCCTTCTGAAGATAGGCGGGGGCGTGGCCTTCAAACTTATAATAAATCTTATGCTCCAGACTGGCCCAGAAGTCCATCGCCACCGTCCGAATCTGAATCTCCACCTTGGTCTCTACCGGACCGTCCGATAAATAGATGGGAATCGTCACTACCATATGGTAGCTCTTGTAGCCGTTGGGTTTGGGATTCTCAATATAGTCCTTCACATACAGGACGGTAACATCGCTCTGCCTGGATATCATATCAGCAATCTGATAGATATCCGAGGTAAAGGAGCAGATGATGCGGATGCCGGCGATATCGCTCAGCTTCTCCGTCATATTTTCCATGGTCACGTCGTAGTTGTATCGTTTCAGTTTTTTTACAATGCTGTCAGGCGTCTTTAAACGGGATTTGACATGCTCGATGGGATTGTAGTTGTAGATATGAACAAACTCGTTGTTCAGAATCTCTATCTTTACATTAATCTCTTTTAACGCCGAACTGTACAAAAACATCAGTGATGTCCACTGGTCTATCTGGTCGTAACTTTTGGGGATATTCAACATATGCTATCCCTCCTTGCCTATACTAAACACTATAATTTGATACCTTTCAGCAGGTCGCCCAGGCCGGTGGAGATGGCTCCGTCACCTTTGTAATCAAAGTCAATGCGCTCATCGGCTTCGGCTTTGGCTTCCTCTAACACACGCATGCTGAGGCTGATCTTGCCGTCGGTTACAGAAAGAATCTTCACTTTTACGGTCTGGCCTTCCTTTAATACAACACTCGGGTGCTTGATTCTCTGGGTGCTGATCTGGGAGATATGGAGCAGGCCGGATACGCCACCGTCTAAATTGATGAATGCTCCGTATGGTTTGATGCTGTCTACGGTGCCTTCTACGATGTCGCCGGGTTTGTAGGTTTCTAATTTTTTGGCCTTTTCTGCTTCTTGGCGCTCTTTTAAGATGTCCTTGGCGGAAAGAACCAGGCGTTTGGCTTCCGGGTCGGCGGTGATAACGCGGACTTCTAAGTACTGGCCGACAAATTCGTCCAGGTTTTCTACGTAGCTTAGGGATAACTGGGATGCGGGGATGAAGGCTTTCATCTCGTCTACGTAGGCGATGGCGCCGCCTTTGACGATTTCTTTTACTTTTACTTTGATGATGGTTTTTTCGTCAAGCATCTGGCGGAGTTCCTGCCATTTTTCGGCGTCTGGGGACTCCTCTTCTACGTAGGTCCGGCTGCGTTTTTCGTCGAATTCTTTGAAAGAGGCTTCTAACTCGGCGGCGTAGTCATCCATGGACTCGGTGACTTCGGGCTGGGGTGCGGCTACGGGCTCGGCCTTTAGCGTCTCCGGCTCGGTTGTGGTTGTGGTTTCCATTGTATCTTGTTTTAGTTCTTCACTCATGTTTGGTTCCTCCCATTACTTTGATATTTTTTTCGACTCCGCAGTGCAGCTCGACTCCGCTGCGCTGCGTCTCGCTCACGGGCTTCGCCCTATAAAAAAGTGTGAACACTGATTGGCTTATGTGCTAGCACAACGCAAATCAGTGTTCACACTTTTTTGCACTGCTCATGGCTCTCTGGATATTATACTATAAATCTCCAATTCTACCTACTGTTTTTCCACATTTTTATAGTTTTCTTTATAAAAATGTGCTATATTGAAGACAATACCAGTAAAATTTTATTTATTTCAGGAAGGAACACCATGATAGATATCATCGATATTCATACACATACCATTGCCAGCGGCCACGCTTATAACACGCTTTATGAGATGGCTGGTTCTGCGGCGAAGAAAGGTGTACAGGTTTTCGGCTGCAGTGATCATGCTCCAAATATGCCGGGAAGCTGCGACGCCTTTTATTTCATTAATTTCAGAGTGATTCCGAGAGACTTATTCGGCCTTCATCTTCTGATGGGTTCCGAGTTAAATATTATTGACTACGAAGGTCATGTGGACTTGAGTCCCTTCTATTTAAAGAAGCTGGACTATGCCATCGCCAGCCTTCACGAGCCGTGCTACGATTCCGGTACCGTGGCGGAGAATACCGCGGCCTATTTAGGCGCCATCGAAAATCCGTATGTCACCATCATCGGCCACCCGGATGACGACCGGTTCCCCTGCGATTACGATACGATTGTAGCCGCCGCCAAAGAACACCACACCCTGCTGGAGGTCAATTCCTCCTCCCTGCATCCCTTAAGTCCAAGACCAGGCGCCAGGAAGAATTATGAGAAAATGCTGGAGCTGTGCAAGCAGTACCAGGTTCCCATCATCATCGACAGCGACGCCCACATCGAATCCACCGTAGGTGACCATACCCGGGCGCATGCCATGCTGGAGGAGCTTGCATTTCCGGAAGAGCTGGTGATCAACACCTCCATTGAGAAGCTGATCCCTTACATTCCGGTGCTTGCCACTTATATGGACAAGGAGTAAACACCGATGATTAACTTTTTAAACCTGGAATATTTCCTTGTGGCTGCGGAGGAACTGAATTTCACCAGAGCCGCCAAACGGCTTTATATCTCCCAGCAGTCCCTCAGCAATCATATCTCCAACCTGGAGAAGGAGTTCGACGTGGAACTGTTCAACCGTACTTCCCCCCTGACACTCACCTATGCCGGCCAGGTACTCCGCGCAAAGGCCAGGGAGATGCTGGATCTGCGGGAAGAGACATACCAGGAGATCGCGGATATCAAAGATTTCTCCAAAGGCCAGCTGACGATCGGAGTTTCCCACACCAGAGGCTGCAAGATTCTGCCGGAGATTCTTCCTGTTTATCGGGAACGTTTTCCCGGTATCCAGCTGCATTTAAAAGAGGGAAACTCTTCGGAGCTGGATGCGGATCTGCTTCACGGCGAGGTGGATTTGATTGTGGGACTCCTTCCTTTTAAAGTAGAGAATATCGAGACAGTTCCCATCTGCGAGGAGGAAATCCTTCTGGTGGTTCCCGACTCCGTACTGGAGAAAACATTTCCCGGCAGACTGTCTGACATCAAGCAGCAGCTTTTTGCGGACACCGATCTTTCTATATTAAAAGAATGTCCGTTCCTGCTGATCAATCCCGGCAACCGGGTCCGCACACTGGCGGATGAGATGTTTGAGGAAGCCCAGTTCACCCCCCGTATCATCCTGGAGACAGAAAATATCGAGACGGTTATGGCGCTGGCCGCCAAAGGAATGGGTATCACCTTCTATCCCAAAATGTTCATTTCCAGCCACACACCGCTTCAGAATCTGGCCGAGGAATACGGCAGTCTGAATTTTTACTCGCTGAATTATCCAAAAGCACATTCTGTTCTGGCAATTGGCTACCACAAAGGACATTATATGTCCCGGGCGACAAAAGAATTCATAAAAATAGCAAAAGAGACCATATAATAAAACGGAACGAAGAAACTAATTGACATAGATTGTAATCGATGCTAGAATAAAATAGTAACTATTATTGTTATCGGAAAAGGAGTTACTATGAAGACGCTAAAGTACAGTCGACAACGGGAATCTATCAAGACCTGTCTGATGAACCGTCATGACCATCCCACTGCCGATACTTTATATATGAGTATCCGGGAAGAGTATCCAAACATCAGTCTTGGAACGGTTTATCGCAATTTGAACCTCCTGGTGGAACTGGGCGAAGTCCGCAAACTAAGCTGCGGCGAGGGCGCTGACCGCTTCGATGCGGATACCACCCCCCATTACCACTTCGTATGCAAAAGCTGCGGCGAGGTTCTTGATTTACCCATGGAGACACTGGAATCCATGAATCAGGCTGCCCAGGAATACTGCGACGGGCAGATTGACAGCCATATCACTTACTTCTATGGAACCTGCAATGATTGCCTGAAAACAAATTCAAAAAAAATTATGCATTAAGGTATTGACATTCAGAAAAAGATGTGCTAAATTAATATCAGTAACAATTACTATTATTGTTAACAAAGAAATTCAAAATAATTAAACTAATATAAAAAGAAAAGGAGATCATTATTATGAAGAAATGGGTTTGTACAGTATGCGGTTATGTTCACGAGGGAGATACACCACCAGAGTTCTGTCCGGTATGTAAGGTTCCGGCTTCCAAGTTTGAGGAGCAGAAGGGCGAGCTTACATGGGCAGCTGAGCATGTAGTTGGTGTTGCTCAGGGTTCCAGCGAAGACATCATGATGGACTTAAGAGCAAACTTCGAGGGCGAGTGCTCTGAGGTTGGTATGTACTTAGCAATGGCAAGAGTTGCTCATAGAGAAGGTTATCCGGAGATCGGTCTGTACTATGAGAAAGCTGCTTATGAAGAGGCAGAGCATGCATCCAAGTTTGCTGAGTTACTTGGCGAGTGCGTAACCAACAGCACCAAGAAGAACTTAGAGTTAAGAGTTGCCGCTGAGAACGGTGCAACTGCTGGTAAGTTCGATTTAGCAAAACGTGCAAAAGCTGCGAACCTTGACGCAATCCATGACACTGTACATGAGATGGCCAGAGACGAGGCTCGTCACGGCAAGGCATTTGAAGGTCTGTTAAAGAGATACTTCGGTTAATTGTCAATTCATTTGGACTGAATCAATCAGATTTTAACATCAGGGCGCGGCACAAAATCACAGCCGCGTCCTGATTATTACCAAAGAATATCACATGAAAAATGGAGGATTATGTTATGTCTAAGTACGCAGGAACAAAAACAGAGCAGAACCTGATGGACGCATTCGCCGGGGAATCCCAGGCACGCAACAAATATACATACTATGCATCCGTAGCGAAAAAAGCCGGATATGAGCAGATGGCTGCTTTATATTTAGAGACCGCCGACCAGGAGAAAGAGCATGCGAAAATGTGGTTCAAAGAATTCCACGGTATCGGCACCCCTGATGAAAACTTAGAGGATGCCGCTAACGGCGAGAACTTTGAGTGGACCGACATGTATGCGCGCATGGCCAGAGAAGCAAGAGAAGAAGGCTTTGAAGAACTGGCTGTGAAGTTTGAGCTGGTTGCCAAAGTGGAGGCTGCTCATGAGAGACGCTACTTAAAACTGTTAGAAAGCTTAAAGACAGGCACAACCTTCAAGACCGAAGCTCCTTTAGGCTGGAAATGCCGTAACTGCGGATACATTCACGAGGGCGACGAGGCTCCGGATGTATGTCCGTGCTGTGCTCATCCGAAGGCTTATTTTGAGCGCAAGGTTGAGAACTACTAAGAAGTCCGTAACTATTAACCAATTAAAAACGTCAAAAAACAGGCAGGGATTTCAGGATTCCTGCCTGTTTTATTTTTATTTCATTCTTTTTGTCATTTAGCGTAGATTTTTCTTAGAAAATATATTAAAATAGTAAAATTGGTTGTATTATACATTTTTTTAGGCCAAGAAAATAAAACGGGAGGTTTCATATGGGAGTAATACTGGATCAGGACTATCTCCTGGCTGTCATGAAGGCGCTGATTGATACCCCTAGCCCGGTTAGCTATTATGAGGAAATTAATCCGTTACTGGAGCGATTTGCCCAAGAGTTAGGCTATGAGGTCACCTTTGACCGCAAACGGACTGGCTACATCAAGGTTCCTGGAAAAGACAGCAAAAAGACCATCTGCATCGGGGCACATCTGGATACCCTGGGACTCATCGTACGCCGCATTGATTCCGACGGCATGTTAAGAGTCCGCAACTTGGGCGGCATCAATTTTAACAACATCGAAGGGGAAACGGTGGTGGTACATACCAGGGAGGGAAACACTTACACAGGCCTTGTTGCCTGTCAATCCCATTCCGTCCACGTGTTTGACGATGCAAGAACTCTGACCAGGGATGAGAACACCATGATGATCATTCTGGACGAGGACGTCCATACCAAAGAGGATGTCAAAGCTCTGGGAATTGAACATGGCGATATCATTTCTATCGAACCACGGTTCACTGTGACAGAAAAGGGATTCATCAAATCCCGCTTTATCGATGACAAAGCATGCGTTGCCTGTGCGCTGGCTGTTCTGAAGTATTTAAAGGAACAGAACTTAACACCGGCCTGCAACACCTGGTTTGCATTCCCGCACTATGAGGAGATTGGACATGGGGGCTCCTACGTGCCGGAGGAAATCAGTGAATACATTGCCGTGGACATCGCTGTAATCGGCCCGGATCATTCAGGGAGCGAACAGACGGTGTCTATCTGCGTGAAGGACAACTTCTCGCCTTATGACAGGGAGCTGACGGACCGGCTGGTACAGTGTGCGAAGCGGGCAGGAATCGACTATGTAGAAGATGTATTCTACAAATACGGAACCGACGCCAGCGCTGCCGTGCGGGCCGGCAACAACATCCAGGCGGCTGCATTCGGTATGGGGACCTTCTCCTCCCACGGGATGGAGAGAACCCACTTAAAAGGTGTGATGCAGACAGCACAGTTGATTGCGGCATATGTGTTACAAAACAATTAGGAAAATAGGAAAAGGAGAAATTGACATGAAAAAGAAATTATTATGCGTGTTCCTGGCAGGCGCTATGGCTGCCAGTCTGTTAACCGGCTGTGGAAACAGCTCGAAGACATCAGGGGGAGCTGACTCCAAGGGAACCATTACCATTGCGGTAAAATCGGATATTTCCTCGTTTGATCCACACAACCATAACGACAGTGTCTCTGCCACCGCGACAAGACATATTTACAGCAACCTTATCCGTCTGACGGAGGACAATGAATTCGTAGGAGACCTGGCAGAGTCCTGGGAATATACGGATGACACCACCGTGGCTTTCACCTTGAAAGAGGGCGTGATGTTCCAGAACGGTTCCGTATTAACCTCCGAGGATGTAAAATATTCTCTGGAATCCCAGAAAGAATCCTCCAGAGTCGGCCATCTGGTATCCATGATTGATTCTGTGGAAGTGGTGGATGACACTCACTTTATCATTCACTTAAACACTCCTTCCAACGCCCTCATCTCTTCTCTGAACCACTCAGGCTGTGCAATTCTCAACAAGGCCTACGTGGAGGAGCAGCTGGCTGCCGGCAAGAAGATCGAGGACGCGCCGATGGGAACCGGTCCTTACAAATTTGAAGAGTGGATTCCGGGAGCTTCCTATACGCTGGTGAAAAATGAAGACTACTTTGATACGGAGCGTGCCGCCCAGAACGACAAGCTGGTATTTAAGATTATCTCTGAGGAGTCTGCAAGCACTATCGCTCTGGAAAATGGAGAGGTTGACTTACTGCTTCGTGTTCCTACCAATGACGCTGACAAGATCAGAAGTAATGATAAGTTGAAACTGGAAGAATACACCAACACTCAGGTTGAGTACTTCTGTGTAAATGCCGAGAAGGCCCCATTTGATGATGTAAGAGTCAGACAGGCATTAAGCTATGCAATTAACAAAGATGATATTTTAGTTGCCTCCATTAATAATGAGGGAACCACCTTTGATAACTATATTGGTTCTGCTGCCATCGGTTATTATGATACTGTGACAAAATACGAATACAACCCGGAGAAAGCCAAAGAATTGCTGGCTGAAGCTGGCGTACCGGCCGGTTTCACCTTTACCTGCTACTTAACCGGCGATGTACGCGCAAGAAGTGCGACAATTATCCAGGCTAACCTGGCAGAACTCGGCATCACTATGAAGATTGAGCAGATGGAAGCTTCCACCTTCTATGAGAAAACAGGTAACGGCGAACATGATTCCTGTATGGCCGGATGGGTTGCCAATGCGGAGCCTGACAATACGTATCGCCCACTGTTCACCAGCGTCAATGCCGGTGCCGGCGGAAACCGTTCCTTCTACAAGAATCCTGAGGTTGACGCTTTAGTCGATGACGCGGCAATTAACCGCGACAAGGATGCCGTAGCAAAGGATTATCAGACTGTTTTACAAACTTTGTCCGACGACGCTGTCTGGGTACCGTTATACTCCCCAACCGGCTTAATGGCTCACAACAAGGATTTACAGGGAGTTGTGCCGTCACCGATCGATATGCATGATTTTTACAGCTTACACTACTAAAATGAAGCCTATAACCAGAACAACTTATTAAAAGGAGGATATAACCTTGCATAAATATGTCTTAAAACGTCTTCTTATGCTGATTCCCGTTATAATAGGTGTTTCCTTCCTGGTTTTCTTCATTATGTCTCTGGCCCCCGGTGATACGGCCAGAACCATTCTCGGTGACAACGCTCCTATGGAGGCGATTGAAGCCCTGAATGAAGAATTAGGACTCAATGACCCCGTGTTAGTGCGCTACGTGCGCTACATGGGGAACTTGGTTCAGGGTGATTTAGGAACATCTTATAAGTCAGGACGGCCGGTATTCAACGAAGTAATGTCCCGGTTCCCCGATACGTTAAAGCTGGCTTTCTGGGGCATGGTATTTGCGATTGTGCTGTCCATCCCCATCGGTATTATCTCGGCCACAAAGCAGTATTCCTTCATGGACAGCGCCAGTATGGTATTTGCCCTGCTGGGGGTCGCAACACCTAACTTCTGGCTGGGACTGATGCTGATCATTGGATTTTCCCTGCATTTGCGCTGGTTCCCTTCTGGCGGCTCTGAGGGCTGGAGGGCTTTAGTCCTGCCGGTCATCACCCTGGGTACCGGATGTATGGCCAATATTACAAGAACGACCCGTTCCTCCATGCTGGAGGTCATCCGCCAGGATTATATCCGCACGGCAAAGGCCAAAGGCGTGAACAACAGGAATGTAATCTATCGTCACGCGTTGAAAAACGCCCTGATTCCCGTGGTGACCGTTATCGGACTGCAGTTTGGCTCTCTGCTTGGCGGCGCCGTTCTGACGGAGGCCGTGTTCTCCTGGCCCGGCATTGGCACGTATCTTGTCAACAGCATCAAAGCCCAGGATACGAATGCGGTTCTTGGCTGCGTTATCATTTTCTCCATCTGCTTCAGTATTGTGAATCTGGCGGTGGATATTCTGTACGCGTACATAGACCCGAGAATCAAATCAAAATACAAATAAGGAGGTGACAACGTGAGTAAAGAACAAAATAAAAAACGCAGCATGGCGGCCGAAATCTGGCAGCGTCTGGTTCGGAACAAGATGGCTATGCTTGGGCTGGCCATTCTTGTAATCCTGGTTCTGGCGGCCCTTTTTGCCGATGTAATCGCTGATTACGATACGAAAGTTGTCGCCCAGAACATCGCCGAGCGCCTCCAGGGGCCCAGTGCGGCCCACTGGTTTGGAACGGATGAATTCGGCCGGGATATCTTCGCCCGTCTGGTTCATGGCTCCAGAGTTTCCCTGGTTGTAGGACTTGTTTCAGTGTCCGTATCCCTGATCATCGGCGGTACTCTCGGTGCATTTGCAGGTTTCTACGGCGGCAAGGTGGACAATGTCATCATGCGTGTTATGGATATTTTCCTGGCGGTGCCCAGTATCCTGCTGGCGATCACCATCGTGGCGGCCCTGGGAACCAGCCTGTTCAACGTGATGCTGGCCATCGGTATCTCCGGTATGCCAAGCTTTGCGAGAATTGTGCGCGCAGCCGTGATGAGCGTGAAGGACCAGGAATTTGTGGAATCTTCACGGGCCATCGGCGCAACCAGCGTCACCATCATTTTCCGCGAGATTCTGCCAAACTGTATGGCTCCCATCATTGTGCAGGCAACGCTGTCTGTGGCAGGCGCCATCCTTTCCACCGCTTCACTGAGTTTTATCGGACTTGGTGTGCAGCCTCCGTCACCGGAGTGGGGCGCTATGTTATCCGGCGGCCGCAACTATTTAAGAGACGCCATTCATCTGACGTTATTCCCCGGACTGGCAATCGTGATTACCATCCTGGCATTGAACCTGCTGGGCGACGGTCTCCGCGATGCGCTTGATCCGAGACTGAAACAGTAGGAGGCCGGACCATGACAGAATCGAACTATACCGTTGAAATTAAGAACCTTGAAATTAAATATAAGACCTCAGATGGTGTCGTCAATGCGGTCAACGGCATTGACCTGGCTATCAAAAAAGGAAAAACCCTGGGACTGGTAGGGGAAACCGGAGCCGGCAAGACGACAACCGCCCTCTCCATTCTCCGTCTGGTTCCCAATCCTCCGGGAGAAATCACCGGCGGAACCATTACCCTGGAAGGCAAGGACCTCTTCGCTTACTCGGAGCGGCAGATGGAAGCGATCCGCGGTGAGAAGGTATCCATGATCTTTCAGGACCCTATGACTTCCCTGAATCCGGTTGTCACGGTAGGGGAACAGATCGCTGAAGTCATTCAGCTTCATGAGGCTATGGACAAGAAGGAATCCATGGCGAAAGCCAAGGAGATGCTGGAGCTGGTTGGCATCCCGGGGAACCGTGGTGTGGAATATCCCCATCAGTTTTCCGGCGGCATGAAACAGCGTGTCATCATCGCTATGGCCCTGGCCTGCAATCCGCATCTGTTAATTGCCGATGAGCCCACCACCGCTCTGGATGTGACCATCCAGGCACAAGTACTCGATCTGATGCAGAAGCTGAAAGAGAAATACGGAACCTCCATGCTGATGATCACCCATGATCTGGGCATCGTGGCGGAGGTCTGCGACGAGGTGAGCATCATGTATGCGGGACATATCGTGGAGCATGGAACACTGGAGGATATCTTCAACCAGACCAGCCATCCTTACACGGAGGGGCTGTTTGGCTCCCTTCCCGATATTGAGAACCGCACGGAGGAATTAAAACCGATCCCCGGACTGATGCCTGACCCAACCAATCTGCCGGCTGGCTGTCCGTTCCATCCACGCTGTAAATACTGCCAGGATATCTGTAAGACCCGGGTTCCGGTGAACACAAAGCTCTCCGATACCCACACAGTATCCTGTCTGGCTTACGAGGACGGCACCGGAGTGACGCTAGGAGGTGACCGATCATGAGTGAAGTGTTATTGGAAGTAAAGAATTTAAAGAAGTATTTTGACACTCCCGGCGGAGTGCTTCACGCGGTTGATGATGTCAGCTTCCGTCTGGAAAAGGGAAAGACCCTGGGCGTGGTTGGTGAATCCGGCTGCGGCAAGTCCACGACCGGCCGCGCCATCCTGCGGCTTCATGAACCGACCAGCGGCGAAGTCATTTTCGAGGGAAAAGACATCACAAAATTGTCTGCCCAGGAGATGCGTGGGCTTCGCTCCCAGATGCAGATCATCTTCCAGGACCCCTTTGCATCGCTAAACCCGAGAAAGACGGTCAGCGAGATCATCGGGGAGCCGCTGCGGCTTTACAAAGTGTACAAAAACAAACAGGACCAGCAGAAGCGGGTGCTGGAGCTGATGGAGCTGGTGGGACTTTCAGAACGTCTGACCAATACCTACCCTCATGAGTTGGACGGCGGACGGCGGCAGAGAATCGGAATTGCAAGAGCCCTGGCCATGAATCCCAAGTTTATTGTCTGTGACGAGCCGGTGTCGGCGCTGGACGTGTCCATTCAGGCGCAGATCTTAAACCTGCTCAAAAAGCTCCAGAAGGAACTGGGACTGACTTACATTTTTATCACCCACGATTTATCGGTTGTTAATTACTTCTCCGATGAGATCATGGTGATGTATCTGGGAAAGGTGGTGGAGCACGCTCCTGCCGAGCAGCTGTTTGCCCATCCCACCCATCCTTATACCAAAGCGCTGTTGTCAGCGATTCCTGTGCCGAGACTTGGCGCCAAGAAAGACCGGATTCTGCTGAAGGGGGAGATTTCCTCTCCTATCAACCCGAAACCGGGCTGCCGGTTCGCACCGCGGTGTGAGTATGCGAAGGATTGCTGTTTTACAGAATCACCGGAGCTTAGGGAGACAGAGAACGGACATTTCGTGGCCTGCCATTTCAGCGAGAATTTCTAAACTAATAACTTTGGGAGCAATATGACTTATGGAATATATAATTGATAACCAGTTCTTAAGGGACTGTCTGGAAGAGCTTGTCAATGCACCCAGTCCAGTCAGCTACTACGAGGAAGTGAATCCGGTGGTGGAAAAATATGCCGCCATGTTCGGATATCAGGTGACTTATGACAGAAAGCACACGCCTTATATCACCATGGAGGGGGAAGACAATTCCAAAACCGTGCTGATCGGCGGGCATTTGGACACCCTGGGGATGATGGTCCGCCGGATTGATGACGACGGAAGCATCCGCATCCGCAATTTAGGCGGTTTAAGCTACACCAGCCTGGAGGGAGAAACGGTGTGGGTGGTCACGAGAGACGGTAAAAAATACAGCGGTCTCTTTGCCTGCCAGTCCCATTCCACCCATGTATTTGACGATGCAAGGACGCTGGAGCGGAATGAAAACACCATGCTGATCCGGCTGGACGAGGAGGTCTCCACAAAAGCGGAGGTCGAGGCGCTGGGAATCCAGCACGGCGACATCATTTACGTGGAACCGAGATTCCAGTACACCGAAAAGGGCTTCATCAAGTCCCGGTTCCTGGATGACAAGGCGGCGGTAGCCTGTATCTTCGGCATGCTCAAATACATGACGGAGCAGAACTTAAAGCCGAAATACCGGACGCTGCTGGCATTTCCCCACTATGAGGAGATCGGTCACGGCGGAGCTTATCTTCCACCGGAAGTGGAGGAGTTTTTAGCCGTCGATATCGGCCTCATCGGCCCGGATTACAATGGCAATGAACATGCAGTCAGCATCTGCTGCAAGGATTTCCATTCTCCTTACGACAGAGGACTGACCACCAGAATCATCAACCAGGCCAAGAAAGCCGGCTGTGACTATGCCGTTGACATCTTCTACCGCTATGGCACCGACGCCAGCGCCGCTTTGAAGGCCGGCAACAATGTTTACGCCGCCGCCATCGGCATGGCCTGCTACTGCAGCCATGGAATGGAGAGAACCCATATTGATGGGCTTAATAATACGACGAAGCTGTTGGTGGCTTACGCGTTGGATCTTTAAAAATCGCCCGGGAAATACGTACAGACTGCGTTTTCCCGGGCGATTTTTTTGATGTGTATAGTAAGTAAAAATCCAATTCCTATGATATAATTGCGATATTATAACCAAACAGTTACTCCCCTCCCCCCTCCAGCCCCTCCACCAATAACCCGCCAAACGCCGCCTCCCTGTTCATCGCCATCTGCTGGTAATTCTCCCGGTACTGGGTCGGCGTTACATGGAAGGCTTTCTTAAACGTCTTTAAAAAACTGGTATAGTCCGTAAACCCGCTGGAAATGCAGGCGTCCAGAACCGTTTCTCCTGAGACCAGCAGTTCCTTGGCGCGGATCAGTCTTTTGTGGGTGAGGAAATTATAGATGCTGCTTCCGGTGTAGGACTTGAAGATTCGTGATAAATAACCCTGGCTGACGTAGACGGCCTCCCGGATCTCGTCCACAGTCAGGCCGGGCTCCGTAAAGTGCTCATCAATATAATCCACAACCGTTGTCACCAGATTGTTGGTGGCCGGTATCGGAGGGGTGGCGCGGTCCCGCAGAAGATGTTCCACCTCTGCAAATATTTCCACCACCAGCCCGGGCACCACCAGGCGCTGGTAGTCTTCGTTCTGTGTTTTCACATAAAAAGCCCGCTCAAACAAGGTCCGGAGAATCCAGAAGGTCTCCGGGGAATAGTCGATGATGTTCACTTGACTGGTAAACTCAAACCGGTAACTCGTCACCGGCAGCTTTCGAATAATGGAATTCACATATTCCGGAAAAATATGCATGACGATCCGCTCGTACCGCTTCGTGCCTGCCGGGACAATGGTCTGGTGGACCAGTTTTGGCGGCATGATGACCATGCAGCCCCGGGGAAGGTCATACTTTACTCCCTCCACAGCTACCTCTACATCACCATCTAAAATCAACATCAGCTCGATCACATCGTGGTCATGAAGCAGAAAAGAACCAAACGTTAGATCAGTGTAATGTAGCAATTCAAAACCCTCATAAAACGGTGGATCTTTAATATCTCTCCCAAAATGAGTAAATGCGTTTCCTTTTTGAATCATTTATTTCTCCAATTTCTGAGCAATTCTCTTTAAAACCGCCCCATTTTATAGTACTAATAGCCATTTTTTTCTTAGATATAGCACAATTATAGTGTAATATTGTCAAAATGTCAAAAATTGCAACATTTGTGGTAGCTTTCCATAAGATTACACCACGATAGTTGTGATACTCTAGGCATATCAATTATGACGAACCGTCGTCAAATCAAAGGAGGATATGGTTATGAAACGAGGATTAAAAGTAGCAATGGCCACAGCTTTATGTATGACTCTCGCACTGACTGGCTGCAGCAGTGCTGGTGAGACATCCACCACCACTTCCGGTAATACCACAGCGGAAAACAGCAGCGCGGGGACTGCTGCCGGTGATAAAAAGACCATTTACTTCGTCAGCTTAAAGGTGGGCGGGGCTGCCTGGAGCCAGGCGCAGCAGGGCTTTGAGGATGCCTGTAAGGAACTGGGCTGGGAGGGGTATTATGTCGCCCCGACAACCGCCAACGATTCTTCCCAGATGGCAAACTTATGTGAGACCGCGATGACCAGCGGGGCGGATGCTATCTTGGGGCCGTTGTTTGACAAAGATGTCTTTACCGACATCATCGACCGGGCCCATGAGCAGGGGATGCTGGTAGGTACAACCAACACCTACTTAGACGGAATCGAGGACTTCAACATCGGAACCGACCAGCAGAACATGGGCGTTACCCAGGCACAGACGTTGATTGACCTGGTAGGAGACAAGCCATGCAAGGTCGTCTGGATGACCATGAACATCAGCAGCGCCAGCATCATGGAGACTTATGACGCTTTCTGTAAAGCGCTGGAGGGGCACGACAACATTACCATCCACGGGATTGAGCTGGACGACAACAACCCGACCACAGCCGCCGACAAGATGAACAATCTCTGGAAAGCGGACCCGGCCATCAACGCGGTGGTCTGCAACGACTCCTCCGGTGCCAGCCTTGGAGTACCGAATTTCATTGAGGAAAACAACCTGCAGGATGAATTTTATTCGGTTGGAATCGACGCATCTGCCGACATTTTAAACTATGTTATGACCGGCGCTTTGGACTGCACCCTGGATCAGAATTTCTACAAGATGGGACATGACAGTGTCTATATGCTGAAGGACGTCTGGGATGGAAAAGAAGTAGAAAAGAAAGTCGATTCCGGTATGAACTGCGTGACCAGCGAGAATGCAGTGGAATACGGCGCCGCCCGCGGCTATGAAGTAACAGCAACCGCCAAATAACGTAACAGCAGCAATTTTACAGAAAAGGAGCGGATATAAGATATGCAGATTACAGATAACAAGGGCGCAAAGAAGCGAAACGCCAACATTGCTATGCTACTGAAAAGACCGGAAATGGGGGCGGTTCTGCCCATCCTTGTGCTGGTGGTGGTCATCGGCATCGTGAACCCTAACTTTTTCGCCATGCGGAACATGGTGGATGTGCTGCGGGCTACCAGTTACTCCTTCATCATCGCAGCCCCGCTGACCTGCCTGTTTATCTCCGGCGGCTCTGACCTTTCCGTCAGCGCCGTCACCAACTTAGGCGGCATCGTTTGCGGGTTTGCCATGGCAAAACTGAACCTTCCGATTCCCGTGGCTATCCTGATCACCCTGCTGGTGGGCGCTTTATGCGGCCTGTTAAAAGCCGGCATCGTTGTAAAACTGGCACTGCCTCCATTTATCATGACGCTCGGTCTCCAGTATGTGATCAACGGGTTTGTGCTGGTGAGCACCAACGGTCTGCCCATCACCGGGTTTACCGACAGCTTTAAGGTGCTGGGCCAGGGCAAGGCCTTTGGCGTGTACTGGACGGTAATTATGGCAGTGATCGAGGGCATTATCATCCATGTGATGCTGAACCGGACGAAATTCGGGCGGCAGATCTGCGCAGTGGGCGGCAATCAGGAGACAGCCAAGCTGGCAGGTATTGACGTGGGGAAAACAAGAACCATCGTCAACGTTTTAGTATCCGTGCTGGCGGCCTTCTGCGGCGTCTGCATGGCCAGCCGCTTCAACAGCGCCCAGACAGCCGTGGCTACCGGAACTGAGATGACCATCATGTCCTCCGTGATCATCGGCGGCACCTCCATGATGGGCGGAAGCGGAACCATCGTCGGTTCCCTGCTGGGATGCCTGCTCTTGGCCGTCATCAACAACGGACTGGTGCTGATGCATGTGTCCAGCTTCTGGCAGAACTTAATTTTTGGCGCAATTTTGATTATTTCCATTATCATTGATAAATACCGCCGGCAGAAAAGCGGCAGCGGCATGTAGACACGGGAAAGGAGGTTTTGGAGCATGAATAAAACCGTATTGGAAATGCGTCATGTGACCAAGCGTTTTCCCGGCGTGACCGCACTGGATGACGTGAATATTGACTTGAGAAAGGGAGAAATCTTAGGGATTTGCGGGGAAAACGGCGCGGGCAAATCCACGCTGATGAAAGTCCTCTCGGGAAGCTATTCCAACCGGGAATACGAGGGAGAGATTGTCATTGACGGCGTTCCACAGAAATTTGAGACGGTAGCCATGGCGCAGAACGCCGGCATCGAGATGGTGTACCAGGAGATGAATATGATGCTGGACGGAAGCGTGGCGGAGAACTTATTTGTGGGCAATCTCCCAGGCAAAAACGGATGGGTGGACTACAAGACGCTCTACGCCAACACCAAACAGCTGCTGGACCGGGTGAATCTGGATTTAAAACCTGCCGAACCGGTCCGCCCGTTAAACAGCGGCCAGATGCAGATGCTGAGCCTGATGCGGGCTGTGGCGAAAAGGCCCCGGATTCTGGTTCTGGATGAGCCGACTACCGCGCTGACGGATTCTGAGGTGGAGGTCATGATGAAGCTACTGAATGAGCTTCGTGACTCCGGGATCAGCTGCATTTACATCAGCCACAAGCTGGAGGAAATCTACAAGCTTTGCGACCGCGTTCTGGTACTGCGTGACGGACATACCATTTCATGCTATGATGTGAAGGATGTGGTGGAAGCCACATTGATCGAGGAGATGGTCGGACGGAAGGTGGAGAATCTCTACCCGAAGTCTCCCCACGTGGACGAGACGGAGGAAGTGCTGCGGGTGGAGCATTTATCCGTGCCACATCCCAATATTCAGGGAAAATATATTGTGGAGGACATCTCCTTCCATGTGAAAAAGGGGGAAATCCTGGGAATCGGCGGTCTGGTGGGTGCGGGCCGGAGCGAGAGCCTGGGAGCCATCTTCGGCCAGTTCACGGAACATGTGAAAAAAGAGGTGTATATCCGAGGCAAAAAGGTGGAGATCAACAGCCCCAAGGATGCCATTGCCCACGGCATCGGATTTATCACAGAGGAGCGGAAACGCAACGGTATCATCTGGATGTTAAGTATCCGGGAAAATATCTCCGTTGCCAGTCTCGACAAGATATCCAAAGGTATTTTCATTGACCGGAAAAAGGAGGAGGGGGAGATCCGCTCTCTGTCCGACAAACTGAGAATCAAAGCACCGGATATGGACACCAAACTGATCCAGCTGTCCGGCGGCAACCAGCAGAAAGTTATTCTGGCCAAATGGCTGTTGAACAATCCGCAGATTCTGTTTATGGACGAACCTACCAAGGGAATCGACGTTGGTACAAAAGCTGATTTTTACAAGCTGATGAGCGACTTGACGGAACAGGGCGTCTCCATCGTCATGGTCAGTTCCGATATGCCTGAACTGGTCTCCATGAGCGACCGGTGTATTGTCATCAGCAACGGCCATATCACCGGGGAACTGACCAGAGAAGATATCAACGAGATCAATGTGATGCGTGCGGCGATATCAGAGTAACGAAACGGTTACGGAATAAAGGAAAGGGAATTTTTAACATGGGAAAAATAGATATACATCTTCATCTTGGTCTTGAATCCATCGAACACCATACGAAAGGAATCGCCGGCTCTAACCCCAGTTACTCGGAGGGCAATACTCCCCAGCCCTCCGTGATGAAAATGAGCAGCTCTGTGGATATGCTCCCGCATCTGAGAGAACTGGGTATCAGCGGAGGAATTATCCTGTCCTTGGGAGAGGGAAACGCGCCCTTCTACAAAAATGATCTGGCCCGCCGTGCCGCCGATGCCGTTCCCGGCGTCTATGCCTGGATGTGCAATCTGGACGCGAAAGACATTGACACGGTGGAAACACGGCTGGCCAGTTACAAGGAGCAGGGAGCTGTCGGCATCGGGGAATTTGCCATCAACCAGTGGATCGGCTCTCCCTTCATCGAAGCGGTCTTCACCGCTGCCGAAAAGCTGGGTCTGCCGATTCTCTTCCATATGAGCCCGGAGGAAGGCTTCAACTACGGAATCGCAGACAAACCGGGACTGCCGCTTTTGGAGGATGCGATGAAACGTCATCCAAAACTGATTCTGGTCGGACACAGCCAGCCTTTCTGGCATGAAATATCCGGCGGGGTAAAGGAGGACAATATCTCCCGCAACAGCTGGGGCACCGGCCCGGTCCTGCCGGGAGGACGGCTGCCGCAGCTGCTTGACCGATACCCCAGCCTTTATTGCGACTTATCCGCCAACAGCGGCGGCAACGCCATCATGAGGGATGAACCTTACGGACTCGCCTTCCTGGAGAAGTACCAGGACCGCCTGATGTTCGGCACCGACATGGGCAATACGGAAATCACCTTTCCATTGGGCGGATGGCTGGACGCCAGACTGGCCGACGGAAGTCTCTCCGGAGAAGTGTATGATAAGATCTGCACAAAAAACGCGGAGCGGATCTTTGGACTTAAGCTTATTCCTTCATCCCGCTGGTCACCATCCCCTGAATGAATTGCCGCTGGAAGATCAGGAACACAATCAGCACCGGAATCATGGTGACAACCGACATGGCAATCAGGCTGTTCCAGTCTACGGAATACTGTCCGTTGAAATTGGACAGTGCCAGCTGCAATGTATATTTCTCCGTGTCACGGATCACTAACAGCGGCCACATGAAGTCATTCCATCTCCACATAAAGGAAAAGATCGCCAGCACGCTCATAGCCGGTCTGGCAATGGGAAGCATCAGCCGGATCAAGATTCCCGCCTCGCTGGCCCCGTCAATCCGCGCCGCCTCGATCAAATCATCGGGCACAGATAAGAAATACTGTCTCAGCAGAAACACTCCGGCCGGAGTCGCCGCTGGCGGAATGATGATCCCCAGAAAGGTGTTGTACATCTTAATGGATTTCACAACCTGGAAGATTGGAATCATCAGAACCTCCAGCGGCAGCATCAGCGTGGAGAGAAAAAAGATAAAGATCACGTCCCTGCCCTTAAACTGGTACTTTGCAAAAGCATATCCCGCCATGGTATTGATTATCACTGTCAATATCGTGGATAACACCGCCACCACCGTACTGTTCTTAAAAAATAAGGCAAAATTCCCCTTTTGCAGCGCCATCACAAAATTATTGATGGTAGGATTCTCCGGCAGAAGGGACGGAGGATACCGAAACAGTTCCGATCCATCCTTAAAGGATGACAGAATAATCCAGAAAATCGGAAACAGGAAAAACAGAGATAATATGATACACATCACATAAACAGCCATCTGATTACTCTTACGCATCCACCTGACCTCCTTTGTTCACCTTAAACTGCAGAATCGTAAAGCAGGCCATCACCACCAGAAGAATCATGGACAGCGCGCTGGCGTACCCCATCTCCTGCTGCCGGAATGCCTTCTCATATACATACTGCACCACAAACTTCGTCGCTGTCCCAGGTCCGCCTCCGGTCAGGGAGATCACAAGCCCGTAAGCCTTGAATAGATCAATCAGCCCCAAAATCATAACTAAAAATGTAGTCGGTTTAATCAGCGGCAGCGTGATATAGATAAACTGCTTTATCCCGCTGGCGCCGTCCACCTTTGCTGCCTCATAGTAGGAGTTTGACACGCTCTGAAGTCCTGAGATATAGGTCACCATGTAAAACCCCGACCGGCACCAGACCGTGGACAGCACTACCACCAGCATGGCCGTAGTCTGGTTCGTCAGCCACTCCACCTTGGCCGCCCCAATCAGCGATAGCAGATAATTGATAATCCCCGTATTGTCCCCAAAGATAAATTTAAATGATATACCTGCCACGATAAAAGAAATCATGGACGGCCAGTAAAACGCGGCCCGGAAGAACCCTCTTCCCCGAATCTCCTTCACCATCAGATTTGCCAAAAGCAGAGGCACCGCCATGATCAGCGGCAGAGAAATCACTACATAAATGCATGTTCTGGTAAAGGACCTCCAGAATTTCGCATCCCCCAGAGCTTTCATATAATTAGCAAATCCGATAAAAACAGGCGTTCCGATCCCATTCCACTTCGTCATGGAAAAATAGAATCCGCAGCAAGCCGGCACCACAATAAATATTGTAAATATCAACGCGTTAGGTGCAATCAGAATGTACGGAAACAGCTTTTTTTCCATTGCACCGGTCATCTTTTTTCCCTTCAATCCACACACATCCTCTCCCGTAAATCCCAAAAACAAGTAACAAAAAGGGACAGGGGAAACGAAGTATTTCTTCCTCCCTTGTCCCTGAATTTCTTATTTCTGGAATACCTCCGCCGCCAGCTCGTCAATCTCTTTCACATGTTCCTCCGCCGTCTTGTTCCCGGCAATGATCTCAAACATCCCCTCCTTCTGGCTGGGATTGATCTTTCCCGTGAAGCCCGGATACCCCATATCAAAACTGGCATCCGGAACGGTGTTGGCCAGTTCATTCGCAAACACGGCAAAGTACTCCTCACCAAATGGATATTCAATCTCCGCGTTATCCAGTCTCGGACTCAGGAACAGCGATTCCCGGCAGTACTGCTCATTTGCTTCCTTCGATGTCACAAACTTGATGAAATCAACTGCCTCCTGCTCCACGCCGGTATCTTTAAACGCTGCCAGCTGCTTGCCGCCAGGTACGGAAGACCGGTTTTTCTGTTTGGGCATGTAGGTCACGCCCCACTCGAAGTCCTTGATATTGTCGTGATAGTTGGTCAGCATCCAGTTGCCGGCCAGGTGAACCGCTACCTGTCCGGAACGGAACATATTGTTAGGGTCCTCCCCGCCAAGCCAGGTGGACTTGGGGACAATGCCCTCGTCAAACAGTTCTTTCGTAAAATTAATCGCATCGATATTTTCCTGACGATTAAAATCCGGGCCGTCCTTGCTCAAGAAATGTCCTCCAAACTGGTACATAATTGTCGCCCACCGGTGGGTCGGATTGTCAATGACAAGACCGTACTGAACTCCGCCATCCTGCATTACCTTCTTTACCGCCTCCACAAATTCATCCCAGGTCCACACATCGTCCGGGTCCGTGGGGACTTCCACGCCGGCCTTCTCAAATGCGGTCTTGTTGTAAATCATGCCGTTGGCCGTTACATCCGTAGGAGCCGCGCAGATCTTTCCATTTACCACATAATAGTTCTGAATAGATGGAATAAACTGCCCTAAAAATTCTTCCCGGTCTACATAGTCGCCTAAATCCAGTGTTGCTTCGTGAACCGCGCTGATAATCCCCTCGGTTGTTCTGGAAAGCGCAGGCGCCTCCCCGCCGGATACGGACATCATAATCTTGTTTTCCATCTCGTCAAACGGAACCTCCAATAAATTGATCTTGATATTGGGATTCATGCCCTCGTATTCGGCAATCAGCTTCTTCATGGCATCCGTCTCCGCGCCGTCTGCAAACCAGAACATGTCCAGGTTCTTCACTTCCCCGCCGGCTGCTTTGCCGGTATCGCCAGCCGCGGCTGTCTCTGTTGTCTGTCCGTCAGCCCCGGCCGCCGGCCCCGCCTCCTTTTTCCCACAGCCCCCGAGCATACCAAGCGCCATAATTCCCGCCAATGCCAGTGATAGAATTTTTCTTCTCATAACCTTCCTCCGTTCCTTATTCGTTCTCTTGATGTCTATATTCTACCAAACGGCACATCCAAAAAATGGAGACATTTTTGACGTTTATATGGAAATATTATACCTTTGATACCTATTCACGCGAAGCGTGCCTGCCCGCATCCCGATACTGCTTCGGGGTCACTCCGCATTTCTTTTTGAATACCTTTCCAAAATACCGCTCATCCTCAAAGCCCACCAGGGCTGAAATCTCAGAATTTTTAAGCTTCGTTGTCTCCAGTAAATATTCCGCTTTTCCGATTCTCACATCCACCAGATAGTCCACAAAGTTCTCATCTGTCTCTTTTTTAAACAATCTGCTCAAATACGAGCTGTTCACCCCCAGCCGCTCCGCCGCCGCGGAAAGTCCAAACTGGCTGTCGCCATAGCACTCTTCCACCATCAACTTCACCTTGCCGATCAAATTCTGGCCGCTGTCGATATACCGGCAGACAGCGTTTAAATAGCTTCCGATCATCCGGGACAGCTGGTCATAATTGGCCGCCGCATACCGCTGCTCCATGGCCGGCTTCCGTACCATCCCAGCGCCGGAGGCCACCTTGGCGGCCTGATGATGCAATTCCTTCTGCACATGGGCGGCATAGTCCGCATCCCTTGTCTCACGCAGGGCCTTGCACAGCTTTAAGTACTCCTCATTCATCTCCCTTACATTCCCATGCTTCAAGTGATGGAGCAGACCATCCAGCGCCACCTCTGCCGTTCCCTCCGCCGGAGGCATTTCCATAAGCACACCGCTTCGCACCGCGAAGAAGCTCTCTTTCAGCCGTAGGATTCCCTCCTGATACCGGTCATTTAATTCCTCCTTTGTCCGGTAAACGCCGCTGACCACACCGGTACAGAGCATCTCCTCCTCCGCCCCGATCTCCCTCATAATCCGGTCCCCCAAGTCCACGATCCGGCTCCTTGCAGTATTGGCATCCACCCTTTTCTCAACCTGGCATAAGAAGATCAGTTTATCATCCGCACTTCCCCGCAGAATCATGGTCCCCTGCTCCTGAAACCGTTTTACGATCTCATTCTGGATATTCCCAAGATATCCGGCCCCCTGCTCCTTTTTCCGGTTATACAGCTTCACAAACAGGAAAACCCCCTGCTCAAACATCATGTAATGCTTCAAAAATTCCTGATCCCAATCCACCGAGCCGCTGCTGTACCGGGCGATGTTGAACAGCAGGGAAGCCGTCACAAGCTCCTGGGTGTTCTTCATCCCTTCCTCCAGCTTCCGCACCTTCCGGTCCCTCTGCTCCTGTTCCCAAATCCCACAGACGGCCTTCTGCACCGCCTCCCGAAGCTTCTGAAAATCGATGGGTTTTAAAATATAGTCCTCCACCTGGTAGCGGATCGCCTTCTGTGCAAATGCAAAATCGCTGTACGCCGTCAGAATGATAAATTTGGACGCATACCCATGCTTATAATTCATCTCCGCCAGATCCATCCCCGAACATCCCGGCATTTTGATATCCGAGATCACCAGATCCGGCCGCAGCCGCTCCAGAAGCTCCTTCCCCGCGGTCCCGTTAGAGGCGGCACCCACCACCTCGCAATTCATAGCCGCCCAGTCTACCTTCTTTGTCAGTCCCTCCAAAATCAACGGTTCATCATCCAATACTACCACCGAATATGCCATCTGCCTGCTCCCCTTCTGTCTAAAACCTGTTGTCCTGTCTAAGTCCTTCCCTTCCAGCCCGGCGCCGTCAGACACAGCCGCCTGGCCGCGGCGCGCCCTGGCCGTCCCCCGGCTCCCACGGGATAAAGATATCCATAGTGGTCCCCCAGCCCTCATCGCTGGTTATATGGAATCTGGCCTGATCTCCATAAACCAGCTTCAGCCTCTCGATCACATTGCGAAGCCCAAGTCCAATTTCATCCCCAAACTGCCTCTCTCCCGCTGCAAATGCCAGAATCCGTTCCATCTGCCCCGGGCTCATCCCCGCCCCGTCATCCAGAACCGAGATCAAAAATCCGTTCTCACTCGGCATCACGCTCACATGAATATGGCCGCCATCCAGATTCTGCTTGATCCCATGCACCACCGAATTCTCCACCAGCGGCTGAATCAACAGCCGCGGAATCTCCGCCTTCCAAAGCTCGGGAGCCACCTCAATCTGGTACTCCATCCGTTCCTCCAGCAAGATTTGATAGATTGACAGAAAGTCTTTAACATAGGAGATCTCCTCCTCCACCGTCACCATTTTCCGATCGGAGGTCAAAGATTTCATCAGATTGGAAAATGCGATCGTCACCTGCCGGATCTCCTCCTTCCGGTCAAACTCCGCCAGCCAGTTAATGCATTCCAGCGTATTATAGAGCATGTGGGGATTGATCTGCGCCTGCATCAGTGCCAGCTGCTCGTCCTTAAACTTAATCTCATCCTTCAGCACCTGGTTGACCAGCACGTCCGTCTTCTCCAGCATGTGGTTGAACGCCTCCCCCAGAATCATCAGTTCATCCCGGGTCGTGGTTTCCATCCGCTTCGTGTAATCGCCATTCTCAGCATAACCAACCACCTCCACCATGTGGTTCAACGGTTTCACGATCCGCTTCGCCATCCCCCACTGGATCGCCGTTCCCCCCAGCACCGCCAATATCCCAAGAATCAATACCAGATTCCGCAGCAGCACCGAGGAGCGGATAATGTACCCCACATCCACCAGCGACACAATTCTCCAGCCGGTGCGGCCACTGATATACTGGGACACCATCACCTGGCCGCTGCCATTTAATTTCACCACCTCAAACTCCGACATTGCCTTAAAATCCAGTTCCTCCAGCAAATGTTCCGGCACCTTTTCATCATGATAATTGTGGGTGATAATGCTGCCGTCCCGGTCAAACACGAGAATGGAACTGGCATCATTCGGCAGGACGCCCTCCACGCGCTGATCCAGCAGCTCGTCGTCGTAGACCACCAGCAGATAGCCGATGGTGTCTAAATTCTTCATACTGCGGATGACTCTGGTAAATACCAAACTGCCGCCTATCATCCGGCTGGAAACCCTGCCGGAAGGCAGAAACCACTCTTCCTCAATCTGTGGAAACGGAAGATACACCTCACCCATGATATTTTTCTTTTTCCAAAGCATACGAAACTGGCCATCGGCATCAAACAGATACACACCCTTGATCTCATTGACCAGGAGGGCGCGGTCGGTCAACAACACCTTCAGCCGCCCGTTTAATTCCTCATACTCGTCCTGGCTGTCATAGGGTGCCGTCAATACCTTCTGTAAGTCCTCGTTCATGGTGATAAAATCAATTCCCCGCTTAAAAGAAAGGTGCATGTCGTCAAAACTCTTCCCCATGGTATCCACCAGATCGGAATAAAGCTGGCCGGAATCCTTCAGCTGCTGACGGACCGCCACCATATAAATACTAACTTCAATAAGCAGTATCATCGCCGTTATGACGATGGCACTGCTTATAGTAAATTTTCCCCGAATGGAATGCTTGTTCAACTGTCACCACTCTTTTCTGTCAATTCAAGTCAAAAATTTCCGTATAAATGGCAGGTACTGCTGCCAGTCATACCTCCTGCAGCCATGAACTCCCTGGCGGTTATGATAACGGACCCATCCATCCCCAGCCGGTTTGTCCACTCCGGGAAACGTCTCCATCTCCAGCCCCTTCTCTCCGTACAGATGGTAAACCTCCCCCGCCAGCTTTGCCGCCTCAAATTCCATACGCGGATCGGCCCAGGAATCCTCCGACGCGCTGGAAACATACAGGGGTCTCGGCGCGCACAGCGCCAGCAGCATATGCTGGTCCACAGGCAGTTCCTCCTCCCGGTCCGCGAAAGATGCATAATTGCCACACATCCAATGGGGGAACTGTGCAGTGATATCTTTGATATGCTCCCCGGTTTTCCCCCTTGTAACCGCGGCTCCCGTACAGCCGGAAACGTTGGATATCACCACGCCGATCCGTTCATCCTGAGCCCCGCACCACAGAGCCGTCTTGCCTGCCCTGGAACAGCCGCATACCACTATTCTACCACATTCGACAAAATTCTGCATAATCAGACAATCCACCACACGGCTGGCCGCATATGCCCACATTCCAATCGCTCCCCAGGCCGCATTCCCCATGGCATATTCCGGGAACAGCTCCCATAAGCCTTTCTGATAGCATCCGGCATCATCCGCACACAGTTCGTCCACATCCGCGTGTACTCCAATATACCCACAGGCCGTGATGAGATCATATGGCATATGATCCAGTTCCTTCCCCGGATAATCCAGCGGCTTACTCCCGGAAAACGGATTAATCATGAGAATGGCGCCCGCCGTTTCCTGCATAACCGGAGAAAACACCCGGTAATGAAACCCGCAGACCTTCCCCCTGCGCTCCATCTCCAGATAACATGTCTCTTTTTTTACCGCGCCTTCCATCAAATATTCTGTCTCCATCACCGTTGTCTCCAGACGGTCAAGCGGTTCTTTCGGAGTAACTCCGTAAACCCAATTCTCAAACAATCTCAAAATTTCCGGCCGTCTCGTTGTCTCCCAGGTTTCCTTTGTATTAATCTGATCTTGTTTCAATATCTCCGGCAGCATCTTTCCTCCCCCTTATCCCGCATTTCTGTCTTCATTTTACCGAATGACATAGACAGACTCAAGAATAATAAAATGATATTTAAGTGGAAATTTATGACATTTCAGGTTATGATAGATGAAACATAGGGGATAAATATCATGAGAATGTGAGGACATAGAGAATGAGAAATGAAAAAGCAGAAGAATTGTTTTCCGGCTGGGATGAGGCCATGATCTGGTCCTGTCTTCAGGGACATATGGGCACCCTGATACTTGATGAGGAAGAAACGCCGAAATCGGCTATGATTGATATCGGAGATTTCTGTTTCGCTGCCGGCCAGCCCTGTGATGAACTTTTGAAGAAGATTAACGTCAGCAACGGGATGAAGCTGCTTGCATCAAAGGACAGCACATGGGACTCAAAAATAGAAGAATTTTTCGGAAACCGGGCGGAAAAGATACTGCGCTATGCCATCAAAAAAGAACCCGGGGTTTTTGATAAGGAAAAACTGGCCGCCTTTGCAGCCGCGCTTCCTGAAGAATACGAACTGAGAATGTTTGATAAAGAGATATTTGAACTGGCCGCAAGGGAGCCCTGGTCCGTGGATCTGTGTTCCCAGTTCCAGGACTATGGAGACTATCAGAAACGGGCACTGGGGGCGGCTGTCCTGCATCAGGGTAATCTGGTGGCAGGAGCATCCCCCTATGCCGTGTACGATGGCGGTATCGAGATCGAGATTGACACCAAACCGGAATACCGTCAAAAGGGACTGGCAACGGTATGCGGCGCCAAACTGATCCTGGAGTGTCTGGAGCGGAATCTCTATCCCAGCTGGGATGCCCATGATCTGCGGTCCGTCGCTTTGGCTGAGAAACTGGGGTATCATATGTCACATCCCTATGTCACTTATGTACTGGAAAAATAAACCGGAAGCTTCATCACCACTTTCGTGAAGCTCTGAATCTCCTCCGTATGGGCCACGGGCTGATGCCCGTCCTGGGGGAATGCTGCGTAGAACATTCCCTTTGTTATTTTCATCACATGTTCATGGCTGCCTTTCAGGCGCTGTGCGTCTTTTTCCGGCTGATACGGAATCACCGTTTCCAGTTTTCGGATGTCCTCCCAGGCCACCTCCTCGCTGCCCTCTATGATGATCTGGACATCGATGTATTTTCTGTGGACCTCGTATGTTCCCTCCGCAATCGGTTTGGTGACGCCTTTCTGTACCATGAAATATCCGCCTTCAAACTCATACCGCCCGGTTTCCAGACCAGCGGAGTTCTTCAACGCTTCCATACCATTTCTCAAGTTCGGCAGCAGCGCCTCATAATTCATGATATGATCCATATGGTCAATGATCATGATACTGTCCTCCTATTCTCACATCATAAACTCAATTCCGCAAAAAGCGAAATACAGGACCGGCAACAGGATACCCTGGCTAAACTGTTACATCGGGAAAATAACAGCGGCCGCCACACTCAGCGCGATGATACGGATCAGATACATCGGTACCGTGAATTTCCAGAATTCAGGCAGCTTGTATTTTCCCATGCCCATGATCATGGCCGGCATACCGTCGATTGGCATGTAGCCGCCCTGCCATCCGGATACTACCACTGCGGCAGCGGCAGCCGTCGGATTTAATCCCAGGCTCATGCAGGCCGCGATGGCGATAGGGGCAAAGATGTACACAGAACCCATATTGGAGCCTGTGAAGGTTGCACAGGTACTGGTCAGCAGTGCAAACAGAATGATCACCAGGAGCGGCGCTACATTGGCTCCGAGAGCGTTTGCAATTACCTCGCCGATCATTGCCGTGAAGCCGGAATTGGCCAGAGCATCCGCTACACCGATCACACCTGCCATCATCAGGATCACCGGTGCGAACATATTTTCACGGAACTCTTTAAAGTCAATCACCTTCATGAACAGGAGAGCCATTGCCGCCAGGCCCGGAATCACATAGGCCACATTTCCCAAATTGTTAATCAGCATCATACCGACAACGCTGACAACGAAGGCTGCCACGGTCACTTTTTCTTTCCATGGCTCCATGGGAACGGCTTTTGTCTTCTCAATCTTGGCCTGGGCATCTTCCTCGGCCGCTGCAATCGGGTGGTCAGGAAGCAGTTTATATGAAATCAGACACCAAGCCAGGAAGGCAAGTGACATCGCAAGGTTTACCACTGAGAATTTAATCATGGAAACCGGCTCCATAAAGCCTGCCGTCTCCAGAACGGAACTTACCACGCCATAGAAGAGCGCCACGTTAATGGGAATCAACGGGTGGTTTGTGGCGAATCCAAGAGGCATCATCAGCTTGGACGTCGGCATTTTCTTGGTGTAAGGTATGGTTGAAATCAAGGACAAAATCAGTACATAGTAACCGGTGTTGCCGCCGCCAACCAAGCTTGCTCCGATCATTACCACAATGACCAGAAGCACATAACTCTTGTAACCGCCCCTGTTTACCAGGGAAATCAAGGCTTCTTTTACTTTGTCCATGGCACGGGTCTTCTGGACACCTGCCAAAACCACCATAAAGCTGGCAATCATAATCACACTTGAATTGGTAAACCCAGCAAATGCCTCCGGTACGGTAGACAGACCGGTGACCACCAGCAGCATACACGCCAGAAGAGGCGGCGCGCCAAAGGGCAGTACATCAAACATAATCAGCGCAATCATGATAATCAGGATTGCCAGAGCAAGAATCATTTGTGTCGTCATTTATTTGTTCTCCTTCTCTTCGTTTTTGGCGTTACTGGACCTTTGCTGACGTCGGGTTGTAAAGGCCTACTGTCTCCCGCTTTTTGCCCATGACGTCATCTTCCGTAAAGCTTATGTATTTCACACTCAAGCGGTCTTTGTATGCATATGCCAGATGAAGCCTGCCATCCGCGCCCTGCATGATATATGGATATTCGTACTGTCTGTTATTGGTCTTGTTCTCGTCGCCCATGTACCCTTCTCCGCGTTCCATATAGCGGATCATTGGAAATGTGATTCCGCCGTCCTCAGACAGTGCAACTGCTACGGGGCACCGGAGTCCCGGCCAGGACGCAATTCCCGGCGTGGGGCATGGCGTACAGGTAGGATTATAGGCGATGGCGATTCTTCCGCTCTTTAACTTGACCGCACTGATACTGGAATTGTTGTTGGGCAGAACCGTGGGAACCGGCGCCGTCCAGGTATCCCCGTTATCCGTTGATTCGCTGCGGTAAATATGATCGGCCGCCCGGCTTCTCATAAACGCTGCCAGATGTCCCGGCTCCAGTTCCACCACATTGGCGTGAACCACACCGTTGCTCTCCGGCATATCCACGGTTTTCCAGGTTTTACCCTGGTCATCGGAGATTCGGAATGCGGTAGGATCGCCTGTCAGACCCAGCTCAGAATCGGTACAGATCCAGTTGCCAAATATCCAGCGTCCGCTCTCCAATACTTGAATAGGCTGTCTGCAAAAGCTTCCCTCCTCCGGAAATACGGTCTCATAGTCACTCCAGGTCTCGCCTCCGTCACCACTCTTCTGGCAGCGGATCACAGAGGTGAACTGCATATTGTCCTTGCCTTCCATCCTGGACAGCTGGGAGGTATACATAGCCCATACCTTCCCGTCAGGTCCCGCAAACAGGGATGGATTCTGCTCGCTTCTGTCAGGATCATGGGAGACTAATACTGGCTCCTCCCACTGTTTCGCTCCTTTTTTCAGACGCGCGCAGATTACATTGACATCTGCATTTCCCTCAAAGGAACCTGCGAACCAGACGCACAGAATATCTCCGTTTTTCAGTTCCAACAACCCCGGTCCATGGGCAGTCTTGTAACCTCCCGGCGGCAGCACCGCCTCCACAGTCCCCATCTCCTCATTCCAATACATCGTTCCGTCCGGTGTGAGTCCCGGAAATTTTGCGTAATCCATAATTCTTCCCCTTCCCATCTATTCGTATTTCTTTTTTATGCTTCCTTTGTTTCCGCCATACGGATTGCGTAATCCAGGGCGTTAATCAAGCTGAGTTCACTGGCAAGACCTGTGCCTGCCTGGTCAAATGCCGTTCCATGATCCACGGAAGCCCGGATAATGGGCAGGCCAAGCGTAATATTCACTCCAGCCACCGCATCCCACTTCTGCTCTTCCTGATTGTATACAAAACCAACCACCTTTAAGGGAATGTGCCCCTGGTCGTGGTACATTGCCACAACCATATCATACCATCCGCCTCTGGCCTTGGAGAAAATGGTGTCCGGCGGTACCGGTCCCTCAGCCAGGATACCTTCCGCTGTGGCTGCCTGGATGGCCGGTGTGATCTCCTCGATCTCTTCTCTTCCGAACATCCCGTTCTCCCCGCTGTGTGGGTTCAGTCCGGCCACGCCGATTTTCGGCTGTTCAATTCCCAGCTGGCGGCACGCCTGATCGGCGATGCGGATCACTTCCAGAATACGGTCTTTCTTCACCCGGTCGCACGCCTCTCTCAAGGAAACGTGGGTAGACACATGGACCACTCTCAGATTCTCGTGAGCCAGCATCATGGTATACTTCTTAGTTCCGGTATAATCCGCGTAAATCTCGGTATGACCGGAGTAATGATGGCCTGCTAAGTTTATGGCCTCCTTGTTCAGCGCATTGGTCACCGTGGCGTCAATTTTTTGATCCATAGCCAGTTCAATGACCTTCTTTACATATTGAAACGCCGCATTTCCGGCCATCGCGGAAACCTCCCCGCGTCTTAACTCCTCGATGTCTACCATCCCCATATCGTAAACGTCAATGGTGCCGTACTCAAACAATGCTTCACTTACATCCTTGACTTTATGGATTTTCAGTTTGTCAGAGAGACCAGTAATCTTTAATGCCTCCTCCATCACCGGCACATCACCCACAACCAGCGGTTTGCAGCGCTCATATACTGACGGGTCCGCCAACGCCTTTGCGGTGATTTCCGGGCCGATGCTGGCCGGATCTCCCATGGTAATTCCGATTATTTTCATATCTGCCATTCCCCTTTCCCTGATTTTATTTATTTTTATATTCCCCATAATAGGTATCGATGGTCCTCTGAATCGCTTCCACAGCCTCTTTTGGCAAAATGCCGAACGGCTTCCTGCACGGCCCCACTGGCTGTCCGATTAAATTGGTGGCACATTTTACTACCGAATTGGGATTGCCGTATTGGAAACATTCACGGATTTTGGAAATCGAGTTCTGCGCTATCTTTGCCTGTTCCAAATCGCCTTTTAAATAGTTTTGGTAAATGTCCACCATGACGGCAGGCAGGATGTTGGCGATTGCCGTGATACCGCCCTTGCCGCCAGCCAGAAGCGTCCACAAAATCAAGGCGTCATTGCCGGAGAGAACTGCGAAATCCATACCCTCCGTCTCCTGGATATATTGGAGAATGTTGTTAAAGTTTCCGCTGGAATCTTTTACTCCTGCAATGTTTGGAAACTCTGCCGCCAGACGCTTCACAGTGGCCGGCGCTAAGGAAGCGCCTGTCCTTGCAGGAATGTTGTACATCACTACCGGAAGTGTCACTGCCTTCGCCACCTCTGCGTAGTGCTGATAAAGTTCTTCCTGGCTGATGGCCGCGAAATAGGGGGTGATCACGGAGATCACATCCACGCCGATTTCCTCCGCCTTTTTCGAAAGTTCCACGGTTTCCTCCGTACTGATGCACCCAGTGCCCGCGTATACCGGAACCCGGCCTTTCACCTCGTCCACGAAAATCTCCATCACACGGATTTTCTCTTCCCGGGACATGATGTAAAACTCTCCGTTCGTCCCCAGACAGAACACCGCATCCACACCCGCCTCAATCTGCCGGTTAATCTGTCTGCGAAGCTCCGCCTCATGGATACTGCCGTCCTCATGCATGGCTGTCTGCATGGCCGCGATAATTCCCTTGATCTCAGTCATTGTTTAATCCTCCTTCAATACTTTTAAATAAATGGAACGAATATCTTCCAGGCTCAGTTCTTTTCTGTTGTTGACCAAAAGCCTCTGCTGCTGACTTCCTGCATTAACCAGAAAATCAAGATCATCCATCTTCACACCAAACGTGTTTAAATCGACAGGAATCTCCGTATTTTCTACGATGGAGGCAATTCTCTCTATCATAAAATCTGCCTTTTCCTCCGCCCGGCCGCAGGCATGCTCGGGATATACCGCATCACAGAGGGCTGCAAGTCTGTCGGCGCACGCGTCTTTATTAAAAGCCATCACATGGGCAAACAGGATTGCATTGGAGACACCGTGGGGTATGTGGTACTTCCCGCCCAGAGGGTAACTCAACGCGTGAACCGCGGTGGTACCGCTTCCGGTAATTGCCACGCCGCCGTAGAACGCGCCCAGCAGCATATTGTTCTTAGCCTCCATGTCATCCGGATTTTTGTATGCTTTTTCAATGTTCTGGAAAATGAGTTTTGCACCCGCCACTGCGTAAGTATCACTTAAAGGAGTAGCCTTTTTTGAGGTATAACACTCCACCACGTGAGCCAGGGCGTCCACCCCGGTGGCCGCTACGATGGAAGCGGGAAGACCGGCGATCATCTGGGCATCCAGGATGACGTAATCCGGGATCATCTCCGCATTTACAATGCCCTTTTTCGACTGCTCCTCCGGGATCGCCACGATGGCGTTGCAGGTTGCCTCAGAACCGGTTCCGCAGGTCGTGGGAATCATAACCGTTTTCAGCTGTTTTGACGCTAAAAGCGGGTCTGCCAGAAGATCTTTTACCGTATAAGAGGAACCTTTTAACAGGGAGCAGAGTTTGGCGGCGTCCATGACACTGCCACCGCCGATGGCAATGATGATGTCGCCATCTTCCTGGTTCATCTGCTCTACCACTTTTTCTACATCGGCGTAGGCTGGCTCCGGTTTTAATTCATCAAATACTTTATAATCCACTTCACAGCTTTGCAGTACCGTCAATAGCCGGTCCAGAAGTCCGGCTCTGACGACTCCCTTATCGGTAAATACCAGGGCCTTTTTTACCGACTCCTGTCTGGCTATTGTTTTCATATCTTCCACGCTTCCGATTCCTGAGTAAACACAGGAAGGAATTTTAATCTGATATCCCATTTTCTTTACCTCTCAATCTTTTAATTTTCCTTTTAATTCTTCTGTCAATTCCAGTAACAGGGGTTCTTCCCCAAAGCCGCCGGATTTTGTGATCATGTGATGTTCCCGGCCATGATAATGCAGTTTTGTCAATACACAGCCTGGCCGGACCTGCCTGATGGGCTGCAATTCCCATTGCCGGATTTCTTTCATCAGTCCCAGCAGCGTATCTCCTCCTGTCACCAGCCAGGCAGTATGTAAATCACTGTCCAGCAGATTTTTCATAATCACACCCAGAGTTTGCGGAATTCTTTGGCGTACCTGCTCGGTATCCATGCCCAGGGTTTTGGCATATTCCAAAGTTCCCGGAGCTTCTTCCCGGTCGTTGGTGTCCAGAATCACACAGTCATTTCCTTTGCTCTTCTGTGCCAGCTGCCGGACCAACTCCTTCCCATCTTCCGACTTCCAAAACTCCCGGTCCAGTTTCTCCTCAGCTGTCATGTAGATTCGCGGGTATCCTGCCTTTTCCCCATAATCCAGCTGCCTTTTCGTAATCGGATTCACACTGCCACAGATGACAAACAGCCGGTTCTCTAACACGGCCTCCTCCGGTGCCTGGCACTTTAAATCAAGCAGTTCCGGCAAAATCGCCGCAAATCCCGCACATCCTGCAAGCAGATGTCCCTGTCCCGACGCCGCCAGGTCCGCTCCGATTCTCTGGATATCCCCGTCAGTTTCCGCATCGTAAACCACGATTCCCATGTTCTCCCTATGGCGGGATACCTGGCTGCCTGCCTCAATAACTGGAATCTCACTCTGCAAACGGATGATTTCTTTTACAGAATCCCTGGTAACCGGTTCGAATGGATCTGTTCCAAACACGCTCTGGCTGACCGGCACTCCGTCAATATACTGCTTTCCGCCTTTGGTGATCCGGTTCATCTGTGGCAGAGCGGGAACAAAGCTTAAAAACCGCTCCCCGGCTGCCTGGTAAGCCGCCTCCAGTTCACTCCCGATATTTCCCCGGAGAGCAGAATCTGTTTTCTTATATATGTAAGGAATTTCTGCATCTTTGCCGTCCTTTACAATCGCATATACCTTGCGGTATGCCTGATCCCGGGAAACATGCCTGGTCTCCGCATCCACTACCAGAACCGCTGTGTCTTCCGACTTAAGCCCTTCATTCCAGCAGCGGTCATCCTCCAGGCTGACGATAACCCTGGTCCTGATTCCTCTCTCTGCGAAATGAACTCCCGCATCCAGCGCTCCCGTAAAATCATCTGCAATTATCATCAAAGTAATCACGGTCCCACCTCCTGCCGCTTTTATGTTTTAATTTGAAACATTTAATTTGTCGCTTTTTGTATTTATAGAATACAGCTAATTGACATAGGTTTCAAATAAATACATTTAATTATTTGTTCTTTTTTGAAACATAATTGATTTTATTCTTTCTTTATGTTATCATCATTTCATAATGAAATACTTATGAGAGAAGTTTTAGACTTACGGGAAAGGAGATTCATAACATATGGCAAAAAAATATCGGATATTGGGCATTGCACCTTATGAAAATTTGAAAAATGCCATGATTACAGAAGCAGCAAAATTTGAAGAAATCGAAATGGTTGTCTATACAGGGAACTTGGAAGACGGAGTCCAACTGGCCTTACAGCATATGAAGGAAGGGTTTGACATCCTGATCTCCCGTGGCGGAACCGCCGAACTGATCCGCCAGGTATCATCCATTCCCGTCATCGAGATCTCCTTGTCCATCAACGATCTCCTGCGCGCTGTCCTGCTTGTAGGAAACCTCACGGAAGCATATGCTGTTGTCGGCTATCCCACGGTCACACAGCCGGCCCACGTTCTGTGTGAGATGATGAATTACCGCATGAACATCATCACCATCCACAGCCCGGGAGAATTGGACCCGGTTTTAAAAAATCTCAAAGCCGGGGGATGTAATTTTGTTCTGTGTGATGTGATCACGGAAATGATGGCCCGGAAAGCAGGTATGGAACCAATCCTGATCCTGTCCGGGCCGGAAAGCATTGATATCGCCATCGAATATTCCGTCAACATGTGCCGCGTGATCGCTGAGACAAAGGCCCGCAGCAATCTATTTTCCAAGGCCCTGGATATGCAGGATATGAAAACAATCATTATGAAACAGGACGGCGCCATCTTGTTTTCGACGTATAATGAGAAAAATATCTCATCCGTCACCGGATATTTAAAAAAGCTGACGGAATCTTCTCATTCCATGTCAGCCAAAGCATTCCATATGATTGAGAATGTACTCTACTCCATTACCTCAGAGGAAACGGAATTTCTGGACGAGCCCTGCTATATCTTCTGCCTGGAGCCAAATCCATTTCCGGTAGGAGGCAGCAAGCATGGCATCCGTTTTTCCACATACACGGAGGTTTCCGTCATGTATTCCAGCAGTTTTTATTCTCTGACCTCCAGCGCAAGGCTGATGGGAGAAAAAATCCGCATGATTAACCAGACCACACTTCCGGTGATGATTTTAGGAGAACGGGGTTCCGGGAAGAACCAGCTGGCGGCCAAACTCTACTTAGAAAGCGGCATGGAGAAATATCCCTACATCACCATCGACTGCCAGGTTATCAACGATAGGACATGGAATTATATCATCAGCAGCTACAACTCTCCTCTCAATGACAAGCATAATACGATCTTTATCAGCAATATCCAGGCTTTATCCAAACAGCGGCAGGAGCAGCTTCTGTCATTTCTGGTGGATACCAACGCCCACAAGCGGAACCGGATCATTTTTTCCTGCTCCCAGACCCTGGAGCGTGACTCCCCCGATTCATCCAGAAACTTTATTGATTATCTCACCTGCACCACCGTCTATATGCCTCCGCTGCGGGAACTGACCGATGATATCCAGAATTCCTCCAATCTCTATCTGAACGCCATGAATGTGGAAATGTCCAAGCAGATCGTCGGATTTACACCGGAAGCGCTGGCCCTGCTGATGAGCTACCAGTGGCCGGACAATTTCATGCAGCTGAAACGGGTGCTGGCGGAGCTGGTTATGCTCACCACCACCGCCTATATTCAGCAGGATACGGTATATGAGACAATTGAAAAAGAAAAACGCCAGTACGTCCCCACAACAGCCGATTATTTCGATTATAACCGTCCGTTAAATGAGATGACACGGGAAATTGTAAAAGTCGTCCTCTCCCAATGCGGCGGCAACCAGACTCTGGCTGCCAAAAGACTTGGCATTGGGCGGACGACCTTGTGGAGATATTTAAATGAAGGCGATTCATAGCCCTCATCACAGCCGGTTTTTCAGGAAGTTGTAAGCAAACTGGTCAATCTCCTCTCCCAGTGAAGGGCCATGTCCGCCACAGGAATAAGCCACAAACGTCGCGTCGGCTCCAGCCTTCACCAAAGCGTGATACAACAGCTCGCTCTGATCCGGGTCCACAATAGTGTCCCGTCCTCCCTGGAAAATCGCCACCGGCGGGCAGTCTCCACTGACATAAGTAATCGGGCTGCATTTTTTTGTCAATTCAATAAAATGCCAGTCCGGATGACTGGGATTATTGCTCTCCAATAACTGGTTTAAGGTATAAAGGCTCCGTCCCGGCCCAGTATATCCCACGATCAGGGCCGGAATCAAACCGGCTTTGTCATTCCCCACATTCTCAATCTCCGTCCCAGTCAAGTCCTTTGGCGGGCCGGACAGAGCCGCCGCGCTGGTGCGGATATTTTGGCATAAATCGGCTGGCGCATAAAAGATCGCCGCCGCCTGAATGGAACTGTCATACTCCAGATTGCCGCCTACATTTCCCTCCAGTTCCTCACATCCCGCACTGAGAGCCAGCATGGAAGCCAGACATCCCCCTGCCGAATTGCCCAGTGCGCCAATTCGATTAGGATCAATATGATACGTTTCCCCATTGGCTTTTAAAAAGCGGATCACTCCCTTGACGTCATGAATACAGGCCGGGAAAATGGACTGGCTGACCAGCCGGTAATCCGGACAGACCACCGTGTAGCCCTCCTTCGTCAGACGCACCAGATCCCGGCAGTAAACTGCTTTTTGGGTAACCTGCTTGTACTCCCCCCACATAAATCCGCCGCCGAAAATATAAACGATGCAGGGACCGGGCTTCTCTTGCTCCGGTGACTGGTAAATATCCAGTTTCAGCGTGTACTCCTCCCCATTGTCCAGCGTAACACTGGCATAGGGAATATCTTCAAATCGTGGTTTCTCCTCTGGCGGACACAGTGGTTTTACTTTTGGTGGAATATACATCATCAAGACCTCCTCATTCTAAAATATCTTTTATTTTATAGAGATCACCTGTCGAATGCAACGCGGTAGTATCCATACTTTGTTCCAATACAAAACAATTTCCAAAAAAAATATGCCCGGAACATTTCGTCTGCCCAGGCATATTGCAATCTTATGCTTTATTATGAAACTCACACGTACCATAACTCTTCCTTCGTGGTAGATACCGCGTCCACCCCCGCATCAAAAGCCGCCATAATATCTTTTTTATCCGATAACAATCCCCCCGCAACCAATGGGATATCCGTTACCTGGCGGACGACGCGAAGCACGCCCGGCATCACGCCCGGCATCAGTTCCATAAAGTCCGGTTTGAACGATTCCAGCTGCTTTTTCATATTGTCCAGCGCCATGGAATCAATCAGAAACGTCCGCTGTCCTCCCACCAGCCCCAGTTCGATGGCGTGGCGGACCAGCATGGGTTTGGTGCTGATGATACCGTCGGCCCTGGTATTCTCTTTGATAAAATCCACCACGACCTCCTTGGAACTGAATCCGGCAATCAAATCCACATGGACGATCGCCAATTTGCCCCGGTCCTTGATTTTATCGACAATTTTCTGGATATTTAAAATGGTCCCATAGAGGATAAATACCACCGTACTGTCGGTCTCCATGGCATGGTTCAGTCCCTCTTCATTCTTAGCTGCGGTAATAATCGGTGATATCTCAAATAACTCCCTGATGTTCAAATGCACTCCTCCGTCATGTAACATTTTTCTCAACTGGTTTTATCATACAACAGGAACCCTTATTTGTCATCCCTATTCTGCCGTACCGCTTTTTCCACCTGTTTCGTAGCTATGATATCAACCCCGGTCCCCCCACAATTTTCAATTAAAATGTCGCCGATGTGAACCGGAGCGCTGGCTCTGGTCCGGCGAATCTCTTTCATGACATCCATGATCTTCCCTTTTGGAATATCCTGAGCCGTCTTCACGGACACCATGGCAATCTCCCCGCCGTCTACATGGATGCTGGAAGTCACGGTTCTGGACGGATTTAAGATTTCTTTCCTTGCATAATCTTCCCCCCGCTTGCAGGTATTCCCTGTTACGGAAATGTCCTCGCCATCGACAATTGCTGTCAGCGGGCATCCAAGCGGACAGCCAATACAGATTAATTCTCTTGTCTCCATGTCATTCCACCTCCGTCTTTATGGTAATACTCTTAAGCCCTGGAAAATCTGTAAAACTCTCCTTTTTCAGGATCACCTGTTCCATCTCACCTGGCGCAAGAACCTTCTTTTTCTTTTTGGATACCACCATTCCGTCGTACAAAACGGTAATATAGCGGTCCTTGTAGACATCCGCCACCCGGAACCGGACCGTAACCCGGTCTTCCATCCGGCTCACGTCGATGGTCTGGGGAACCGTGTAGCGCACACCGTTTTCCGCATGAATGGGAACCGCCGCCATGACTTCTTCTGCCTTTGTCGCCGGTCTCTCCTGTATCTCTTTCCCCGCGCAACTCTCCCTCTGCACATAAGCTGCGGCATGGGCCCCCGCCAGAGCCGCCTCCTCCGACACATAATCCACCAGATCATGAACATGAAGCACATTGCCACAGGCATAGATTCCCTCTGTCCCCGTTTCCAGCCGGTCATTCACATTCGGCCCGGAGGTCACCGGGTTCATGGAAGCGCCCGTCCCTTTCGTCAGTTCATTTTCCGGAATCAGTCCCACGGATAACAGCAGGGTATCACAGGAATAGTGCTCCTCCGTTCCCGGAATCGGTTTCCGGTTCTCATCCACCTTCGCCAGTGTAATTCCGGTAACCCGCTCCTTCCCCTGAATATCAACCACTGTATGGCTCAGTTTCAGCGGAATCCCATAATCATCCAGACACTGTACAATATTCCGCTTCAATCCGCCGGAATACGGCATCAGTTCGGCCACCACCTTTACCTTGGCCCCCTCCAGCGTCATCCGTCTGGCCATAATCAAACCAATATCACCGGAACCGAGAATCACCACTTCTTTCCCCACGCTGAATCCCTCGATATTCATCAGCCGCTGGGCCGTTCCCGCCGAATAAATGCCCGCCGGCCGGTATCCTGGAATATTTAACGCCCCTCTCGGCCGTTCCCGGCAGCCCATAGCCAGGATCACCGCTTTCGCTTTGATGGTCACCAGACCGTCCTCCCGGTTAATGTAGGTAATCTCCTTTTCCTTTGTAATTTCAATCACAATGGTATTCAATTTATAGGGAATCCCGGCCTCCCGCACCATGTCGATATAGCGCGCCGCATACTCCGGTCCGGTCAGTTCTTCCTTGAAGGTGTGAAGCCCGAAGCCGTTATGGATACACTGGTTTAAGATCCCGCCCAGCACTCCGTCCCGTTCCAAAATCAGAATGTCGTCCACACCCGCTTTTCTGGCAGAAACGGCTGCCGCCAGCCCGGCCGGGCCTCCGCCTATGATTACAATCTCATGCTGTGTCATCGCTCTTCCCCTCCGTTTTCTCCTGTCAGCATCTGGGAACCAGGTGCATTTTTACAGATTTCCTCCATACTGGTGTGAAGTTCCCTGGCCAGTATCTCCATAGTCTTCGGTGTGCAGAATCCCGCCTGGCACCGCCCCATTCCCTGGCGTACCCGCCGCTTAATTCCATCCAGAGACGTCGCCCCCAGGGGACGGCGGATAGCGTCCACAATTTCGCCTTCACTGACATTTTCACAACGGCATACGATCGTCCCATAATCCGGCCGCTCTCTGATCAGCTTTGCCCGCTCTTCCCGGTCCATGGAATCCAGATGGGGAATTCCTTTTCTCACAGACTTAAAATCCCTTTTTTTCTCCGCGCCCGCCGCCCCTGCTACCAGCTCCGCCAGATAAACTCCTATGGCCGGTGCGCAGGAGAGGCCCGGGGACTCAATTCCGGCCGCGTCATAAAACCCTTTTGCGTCCTCCGCCTCGCCAATCACAAAATCATCCCCATCCTCATGGGCCCTTAATCCTGCAAAAGAGGTGATCACCTTCCGGTACGGAATCTGTTTCACGCTCCAGGCCGACCGGCTGATCACATCCGCCAGTTCCTCCGCGGTTGTAGCCGTATTTTCCTTCTCCTCGGTGTCGGTGGCAGTGGGACCAATGAGTAGATTTCCATGGACCGTTGGCGTCACCAGAACGCCTTTCCCGTACACGCCGGGCAGCTGGAAAATAGTAGACGACACATGGGCGCCGGCCTCCTTGTCAAGCAGACAGTAGTCCCCTTTTCTTGCCGTGATATGAATCGGTCTGTCACTCACCATGTTGTGAAACACATCCGCGTACACGCCGGCCGCATTTACCACATAATGTGTATGAATGTCCCCTTTGGAGGTATGTAGACAATAACCGCCTCCCTCCAATTTTTCCACGGTCCGAACCTCTGTCAGCATCCGGAATTCCACTCCGTTTTCAAATGCATTTTCCGCCAGCGCAATGGTGATGCCAAACGGACAGACAATGCCGCCGCTTGGCGCATGGATGGCGGCCGTCACCTGATCCGACAGATTCGGTTCCATCGCCCGCGCTTCGTCCCCGGTGATCATCCGGATACCCGGAACACCATTCTTCACGCCGCGCTCATAAAGCTCCAACAGCTTCGGTTCCTCCTCTTTCGAAAAGCACAGCACCAAGGACCCGTTTCTCTTAAAAGAGAAATCCAGTTCCCTGGACAGTTCCTCCATCATGGCATTTCCCACCACATTAAATTCTGCCTTTCTCGTCCCCGGGACCGCGTCATATCCCGCGTGAACAATGGCGCTGTTGGCCTTGGATGTCCCGGAACACACATCCTCGCCACGCTCCACCAGACACACCCTCAAATCATACCTGGATAATTCTCTTGCCACCGCACAGCCGGTCACGCCGCCTCCGATGATGACCGCATCATATTCCCACTGACTCATTTTCCCATTCCCTTTCTCCGGCGCAAACACCGGTTCCACCTATGACCCCAGCTGTTTTACGCAAAAAGAGCAAGGAAAACACACAGGGCGGTCCCTGCTTGTTCACCTTACTCTCTCATCTCATAGGCACAATATTTACTTTCTATTTTATGCTAACACAAACGCCGGCCTGTTGTCAAGCAGAGCTACGCTTCTGTCACCAGTTCTTTGAACGCTTCCTGCTGCCGCGCGTTAAATCCATGTTCCGTCAGGCAGCTGCGAAGATCTCTCTTCTCCATCTCATCCAGCAACTGAATCATCGTCTCAGGCCGGGACTGAATCAGGTCATCCAGAAGCGACTGGTCCGGCACCAGCTTCAGCACCGATTCCGGCAGACTGGACAGCTTTTTATTGATCCCATTGCTGTTATAAATGTTGCTCACCATATAATCCGCAATGATATCTTCCCGTCCAACCCCACACAAGTAAAGAATCACCGCCGCAATCATCCCCGTCCGGTCCTTGCCTGCCGAGCACATGAAGACAATACCTCCGGCGGGAATCCGCTCCGCAATGACATTTAAAATTTTCACACAGCATTCCATATTGCCAAACAGCGTTTTTCCGTAATCCAGCTTCATACTCCCCAGGATTCCGGCATTTCCCCCGTTCTGACCTGTCGTCCCAGCCTCCGTGACCATCATCTGGTCCAACTCCTGCATCAGTGAATAATGGTAATAAGCCACCGAATCCGGCGCCAGGACCGGGGCAGTCTCCACCTCCGATGTTCCCCGCAGGTCAATCACACTTCTCACGCCCCGCTCCGTCAGCATTTCCCATTCCTCACCGGTCAGATTGGAGAGGGCATCACTGCGGTACAAGATTCCCCACCTGGTGCCGCGTCCATCCACCGTCGGATAACCGCCCAAATCCCTGAAATTATAGACATGTTTCATTGCAATATGCTTTAAATACTTCATCAATAGCCTCCCGCGCCTGTTCTTATATTACGTTCTTATGTACCACTTCCTTATGATCCGCTTTCCTCTTCCGCCCAGAACAGCGCGCACTTCACCGCCCGCTTCCAGCCTTTTACCAGCTCCGCCCGTTTCTCTGCCGTGATCTCCGGCCGGAAACGCTGGTCGATCTTCCAATTCTTCTTGATCTCCTCTTTATCCTTCCAGTATCCAACTGCGAGACCCGCCAGATATGCCACGCCGAGGGCTGTCGTCTCGATACACTGGGGCCGGATCACAGCCGTGTCAATCAAATCAGACTGGAACTGCATCAGGAAGTTATTGGCGGATGCGCCGCCGTCCACCTTCAGGACATGAAGTGTAATCCCGGAATCCTTCTGCATGGCATCTAAGAGATCATACACCTGATAAGCCAGGGATTCCACTGTCGCCCGGATAAAATGTTCCTTGCTTGCTCCTCTGGTAAGCCCAACGATGGTTCCTCTTGCATACTGATGCCAGTAAGGCGCGCCCAGCCCCGCAAATGCAGGCACAATATAAACGCCGGCCGTATCGTCAACGGAATTGCAGTACTCCTCCGACTGGGCTGCCGTCTTTATCATCCTCAGTTCATCTCTCAGCCACTGAATGGAGGCTCCCGCCACGAACACACTTCCCTCCAGCGCATATTCCACCTCGCCGCAGCAGCTGGCCGCGATGGTCGTCAGCAGTCCATTCTCCGATATCACCGCTTTTTCCCCGGTATTCATCAGCATAAAACATCCGGTTCCATATGTATTCTTCACTTCTCCCGCCTCAAAGCAGCACTGGCCAAACAGCGCCGCCTGCTGGTCGCCCGCCACGCCGGCAATGGGAACCCGTCTCCCCACCACTTCCTCCGACGTGTAGCCGAACACACAGCTGGAAGGCTTCACCTCCGGCAGCATACAAACCGGAATATCAAAATAATCCAGAATCTCCTGATCCCAGCAAAGCTTGCGGATATCATACAACATGGTCCTGGACGCGTTGGTGTAATCCGTCACATGGACGGCCCCCCTCGTCAAATTCCAGATCAGCCAGGAATCCACCGTTCCAAACAGCAGTTCTCCCCGCTTCGCCCGCTCTCTGGCTCCCTCCACATGATCCAGAATCCAGGCAATCTTGCTCCCGGAAAAATAGGCATCCGGAATCAGCCCGGTCCGCTCCTTAATAAGCGTCTCCATCCCGTCCGCCTTCAGCTTCTCAATCATATCCGACGTCCGACGGCACTGCCACACGATGGCATTGTAAATCGGCGTCCCCGTCTGCTTATCCCAGATCACCGTAGTCTCTCTCTGATTGGTAATGCCGATGGCCGCCACCTCGCTGATATGGGCCCCGATTCCTCCGATGGCCTCCACCATCACCCCCAGCTGGCTGGACCAGATCTCCATAGGGTCATGCTCCACCCACCCCGGCTGCGGATAAATCTGAGTAAACTCCCTCTGCGCCACACTGCAGATATCCCCCTCATGGTCAAACAGAATACATCTGGAACTTGTCGTCCCCTGATCCAACGCAATCACATATTTCTCCATTGTAAAAATCTCCCTTCCCCAAAGTCCGAAAAAAGAGCAGGGTAATCTACGGCCCATCCGCATCTCACCTTGCTCTCCACTCTCACAGGTATGCTATTGAATTTATGTTATCACACTATTCAGAATATTTCAAGCACTGGTCTGAAATTTACCCCTGCCAATCCATTTTTCCTCACTTATATTTATTACGCCATCCCCTCCCGAATCGTCTTCCACGCCTGGATAATGGCGGTGGGAATCAGCGCGAAAATGACAATACTCATCAGCTGCCGGAAGCTCAAATCCGACACAGCGAACAGAATCTGCAGCCGTGGAACAAACAGGACTGCCAGCAGCAACAGTACGCCGGCCTCAAATGCCATCACTGTGTACAAGTTGCTGGACACGCCCAGGCTGATGATGGAATGTTCACTCCGACAGTTAAATCCATGAAATAGTCTTGCCAGCGTCAGCGTCGTAAATGCCATAGTACTGGCGACTGCCGCGCCTCCGGTCCATAACCCGGTCCGGTAGGCCATCATGGTACAGGCGGCAATCAGGCCGCCCTGGAGCATCAGGCTGAACATAAAACTCCTCGACAGGATTCCCTCCCATGGCTTTCTCGGTTCCTGTTCCAACAGCCCAGGTTCCGGCTGTTCCATGCCGATGGCAATTGCCGGAAGAGAGTCTGTCAGCAGGTTGATAAACAGCAGATGTACCGGCGCGAATGGAATCGGCAGCGCCATCAGCGACGTATACAGCACACAGAGAATTCCCGCCATGTTCCCGGAGAGAAGAAACTTGATGGCGTTCTTGATATTCCGGTATACATTCCGTCCATTGGCCACCGCCTTGATAATCGTGGCAAAATTGTCATCCGCCAGAATCATGGAGGCCGCGTCCTTCGACACCTCCGTTCCGGTAATACCCATGGCAATGCCGATGTCCGCTTTCTTAAGCGCCGGAGCGTCATTGACCCCATCGCCGGTCATGGCGACAATCTTGCCCTTCTGCTGCCAGGCATCCACAATCCGTATCTTATTCTCCGGCGACACTCTCGCATAGACGGAGATGGATTCCAATTTTCCCCCCAGCGTCTCATCCGACATAGCATCCAGTTCCTGGCCGGTCACCGCCAGGTCCCCCGGCCCCATAATTCCGATTTTCTCCGCAATGGCCGACGCCGTGACCTTGTGGTCTCCCGTGATCATCACTGTCCTGATTCCGGCCCGCTTCGCGCTGGCAACCGCCGGTCTGGACTCCGGTCTCGCCGGGTCCATCATCGCCACCAGCCCCAGGAAGACAAAACCTTTCTCCATATCAGGCCTCAGTTCCATCTGCCGGTCCAGTTCCCTGCAGACGATCATCAAAACCCTCAGACCGTCTCTGGAAAACTCCAGATTCTGATTCAGAATTTTCCTCCGGTCGGCCGCTCCCATCGCCCGCTTCTTTTCCCCGTCCAGAATCCATTCCGTCCGGTCCAGCAGCATATCGACGGCTCCTTTGGAGAACATAACCGCCTTTCCGTTCACCCGGTGCTCCGAGCTCATCATTTTCCGCTCCGAGTCAAACGGCAGTTCCGAAATCCGTGGGAATTCCTCCCTCAACCGTCCCTCTTTGATACCGACCGCATGGGCCATCTCCAGCAGCGCCAATTCTGTGGGGTCCCCGATCCCCCGGCCATCCTGCCAGGAAGAATCGTTAGCCAGCACAGCCCCATAGAGAAACCAGGTAAACGGCTTCTGTTCCACGCGAAGGCGGTCCGGCTCCCACACCTTCCCCGCCAGATACACCTTCTGCACTTCCATCCGGTTCTGTGTCAACGTACCTGTCTTATCCGAACAGATCACCGACACGCAGCCCAGACTCTCCACCGCCTTCAGTTCCTTGATGATGGCATGTTCCTTGGCCATCTTCTGTGTTCCCATAGCCTGGACGATGGTCACAATGGAGCTGAGCGCCTCAGGGATCGCGGCCACCGCCAGCGCCACCGCAAACATTAAAGAATCCAGCACCGGCATTTTCCGGTACAGACTTAAGAAAAATACCACGCCGCAGATCACCATGATCCCGGCCGCCAGCTTGCTGGAAAACCGGTCCAGACTGACCTGCAGCGGCGTTTTCTTCTCCTTGGTGGCATTCATCAGCTGGGCGATTTTCCCAATTTCCGTATTCATTCCCGTCTCTGTCACCACAACCAGACCACGGCCGGCCGTCACCAGGGAGCCGGAATAAACCATGTTGACCCGGTCCGCAAGCGGAACCTGCCGTTTGATGGGAACTGTCTGCTTCTCCACGTTGATGGATTCCCCAGTCAGCGAGCTTTCATTGACCTGAAGGGCATAGCTTTCCAGCACCCGGCCGTCCGCCACCACCAGATCTCCCGTCTCCAGAAGCAGAATATCCCCCGGCACCACCTCCACGGAGGACAGCACTTCTTTTTTACCATTTCTCATCACCCGGGTGGTTGGCGACGATAAGGATTTCAAGCTTTCCAGCGATTTCTCCGCCTTCTGATGCTGTACTGTCCCCAGAATTGCATTTAAAATAATGACAGCAAAAATAACAACCGTACTCTCCACATTGTCTGTCAACATGGAAATCACAGCCGCGATAATCAGGATAATCACCAGCAGATCCTGAAACTGCTCCAGAAAAATCTGCAGACTTCCTTTCTTCTTCGACTCCTGTAAGGCATTTCCGCCATACTTATGTTTCCGTTCCTTCACCTGACTTTCTGACAAGCCCCCCGGTGTGACCCCGAGCGCCTCCAGCACTTCTTTACCGGAATTTTGATACCACTCATTCATGTTCGTTCGACGCTCCCTTCCTCCTACCATGTTTATGTGGGCAGAAAGAGGTTTCATGCATAGATTTCATTCCTGGTCTTGAGTTCTTCCTGAATTTTCTGTATACTGAAAGAACTGAGAAAAAAGGAGCGAACTACCGTGGAGAAAATTACAAGCTTTACCATCAACCATTTAGAACTGCTGCCAGGCATCTATGTGTCCCGAAAGGATCACGCGGGCGCTGCCACAGTTACCACCTTCGATATCCGCATGACCCGCCCCAACTTCGAGCCTGTCATGAATACGGCGGAGGTTCACACCATCGAGCACTTAGGCGCCACCTTCCTGCGCAATCATCCGACGTATCAGAACCTGGTTCTCTACTTCGGGCCAATGGGCTGCCGTACCGGATTCTATCTCCTGCTGGCCGACGACGTAACATCCGCCGATATCGTACCACTGGTGACAGAAATGTTTGAATTTATCCGGGATTATGAAGGCGAAGTTCCCGGAGCCAGCGCAAGAGACTGCGGGAATTATCTGGATATGAATCTGCCGATGACAAAATTCCTGGCAAACTGGTTCCTGACGGAAGTACTTTATGGGATCACGGACGAACATTTGACTTATCCGGAGTAAACAAAACAGAAGCCAATGCCTGGCGGGGCCATGTTCCCGGCAGACGTTGGCTTCTTTATTCGCTTTTATAGATTTACCGTTTCTTTCTCTTCTTACGTTTTGTCTCTTTTGCATCCGGTAAACATTTCCCAATAAACACAAGAATCGTCCGGGCCGGTACCTCGTACAGCTTCTGATCCTCCAGCCTCAGTTCCTCCCCCTCCGGGTAAATGCCACCGGCCACCCCGTCATCCGTGTTAACCGCCAGATACCAGGTTCCGGATTTCGGCAGATTCGGCAGGGAAAATTCATGTGGTTCCCAGTGCATATTGTAGACTACGAAAAAATAATCGTCCACGGTTCCGTCTGGCTTTCTCCCATATTCACCACAATACAAAATCCCCATCTGCCGCCGGAAGTTCTCAAATTCCGGGCACCAGGTATTTACACCGTGGTAGGAAATGTCAGGACAGCCACAGGCTTTGTAATCCATCACCTGGGGCTCCCGGTCCATATGGAATACGGAATGTTTCTTTCGGAACGCAATGACCTGGCGTACAAACTCATATAGGTCCCGGTTGGTCTTCAACTGGTTCCAATTAAGCCACGACAGCTCATTATCCTGGCAGTAGGTATTGTTGTTGCCGGATTTGGAATTGCCGAACTCGTCGCCGGCCAGCAGAAGCGGGGTCCCCTGGCTTAACATCACCATGAGTACCGCATTTCTGATCTGCTTGCGCCGCAATTCCACCAGCTTTTTCTTTCGGGTAGGGCCTTCCACACCGCAGTTCCAGCTGTAATTATAACTGTTGCCGTCTAAGTTATTCTCTCCGTTGGCTTCATTATGTTTCATATCGTAAGAGACCATGTCCATCATAGTAAACCCGTTGGTATGGGCCATATAATTGACGATCCCGCAACGGGCCGGATTCTGTCTGGTACGGAAAATCAGATTATTCATCTGATCCTCATCCCCTTTTAGCAGGCGGCGCATATCTACCAGGAATCCGTCATTATATTCCGCCAGATGGCGGTATTTTCCACCGTCGATGCCATCCCAGCTGGTGGCAAACAGTTTCGTCCTGCTTAAATACTCATCCCGGCCAATCAACTCCTCCGGCGCATACCCCACCAAATGAATCCCATCCAGATGATACTCTCTCACCCAGAACCGGACCACATCCAGCACAAATGCCGGTTTCTCTTTTCCATTAAAATACAGTTCCACCACCAGTTCCATCCCGGCCCGGTGCAGTTCCTTCACCAGCTGTTTGAACTCATGGACCGGATGTTTCTCCCGGCCGGAGCTGTAAGACGCCTTCGGCGCAAAATAACAGCCGCCGGTATATCCCCAGTAATTGATCTTCCCGGTTGGCTCCAGCGCCCCGTAAGGATTGCCGTCCACGCCATCCGGCACCATCACCTCTTGAAATTCCGCCACCGGCATCAGTTCCACCGTGGTAATTCCCAGTTCTTTCATATAAGGAATTTTATCGATCACGGCCCGAAAGGTTCCCTTGTCCGCAACCTTCGAGGATGCATGCCTGGTAAATCCTCTGGTATGAATCCGGTAAATGACACTGTCCTCAAAAGGAAGCTCCAGCGGCTTGTCCCCCTCCCAGTCAAAGGGTTCCTGCCAGATAGGTGTTTTCAGTGTCTCCTTTACATTCTCAAGCCTGCCCCAATGCTCCCAGCCGCGAAACGACCGGCCATAAGGGTCCGGCGTCAGCTTGCCGTCCACCTCAAAGCAATATTCCAAATCAGGTCGGTCAGCCGTCCCATTCGATGGCAAAAGTCCCTCTATGGTCAGATGCCAAACACTGCCCATCCGCTGATCCTTCGGCATGGGAATCACAAGACAGGGTTCGCCTCCGCCTTTTTGAAACAACACCAGACTGCATGACTCTCCGTCATTGGCCACAGATACATGCATTCTGTCCGCCATGACCGTCATACCCATGGGATAAACCTGGTTATCATCGGTAATAATTTTTATTGTTTCCATCGGTGACACCGTCCTTTTCATACGCAAGCGCATCTATTATGTCGTTACTGGTTTGCAATTCGTTCCGCCAGCTCATTGAGATACATCCAGCGTTCCATCTTCTCCTCTAATGTCTCTTCCTTTGACGCCTTCTCTTCCATCAGCTGGTTCAGCTTCACAAAATCATGGGCGGATGCCTCGATACCGGCCTCCAGATTCGCAATTTCCTCCTCCAGGCCCGCAATCTCGTCCTCAATCACATCCCAGTCCTTCTGTTCCTGATAGGTGAACCGAAGTTTCCTCTCTCCGCCTCTCGTCTCAGCAGAAGATTTCTTCCCGCCGGAGGTGTCCGCGGCTGCCGAAGAACCATTATTTTTCCTGCTCTTACCCGCATCCTCTTCCGGGTGCTTTCGCGCATAAGCCGCCTGATAATCCGTAAAGCCGCCTTCATACTGCGTCACCTGTCCATCCCCCTCAAAGGCAAAGATCCGGCGCACACAGCGGTCCAGAAAATACCGGTCATGGGACACGGTAACGACAATGCCCTGGAAGCTGTCCAAATAATCCTCCAAAATCGTGAGCGTCCGAATATCCAGATCATTGGTCGGCTCGTCTAACAGCAGAATATTGGGTGCGTCCATGAGAATCCGCAGCAGGTAAAGCCGCCGTTTCTCTCCGCCGGATAACCGGTCGATCGTGGTATACTGTACACTTGACGGGAACAGGAAACGTTCCAGCATCTGGGAGGCGCTGACGCTGCCATCCTTTGTCTGCACATATTCCGCCACATTTTTGATATAATCAATGACCTTAAGGCTTTCGTCCATGGCCTCATTTTCCTGGGAGAAATATCCCATCTTCACCGTCTGCCCGATCTCGATGCTTCCGGCGTCCGGTTCCACCCAGCCGGCAATCATCTTCATCAGCGTGGATTTCCCGCTGCCGTTTGGTCCAATGATGCCGATTCTGTCATTTTTAAGGAAAATATACGTAAAATCCCGAAGCAGGACTTTGTCTCCATAAGCTTTGCATAGTCCGTTCAGCTCCACCGTTGTCCTGCCAAGACGGCTGGATACTGATTCCAGCTCCACCTCCTGGTCAAATTCCGGTCCCTTTTGGTCGCGCAATGCTTCGTAACGCTGGATATGGCCCTTCTGCTTCGTGGAACGCGCTCTGGCCCCGCGCTGCATCCATTCCAGCTCCACACGGAGGATGGACTGGCGTTTCCGCTCGGAGGCCAGCGCCATATCCATGCGCTCCGCCTTCAGCTTCAAAAACTCCTCATATCCGCCCTGGTACCCGTAAAGCTTCCCCTGATCCAGCTCCACAATGCGGTTTGTCACACTGTCCAGGAAATACCGGTCATGAGTGATCATCAGCAGCGCGCCGCGGAATTTTTTCAAATAATCCTCCAGCCACTCCGCCATATCACTGTCCAAATGGTTGGTCGGCTCGTCCAACACCAGCAGATCCGCAGGGGACATCAGCGTGCTCACAAGTGCGACGCGCTTGCGCTGTCCGCCGGATAAGGTCTCAACCCTGGCGTCGAAATCATAAATACCAACCTTGGTCAGCATCGTCTTTGCCTGGCTCTCTAAATCCCAATGGTCTTTATGATCTTTGCTTTCGTCTGCCGAATATAAGTTGGCGGAATTTTTCCTGCCTTCGCTCACCGAATCCATCCGGGAAGCATTTCCCCGATTGTCCCTGATGATGCTTTCTATAATCGTATCGCCTGCATGGAATTCAGGATTCTGGGGCAGATACCGGATATTTAAGTTCCGGCTCCTCACCACGGTTCCCTGATCCGGTTCTTCTTCACCCGCCACAAGCTTCAGCAGCGTGGACTTTCCAGTCCCGTTGATACCGATGAGACCGATCTTATCGCCCTCATTGATGCTGAAGCTGGTATCGTCAAACAACAGCCGCTCCGTGTATGATTTTGTCAAATGTTCTATCGTCACTAAATTCATGATATCACCAACTCCACCGGACAATGATCAGACCCCAGCACCTCCGTATGGATGTCCGCGCTCACCAGCCTGTCCTTCAAAACTTCCGACACACAGAAATAGTCAATCCGCCACCCGGCATTCTTTGCCCTGGCGCTGAACCGGTATGACCACCAGGAGTAAACCTCTGCCTTGTCCGGGTAAAAATACCGGTACGTATCTATAAATCCCGCCGCCAGAATATCCGAGAATTTCCCTCTCTCCTCATCCGAGAATCCGGCATTTTTCCGATTGGTCTTCGGGTTCTTCAAGTCAATCTCCTCATGGGCCACATTCAAATCCCCACAGAAGATCACCGGCTTCTTCTCCTCCAGCCCCTTTAGATAAGCCAGAAACGCATCCTCCCACTCCATCCGGTACGGCAGTCTCGCCAGCCCGTCCTTGGAGTTTGGCGTATAACAGGTCACCACATAATACTCCGGGAACTCTGCCGTAATCACACGCCCCTCCGTATCATGCTCCGGTATCCCAATCCCGTAAGCCACGGAAACCGGCTCTTCCTTCGTAAAAACTGCCGTCCCCGAATACCCTTTCTTCTCCGCATAGTTCCAATACTGATAATATCCCGGCAGCTCCAAATCAATCTGCCCCGCCTGCAGCTTACTCTCCTGTATACAGAAAATATCCGCGTCCACTTCATTAAAATATTCCAAAAACCCTTTGCCCACACAGGCTCTGAGTCCATTGACATTCCAGGAAATTAATTTCTTCATTATTTCTGTCTCCTTTCCACAATTAGACCCTTTTAGTATACCATCAAAGCCCGGCGCTTTCCACATATTTCTCTCTGGTATCTTTTAATACTATTTGCTGCCATTTTATACGATTAGTGGCACTAAAATAAAAGAAACCAGCGGCTTCTATCATATTTCAGATGCAGCTGGTTTCTCTTTCTACTTCATATTCTTATTCCAGATTCATGGCAGTAAAATCCACGGCAAGTCCTTCACAGATATCGGTCGGTACCTGGTCTCTAAAGGAATACCGGTCTACACATTCCTTTTCAAAACGATAAACATCAATCAATTCCCTGTCCTGGTCAATGATCCAGTACTCCCGGACACCGGCGGCCTCATATTTTCGCAGTTTTAACAGACAGTCCCGGCTTCGGGTGGATGGGGAAGAGACCTCAATGACCAGATCAGGGGCGCCGTGGCAGCCTTTGTTATCCAACTTATTCTTATCACAGATTACGATGACATCCGGTTCTAAATAGGTGCTGTCGTCATCAAACAGGTAGACGCCAAAGGGCGCGATATCAACCTCACAGATACCATCATGCTGCTCAATAAAATTTGCTATTGTTTTAGCTGTTTCAAAAACAATCCGCTGATGCTTCCTCGAAGGTGTCGCCATCATATAAAGCACCCCGTCAATCAGCTCCGCCCGCTCTCCATCAGGAAGAGCATACACATCCTCAATCGTACTCATTTCTGCCAATGCCTCTCATCTTTGTACCTCGCTTTCTTTTGAAAGCGTAACTCTCCATGTACATACTCCAATTATAGCCTATGATCCCTCAAGAAGCAATAGAAACACGACATATTTTCGCCCTATGTCGCGGCAAAATCAAACTGATACGGCACCGTCCCGCGTTCCCCTGTCATCTTTTCATGAATATCTGCCCACAATTCACCCAAGGCCCGCTCGCCTTCCCGAATGTCCGGCAGTTCCATGCCGCCATCCTTCATGAGCAGATTGTACGCTTCCTTTACACCGCCTGTCTCATAGAAGGCCATGGCCCGATAAAGGGTAAGCCGGCCATCATCCCGGAGGTTGGGATCAAGTAATTCATATAGATTTAAAAGTTCCTGCCAGCCGCCCGATTGTGACAGCAGTTTAAACCCATCCTTTAAATACGATAAGTCATCAACTCGCGCGCGAATCCCCTTGCTGATGGCTTCCACGGCTTCCTGCCCGCGGTTTTGTACATAGTATGCAGTAGCCAGCCCATGATAAGCCCAGGGATTTTCGGCGCAATCCAGGGAACACAGAAATGCTTTCTCTGCCTGTTTGTAGTGTTCCTTCATAAAATAATACAATCCAAGATGATAATGTACATACCAATTTCCCTGACCGCTTCCTTTGGCCGTCTCTTTCAGGCGGGCAAAAAATATCTCATCTGAAAAAAACGCATCAGGTCTGGCATTCACATCAGGTACCGGCAGATTTCCCTGTTCCAGAAATTCTTCCCATGTCTTCATCGGCCCCGCGCAGCTTCCAAAATCAAGATGATCCGAAACCGGACGTTCCTCCAGCACAGCTCTCTCCCGGTTTTTCAAAGCTCCAAAGCCACTGCCGGCTGTTCTTAGACCGGCCGGCTGTTTTGCCAGCGGCTTCGTCTCCTTCAAGACTTCTTCCATCTCCCGATAAACAGCACTTTGACCCACCATCTTTGTCACTTTATCACGCAGCGGTTCAAAGTCCATAGCCGCATCCTCAGAATCCAGCTTCACTGCCCCATACCGTTCCAGCCACTCCCAGGCTGTATGTGGCGCCATGGGCAGACAGCCGTACTGTGTTTTTCCAAGTCCTGCCTGAATCTCCAGATACCGCCCCGCGTCTTTCGTCAAAAATTCCTGCCAATGGTCCCCTCCCTGTTGATTGCCCCAGGAGAACAACTTTCTCGACTGCAGACGGCTGGTCGATAATTGCAGCAGTCCATACCCCTGCTCATCCACATGGGCGATATACTTCGGCTCCTCCTTCGGGATCTCAAAAAAGTAATCCGTAGAACCGGGAATCTCCGTATACCTGCTGATATCCACGCCGTTCACCACAGGAATATCCACTTTATAGACTTCGCCGTCGCAATAGGTAAATGCCTTCTTCGCCGGCACAATTACCCGCCCCAGTTGATGTTCCGGCACCGCCATGTTGCTCCACCAGTACATCGGTACCACTTCGGTCCCCGTATTTACAATTCTCATCCGGCAATTCAAAAAGCGGTCACTCTCCTCCAGCCAGAAATCCATCTGAAAAGTCACCTGCCTGATCCGCTCATACTCATACATCCGCAGGACCGGGCAGCCGGACTCCTGTTCCAACGTGGCGGTAAACAGCTGCTCTGTGGTAAAGGGAGAATGCCCGATCACCCCAATATTCCATTCCACCCCGCCGCTGAACCAGGCATTTCTCACAGCCAAATTACGGAACTGGATCACATCATTCGTATAGAGCAGGTTCCTCCCGCATGTCTTGTCCGTCAGCGACCACAGTCTCCCGCCGAGACCGGGCAGAAATATCGCTTTTAAATAGTCATTTTCCAACACTGCGGTTTCCACACTGCGTTTTTGCGGTGTTCTGGAATAACACTGCCGCTGCCGGTAGGGATAAGCATTCTTTCTCGTCCCATACCCTTCAAAGATCTCGTCGTCCTCCTCTAAATCAAACTTCAAATCATTCTGAAGCACCAGCCCCCCAGCCAAATCCGGCGCCGATGTCTCCTCCCCTAAATCACACATCCACATTTCCTGACTCTCAAAACTGATTCTGGGTTTCATATAAAAATCTCCTTCACCATCAAATCTCTGTTTCTCATCTACCTATCACCAGTATATCATAAATCAAAGAAACAGCGCAGCCTCATTGTGCTGCGCCGTATAAAAAATTCATTCCGCCCGGTACCGAAGCGCGTTCTGGTGATTCGGATCAAAAGACAGCGCCCGGTCAAAGTATTTTACCGCCTCTTCTCTCCGGTCAAGCCCCAGATACCCCAGCCCAATGAGATAATAGCAGTGCGCCTGATTCCTTACATTCAAATCATCCTCAAAAATCAGGAAATCCGGCAGTGACACGGCAAAATACTCGATTTTCACATCGTCCCCCACATGCTGCTCTCCATAATCAATCAGCCTGTAAAATCTGGCTTTCGCCTCCGCGCTCCTGCCCAGCTTCCTCTTTGCCAGCCCCTGATACAGAATCATATCCGCCGGCTGGTCATTGTAGTACATCATCCCCGCCGGTTCATCCGTTCCAATCGTGGCCCGCTCAAAGCACGCGGCCGCCTCTTCCTCATCGCCCAGAGCTTCCGCCACACATCCCAGGTAATAATATACATGGTTATCCTTGGTTCCTTCCAGTTTCCCTTCGCCTAAATTCTCCGGATATACCAGCGCCCTTTCCAGCAGCTCCTTCGCCTTCTCCCATTCCCGCGCCGCCATCGCCTTCTTCGCCATTTCCACCAGCGCCACCGTATACTGGGTCGTGATCTTCCCTTCTCCGCCTTCCCACGGATGGAACTTCCGGCTCATGGTCAACTCATAGGCCTCCTCATACCGCCCAAGAAGATTATGCAGAGTAATATACTCAATAAACGCGTCATCCCGCTTCGCAAATGTCTCCTTATATGTTTCATAATTCCGAAGCCGCTCCGCCGCCGTCATCCCCAGCTTCTTGTACAACTGATCCAGCTCTAAGAAAATTCTGGCGTCAGCCGGATTCAAGGAAAATGCCTTCTCCATCACCTCTCTTGCTTCCTCCCTGCGCCCCGCCTTGTTATAATAGGCCAATGCCAGGTTTCGAAGCACCGTCGGAAAGGCACCATCCAATTTTACCGATTCTTCCCAAAAAACGACCGATTTTTCCCATTGCAGCTTGTCATAGTACAAATTCCCCAGATAATAATAGGCTCTGGCTCCCTCCGGATTCTTCCTCAAAGCGTTCTCAAGCACCTTAATATCCTCCAGTTTATTCGGGAAGCAATAATCCGGACAGGCATGTTCCGCCTCCGCCAAATACTCCGTCTCCCGGCTCTCATCACCCAGTTTTCCGCAGTAGAACGCTCGATAGTAAGACAGCATCGGTTTGTCCTTCGTACACAGACACAATACCCGCACCGCCTCCTCATAAGCCCCGTACTCCGCGTAATCACGGGCTGCCTGGAGATAATTTTCCGCAAAATTCCGCATCAGGCGCTTCATCTTTTCTAAGATTTCCTCCCGCGTATCCGGAGCAGCTTCCAGCATCGCAGACTCATACAGGGACACAAAATCAAACCGGTCTACCTCCAGATTCTCAGCTGTCCAGGCTTTCGCCTCCTCCATCCGCCCCAGCTTCCGAAGCAGATACGCCTTCAGTCCTCTGGCTTTCACATTGTGAATATTTTTCACCAGCCCCTTTTCCACCAGTTCCAATGCCTGCCGGAATTCTCCCCGCACCGCGTCAATAGCAGCCAGATAATAGTAGGACATCTCCTGCTGCTCGTTAGACCAGGTCGCTTTATAAAACGCGTCATAGGCATCATCCAATTTCCCCTGGTACCACAGCGCCAGCCCCAGATTATAATAAGGCTCACTGTCATAAGGATTGGGATTTTTCCATACCGCCCGCTCAAGCGCCTTTCTAACATACTTCTCCGCCTCCGCAAACAATCCCCGCCTCATCAGCAGCACGCCATAAGCGTTATTAATCCTGATATCCCCGGCATCCCGTTTCAGTCCTTCCAGATAATACGGGTCCGGTAAATAGGTAGAGTGCCGGTACTGTTCAATATGAAGTCCGGTCAGATACAGTTCTTCATTATTCATCAGCTCTTCCGGCTGTTTTGCTGCCTGGGCCGGCTCCGGCATCCTCGGCATTTCCTTCGGCTCCGGCCGGTAATCCACAATTTTTACATTTCCACAGGAGATATTCACATACAGCTTTGTATCATCCACAGCCTTAAAATCAATCACCTGCTCAAAGGTGTCCACGGGGGAAAGACACACCGTCTCTTCCAGAAGTACTTCCTCATCATAACTCACACGGATTACGGCATTCTCAAGCCGTTCGGTGGCGTAGGCACACACATAGACGCCGTCCGCCCGTGCTTCCAAATTCACCGCTCCGCGGATCGTGGCATTTTTCACCTCTCCCACCGCCTTATAAGGCAGGAAATACTGTTTAAATGTCTTCTCCTCGAACGGCTTCAGCCAGGTGAAGTCCGGCTGATTATCCGTATACACCCCAGTCATCAGCTCAATATACGGCCCGTCCTCATCCGTCAAATTCCGGTCCCACGCCTTTCCGAAATCGCCGCAGCCCCAGGTCCACTGTTTCTTCCCGGGGGAAATATGGTGGTCCGCCACATGAAGAATTCCCGCTCTCAGCCGGTGGTCATATCCGCCCACAAAGTCATAATTCGACTTCTCCGCCATATAAGACGTCGGCACCGGTATATTCTTATACCGGGAAATATCAACGCCCTCGCTGTAATCATGCTTATAATAGACTCCCGTGGCAATCGGGAACCGTGACACGTCCCGTTTCCCATGGTCCATCACCGCATGGACATCCGGCGGGAAGATCGACTGGGTGTAGTCATTGACAGGCACCGCCGGATTCGCCCACCACAGAAATGTCTGCGGCAGCGGCGTCCTGTTATACAGCTGTCCTTTAATCTCTATATAGGCCTTTCCAGGATACAAAGTAAACGCTGCAATCCCCTTCGTCCCATACATCTGGTCTACATCATGGACCAAAAGCGTCCGGCTTCCGTCCGCTCCCTCCGCCATCTGATAATCCACCGGCGAATAGGTGGTTGGTCTGTGATGCTGCGGCCAGTTAAACTCAATTCCTCCGGATATCCATGGCCCGGTCAGCCCCACCAGCGCCGGTTTAATCACATGGTTGTAATACACAAAATCATAGTCATTGGTCTTGTCATAAGCCCGCTGAATCCGTCCCCCAAGCTCCGGCAGAATCATAACCCGGATATACTCATTTTCCAGCCAGACTGCCTGGTACTCCTTATCCACCTTCTCGTCACTGATGGTCTCCACCGTGGGATAAGGATAAATTTTACCGGAACTCCCCTGATATACCCGCTTATCCAAAAAGATCGGATTCTTATCCGCTTCCCCAATCTCATAGGTGGGAATGATCACTGATTCTTCCCAGATCTTTACCTTCTCCATCGTTTCCATCCTCCTCACATTATTTATAAAAATACAACTTATCTTCTTTATTTTACAATATAACTATATACTGATTTTATTCATTTTTCATTATTTGAACTTGCTTGTTGATTTATAAAAATTGCTTTTATTTTTTCGTTATTTGATTGACTATTTTTCCATTAGAAACTATAATCTTCTTAAGAGAGGTGATTCCATGATTTCTTATGAGCCCGGAGTGATGAAAGACTCCGACTACTATGTCTACACCGCCAGTTCCCCAGCCCAGACGGCCTTCTTTTATCCCGTATGTGTGGGACATTTTATATATGATTCCACTTACTCCCTAAAGCGGAGTTCCTACGACAGTTTTCTCCTTGTTTACATGAAAAAGGGACAGTGCATTGTCAATACTAACAACCAGACCTATACGGCCCACGAAAACCAGGTGATTGTCCTGGACTGCTACAAGCCTCACGGCTACTACACCACCACCGGCTGGGAATCCGAGTGGATCCATTTTGACGGTATCACCGCGAGGGCTTATTTTCAGATGATCACCGAAGCTTCCGGTCCTGTCATCAGTCTTCGGGATTCTTACCGTTTTGAAAAATATTTACATAAGATTTACCAGCTGTTTCGGGACAATGCTTCCATCAAGGAGGCGCTGGTCTCCCAGTACATCACCAATCTCCTGACCGAACTTTTGATCTCCCGTGACAATCATTCCGGGCACTTGGAGCAGGCAGATATTATTGAAGAGACGACCGCTTATATGAATGAGCATCTGACGGAACAGCTGACGCTGGATGATTTAGCCGCCAGAGCGTCCTTAAGCCCCTATTATTTCACCAGGCTCTTTAAGAAGGAGACCGGCTTTACCCCCCATGAATATCTGATTGCCATGCGTATTAACTCGGCTAAATTTTTATTGAAAACCACCTCCGCCTCCATCAAGGAAATCTGCTTTCTCACCGGCTTTGCCAGCGAGAGCAGTTTCTGCACTACTTTTAAAAAATGGGTGAAGGTGACTCCCAGCATTTACCGGGAACAGACCAGTACAGAAGGGACCGTCCAATGAAGACGGCCCCTCTTTTTATACCTGGGATTTGTTTTACTCTGCTGCCTTGCCCATCACTTCCTTGTATGTCTCCGGTGTAACTACGATTGCATCAACCGCAGTCTCCATCACCGGCTCCTTGCCGTTAATGAGATCCATCAGCACATTTACGGAACCTGCGCCTACGGAATCTGCGGAGAAGTATGCGGAGGCCTTCATACAGGAGCCGCCCTCTTTCTTAAACTCGTCTTTTGCCATGTAGGCGCCAAGGCCAACGACACAGGCGTCCGCATCAAGTCCGGCACTCTCAAGCGCGCGTGCCGCGCCGACACAGCCCTCCTCATTTGCTCCGGTAACCAGCCATTTTTTGATTTCCGGATGAGCGGTAATCACTGCGGTTGCCGCTGTATTTCCCTTGTCGGTTGTTCCGTCATAATCTGCTTTAAAGATCTTGCTCTGGTCAAAGTCCGGGCACAGCTCGGTGAACTTGTCGAACTCGCCCTCCGCGCGTGGTACACAGCTGGATACGGTGTCCATGGTCATAAGGAGAAGCCCTACTTCCGGATCAGTCACCAGATTGTTGTCTTTTGCGTAGTTTGCCAGCCACTCACCGTTTGCTTCGCCGATTACATAGGCATTGATTCCTACCCATGGAGCCAGTTTGTTGCCGGAAGCATCCTGAAGAGCGTCATCTGCCGCAACGATTGGCATATTTGCTTCTTTACATTTATCTACAACGGCCTGTGACATGGTCTGGTCCGGGATACAGGTCACGATACCGGATGCCTTGTTGGCGATGGCGTTGTCGATCGCTTTCAAATATTCCTCCGGGCTCATTTTCGCATCTACGTAAATGAACTCACCGCCCAAATCTTCCACGGCCTTCTGTGCAGCCGCGCCCTCGTCGATGAACCAGGTCTGGTCGCCCGCTTTATAAATTCCGTATACCACCAGCTTGTCGCCAGCCGGTGCTTCTGTCTTTGCTTCCTCTTCCTTTGGCGCCTCTGTTGCTGCCGGTGCCGCTGTGGTATCTGCCGCCGGTGCCGCCGTCGTTGCCGGTGCCTCTGTGCTGGTGCTGCATCCCACTAAGGATGCGGTCATGGCCATAGCCATCAATAATGCTGTCGTTTTTTTCATGTTCTCTCTCCTTTTTCTTATTTACTTGCTCTATACAACACACACGATGTGTGGATTGCACTTCTTACATGACACGGTCAGCTGTTCTTCATGCTTGCCGCCAGCAATGCCTTATCCCGGTTTCTCTTACGGATATAGTCGGATGTCAACGCGAATAACAGCAGTCCGCCTCTGGCCACATACTGCCAGAAGGATGGAACATTTACCATGGTCAGTCCCATGTTAAACGCCTGGATCAGGATGATACCAAGCACCGTTCCGCCCATGGTCCCGACGCCTCCCGCGAAGGATACGCCGCCTAAGATCACCGCCGTGATGGCGTCAAACTCCAGGTTCACGCAGGATGCCGGCTGGCCGGAATTCATACGCGCCGCAAACACCACGCCGCCCAGGGCACACAAAACGCCCATCATCACATAGCAGATCAGCACAATCCGCTCCGGATTCAGTCCCGCCAAACGGGCTGCGTCCTTATTTCCACCGATTGCATAAATACTGCGCCCAAACTTCGTCTTCGCCAGAATAAATCCAAAAATCAAGATGGCGATAATCATAATCCACACTGACAGCGGAATATTAAGTATTCTTACTTTCCCCAGCGTAATAAACGTCTTATTGCTGATTGCGACCGGTTTTCCACCGCACACAATGTAAGCAAATCCACGGACAATGGACTGAGTTACCAGCGTGGCGATAAATGCTTCCAGCTTGATCTTATTCACCATCCAGGCATTGAACACCCCTACCACTGCCGCAATCACGATAGTGATTAAAACCGCCGCGAAAAACGGAATACCCCAGCTTACCAAGAGCGCCGCAACCACACCAGATAACGCCGCAAGAGACCCAGGAGACAAATCGTTCTGCCCCGCAATAATCAGGTATGTATGACCAATCGCCACCAGTCCAACCAGAGAAGATGCAACCAGCAGGTTAATGATATTGGCCATGGTCATGAAGTTCTTATTTAACGATGTAAACAGGATAAATACCACCGCAATGGCTGCCATCAGCACCAGTTTATCGCCGCCTATTGCTTTTTTCAGCTTTTCTACATTTTTCATGATTCATTCTCTCCTATCATTCCAAGACTGAGAAGTTTGCTCTCGGTTGCTTCCTCCCTGGTAACTTCTCCCGATATCTTCAGTGATTTCATAACGATGATCCGGTCGGACAATCCGATGACCTCCGGCAGTTCGGAGGAAATCAGGATGACGCCCAGCCCCTGCTTCGCAAAAGCGCAGATCATATTATAAAACTCCGATTTTGCCCCCACGTCGATGCCTTTGGTCGGTTCATCTAAGATCAACACCTTCGGATTGGTGGTCAGCCACCGGGCCACGATGCATTTCTGCTGGTTGCCGCCCGACAGTTCCACGATTTTCTTATCCGGGGAAGGTGTCTTGATGCGGAAATCTTTGATTCCCTGGCCGGCCACCTCCGCCTCCTTCTTGCTGCTGACAATCCCCAGCTTGTTGGAATTCTCATCAAGCATGGAAATGTTGATGTTGCCGCTGACACTTAAGTTGGCCAGAATGCCCTGCATTTTCCGGTCCTCCGGCACCAGGACGATACCGTTGTCCATGGCATCTTTCGGAGACTTGTTGACGATTTTCTTCCCTTCCAGCCACACCTCGCCGGACCGCATATGGTCCGCTCCGATGATGGCGCGCATCACTTCCGTCCTGCCTGCGCCTACCAGGCCGGAGAATCCAAGCACCTCGCCCCGCCGCAGTTGAAATGACGTGGGCTTCACATAGTCGGAAGAGACATTTTTCACATCCAGAAGGACGTCTCCGATCTCCTTATTCCGGTCTAAGTTCTTGTAGATATCCCCGAGATCGCGGCCCACCATCATCTTGATCATCTGGCTCTCCGGCATCTCTCCGGTCACCACCGTGTCCACATACCGGCCGTCCTTGAAGATGGCCACCTTATCGGTGATCCGCTGGATTTCATTCATGCGGTGAGAGACGTAGATGATGATTTTTCCCTCGGATTTCAGCTTTTCAATAATGGAAAAGAGACTGTCAATCTCCGAATCGCTCAAACTGGCCGTCGGCTCGTCAAAGCAGATTACCTTCAGTCCGTCCCGGCTGTAAGCTTTCATGATCTCCACCATCTGCTGATAGGCGATGCTCAAATCCTTCACCTTGGTGTCCGGCTCAATGGGAAGTCCGAAATCTTTTATAATCCGGCTTGCCATCCGGTTGGCTTCCTTCATATTAATGACGCCGAATTTATTGACCGGCATCCGTCCCAGGTAGATATTTTCCGCTACCGACAGCTCCATCAGAATCTGACGCTCCTGATAAATAATGCTGATTCCCGCCTCGATTGCTTCCTGAGGCGATTTAAAATGTTTCCTCTCCCCATCCAGCCAGTACTCTCCTTCATCCGGCTGATAATCCCCGTTCAAGACTTTTAACAGTGTGGATTTGCCGGCCCCGTTTTCACCGAGGAATGCCAGCACTTCTCCACTGAACGCCTGAAAACAGATATCATCCAGCGCTTTTACACCCGGAAAATACTTAGAAATGTGTTTGAACTCCAAGACACTTCCCATATTACTTCCTCCTCTCCTTGTTCCCCTGACTTCCTGCCTCTTCATCTCTCCACATACGGCGGTATTCCGCCGGTGTCATGCCTACATAGTTGCGAAAGCTTCTGCAAAAATACTGGGAACTGTTAAAGCCTGCCATCAGCGCCACATCCGTGACAGAGTAGGACGGTTCCCACAAAAGCTCTTTTGCCTTGCCGATGCGCAGCATCGTGATATATTCCGTGCATTTCATCCCCATCTGCTGAAGGAAATATTTCCGGACATAACGGGAACTGATGCCGAACTGCTCCGACAGTTCCTCCAAGTTTAAATCTTCTTCCAGATTCTGATTGATATAGCGGATCATCTTTCCGATCCGGTCCTGTTTCTTGGGGCTCTGTTCCTGTTTCTTCTCGTCTATGTAGTAGGACAGACCCGCGTAGAGCTGGGCCATGGCAAAATCCATCTGGGTCTTCATGTAGCTGTCCTCCCGCTTCATGCGGTGCAGGCAGCAGATATTTTCAAGCTGCCGTAAAATCCCTTCACAGTGGCAGAGTTTGTGGTAGTCGCCTGCATTTTCCAGGAAGGATACTTTTGGTTTTGCATAGGACGACATAATGACCGCCATCTCTACCTGGGTGATCTTACACGCGTTTTTAACATCCACTACAAAGCAGTGGGGCGCGTAGGGATTGATGATGATACAGTCTCCCTGTTTTAAGGGAACATAATCATCTCCGACGCCCATGATGCAGCATCCGGTATTGATGTAATTGATTTCATAGGCCATATGGCTATGGGATTCAAAGCGGTAGTTGGACGGAAAGCGGAAGATACCTGCATTCTGCATCACCACCTCGTAGCCGCTCCCGGTTATGATCTCCAGGATCGACTGCTCTGTCTTATTCATGCCACACCTCCTTGCGCCACGATGGGAGCAGGTTACATAATTCCATGTTTAGCAAAGGATTCCTTCGCACCCATGCCGGCGCGGATGGCTTCCGACACCATTTTCTCGCCGGTGGCCTTCTCATAGGCTTTCTGAATCACTTCTTTTTCTATGGCTTTCGGTATGACCACCACACCATCTAAATCACCGAAAATGATGTCCCCCGGATTCACCCGGACTCCCTCAATCTCGATGGGTACCCGGAAATCAATGACTTTGCCTCTGGGGGCCTGGTCCTGGGCGTATCTGCCGTAAGAAAAGCAGGGGAAGTCCAACTCTGCAATTCCTTTTGTATCCCGGTGAAAACCGTTAACCACTGCTCCGGCCGCCCCCAGAATCTGCATCCTGGTACACATTAACTCTCCTACCAGCGCGTAGGCTGGGGAGGAACCGGTACAGATATAAATCTCGTCTTTTTTGATGTCGTCTAACGCTTCCAGCATCAAGCCAAATGGTTTTTTCATAATCGGGTTCTGCCCGTCTGACAGTTCCTCAAAGGCATCTGCTTCCAATACGGTCATCGCCCGGCCGGCCGCCACCATATGATCCTTAATCGGCTGAATCCGGTATGGCAGAAACTGATGCCAGTAGTGCATTTGATCTAAGATATCTCCGATGACGGCAGAGTATAGTTCCTTCCGCATCAGGGTAAATAATTCTTCATCATTTTTCCATGTAATCATGGTTGTCTCCTCTTCCGGGCCGCTGGCATCTGCAAAACCGCATTCCACATTTTGCCGCGTCTGCCTGCGGGCCGCTTCATTTTCCTCTGCTCTGCAACCGCATCTTCCGCGGCTCCATTTCCTACTACTCCACAACCGCGCCTTCCGCGGCTGACTTACTGATCTTCCGGTACGTGCTTAGATATCCGTCCGGAAGTTCCTTCTCCGGCCGCACCCAGCGCGATCTTCTTTCCTCCAGAACGGTATCGTCCACCAGCAGGGTCAGTTCTCCGCCCGGCACATTGATGTGGATGGTATCCCCGTCCTCCACCAGCGCCAGCGCGCCGCCCTCATAGGCTTCCGGGGAAATGTGGCCAACGAAGCATCCCCGGTTAGAACCTGAGAAACGCCCGTCTGTCACCACCGCGCAGCTTCCTGATAAATTCATACCCTCCAGACACTTCATAGGCCGGTACATCTCCGGCATACCCGGGCCTCCCTTTGGTCCTTCGTATCTTAAAACTACCATAGTGCCCGGTTTTACCTCGCCGCCTAAAATAGCGCCGCACGCCTCCTGCTCACTGTGGTATACCTTCGCCGTCCCTGTGAAATCCAGCAGATTCTCAGGAATCGCCGCCGGCTTCACCACAGCTCCCATAGGCGCCATATTGCCAGTCAGCACAGCCACGCCGCCGTTTGGATGAAATGGTTCCACGGCTGTCTTAATCACTTCTCTTCTTACGGATTCAGCCTCCTGCGCTAAATTCTCCTCCACGGTGCGGCCGCTCACAGTCATACAGTCCGTATGGAGCCACTGCTTCAATTCCTTCATCACGGCCGGCACACCGCCCGCCTCGTAGAAATCCACCATATCATAGGGGGATGCCGGGTATACCGACGCCACCTGCGGGACTTTTTTGCTGAATGAGCCAAAGGTGTCCAGCGGCAGCAGCCCCAGACCCGCTTCTTTATGGATCGCCTGTAAATGCATGATTGCGTTGGTGGAACCGCCAATGCCCATCAGGACCGTGATGGCATTTTCCATGGATTTCCGCGTGATGATCTGCCTGGCAGTCATTCCTTTCTTCACCATGTCCATGGCAGCCCGCCCTGTCTCATAGGCAATCTGCATCCGTTTTGCGTAGACCGCCGGTATCACCGCACTGCCCGGCAGGCTCATGCCCAGCGCTTCCGCCATGCATCCCATGGTATTGGCCGTTCCTAACATCGCGCAGGAACCGGCGCAGGGTTCTGCCAGATTCTCAATCTCCTCAAATTCTTTCTCGTCAATCTTGCCGCGCTGCTTCCAGCCCACAGCCTCCGTGACAATGTTACCGTCATAATGTTTCCCTTGATAGACCGCCGGCATCATCGGGCCGCTGTTGCAGAACACTGCCGGAATATCCAGTCTCGCCGCCGCCATCAAAAGTCCCGGCACAATCTTGTCACAGGAACCGAGGAGTACCATACCGTCAAACTTATGGGCACGCACCATGCACTCCACGGAAGAAGTGATCAAGTCTCTGGACGGTAAAATATACCGCATCCCATCGTGTCCCTCCGCGATTCCGTCACAGGGGGCAATGGTCCCGAAGGTCATCGCCGTTCCACCGGCCGATTCGATGCCGCGTTCTACTTGTTTACATAATTCGTCGATATTGTAGTGTCCGGGAGTTGCGTTTGTGTAGGTATTTACAATTGCAATCAGCGGTTTCGACAGACTCTCGTCCGTAAATCCCATGGATTTGTAGAGTGCCCGCTTTAATGCCCCGCCGTCCCCCCGGAGCAGTTGGTTATAGTAATGATGTTCTTCCATATTGTCCTCTCATGGTATCACAGTTACGTAAAGTCATTGGCTGCAACCACCGGCAGCGTGGCTGCTCCGTCAATCGTCAGCGTGCTTCCCGTGATATAATCTGCCGCATCGGAGGCCATATAGATGACCCCCTGTGCAATCTCCTCCGTCGTGGCAAACCGTCGGAGCGGAAGTCTTGCCGCCGCCTCCAGCCGGATATCTCCCGGCTCCCAGCCTACATCTGTGTAGCCCGGCGCCACATCCACCATGCGGATTCCCTTAAGTGCCAGCTCCATGGCCGCATTCCTGGTAAACTTGGACACCGCCGCTTTCGTCGGCCCATAGATCGTCGCCCGCGGCCAGCATCCCTCCACCTGATTGGAGGAAATATTGATGATAACGCCTTTTACCTCTCTCTCAATCATCCGCTTTGCCGCAATCTGACTGCTGAAATACACGCCTTTCCAGTCCACCCGCGTCATCTGATCAAAATCTTCCTCCGTGGCATCCAGGAAATACACTTCACTACTGATTCCTGCATTATTCACCACCACGTCCACCACACCAAAGATCTCAAACGCCTGCTCATACATCCGGCGGATATCGTCCAAAACTCCCATGTCGGCATAGATGGCTTCCGCTCTTCTTCCGCATTCTTCCGCAATCCGGCACACTTCCTCTGCCGCCCCTTTGTCGCTTCTATAATTCACCACAATGTCATACCCGGCCTTCGCCATGGAAATTGCGATCTGTCTCCCAATCCCCTTGGCCGCTCCCGTAATCAACGCTGTTTTCTGTCTCATTTCCCTCTTCCTCCATACCTATATGGCAGCACTCCGGCAACCGGAAGCCGCACTGCATATAACTGGCCTCCCAAACCGTTCTCGTCCATGGCCGTTGTGATATACAATGTCTTCAAATCCTCATCCCCAAATGTCACACAGGACACATTCTTCGCCGGCACCGGTATCTCCGCCAGCTTTTGGCCGGTCTGCGGATCATAACAGCAGACTTTCCCGCCGCCCCACATGGCTACCCATAACTTGCCTTCCGAGTCTATGGTCATCCCGTCCGGAGAACCGTCAGCCGGGTCCACAGCCACCGCCAGTTTCCGGCCGGTCAAATCCCCGCCTTCCATCTGGTACTCCTCGATCATCCCCTTGGATGTATCGATATGATAGAATCGATTCCCGTCCCATGCCATCCCATTCGGTATGGTGTAACCGGGATATTCAGCAATTACCTCATTCTCTTCAATACAGTAAAGGCTTCCGCTTTTTTTCGCTCTTGGGTGCTCCTGGCTCTTCGCCATGGTCCCCACCCACAACCGCCCGTTGGCATCACATTTCCCATCATTGAATCTCATATAATCCGGAAGTGAGAGTTCTGTCAGCGTCTCCGTCCTCTTCCCATCCACCGTAATCCTGACCAGCCGATGCCCAATCGCCGCTACCACTCCATCCGCCGAGCGAACGCGAGGGGGATTTTCCACTCCATCCGCCGAGCAAATGCGAGGGGGATTTTCCACTCCATCACTGCACGGTACCAGACATCCAACCATGTCCTCCGTGTCAAATTCCCAAAGCTTCGCCGTCTCATCACCAGGTCGGATACCGTAAATCTTACAGCCCTCTATATCCAGAAAATACAGCCGCCCGCTCCGTTCTTCCCAGACACATCCCTCTCCCAGTCTGCATCGGAGCGGAAGATCTGGCAGCACCTGCCGGACTTCATCATGATTCTTACCCTCAATCTGCACCACACACACCTCTTTTCTATAAATTTAGTGTATGTCTTTTTCGGCACGCTGTCTGTCACGAAACGGAACCGCAGACAAATGTATTGCACTTTTCGGAACTTTTCTGTCCAACTTTTTCATGTTTTTTATTATAATCTTACGACCGCATCAAAAGCATTACCTTAAATTGCCCATGCGTTTATAAATTTTGCTCAATTATTCTCCCATTCTTGATTTTTTTTCGTATAAATTGATATAATTTAACCATCACAAGGGAAAAGCCCCTGAAAGGAGCCTGGCTTATGAACATAAATATCAATAAAATCAGCAATTTTTATCCAGAAAAATCAGACATAAATTCAGATGTGTTTGAAGTGATTTTAGAAGACGAAGGTCATATCCGGGTATGTCTTCTCACCTACGGAGCTACCCTCTGCCGCCTGATGATACCAAATCGGAACGGCCAGTTAGAAAATGTTGTACTTAGCTATGAAAATTACCGTGATTACCGGAACAATCCCTTGTACGCCGGCGCCACCCTGGCTCCAGCCGCGGGACGTATTAAAAGAGCCAGTCTGCCCATCCAAAATCAACTCTGTCCCCTCTCCGCCAATGACGGGCGCCACAACCTTCATGGCGGGTTTCAGAGTGCTTCTTACCAAAACTGGACCATTGCCAATAACTGCAAAACCGATAAACAAGCTTCCGTCACCTTCGTGCTCCATCTCCCCCACAACTTAGACGGCTTTCCCGGAAACCGCACCTTATCTGTCCGCTATACCCTGACAAACCGTCATTCTTTAGAGATTGCATATCAGGCTACCACTGACGTCTCAACCTATATCAACATGTCCAATCACAGTTATTTTAACTTGTCTGGCGACTTCACCCGTTCCGGGCTGGAACAAACCTTGCAGATCCACGCAGACACCTATTTAGAAAATGATACCGAGCATATTCCAGTTTACATAAAACCATGTGATCACACCCCCTTTGATTTTCGCAAACCATCCGTCATCTGCTCCCGGGCCGCCGCCTGCCCCGGTGACCCACAGCTAATCAACGCCAATGGTTACAACAACGCGTTCCTGTTACAGAACAACCCCACTGCCCCAAAACGTCCATCCAAAGCGCTGACCCTGTCAGACACCATATCCGGCAGACACCTTTCCCTATATACCGATCAGCCATCCATCGTCCTGTATTCCGGCGGATACATCGGAAACAGCCATCTTCTTGCCGGTGGCACAACATCCACCAACTCCTGCGCCATCGCCCTGGAACCCCAGGACATCCCCGACGTCTGCCACATCACGCCCACCCGCTATCATTTGACAAAACCAGACAATCCCTATCAACGAAGAATCCTGTATTCCTTCGGTTTGAATTAAAGATTGTCCTTCCGGGTATTATTTGTTAGAAATGTTCGTTTTAAGTATGGATAACCAAAATATCGCAGTATAGCGGCGAGCCATGCTTTAAGACAAGAAAAGGAGGTATGCGTCCCGTGGAGGGGTAGAATACCTCCTTTTCTTGTGGGGGGGCCAAAGGGGGCAACGCCCCATTTGGCACACGACTTTGCGAAGCAAAGTGTAGTGTGTTATACGCTCTGTCGGCGTTGCCGTGAAAATGCCGTTGCCGCCGGGGAGGGCAAGGCGACCAATCCCTCAAAGTGCTTAGCCACTCTCTTTCTGATTTTGGAGCGTTTCTTTTCTAAAAATTGAAATGGGCGCGCAATCATCACAAAGGACAGCAGGATTTCTTTCTGTGTCATATCCCAAATGCGCACACATACCATTTTGAAATCTTCTTCCACAATTAGTACAAGCATCTCTATGCTCGTTGTAAAACACATCCAGTTCGCGGGTGTGCCTATGTGTCATTTCCTGCATCACCTATCCCTACTCTCTCATGTTCGATTTTTCTTTAAATTGATTAAGTGTTTTGCAAATAGTATTCATTCAATATATTTGCTAAGGCTTTTGGATTTTCTTCATTGACAACATGGCCTGTTCCCTCAATAATTTTTAATTCTGCACCTTTAATGTTTTGCGACAAAAAATATGCTGATTTCATATTTGCACTATCTTTCTTTCCGCAAAGGATTAGAGTGGGGCATTTAATATCTTTCACCCTATCACTGAAATCAAAGTTCTTCATAGTGTTTCCTAAAGCAAAAGTGTCCTTTTTATCAAATGCCATAGTTTCAAAAATAGATTTTGGTAAAAATCTGAAAATTATATTTTGAAAACTAAATGCTACTTTCGGGACTTTATATGGCGTTCCGATTAAAACTAATGTTTTCACTTTTTGCGGGAAATCCAAAGCAAAATTTAAAACCAAAATACCACCTAATGAAAGGCCGCATAAATGAATTTGTCCGTCAAATTCGTTGCAATATTTTACAAATGACGAATATAGATTTTTGTAGCTTGCCTCTTTTCCTTCAAGGATGGAGGATAGATTTGGACATACAATATCTTCGTTGTTTGTTATATATGAAAGTGTTTTTTCCCAACTTGTTGCTTTGTGTCCTGAGCCATGAACAAAAATTTTTGTTGCCATAAGTATCTCCTTTGAATTTTATGCTTTATTTTCCGGCCTGCTCAATCACCTTTTTCGCAAACTGCTGGAACATTTCAACAGTTTCTTTATCCATCGGCGCAAGCTGTCCGATCTGTCCGGCTATCATCGCCGTTACATCGTCAATAGAAAGCGGTTTTTGTTTCTGCTCCGCCAGTGCGTCCCGCATGGCTTGGAACATAGCTGCGGTCACAGCTTCCCCCGGCTGTTCCCCGTTGTCTATGTCTTTCTTAATATCCCGCAGGATAGCCAGGAACACATTTTTGATTTTTTCAATCTCCGCTTCATGTTCCCCCATCTTCTGGGCGTTCAAAAGCTGTAAATCCTGCTTTGCTTCCGCCCGGTGTTCCAACAGGCTGTTGAGGATTTGCACATCAACAGCACCCGTCACAAGCCCCCTCACGGCTCCTTCTGACAAGCCTAATTCAGAAATATCGTAGCTTTTACGGACGCTCACGGTAGGCAAGCCCAGTATGTAGTCTGTCGATACCTTAAATTCTTTTGCCACACCTATGAGAATATCACTGCTGACCGTTCTCGTTTCGCCGCTGACAATGCGGCTCAACTGGGAAGCGGAAACGCCTATCTTCTCCGCAAGTTCCTTTTGGGTAATGTGGTTCCCGTTGCATAAATCGGAAATCCGCTGTCCGGGTGTTCCGGGTAAAGCCATAGATACGCACCTCCTCCGCATACTTCCATTATACAGAATGATTGCAAAAATACAATTTTCTAAGTGTAAACTTCATCAAAATGCAATTCTCCCAAAATTCTGGTGACGGAAGACGGTCTGACCAAAATAGATGTGCAGATGAGCGGTGAAACAGTATGGCTTTCCTTAGATCAGATGGCGGATCTGTTTCAACGAGATAAATCTACCATTTCCCGTCACATAAAAAATATTTTTGGAGAAGGCGAATTAGACAGAAATTCAGTTGTTGCAAATTTTGCAACAACTGCGGCAGATGGAAAAGTCTATCAGGTGGATTACTATAATCTGGATGTTATTATTTCCGTCGGGTATAGGGTAAAATCCCTGCGCGGCACGCAGTTCCGTATATGGGCGAATTCTGTACTAAAGGAATATTTGCTCAAAGGCTTCGCCATGAATGATGAGCTTTTGAAAAAAGCAGGCGGCGGCAATTACTTTGATGAGTTGCTCGAGCGCATTCGGGATATCCGGTCTTCAGAAAAAGTGTTTTGGAGGAAAGTGCTTGATATTTACGCACATGGATTACGATCCCCGGATGGAAACCTCCGTTTTATTTTTCAAGACCGTTCAAAACAAAATGCACTGGGCCGCGCATGGGCAGACCGCTGCCGAGAAAATTTATTTCAGTGCGGACAGTACCAAACCCAATATGGGACTGTACTCTTTCAGCGGAAGTCATCCTACACGGGCAGACGCTTTGGTGGCAAAGAATTATTGCAATCAGGAAGAACTGGAAGCACTCAATGGAATTGTTTCCGCTTATCTTGAATTTGCCGAGATGCAGGCAAGGCGTCATATTCCAATGTATATGAAAGACTGGATCGAAACTCTGGACGGATTTTTGAAGCTATCCAAGCATGAGATTCTCACGGGAGCAGGCCGAATCAGCGCTGCGATGGCGGAAAAAAAAGCAAAGGAAGAATACCATAAATTCAGATCATTACAGGATAGCCAGCTTACAAAATCAGATAAAGATTTTATAGCAGCGTTAGAAATTGCGGAAAAGGCATTGACCGAAAATAAATTGGATAAAGAATTATGATCAAGGAGAAAAGCACTTACAAAGTCAGTATTTATGCCAGAATCAGTAAAGCCAACGGGTGCACCGAAATATCTGAAAGCATTGAAAACCAGAAAGAGTCATTAAAGAGCTATGCGGAAAGCAGGCGTTGGCCGGTTATCAAATATTATGTGGATAGAGGTTACTCAGGGGCAAATTTTGAGCGGCCCGCCATGCAGGAGATGCTGGCTGATGCAAAGGAAGGTATCATTGATTTGATTCTCGTAAAAGACTTGAGCAGAATTGGCAGAAATCATTTATTGGTGGGGGCCTTAATTGAAACGATACTCCCAGAAATGGAATGTCGTTTTATTGCGCCGAATAACCATATTGATACGTTGGATTATGACAGTCCCCACATGGATTATGTGGGATTCATGAATTTGTTTAATGAGAATTATTCCAGACAAACCAGTCGAAAGGTTAAGAAGTCACTGGCGGAGCAAGGAAAGTTTCTTGGCACATATGCGCCATATGGCTATTTAAAAAACCCGGAAAATAAGCATCAGCTGATACCTGATCCGGAAACTGTTTCCATTGTCAAGCGTATTTTTCATATGAGATGTATGGGCAACAGCTTCCGCAGTATTGCCGAATCCGCAGGACACTCACCGCTTCATCATTGACGAACCCGCCGCCGCTGTTGTGAGGAAGATTTTCTCGCTTCGATGCAAGGGTCTGGGCTTTCGCAAGATTGCCCAGACCCTCAACGAAGCGGGGATTCTCCCGCCAAGGGAATACTACTATCAGGCGCTCGGCAAGGCCAATCCCCACCGCCAGAATAAAATGTGGAACGATGTGACAATACGCAAGCTGCTCCGCAATGAGGTCTATATCGGACACATGGTACAAAACAAGCGGGGCCATGTTTCCTACAAAAAACATAAGCAGGTGGATAAGCCCAAAGAGGAATGGATTAAGGTGGAGAATACCCACCCGGCTATTATCGATATGGACACATGGGAACTGGCGCAGGAGATTGACAAAATACACAGTCACCTTCATTATAACTCGCTGAATGAAATCAGTCTGTTCGGCGGTTTGCTCTATTGTATGGACTGCGGCTTTGCACTCCGGCACAATACGGAACGGTACAAACGGAAAAACGGCTCTGTGGCGTTTTACGAATCCTATATGTGCAAAAGCGCTGACCTTACCCAGGCAGCGCTTTTGCAGGTAAACTTTCTTTCTACGTTTCAGGCTCCATAAACCGCTTCCACCATTCTCCTGGCTTCTTTCGTTATCTTTGTATAATCTCCGTCCTCCGGCGTCCTGCACAGGCCTCCGCCCACTCCCACGCCGTAGGCGCCGCACCGCATATACTCAGCTGCATTTTCCGTCGTAATCCCTCCCACCGCGATAACCTGTACCTCATTCAGCGGAGCTTTTACAGCCTTCAAATACTCCGGTCCCATGGATGTCACAGGAAATACCTTTACGTAACGGCAGCCAAGCCGGGATGCTCTCACAATTTCACTGGGCGTAAACGCTCCCGGCATAATCATAAGCCCCCTCTCGTGGCTGGCCCTTATGATCTCTTCATCCACATTCGGAGTTATGATAAATTGTGCCCCTGCATCTGCAGCCAGGAAAAACCGTTCCATGGTGGTAACCGTTCCTGCTCCAATCATCAGCCGATCCCCGTACAAACGCATGAGCCTGGTTATGGAGTCTGCCGCGGAGGGAGAATTCATGGTGACTTCCATCGCTTTAATTCCCCCATCTGCCAGGGCGTTTACAATGTTGTCCAGTTCCTCCCCGTCATAACCTCGTATAATTGCCGTAATTTTTTCAGGCACCGTCATCATCTCTAAATCAACCTTCTTTCTCCGGATTTACACCCCGCCGTTTTGCAATCAAGCCCATTCCCCGGACGCTCAACCCTTCGCTCTCGTCAAAGGCCAGCTTGACCATCTCTCCCGTTATTTCACTGTTATACAGCTTTAAGCAAACCGAAAATGCCTTGATAAAGCACCCCCGTCCATACAAAATAAATTGATCCACCGGCTTTTCCAGCAATTTTGAAAAAGCCTTGATATCCTCGCGGGACAGCGCTCCATAGATATAGGATGTGATCTGGTGTCCTTTGGCTCCTTCCTGTGTCTGAAGAATTCTGGCCATAAACAGCGCCCTCGACAGTCCTGAATCGCAGGCATTCTGATATCCAAGACGAATATAATCTTCGTCCATCTGTGTCTCATCGTCACAGACACAAGTTGATGATTTTAAAATAGTATCATTCAAAACAGCCCACATCAGTTCCCCGCTGATGGTTGTCACAGAATCACAGATCTTTTGATCGGTACAATAAATCATTTTGTTATGAGAACCAAAATGGACGAACATCACGTCTCCCGACAAGTGATACTCTCTCAACCCGCCGATAATCTCTACTTCCTCTCCTCTCATCACATCCATCACATGCCCATCCGGCTTCACAAACGAGATACCGGGCACAAAACAGATGGTCCGGTCCCCATCCGGTGTATGGATCTTCTTCTCCTTCATTCCTCCGGTCAAATCCTCCACACCGGCCGGCGCCTTGATATACGGAACCTCACAGATTCCAATATTGGAAGTAATCATTCCGGATGCATAGATCTCTTCAATGAAACAGTCATATTTCCGCTGCATATCATCGATCACACGCCCAACCATCGCTTCAAGCTCTCCGTTCTCATGGGGATGCGATGCGTCAGCTGCTCCGATTTTATATTCTTCTCTCGTCACAATGATCTCGTCATCCATCAGAGTAAATCTTGTGTAGGTCGTACCCCCATCAATAAACAATCTATATATTTTCATAATCAGCTTCCTTAATCAGTCTGCAAAAGGGAGACATCATACACACCAGCCAGCCGGATCGATTTGATCGATGCAAACTGCTCTTTGGCCGTCTCAAATCTGGCGGCCATCTCGGATTCGCTGTGTACTTTGACACCTTTTTTTCTCGGTGATATGTAAAGATACATACCTTTCTTCAAGATTTTATCAAGATACGGCCTGATATCGATATCCCAGACGCCCCCGTTGGAAAAATTGTCATGGAACATCTCTCCATCGGTAAACGCATATCCGATATCACCCTCATAGTCTACCTTCAACAGCAGGTTTTTATATTCCGCCAGACCGTCTTCCTCCAGGCGGATAGATGCTCTTGCATTTACTACCGTTCCTGAAGTAATCGGACTACCCACTACCGGACGTTTCAGTTTGACCTCTTTCCTGCTGCTGCTCTTATCTTCCCAAAAGCAGGAAATTTCTTCTCTGCCATGAAGATGAAATGCCGAAAACATAGCATCCGGTTCCTCCTTTACAAGCCGCTCCTCATCAAATGGCAGGCTGGGAAATACTTTGATATGGATGGTTTCCATGGAAGTATCACATTCCAATCTGATCTGATCTTCGTCAGCCAGCACCACTGCCTCGGTCATCATCAGATAACGTTGATTTTTGTACTCAAACTGCCATAAATTCAACGCCTGCTCCCAGGGAAGTGTACAAAGATGAACCTTTTTCCCATTCCCTGCACAGACAATTTCTGATATCTCTTTCCCGGAAATCTCAACGATCTCCAGCTTCTTCCTTCGCCCATCAGCGGCCTTTTCCGTCTCAGTCCTCTTCACGAACCCGCCATTGATCTCCAGAATTTCCGCATCCAGAGCATACTCGCATCTGGTCCCATCCGCGCCATAGAAAAAGTAATAAATATCCCCCACATACTCAATCACCGTGACCAGCTGGGTCGTTGCATAATCCAGATACACGCTTTCCAGCGTCAGACCAATTGGAAAAATCCCGTTTTCTCCAGCTTTGATATCCAAACCGCCGTTTTCCGGGAACCGTCTCTCTGCTCCCTGAATGTTCAGCCGCAGAGCCACGTCATTCTGATCCTTTAATACGGCATGATCCTGATAATTGTTGATAAAAATAAATCCTTCACCGGCTTCATTTACCCGAACCGCATAGCGCAGCGTGTCTGTCTCTTCCGGCATCTGCTTTTCTGCCTCCTCCGGCAGGTAAGTCTTCGTTCCACACACCAGTTCCGAAAAATTGTTATATAACAGATGATGAAGCTTTAACCGTTTATAACTCTCTCTCACCTGCCCAAATTCCCCCACAGCCGCCTGATAATCATAGGAGAATTTAGGAACCGCGTTCTCATTTAAAAAGGGAACCCGCTTTCCGGCAGGATTGGTACCGCCGTGATACATATAATAACCAAGGAAGTTACATCCTCCCGCCACCTTCACCGCCGACATGGCGCTGACGCTCTCAAACGGAAGCTGGAACCGGTACTGGTAGAATACAGTCATGCCGCCCCCCATTTCACAGCAGGCGAATGGCAGATCTTCTTTGGCATACTCCGGATCAAAATTGTAATACTGCGGGGACTGGTTGTTGTGAAAATCATTCATCAGATATTCCGCCGTAGCTGGGTGCTCTGTGATATCTCCATAAAATATCCATGGCCGGAATGCGTACCCGCCCCAGAGTGGAAGAACCAAATCCGCCGGAGCACAGGAACCGCCCCATGCGGTCGACGTATAAAATGGTGCCACAAGACCGGCCTCCCCCGCCAATTCTTTCAGCTTCTTCAGATGTTCGTCCCCCTGGTTTCCACTTGGTATCCATTCTTTGCTGTTTTCTGTCGTCATTTCCCATGGAGCGGACGCATGTTCATATTCATTTTCCAGCTGTACGGCAATAATCGGCCCTCCATCCCGAAACATCAGGCCGTCTGCCTGTTTCCCAATCTGCTGATACCATCGAAACGTATAATGAAGGTATTCCGGGTCATTGCTTCTCACATCAAACGGTCTTCCAAAGAGCCAGTCCGGGTACCCGCCGTTTCTACACTCCCCATGATCGAAGGGACCAATTCTTAAAATCACCTTCATGCCATGTTTTCTGCACAGTTTCAGGAAACATCTCAAATTCTTATTTCCGCTCCAGTCAAACTCCCCTTGGATCTCTTCATGGTGGTTCCACAATACATAGGTGGCAATCACGTTGAGTCCGCCCATCTTCATTTTAATGATCTCATCTTCCCAGCGTATTTGGTTCATCCTGGAAAAATGAGCTTCCCCACAGATCACAAAAAATGGTTTTTTATCATAGCGCATATAATAATTGGTAAAATCGATGGTCTCGCCATCAGGGTTTACCCCTGTCATATCGGTTAGCGCAGGGTAAATGGGATTCTTCACTTCGTCAATCACTAAACTATATTCTCTCATATGCCGCTCCTTACTTGCTTGATCCGGTAATACCGTTGACAAACTGCTTCTGCATGGTCAGGAATACCACTAAAATCGGCAGCGTCGCCAGCACGATTGCCAGCATCAGCTGTCCATAGTCCACAAAATATGCGGAAGAAAGGGATGATAACAGAAGCGTAAAGGTCTTCTGCTCATTGCTTTGAATGACAATCAACGGCCACAAATAATTGTTCCACTGTTTCATAAAGGAATAAATAATTCCGGCCGACATCACGGACTTCATCGGGGGCAGCACCACCGTGAAGAAAATACGGATCTCGTTGGCCCCATCGATTCTTGCCGACTCAATCACTTCGGTTGGAAATGACATAAAATTCTGCCGGAAGAAAAACACCATAAACGGCATAGCCAGCGTCGGAAGCGCCACTGCAATGTGGCTGTCTAACAGATTCCAGGAACTCATCATCTTAAACAGCGGTATCATAATCGCCGCAAAGGGAATCATCATCGCCAACAGAAAACAAGAGTACACAATATCCTTCGCCCTTGAACGGTATTTCTCAAATCCATATCCCGCCATCGCACAGATCAGAACCGAAACCGCCGTAGATAAAACGGTCACCTTTACCGTGTTAAAAAATACCCTGAGAATCGAATTATTATCCGAAAGACTCTGCCAGTTCACTTTTAGCGCCCCGCCAAACGTCATCACTCCCTTTGTCACATCCGCACTGACGTTGGTGGACCCCACAAGCATCCAGAAAAACGGGAACACGGATATAATCACAACCACTGTCAGAACCGCATACATGAGGAACTTTTTAAAATTCTTTTTCCATAGATAGATGTTATTCTCTCTCATTTTGCATCATCCCCGCTTACCTTGAATTGAATAATTGCCAGTATAATCATCAAAAACACAATGACATAAGATAAGGTGGCCGCGTAACCTAGGTTTGGCGAATACACAAACGACTGGTTATAGATGTACTGGGACATCGTCAGTGTAGCGTTCATTGGACCTCCCGCGGTAATGTTCATCGGTTCGTCAAATAGCTGAAGCGTACCATTGGTTGACATAATCATTGTCAGCAGAATCACCGGTTTCAGCTGAGGCAGCGTAATATTCCAAAAGACCTGAAAACTGCTTGCCCCATCCATCTGCGCCGCCTCGTAGGTCTCGGCCGGAATATTGGCCATGGCAGCCAGGAAAAAGATCACATCGTACCCTGTCCAGCGCCAGGTCAGGGCAATGATAATAATTGCCCTGGACCAGCCCACATTCTGCAGCCACTGAAACGGCTCCTTCAGTACCCCGGCGCGCAACAAAAATTCATTAATGATACCGCTCTGGGAAAACATCATCTTAAACAAAACAGAGTAAGCTACCAGACTGGTCACGCAGGGAAGAAACACCCCCGTGCGGAACAACCCCTTTCCCTTTAAGCGGGAATTATTTAACAGAGTCGACAACGCCAGCGCCGCCATCTTCATGATCGGAATCTGGATAACCACAAAAATAAAGGTATTAAGCATCGATTTTAAAAACACCTTATCGGACAGCATCCTCCTGATATTATCGAGGCCGCTGAAACGAAACACTCCCTCGTCAAATGTCTGAAATGACAGCCATATGGAATATAAAGCTGGATATATCGTAAATACGCAAAAGGCAGCCAACGCAAACGAGATAAAAAACCAGCCGTATTTATTATAATTAACGAGCTTACTTCTGTTTTTCTTCATGATTTTTCCACCGCCTGTCTTTAATACCCTAACTGATTCTTCAGCTGCTCCTCTGCCGCCGCAAGTCCTTCTTCGATTGTCGCGCTTCCACTCATGTATGCGGAAAGTCCTGTGGTTACAGCGTCGTTGGCCTCTGCTACATAACCTCCATAGTTTACACCCGGTACTTTATCAAGAGTGTCTGCAAACAGAGCGTAGATTTTCTGGCCGCCAAAATACTCATCCTCTGTCTCGAATGCCTCGCCTGACAAAGCAGGTTTATAACCAGATACACAGGCGTAATCCAGCATAATTTCTTTGTAATATTCGGTATCGGTAAATACGGTTTTCAGTAAATCAATTGCCACATCTTTGTTTGCGGATTTTTCAGCTACATACCAGGAAGATCCACCTAAGTTGGATGCATTAACCGCGCCTTCCAGATTGCTGAATCTTGGGGTGGTTGTGATTTTCCACAAACCGCTCTGGTCTTCTGCCGCCTTAATGGTGGATGCCATCCAAGGGCCATTGACAATGGCTGCTACCTTGCCGCTGTTAAGTGCGCCCGCACGGTCTCCGGTTCCCTCTGCCTCAAAGAGAATCCCCTTATCCTTCATCTGTTTGATAATGTCAAATCCAGCTTTCAGCGCTTCGTTTCCTGTAAGATCAATGGTTCCATTCTCATCAAAATACCAGCATCCCGCAGACTGCATCATGGAACGGAGAAGCGTTGTCTTGTTAGCTGCCATCTCCACGATCATATCCGCACCGCTGGCGGCTTTTACAGCTTCACCAATCTCCATAAATTTTTCCCAAGTACAGTTTTCAATATCTTCCTCTTTGAATCCGGCTTTTTCAAGCATGTCTGTCCGGTAAAACAGAACAGAAGCGCCTGTATCCAGTGGTACTCCATACTGTTTGCCGTCATAGCTGACTGATGCCTTTTTGAAATCCAGGAAATTGCTGTAATCCACCTGATCTGTCAAATCAGCAAAACTTCCCTTAAAGGATTTTAAATATTTTCCGGACACATAGTCTTCCATTAATACAATATCAGGCATACCGGAACCACCGCCTGCAAGAGCCGTCTGCATCTTTGTATAAACGTCCTCCTTGGCCAGGCTGACTACCTCAACGGTAACTTCCGGATGTTCCTTCGCATAATAATCTCCAGCCAGTTTCATAATCGGTACATTGTAGTTATCATCCCAGGCCCATACGGTAATGGTTGTACTTCCAGCGGCTGCCCCCTGGGCCGCTGTCGTTGTTTCTCCTGCCGATTTGTTTCCCGTTGTCTCGCTCCCTGCCGGTTGCTTACCCGCACCGGAACAGCCGGATAATAATCCTGCTGTCATCACAACTGCCAATGCTGATGCCATAAGTTTTTTCTTGTTTTTCATCATAACCTCTTCTCCTTCATGTGTCCGTATATACGTACATCGTATGTATATCGGTATTTATGGTTTTATAATATCATATTTGTTTCCAGATTGCCACCCTTACTTTTTGTTTGGCACATTTTTGTATATTTTGTCGAACTATGTCATATCCATTTGTGCATTATATATATATTACTCTTTTAATACACTTTTTTCTGTTATAAATTGACATTCCGGCTTCGCCATGTTATAGTCTCATTATATTTAAAAATCAATATGTAGTACGGATATACGTACAAAGGAGGCAATTCCATGAATCAATTAACTTCTCACCGCTCCACAGAGCGGGTACTGGACGCCCTGGAATTAGTAGCTTTTGGCAATGCCGTGGGATATACCTTGAGTGAAATCAGCCATAAACTAAACATTCCCAAAAGCAGTATCCAGCCTATTCTCCATACTCTTCTGCAACGCGGTTATTTGTCCCATGATGATAACACCGGTCGCTACACCATTGGTTACTCTTCCTTCCAGCTTGGTTCTTCCTTCTTAGGGAGTTTAAATATCATTGATGAGATTTCAAAAGAGTTAGAGCGTATCACCTCTATCTGTTTGGAGACGACCTACTGCGCCACTTTAAAAGAAGGTAATGCCTTCTATATTGCAAAGGCAGATTCCCCGGAACCGATCCGCATGGTAGCAAGAATTGGACACACGCTTCCCGCTTACAGTACCGGCGTCGGCAAAGCTCTGCTGACCGATTTTACCTTACAGGAACTTCGCAAATTATATCCGGAAGGACTCATTCCGCAAACCGAACATACCATCACAGATTTTGTGGAACTGCACAACCAGCTTCAAACCGCCAAACGAGAAGGGTTTGCCTACGAAAAAGAGGAATCCAACCAGTATATCCAATGTATTGCGACGCCAATCCGCAAGGGAGAACGCATTGTCGCAGCCATCAGCGCAGCCATCCCTATCTTCCGTTACACAGATGAAAAAGGCGAATTGATCCGACTGTCCCTGTCCCAGGCCAAAAACAAACTGGAAAAGCTCATGGAAAATACAGACATTGATTTGTCATCATACTAATAATCAATTACGAGAAGGAGATATACTATGAAAATTTTATCGATCAACACATATCTTGTCCGTCCAAGATGGGCATTTGTTGAGATTGAGACGGACGACGGTTTCGCTGGCTGGGGGGAAGCTGTTATAGAAGGAAAAGCCTCTACCGTGCAGGCGGCGGTGCAGGAGATGTCCTCTTATTTAATCGGCAGGAACCCTCTCGATATTGAGGATATCTGGAATCTGCTGTACCGGGCTGCATTTTACAGAGGTGGTCCTATTTTGATGAGCGCTATCTCTGGCATTGACCAGGCTCTTTGGGACATCAAAGGCAGGTACCACAACGCGCCAATCTATGAATTGATGGGGGGAAAATGCCGGAATAGTATGAAAGTCTATTCCTGGGTAGGCGGAGACCGCCCCAGCGACGTGGCCGATGCCGCCTATGACAGACAGCAGAATGGATTTACTGCAATCAAGATGAATGCCACTGAGGAACTCCAGTTTATTGATTCTTATGAAAAAATTGATTCTGTTCTGGAACGGGTCGCGTCCATACGGGAAAAGACCGGCAAATATTTTGGAATCGCCGTTGATTTTCATGGCCGTGTCCACAAGCCAATGGCAAAAATTCTGGCTAAAAAACTGGAAGAATTTGACCTCATGTTTCTTGAGGAGCCGGTTCTTTGCGAACATATGGAAGATTTTAAAGAAATTGCCGCATGCTGCAATATCCCTATTGCCACCGGCGAGCGGCTGTTTTCCAAATATGATTTCAAGCAGTTGTTTGCTGTTGGCGGAGTTGATATCATCCAGCCTGATTTATCCCACGCGGGAGGCATCACAGAAGTCAAAAAGATCGCTTCTATGGCGGAAGCCCATGATGTGGCTCTGGCCCCCCATTGTCCTCTTGGTCCCATCGCCTTGTCCGCCTGCCTGCAGGTTGACGCCACCTGCTACAACGCCGCTATCCAGGAACAGAGTATTGGAATTCATTACAATGTAGGAAAAAGTGTCCTGGATTACATTAAAAACCCTGAAATTTTTACCTTCCATGATGGTTATGTATCACTGCCGGAAGCGCCAGGCCTTGGCCTTGAGATTAATAAAGATCTGATCTTAGAAGAGAACCAGACTCCGCACCAGTGGAAAAATCCTGTGTGGCGACATCAGGACGGATCGATTGCCGAGTGGTAAGTCCAGCTTGAATGAGCGCTTCAAACAGCTTTTAAAAAAACCAAACACAGGGAGTCCCAAGCATCCATTTGCTTAGAACTCCCTGTTCTCTGATCCAAAAAATCACATTTCCTCTCCCCTGCTAAAACAAAATCTTGACCTTAGTCCCAACATCAATCTGACTGTCCAGCACCACCTGAGCATTGTGATAGATCGCCCCATGCTTTACTATGGACAGTCCCAGACCAGTTCCGCCGATCTGCCGGCTGTGGCTTTTATCCACCCGGTAGAATCGCTCGAATACCCGGTCTTTGTCTGCTTCAGGGATTCCGATTCCAGTGTCGGACACTTCAATAAATGGATGATCATTTTCCAGACCCGTGGTGACTGTCACAACACCGTTCTTCCGGTTATATTTGATCCCATTATCGCAGAGATTGTAAATCAGCTCGTCCAGAATCTGGGCCGTGCCGGTCACGGTCACAGGCTCGCCCTTCAGTTCCAGTTTCACATTCCGGTCTTTGGCATGGCTTTGCAGGCGGTTCGTCACGATGACCGCAATCTGGTATAAATCCACGGTAGATTTGTTTAAATCCACCTGGTTTTCATCCAGCTGTGACAGCTTGATAATATCCCCAATCAGAGAAATCATCCGTTGTGCCTCCTGGTAAATATTCTCGGAGAACCGTTTCATATCCTCCGGCTTCACCAGCCCGTTCTTCATGATCTCCGCATAGCCGGAGATGGAAGTCAGCGGCGTTTTCAATTCATGTGAGACATTGGCGGAAAACTCTCTTCGCAGGCCCTCCCGCTCCTGTTTCTCCGTCACATCCAGAATGACAATGATAGCGCCGGTTATCTCCTGTTTGTCAGCCACCGGGTTGGCGATAATCTGGTAACTCCTTCCGGCAATCTCCATCACATGCTCATTGTGAAGCCCATTAAGCGCGTCATCCACCGCTCTGCGGAAGTTCTGGCTCCGGTTGAAGTTCAGGATATTGACCCCATTTTCTCTGGCATACTGCTCATCCACACCGAGAATCTTCATGGCGCTTGAGTTGTAGGAAGCGACCTCCGCCTTCTTCCCCACTACGATAAATCCTTCGCTCATATTCTCCGTAATGGCCGCAAATTCTTTCTGCTTCGCCTTCAGGGTATCAATCTGGCTCTGAATCGTCCGCTGCTGCCGTTCCACCTTTCCAACCAGGGGCGCCAGCTCATCATAGATATGATTCTCCTCCGGATGGTCCAGATCCAATTCATTGATGGGCTTTACAATCCGCTTCGTCTGCCACTCCGCCAGTACCATGCTGAGAATCAGCACTGCCACCGCCAGCAGCCCCATAAACGGAATCAGCTGCAGTACCGACGACAGCACACTCTTCGTCGTATTCGCCACGCGGACCACCGTGCCGTCATTTAGGAGAACTGCATAATAGTACGTCTTCTCCGCCAAGGTCTCCGAAGTTCTGGTACTCTCCCCGGCGCCCTTCTCCAGCGCGCTGATCACCTCCGGCCGGTCCGCGTGATTCTCCATCTCGTCGTTGGATGCGTAATTGTCATACAGTACCGTGCCATCCGCTCCAATCAGAGTAATCCGGTTCTGGCTGCTGCCCCGGATTTTGCCGGACAGCGTCGTCAAATACTCTTTCCCCGAGAGTTCCATGCCGCTCTGGATATATCTGGCCTCCGTGACTACCTCCTGTTTCATCTGCATCTCCAGGCGGTTATAATAAACCACCGTGCTCATCACCGAAGACAGCAGAATCGCCACAAGCGCAATCAGGCACATGTTCCTATATATCTTTTTCTTCATCAGATTTCCTCCATCTTGTAGCCTACGCCGCGGATGGTTTCAATGTAATTGCCGCCCAGCCCCAGTTTCTGCCTGAGAGTCCTGATATGAACATCCACCGTCCGGGTCTCCCCGTCGAAATCATAGCCCCAGATCTTGGACAGCAGCTGGTCTCTGGTCAGCACAATTCCCTCATTCTCCATCAGATAGCAGAGCAGTTCGAACTCCTTAAATGTCAATACCACCAGATTGCCATCCACCGTCACCGCATGTTTTCCCACATCCACTCTGATCGGTCCCACCTGATAAAGGCTGGCTTTCTGTTCCGGCTCCGTACGGCGCAGCACCGCCTTCACCCGGGACACCAGCTCCATCATGCCAAATGGCTTTGGAATATAATCATCCGCCCCGCTGTCCAGCCCGATCACCTTGTCATACTCCGTCCCCTTGGCCGTCAGCATGATCACCGGAATCTTCTCCGTCGCCGTGGAAGTCCGCAGTTTTTTCAGTATCGTCAGTCCGTCCTCGTCCGGCAGCATGATATCTAACAGCACCAGAGACGGCGTACTGCTCCTCATCACATTCCAAAAATCCTTCGCACATGCAAAACCCGTAGCCGGAATCCCCGTACTCTGCAAGGTATAAATCACCAGCTCCCGGATACTGTTGTCATCTTCAACCAGATATATCATATTTTACTCTCCTACATGGATTCCCGTAATGGAATACTCCACCCACTCCGCAATATTCGTCGCATGGTCGCCAATCCGTTCAAAATACTTTGCGATCATCAATAGATCAATACAAAATTCTCCATTCAAACTGTCCTCACCGATCAGTCCGATCAATTCCTCTTTCACCTTGTCAAACAAGCTGTCCACGATATCATCGCTCTTCATCACCTCTCTGGCAATGTCCAAATTCTTCTTCACAAAGGAATCAATGCTGGCCGTCACCATCTTCATGGTCGCCTCCGCCATATCGGTGATATGGACCTTGCTCTCCACATTGCTGTCCTTTAAATAGGCCGCGATCTCCACGATATCGGAAGCCTGGTCCCCGATCCGTTCCATATCCGATATCATTTTTAATGCCGCCGACACCAGCCGTAAATCCTTCGCCACCGGCTGCTGTTTCAGCAGCAGTTTAAAACACAGGTTCTCGATATCCCGTTCCTTCTGGTCAATCTCATGCTCAATAGCACGCACCTGCTCCGCAAATCCGCTCTCTCCCGCCAGAGCTTTTGACGCTCCTTCAATGGCATCCTCACACAGAGATCCCATGCGGATCAATTCTACATTTAACAACTCCAACTGCTCGTCGAAACGATTACGCATATCAACCAAACCTCCCTGTAATATAATCTTCCGTCCTCTTATTCTCCGGCATGGAGAAAATCTGCTCCGTACTGCCGTATTCGATCACCTCTCCCAACAGGAAAAATGCGGTCTTATCAGAAATTCTGGCTGCCTGCTGCATGTTGTGAGTCACCATGACAATAGTATAATCTTTTTTCAGTTCCACAGCAAGGTCTTCTATCTTGGAGGTGGAAATCGGGTCCAGCGCAGAGGTCGGTTCATCCATCAATAACACATCCGGCTGCACCGCCAGCGCTCTCGCGATACAAAGCCGCTGCTGCTGACCGCCGGACAGTCCCAGGGCGCTCTTTTTCAACCGGTCCTTCAATTCCTCCCAGATCGCCGCGTCCCGAAGTGATTTTTCCACAATATCATCCAGCTTTACCTTGGAGTGAATCCCGTGGGTCCGCGGCCCAAACGCAATATTATCATAGACACTCATGGGAAATGGATTCGGCTTCTGGAACACCATCCCCACCCGCTTGCGCAGCAGATTGATATCCATATCCCCGTAAATATCCTCGCCGTCAAGCAGCGCCGTTCCGGTGATCTTACACCCCTCCACCAGATCATTCATCCGGTTTAAAGATTTTAACAGTGTGGACTTTCCACAGCCGGAAGGTCCGATAAATGCCGTGATCTCCCTGGGTTTGATATGCAGGTTGATATTTTTTAACGCCTTAAAATCCCCATAAAACAAATCCAGATTTTCAATTGTAAATTTATCCATTAATTCTTACCCTTTCCTATCTGTTTTGCAATAAAACCGGAAACCGCGTTAATTGCAACCACAATTACCAACAGTACCACGGCCGTGGCGTAAGACTGGTTAGTGTAGAGCCCCTCATTGGTCAGCACATACATATGTACCGCCAGAGTACGGCCGGAGCCCATCAGATTGTCCGGAATACCGGCCACCGTTCCCGCCGTATACATAAGCGCCGCCGTCTCCCCCACAATCCTTCCGACTGCCAGAATCACACCGGCTAAAATTCCCGGTACCGCGGAAGGAAGAACGATCTGAAACACCGTCCTCAGCCGCCCCGCTCCCAGCCCGAAGCTGCCTTCCCGGTAGGAATCAGGTACCGATTTTAATGCTTCCTCCGTGGTACGCATGATTAACGGCAATATCATAATTGCCAGTGTCAGCGCCCCGCCGATCAGGGAATATCCCCATTTCAGAGCCACGCCAAACAGAAGAAAACCAAACAGACCATACACAATTGACGGAATCCCCGAGAGCGTCTCCGCCGTCACCCGGACTACCTTAACCACCTTGTTGCCTCTCTTTGCATATTCCACCAGATAAATGGCGGCAAAAATCCCCAGCGGAGCCGCGATCAGCAGGGCCAGCGCCGTCATCGTGATGGTGTTGACCAGAGCCGGCATCAGCGAGACATTTTCACTGTTATACTCCCACGCAAACAGACTTGGCGTCAGATAAGGGATTCCTTTCATTAAAATATACAGAACCAAAAAGATTAACACAAACACCGTCACTGCCGCCGCCACGGTAACCAACAGCAAAAGTATCAATGACAGAGGGCTTCTTACATAAGAATGCAGCTGCTGTTTGAGAGACCGTTTATTGATTGCATCCATTATTCAGCCCTCCTGTTCAAAGCAGAAAATGATAAATTTATAATCAAAATAAATACAAATAGCACCACCGCCGTTGCAATCAGCGCCTCCCGGTGCAGGTCCGTGGCATAGCCCATCTCAAGCACGATATTGGCCGTCAAGGTCCGCACGCCCTTAAAGATCCCCTTCGGCATTCTGGCCTGGTTGCCGGCCACCATGATGACCGCCATAGTCTCCCCGATGGCACGCCCCACGCCCAGAATCACACCGGCCAAAATTCCCGATTTCGCCGCAGGCAGAGTGGCGAAGAACACACTTCTCTCATGGCTGGCCCCCAGGGCCAGCGCCCCCTCATAGTAACTATCGGGCACCGCATTGATCGCCGACTCGGACACCCCGATGATCGTTGGAAGAATCATGATCCCAAGGAGAACCGATGCCGTGGCAATATTCTTTCCGCTTCCGCCAAATAGACCGCCCATCAGCGGCACAATAACCACCAGGCCGAAGAACCCGTAGACCACCGACGGTATTCCCGCCAGCAGGTCAATGGCTGGCTTCATCACCCGGTACAACGGTTTCGGGCAGAACTTAGCCATAAAAATGGCCGTCAATATCCCAATCGGCACTCCCACCAAGATGGCACCGGCCGTCACGTAAATACTTCCGAGAATCATCGGAAGAATGCCGTAAATATTATTTCCCGGCTTCCAGGTCTCTCCCGTCAAAAACTGAAAAAGCCCAATTTTCCCGATCGCCGGCACCCCATTGGCAAACAGGAAGATACAGATCATCGCCACTGCAAATATGGACGCAAGAGCTGATATTAAGAATACCAGCTCTGCTCCTTTTTCTTTTATATGCTTCATCCGCACGCTACTCCCATGACTTACTGAGCGTCAGCCCAGTCTGTAATCTCACCAGTGTAGATACCCTTTACCGTCTCGCTGCTCAACTCATCAACCGGACTGTCATTGTTGACAATCACTGCAATACCGTCCATCGCGATTACCGTTCCTTTAATCCCTTTCTCAAGCTCGGAATCCTTCAGTTCTCTGGAAGCCATACCGATATCGCACACACCCTCAAGTGCAGAAGTCACACCAGTTGTAGAATCGCTCTGCTGTACTTCAATAGTCACATCAGGATTTAAAACCGCATACGCTTCTTTCAGTTTCTCCATAACCGGTGTCACGGAAGAAGAACCGGCTAACACCACTTTCCCGGACACACCGGCCGGCTCATAAGCCCCCTCATTGCCCTGGCTGATATAACCGTTGTCCTCAACCACCTTCTGTCCCTCTCCACTCATGATATAGCTGATAAAGTCTGCCGCCGCTTCGCTCACATCCTCTTTCGTAGCGATATTAAACGGTCTTGCAATCTTATAAGAACCGGATTTGATATCCTCCACAGTAGCCGCGACACCGTCAATCTTCACCGCTTTCACCGTGTCATTCAGAGACCCCAGGGAAATGTACCCGATCGCTTCCTGATTGCCAGCCACAGTCGTCATCATAACAGAAGTACTGTTGGTGATCTCCGCATCCTCCGTTGTCATATCCATTTTCTCGCCGGCATCATTTTTCTCTTCCACACCAAACAACTCAATAAAAGCACCTCTTGTACCGGAACCGTCCTCCCGGGACACCACCGTAATCGGCCCCTCAGCCGCTGCCGCCGGAACTTCTGTCTGCGCCGCCGTCGTATCCGCTGCATTCCCTGCCGTCGTCTGTCCCGCCGTCGTTGTCTCCGGAGCCGCCGTCTCATTGTTGCTGCTGCCACAGCCTGCCAGACTCACCATAGTCATCCCAAGTGCCAAAACCATTGCTAAAGATTTCTTCATAATTCCATTCTCCTTTTTATCATTACTTGCAATCAAGCTCTACCGTCCTTTTGTTAAGTACAACTGAATTGTAAAATTTCCATGTAAAATCCATAAGAATAGTTTTGTTAAATCCAGGTAAAATCATTCAGCATTTCCAGGAGTTCTGTAAAATCGTCATAATTCTTAATATAAGTACCCCCTTTTCTTGCAATTTCTAATCATTTTTATTGACAAGAATAGTTAGAATGTGCTTAAAATAAAGACAAGATAAACATACCCGCTATACATTACAAAAAAAGGAGACCCCCATGAACGAACCATTACACTTTACCACCCGGAATGATTTTAGAAACTGGTTACAGGAACATTGTCTGGCGACAGACGGTTTCTGGCTGCTCTTTGGAAAACCAGGAGGGCCAAAGACCTTAAAGGCCGCAGAAGCGTTGGAGGAAGCGCTTTGTTTTGGATGGATTGACGGGCAGATGCAGAGCCTAGATGAAAAGACATATCAGAAATATTTTTCCCAGCGCCGGGAGAACAGCAAGTGGTCGGAGAAGAATAAATCACTGGTGGAAACCTTAGAAAAGAAAGGGCTGATGACCGATTTCGGCCGAAAAAAAATTGAGGAGGCCAAGAAAAACGGCCAGTGGAATGCACCGAAAGCCGGGGCCGTCACCGAGGAACAGATCACGGCCTTAACAGAATTACTGATGCCATACGAACCCGCCTACACTAATTTTCTGGCCATGCCGCCATCAGTAAAAAAGACTTATACCCGCGCTTACTTTGACGCCAAAACAGATGCCGGCCGGGAAAAGCGCGTCTCCTGGATGGTTGACCGGCTAAATAAAAAATTAAAACCCATGTAACAAACTGCCATGCATACAAAAGAGGTAACTCCTGTTATCCGTTCTTTCTGAACTTTGGGTAGATAGGGAGGTAAGGTGCATCCGTTCGTGAGGGAAATGGAGCAGCTTCATTCTTTACATCTCTCCTTCTGCCAATAAAGTTACCGGGAAATCTCGAGATCCCATACCTAGCGGGGAAGGCTCCCTGGGCGGGCTCTGGCTGGTCGATTTCTGGAGGG
>JAWZDV010000007.1:0-2007 GCA_034142505.1 Bacteroides thetaiotaomicron
GTTTAGGCATCGCCAACTCCACCGTCAGCGATATCATCTACGGCCGAAACCAATGCGAACGCACGAAAGAACGCATCGCCGAGACCCTTGGAATCCAAGGGTGAGAGTAATATAACAGCACAATAGCCGCTCTCTATATATGCTGATGAGAGCGGCTATAACCTAACACTTTTTTGAATGAAAAATATCACTATTTTTAATAACTTCAAGACCCTTGATTGCTGTTTCATACTTAAGCGGAGAGAAAAGCAGCTTTTCTGTTATGTCAAGATAGTCTTGTTTATAAATATCCTCATCTATTATGTTCGTAATAAGCATGTTAACATCTATTTCATCTTTGGCAGATGGACAAATGGGCAGTTTTTTACGGGCATTTCGGACCTGTTCAACCAAGACAGTCATTTCTGCGGTATTGAGTGATACTGCGTTTTGCAGTTGATAAATATCGTATACATGCCGCGAATGGTTCTGTATTTTATTTAATAAATAATAATCACACAGTGCAAACACTTTATCAATCAGGGTTCGGTGCATGTCTTGAGTTACGATTTCAAATGGCTCCAAAGAATAGGTAGATATTAGCTCACATTCTCCCTGTTCCTCCAAATACTGATAAATATAATTGGTTGCCATTCTTTTTTCTGTGGGAAATGGTAATAAAGCAACATAAGTTTCTACGACCAACTCATTGGGAACAGATGGAAACGTAGAATAAATGGACTTGTACACAGCTCGGTAGCAATTGTAATCTCTACGGCTGCGGGTCTCGTCTAAATTATAAATTTTTAATCCTAATTCTTCAAAAACTTCTGTTACCATTTTTTTGAGCTGTCTCTTCCGCGCATCTCCAGGTGTTCCGCGTTCTGAAGAATAGGATAAATCAATATCTTCAGAAAACCGATGAATGAGATTCCCATAACATTTAGTTAAGGAGGTTCCACCTTTAAATACCATGCCGGGCAATTTCTGTTTCAACAGTTTCAAAAGTAAGGTTACATAGTAGTCTTTCTCAACGATATATGGATCAAGCTTTAGACCATCTGCAGTTGCCGCCACTATTTCTGAAAAAGCATCAATATTGTTGTGTAAAATCATATGTGAGTCCCCATTTTATTATTTTTTGTGCCACTTTGCCTGGATAGAGGGAAATATATTCCATGACCTGTGACCAATCAAGCTGATTGCTGGTAATATAATTTTTTAAACTAGTAATCAGTTTATCTTGTTCCAGGTCTGATATTGTTTCAATATCCTGCAGTATTTCTAATAATTGTAATACCAGATAGTTATCAGCGGTGATTTCTGCCTTAGGGCGCTTTACCCGTACCGTTCGAGTACCTATGACAACCGTCCGTCCCCGGCTGGATTCCATATTGGTCGTAAGTTCAATCTGAGCTGGCATTTGTGTGGTGAATCCCAGGCGGTTTGCAGCAGCAAGGCCGGCATAGTAGCCGTAAATGTCTCTGCCATTTGTGATATATTTTCGTACAATTACTTTGTTACTGTCCAGCGCTGCCCGTTTAAGCAGTCTGTCCGGTTTTGGGATATAATAGATTCCAGCATCGTATTTTAATAGCTTTCCGTCATTTGCTAAACGATTAACTGCCTGCCGTAAAGCTTTGGAATTCATACCTTTCAATGTAAGATTTTTTAAAAATATCGGTTCATTGTATCCATAAGTTTCGATTAAATATTCACTCAGCATGCTGTCTGACACCTCCTGACACCTCCATTGTAGCATATTTAGACAATTTAAGTCAACTAATACTACATTATGCTGATGATGGAGTTTTTATTCCAGAATAGTAGAATTTGTCTGGGTTTTACCTGTCTGGAAAAACCGTTTCCGAAATGATATAATGTTAAATATGAAACATGAACAGAATGGAGGAATTTTCAAGATGCATGAAAAGAAGATGAAACTGACAGAAGACCTTTTGGAACTGTATCGTGATGATCTGCTGAGTGAGGAACGAAGCCAGGCCACGGTAGAAAAATATGTCCGGG
>JAWZDV010000008.1:0-100200 GCA_034142505.1 Bacteroides thetaiotaomicron
ACAACGCCTATTTCATCCACCACCCGGAACGCATCGTGCATACGATGGCGAAACCAGTACAGCCCCCTACTGGGGTGTCTGAAACCACTCGTTCAGACACTCTTATACTATCACATTCATCATGACCAGTCAATAGGAAAGCGATTACAAAAACCTTACAGAAAATCTTTCAATTTCTGCACATTCTTCTCTTCAAACTTCAACAGATTTTCCATCAGATTGCGGATCTCCCGCTCCACATGGTCCGACTCCTTTAAATGCTTCGTCGCATCCAGTATCCCCATATTGCTGCCGGTAATCATCATCTCGGCAATATGGGAAGCAGAATTGTCGGTCATGGTCTGGACGCTGATCATCAAATACGTACGGATTTTCTCAAACATCGTCAGGCCCTTCTCGTCAAATCCGTGGTCATTCAACAGCCGCTTCGCCTCCTCATGGTAATGGCGGTATTCCTCCAGTTCCTTCTGCAGATGCTTTCGGAACTCCTCCTCCTTCGCAATATCCAGCAACTGGTTGATAGTCGTCACTCCCATGGCAGAGTTTTGATAGATAAAATTCAAAAATACGGCATTTTCATTCTTTGTATCCATTGCACTTCTATTTTCGCCCATAAAAAACATCTCCTTTTCGATTATTGTATCCAAAATGAGATGTCTTATACGGTCTTACCGGAATGTCTGCTTAAACTCCCGCTCCACTTCCCGTTTCTGATCCTTCTTGGCGATATCGTCCCGCTTGTCGTAGAGCTTCTTGCCCCGCGCCAGACCGATCTCCACCTTCACCAGACTTCCCTTAAAATACACGGAAAGCGGCACCAGCGTGTACCCCTTCTCCGCAATCTTGGCGGCAAGACGGCGGATCTCCTCCTTGTGCATCAGAAGCTTCCTCACCCGCAGCGGGTCCTTATTGAAAATATTGCCCTTCTCATAAGGACTGATATTCATGCCGCAGATGTACATCTCCCCCTTGCTGTCAATGCGGACAAAGGATTCCTTGATGCTGCATTTCCCCATACGGATGGATTTCACCTCCGTGCCAAACAACTCAATCCCCGTCTCGTACTTCTCATCAATAAAATACTCATGATATGCCTTCTTATTGTTGGCGATTAACTTAATACTCTCTTTTCCCATAACTGAATTTCCCCTTTTAGTCCTCCTGCCCTGCCTTGGATTCCAACGCGTCAAAATCCTTAGCCAGGGTAAAGTCGATTGTTCTGGACAGCTTATCCGTCCCGGTCACCAAGACACGGACCTTCTGTCCTAACTTATAGGTGGTTCTTGACAGTTCCCCTGTCAGTTCCATCCGCTCCTCATCGAAGATATAGTAATCCCCGTGAAGCTCATTCACATGAATCAGTCCCTCCACCGTGTTGGGAAGCTCCACATACAGCCCCCAGTTGGTCACACCGGAGATCACGCCGTCAAACTCTTCCCCGATCCGTTTGGACATATATTCACATTTCTTTAATTTATCCGTCTCCCGCTCCGCCTCATCGGCCCGGCGCTCCATGGCGGAACACTGGACGGCAACTCCCGGCAGAATCCGGTCATAGTGGGCAATCCGTTTTTCCCCGAGTCCGCCCCGCAGATTCTCCTTGATAATCCGGTGAATCTGGAGATCGGGATACCGCCTGATGGGCGACGTAAAATGGGTGTAATACTTGGCTGCCAGCCCAAAATGCCCGGTACAGGCGGTGGTATATTTTGCCTGTCGCATGGAACGCAGCGTCAAACGGCTGATCAGTGCCTCCTCCGGCGTCCCCTCAATCTTATCCAGCAGCTTTTGCAGTTCCTTGGGATGAATCTCCCCCTGCTGGGTCCGGATTGCATACCCAAAGTTGTTGATGAAGGTTCCCAGCCGCTTCATTTTCTCCGGGTCCGGGTTGTCGTGGGTCCGGTAGACAAATGGAATCTCCTGCCAGAAAAAGTCCTCCGCCACCGTCTCATTGGCCATCAGCATAAAGTCCTCAATGATTCTGGTAGCCGCATTCCGCTCATATGGCTTGATGTCCACAGGCTTTCCCCTCTCATCCAGGATGATCTTGCTCTCCGGGAAATCAAAGTCGATGGAGCCCCGCTTCTTTCGCTGTGCCCGCAGAATATCCGCCAGTTCCTTCATCAGATCAAACATCCCGACAAAATCCCGGTACTCCGCCATCACCCCTTCGTCCCGGTCGGAGACAACGGCATTGACCGCCGTGTAGGTCATTCTCCGGTCTACGTTGATCACCGTCTCCGCGATCTGATGCCCCAGCAAATGCCCCTGCCCGTCAATCTCCATGATACAGCTGAGCGCCAGCCGGTCCACGCCCTCGTTTAAGGAACAGATACCGTTGGACAGCTTGTGTGGCAGCATGGGAATCACCCGGTCCACCAGATACACGCTGGTTCCCCGTTTCAACGCCTCCTCATCCAGCGGACTCTTCTCCGCCACATAGTTGGTCACATCCGCGATATGAACGCCCAGCGTGTACACACCGTCCTTCTTCGCAATCGTGATGGCATCGTCCAGATCCTTGGCGTCCTCGCCGTCGATGGTAACGGTCTGGAGATTTCGCAGATCCAGCCGCCCCGCCATCTCCTTCCCGTCCACCTCATCCGGTATCCGGTCTAAGGATTTTTCTACCTCCGCCGGGAATTCCTCCGGCAGCCCGTAGGCCTTGATAATCGAGATAATATCCGTTCCGGGATCATTGACATGGCCGATGATCTCCGTGACAATGCCCTCCGGCTTCTTATTCTCGCCGCCGAAGTCCGTCACCTTCACCACCACCTTATGCCCGGTCACCGCCCCCATATCCTTGCCCTGGGGGATGAAAATGTCCTTTCCGATCTTCTGGTTGTCCGGTATCACAAATCCAAAACTCTTATTCTTCTGATAGTAACCGATCACCCGCTCATTGGCATGCTCCAGCACCCGGATCACGCTGCCTTCCGCCCGTTTTCCGCGGCTTTCAGTCTCAATCACGATCTGCACCTTGTCACCATGGAGCGCGCCGCCTGTCTTCTCCGCCGGGATGAACACGTCCTGCTCCATCCCTTCCACCGTCACGAACCCAAATCCCTTCGGGTGTCCAAAGAAACTTCCAATCAGGGAAAATGTCTCCGGCTTCCCGTATTTCCCTTTCTTGGAGATTCCCACCTTTCCCTCCGAAACCAGCGCATCCATCACTTCCTTTAAATCATCCCGCTGCTGCTTCGGGATATTCAAAAGCATGGCCAGTTCCTTTAGCTTCATGGGGACATAGGTCTTATCACTGATGACAGCCATCAATGTCTCTTTTCTCTCTCTCAATAATTCTTCGGTCATTTTATTCTCCTGTCATATCTCCCATGGAGATTCTGTCCGCTAAGCACGAATTCATCTGACACAATAAGGTAAGAAAAAAACACTCTTGTTCCCAAGAGTGTTTGCATCTCATCTTACCAGATTACATTCAATAACAATGCCAGAGCTAAAACCGCAAATGCAGCAAACTTTGTAAACTTCTCAAGGTTGCCTTCCATGGAACGGCCTTTGTTCTTGCCCCAGTAGGTATCTGCCATCCCGCTGACTGCACCGAGACCTGCCGACTTGCCTTCCTGAAGTAACACAATCACTGTAAGGGCTACACATATAATAACAAACACTACTGCCAATATGATCTTAAGCATGCTTTAAACACCTCCTGCTTTTCCTCATTCGCTTCGAGTGAGGACATTCCTCGAGTCAAACAAAGTGTATTATAGCACACTTCTCTTCCAAATACAACCACTTAGCCACTTATTTCGCATATAGATTTTCCTCAATCCGAAGAAGCTGATTATACTTCGCCACTCGGTCGGAACGGCAGGGCGCGCCGGTTTTGATCTGTCCGCTGTTGACGGCCACGGCGATATCGGCAATAATGGAATCCTCCGTCTCCCCGGAGCGGTGGGAAATCACCGTGGTATAACCGGATTGTTTTGCCATCTCGATGGCGTCAAAGCTCTCCGACAGCGTTCCGATCTGGTTCACCTTCACCAGAATGGAGTTGGCTGCTCCCAGCTCGATGCCCTTTTTCAGACGTTTCGTATTGGTGACAAAGAGGTCGTCGCCAACCAGCTGAACCCGGTGTCCCAGCTTCTTCGTCATCAGCTGCCACCCCTCCCAGTCCTCTTCCTGAAGGCCGTCCTCGATGGAAATGATGGGGAAGCCGTCCACCAGACGCAGATAGTAGTCCACCATCTCCTCAGCGGTACGCTCCACGGTAATACCGCTCATCTGGCTCTCCCCCGGAAAGACATACATGCCGGTCTCCTCGTTATACAGCTCGCTGGAGGCCGCGTCGATGGCGATTTTCACCTGGGTGCCTGCCTCGTAGCCGCTCAGCTTGATCGCGTCCACAATATAGGTCAGCACCTCCTCCGTATTCTTTAAGTTCGGGGCAAACCCTCCCTCGTCGCCGACCGAGGTAGCGTATCCCCCTGCTTTCAACACCTTCTTTAAGGTATGGTATATCTCCGCACACATCTGAAGTCCCTCGGAAAATGATTCCGCTCCCACAGGCATGATCATGAATTCCTGTAAATCCACCGTATTGTCCGCATGAACACCGCCGTTTAAAATGTTCATCATAGGAACAGGAAGTTCGTGGGCGCCGATTCCGCCAAGATAACGGTATAACGGCATCTCCAAACCGTTAGCCGCCGCCCTTGCCACCGCCATGGACACGCCTAAGATGGCATTTGCCCCCATATTCTCCTTATTCTCCGTGCCGTCCGCTTCCCGAAGCAAACGGTCAATATGCCGCTGGTCCAAGGCGTTTTCAAACATGATGGCTTCCGCCAGAATGGTATTGACATGTTCCACCGCTTTACGGACCCCGAGCCCGTGATACCGGCGGCCGCCGTCACGCAGCTCCACAGCCTCGAATTTGCCCGTGGACGCGCCGGATGGAACGGCAGCCCGGCCTACGGCGCCGCCTTCCAATTGAACCTCAACCTCAACGGTAGGATTCCCCCGGGAATCCAGAATTTCCCTGCCCTGCACTCCGATGATTTCTAATTTATTCAACATAAAATGGCCTCCTCATATTTAGTCTAATATAAGGATAGCCATTTTAGTAAATTGTATGCAGATTTTATTTTTCGTTATTGAGCGGATGTTATCTCAGTTGCTGCCTCTGATGTCTCTGTGGATTCACTCTTGTCTGCTCCTGATCCGGCCGCTGTATCTACCGCTGTCGTCTCTGTCTCCGATATCTCATCCGCCTCTGTATCCGCAGATTCCTCAATCTCCGCATTTGTCTCTGATTCCGCATTTGTCTCTGACTCTGCTTCCGATTCCGCCTCTGTCAAATCCTCCAGCGTTTTTTCCGTCATCGTCTGCAATTCAGCGCCAATGACGGTCACCGTCTCCTGGCCGTCTAAGCAGGCGTAGATGTCGTCGCCGGCTGCATTTCCGATCAGGACGGTCTGGGTATTGCCGTCCGCATCTTTGACGGTAATCCGGTTGGCTGGTTCTGCAAGGCCATATTCCTCCAGACCGCCGCCGCCCTTCAGCGTCCGTGTGATCTCAATTTTTTTCACATCCGCCGCCATGCTCTCCAGCGTGCTCTGGATGAGATTCACGCTGCGGTCCGGCGCATAGTACCAGGTTTCGCCGTCTTTTTCGAATTCCAGTGTGGAACCGCCGTTTTCATAGGAAAAATAGGTGACGTCTCCCAGGTCTGTCAAGTAAGCTCTGGCTGCTTCCTCTGCCGCCTGGGTCTTGGCGGCCGATTGTTCCTTGGAATAGCTGATTCCCATATATACTCCGCCCAGCACGCATACGACAAGCAGGCCGGCGAGGATTGTTTTTCCCTGTTTTTTCATGTTTGTCTGTCTCTCCCGTCTTTTACAGTTTTCTTCGTTTCGTCCATACCAGCAGACCGGCTACAAGCACCACAACCGGGATCAGGAAGATAAAGACCATGCCATAAAGTCCCGCATTCTGGATCGTGTTGTAGGTTACTTCCAGGCTCTTTGCCGGGATGGAAATGTTGGTCACGTCCTCAAAGTCCGCCGTCACCACATTCATGAACACATTTAAGTTGGACAAATTGGTAAACTGGGACGTAATCTGTTCTGAGATCAGGGACGGTGCGGTGATCACAGTCAGTACGGCGCTCCCGCTGTCCAGCATTTTCTCCGCTCTTGCGCCCAGAATCCAGGTGCCTTCCTCCTGGCTGTCCTCGGTCACAAGAACGCCCTCCCCGGAGGTGGTCATAAAGGTCTCAATCTCCACGTTTTCCGGAAGTTCCTCCGCCTGGCTCATGGCGGTTCCCTGCAAAATCAGCGCCGCCGTCTGGGAATCCACTCCCGTCATAATCTGGCTGCTGTTATCCATAGTTGGGAAAATGGCGTAGGGATTGCGCTGGTAATTCTGGCTCATATCCGCTGCATAGCCGTCCTCCAGCACAAGGCCGTAGTCTGCCATAATGCTCTTCACGTTTGGCCGGTCATGTTCCGACGGGCCCGCCAGAAGCACCATGTGGCCGCCCTGGTTCATGTACTCGCTGATCATGGTCTTCTCATCATCCGCGAAATCCGTGGCCGGCGCGTTGCAGATCACCAAATCGGCGTCCTCCGGGATTCCTTCGTCGGTCAGCAGATTGACGCTTCCAAGAGTCAGGCCGCTCTTATCCAGCATTTCCCGCACACTTTCGGATAATGTCTCCTCGCCGTGGCCGGTCATCTGATAGACCTTCTTCACCACCCCGCTGCTTGCCGAGGCGATAGCGCTGGTCAGCTGGCCTTCCCCGTCAAACTCCATCTCCCGGTACTGGCCGTAGTAATAATAACTCATCTGGTCAAACCGGATGATATCGCTAAACGGCACCGTCACATGTTTTCCCGTGGCTTCACAGGAGATAAAAAGACTCTGGTCCTGGGCCCCGTTGCCGGCCGTCCAGGACGGCTGCAGAATCGTGTCAATCTCTTCCACTGTAATATGATCCGACATCTGTTTGTACCGGCCAACCAGGGTATTGATTCTTTCATCCACCTGTTCCGGGTCGCTGACTACATAGATGGTGACATCCTGGTCCAGACCCGCCAGCACTTCCTTTGTGGTATCGCTGATTTCATATAAATCTGTTCCACTGACGTCAATGGATTTGAAATGCTCCGGCATCTGACCGGCAATCATATTGATGATAATCACGGCGGCAATCACGATCACGGACAGGACCGCGCTGTAACCGCCATGTTTCACCTTTCTGGTCATCATAGGTTTCATATGTTTGTTCCCTCCTGATTTTTCTGGATTAGCTCCATCTTCTCTTCTCAATCGACTGTCTGGTAAAGAATAAAAACAGACCCGCCAGACTGAGATATAATATGATTCCGCTGACATCCAGAATATGGCTGCTGATGACATGATCAAACATGGTCATAATGTCTAAACTTTCCAGCACGGTTCCGATTCCAGACGGCATCATGTTGGTCAGACTGGGCCACAGGATCATCAGGATCATAGCCCCGAAGGTTCCCACCGCCGCAATCACCTGGCTCTCCGTCAGAGACGAGATAAACATACCGATGGCAATGAAAACGCAGCCGGCCAGGAAAAACATGAGGAGGGCCGTGTAATCCGCCAACAGAAAGCCATTGCCGGCTATCTTGATGATCAGGGGGCAGACGGTGCAGAGAACCACCGGCACCGCCAGCACAGTCACCATGGATAAATATTTCCCAAGCACAATCTCCCAAACGCCCACCGGAGCAGTCAAAAGCATCTGGTCCGTGTGGGAGCGTCGCTCATCCGCAAAGCTTCTCATAGTCAACACCGGCACGCCGAAGGCCATGATGGTGAGCAGGGCGGAAAGCGTGAAGGAGAAATAGGGATATCCTGCGCTTAAATTGTATGCAAAAAAGTAAATACCGGTAAACAGTACCATAAAGGCAATAAATACATACCCTGTCATGGAATCAAAATAAGATTTTACTTCCCGTTTATAAATCGCTGTCATGACTGTCCTCCTCTGAATCGGTATCGTTGGTATTGTTCGTGTTGGTATTGTTCGTGTCGTTATTGTTAGCATTGTCGGCATCGTCGATAGCTGGTGCTTCCTCAATAGCTAATGCATCTGTCTCTTCCACGTTTTCTATTTCTTCCACTTCCGTTTTCACCTTATCACCTGTCAGTTCCAGGAAGACATCTTCCAGGGATACTTTCTTCTCTCTCATAGACAGAATCGGAATGCCCTCCTCTGCAAATGCAAAGAACACCGTCTCCCTTACATCACGTTCATACGCACCATCATCCTCAAACTGGAACGACACGTTCGTTTCCCCGGTCTCCTCGTTCCGATGGGTGGCAAAATCCTTCATCCATGCAAAGGCATCTGTTTTTTCCAGAATCTCCTCCGCCGTGACCTCATCCGTCTTCACCGTCAGTTCCATTCCCCGGGTGCCGGCCATTTTCTCCAAGTTCTCCGGCGTATCGCTGGCTACCAGACGGCCGTGGGAAATAATCATGATTTTATCGCACACCGCCTGTACCTCCGACAGGATGTGGGAGCTTAGAATCACCGTATGCTGTTTCCCCAATTCTTTAATCAAATCACGGATTTCAATAATCTGTTTCGGATCAAGCCCCACCGTCGGCTCATCTAAGATAATCACCGGCGGCATTCCCAAAATAGCCTGAGCCAGCCCCACTCTCTGCTTATATCCCTTTGACAGATTCCGGATCAGCCGGTGTGACACATCCCCAAGCTTCGTCACAGAAACCGCCCTCTCGATCTCCGCCGTCCGGTTCTTCTTTGGAATCGCTTTCAGCTTCGCCGCGAACTCCAAATACTCCGTCACCGTCATATCCACATACAACGGCGGAATCTCCGGCAGATACCCGATGCACTGCTTTGCTTTCTTCGGTTCCTCCAGAATATTATGCCCCTCGATGATGATTTCCCCCTCAGTCGCCCCGAGATATCCTGTCATCATATTCATCGTCGTCGATTTCCCCGCCCCATTGGGTCCAAGAAATCCGTAAATAAATCCGTCTTCCACCGTGAAATTCAAATGGTCCACAGCCACATGGCCGCCATACTTCTTCACCAGATTTTTAACTTCGATCACAATCTTGACCTCCTTGTTATATGTCTCTATAACTCTACGGTGATTTTGTGAAAAATCTGTGTTTCAAATATGAAAATTTTATAATATATCAAAAAACCGTCACCATTCGCCTATTTCAAACAAAAAAACACCCCGAAGCAACTGATTCCGCCCCGGAGTGTCACACCCAGTTATAACTGAGTATCGACTAACTATAAATATTGTTTTAATACTTCCACCAATTCATAAACTCGTGTTGCTGGACAACATTTTGATGGCGGTAGATTCTCATAAGACTCATAAAGTTTCTTCGCCCTATTAATCGCAATATCCGTTTTATCGCATAAAATTGCGTAAATATTTTCCATATTTTTTAAATATCCTATTTTGTCTTCTAATATCTCTTTATATCGTTCACGTCCTACATCTACAATTAAATCCTGCAAATGTAAAAGAAACCACAGTTCTATACACTCGTTCGACCATGCTACACGATATCTTCTTTTATCTTGTCTTCCTTCCGCACTATACTGAGTATTATCAAAATTATCCAAAGGAAAATCGTCCCTGTCATACATAAGCCAGACAACGGAAGCTTCCGAACAATCTGCCTCTACATGAGTTCTCGCATATTCCAATAAACCAATCGTATTTCTGCCAATTCCTTTAACTATAATTCGTTTATCCGAAGAAAAGGAATAGTATTTCTTATTAATGGCATCTACCAGTCCCGATATATAATATGGTTCCGTTTTTGTCCCTTCGCTAACAATATAAGTATAAGGCGGCAGCTGATGCAATTCCTCTAATTTCTTTTTATGTCTCTCCATACGGGAATTTAACTTTTTCTGGTCACTGGCTTTTAGCGGCTTTAAGCTCATTATATTTCTCCCAATCTAAAATTTTTCTCAAGTAAGGATCTGCACCATATTTCCCTTCCATATATTGTTTTCCGTATGCTTCATCATTACGTGGATACTTACCATTTTCCTTTTTAAACGTCAACAAAGGATAAAGTTTTGATGCATTATTCCGATTCAGAGCGCAGAAGCAGATTTCATCACGTCTAAATACTTCGGAATTCATCGTTGTTATATCATGCGAAGTCAATAGTAGCTGCGCTCCGGTTGTATTACTTTTCATATTCGTAAATAAACTAATAATATATCGAAGTAATTTGGGGTGGAGCTTCGCGTCCAATTCATCTGCAATCAAAACTTTTCCGTTCTGAAGACAATCTAAAATTTCTGCCATACAACTGAATAACTTTCTGGTTCCACTTGACTCTTCTTCAAACAGAAGTTCCTGTTCACTTCCGTCCTCCAATATATGCTTTGTATAAACTTCCTTAATATTGCCATCCACATCTTCCTCTAAACGAATACCAACTATATTAATATCCATTTCTCGCAGCATATCAAATAAAATATTTTGATACTCTTTATCCTCTGGAAAAAGAATTTGTCTTTCTTTTACAGGATTATCATAGTCCAACGCATTCATACTTAATAACCAGGAAACTGCCACGTCAACAATGTCCACATCATAGTTTCCAGCTATATAAACAATCAAAGGCATCGTATTTTTCAATTTAGGGACAGTTATTTCTTTCAAAACATCCCCTAAATAAAAGTCGTCATTTACACGTTCAAATACAATACTTGCATTTTTTTCTCCTATTTTTCTGGCGTAAAGGTGCTCTTCCATAATTCTGTTATGCATTAATTCCAGTATATACTTAAATTCAGTACCTTCGTTGCGAAAAAGGATTTCAAACTTTGTTGGTTTATTCCTACATTCTGAATCGAATTTATGATACTTCTCTTTAAAGTCAGATTCCTGTAGCATTTTAATAAATTTCTCTTTTTCTTCATAATCACTCAAATCAAGAGAATCTGCCTGTAATGGAATTAATTTGTTTCTTATAAAAGCTTTCAAAAAAGTTAAAGCTTCCAATACTGTTGACTTACCGCCGCCATTAGGACCATACAGAGCGATAACCGGTAGAAATTTTTCCTTATCTTTTTCATCTATAATCAATTCTTCACAATTCTCACTGATATTCTCTGCGAAAAAGTCTACCATTGCTTCATCTCTAAATGATTTATAATTTTCAAAGATAAACTGACAAATCATACTGCCTCCAATTTATGAGATTTTTTCTCATTTATATGCTTGATATAAACAATTATAACCATATTTTGTTTACTACACAATACTTTTTTAGATTTTTTCTCGTCTTGTGTGCAAAACACCCCGGAGCAGCAAATTCTACCCCGGAGTGTCACACTCAGTTTCTATTTTTCCTTATTCCCTTTTATTCCACTTTTCGTCCACATTCCATGCACATAAACTGGCCTTCCGGGACTTTCGCCCCACAGATACATGTTTTAAATGACGTTTTTCCAGAACCTGCCGCAATGCTTTGTACGGTCGATTCAGACTGCAGCAATTGCTCCACACTGGCACCGCACTTAGAGCAGAACTTTTCTGTCTTACTCACTTCATTTCCGCAGATACAGATCAGCTTTCCATTGTCAACTTCTCTGCCACAGTTTGGGCAGAAACTTTGATTGGCGTTCAGGACACAGCCACATTGGCAGACCGTGCTTCCCTTCTGCTGCAGCTCCATACTCTGCTTTCTGGCCTCCAGTTCCTTAATTTCTTCATCCAGCGCCTGCATTTTTTCCAGATACCCGTCAATGCCTGTGATCTCCAGCTTCTTTTCCTGGCACTGGTCATAAACCTCCATGCCGATAAAACTGTATAACTGATTTTTTTCCTTTACTTTCTCTTCGATCTCTTTTTTGACCGAATTGATTGTTGTATTGATCGTTACCACATTTGGTATTTTGACTGTTTCCATGACTTTTCCGAATATATTTTTTCCGGCCATCCCATACTCCTCTTCTTTCCTGTGTTTATCTTGTGATTCCCCATGCCATACAGCTTATGCCAGTCTTCGGATGGTCTCCCACTCTTTTACCAGTGCCTGAAATTGCTGTGCTTCGCTGTTTACCTGCATTTGCTCCTGATAATTTCCACCATTTAGCAGTTCCAGAATCAAATTCCGCCAGTCCAGTTCCATCTCTGTCCGAATCGCTTCGAATTTCTGCTGCGTATCCTGTTGTACACCGTCCGTTTCCAGGAACCGTTCCACCTCGGGAGCCAGATAGCCGCCTACGGCTTCGCTATACCACTGACGGGATTTTTTCACAATCACGACCGCATAGAGAACATAAGCGATTCCTATGATATAAATGGCCACTTTATCCAGAAGCTTATCCAGAAATCCCGGAAGCTTATCCTCCATCTGTTCCCCCACCTTTTCCCCCATCTTTTCAGCCACCTGTTCCCCCACCTTTTCGGCCACTTGTTCGACCACCTTTCCAGACACTTGTTCCCCCGCCTGGTCCATTGCGTCATGATCGGACACTTCTGTTTCTCCCATCGTCTCTATGGCCGCATTCTCCCTAGTCTGTCCAACATTAACGTTCATCACAAACCGAAAGGCCGGGATGGCAATCAGAGCAAATACCAGCGGAACCAGTATCATCACATATTTTCTGCAGTCTATTCTCTTTTTGATTTTTTCCATCGGTTTCACACAGCCTGCCGCCCATTGGCCGACAATGTTCTGTTCTCCTGACAGCTGTGCCGCTTTTGCGGAGATCTTCTGCTTCAAAAGATCATATTTACTGTCATACATCTGATACATCCTTCTCTGTACGACCTGTAATTTCTCATCTTTCAAATGGGTGAACAGGCTTTTTATCCTGGCTGCCATCTGGTCGCAGTTCTGAAATAAATCCTCTGTACAGGACTGCAGAAGCTGACCGGTCCTTGTGCGGTACGCCTGCTCCACTCCAGTCATATAATTGCAAAAGCTGCTGCCATTCCTTATGCAGTCATAATGGGCATCCGTATGAAGAATCTCACGAATTCCGTTCTCCAGTTCTGTTTTGGCAAGGCTCTGTCCATTTCTATACTGCTCCGTCAAGGGGCCGTTGCTGTCCTGAAATAATGTAAGAATTTCTTCCACTCTCTCCTGAACATCCTCCAGACGAATCTTGTCTTCCAAAAGCTCCGTCTCCTGCGTCAGTTCTGTCCTGTATTTTCTTCCGATATGATTCATCAGTGCCGGAATCTGCAGCAGTGCCTCCTCTACCCCCGCGGAATTTTCCTCGATCCCAAGCTTCTCCCGCAGTTCCACCACAGAATCAATCACTCTTCTGGGAAATTCCCGTTCTCGGACAAACTCCTCAAGTTCTCTTAAAAATTCCATTCCCCGTGTTTTTCTTTTTGTCTCAACCATCAGACTTCCTCTTTCTGCGTAACTGCATGCGCATTGATCTGTAACACCCGGTCCATCATTGTCTCCACCATCGCCATTTTTTGTTCCAAAACAGGAATATTCTGACTGTCAATATTCACACTCATTCGAAATTCCATAAAACTTTTATCCGCCAATTCCATTTCCCTGCTGAAGATGTTGTCAATGACCTCCATCACTTCTTTAAACATCTGTTCTTTAATCTGCGCTACCTCTTTTTTGAAATCACAGATGCAGTCGTCAACAGCTTTCATCATATTTTTTCCACTGCACGCTTTGGCCAGTCTGTGTGCTATGATGGCAATGACTACCGCTCCAATCAGACAGCCGATGACCGGCCAAAGGAATGAACTCCCCGCCACAGCAGCGGCGGTCTCAGCGGCTGTGGCGGCCGCTGCAGCCGCGGTTTCCACAGTGGCGGCTCCTGCCCCCGCAGCAACGACAGTACTGAGAGTACCGGCGGCTGTGGCGGCTGCGGCTCCGGTTGCCCCTACCGCTAAGTTCGCACCTGCAAAGCCAATTCCAATTCCCGCTCCAGCCCCTATGACCGCACCGGCTGCCGTACCTATGGTCACATCTCTGTCATATTTTTCACGTGCCGCCCAGACCTTGTAAAAAAGTTCCTCGGAAGCCTCAGAAAGTGTCTGATAGAAACTGCTTGTGGTACGCATGGTGGTTTCCGTCTTCTGAATCATTCCCCGCTTACTCTCCGCCAGGGAACCATAGAACCGGTTTTCCAGTCCGATCAGATTCTCCCGTTTCCGAAAAAATCCGGTGGCTTCTTCAAAGACTTGTTCCAAGTCTGCCAGATAGCTCCGAACCACCCGCTGGGTTTCTTTTGATACCCTGTCATTTAACTGGTTCTTATAGGTCTCGTTCGTGTTTGAGAGATATTCCAAAAAAGCGGACTCTCCGCCGTTAAACCGCTCTTTAATTTTATAGGGGTCCAGGCGTTTGATGACGCTGTTCTGATACTCATCAATCTCCTGTGTGATAACCTGCCGAAGCTGCTTCTTTAATTCTTCCGTCACTCGTTCGTTCCGTTCCACAAACGCATTCATCGACTGGTCTATCTTATGTAACACGGAAATATCTGCCTCATACTGTTTTTTACGGAGCTGAAAGGATTGCTGTAACTCTAAAAGCAGTTGGTTCAGATGCTCCATATTGTTCTGCTGATTTGTCAAAATGGGATTCTCACCGAGAATGTTCTCCCCAATGTAGGTTCTCAATGGGGCGATGGATTGTTCTTTCTTTTCTGAGGCCAGCGATACACAGTATAGGGGCGCATGGATTCCTTCGTCCTGCATATAGCTTCGCAGCTTCATTTCCTGTTCTTTCACGGTCTCTGTGGAAACCTTGTCACAACCGGTCATGACAAATACCATTTTTTTGCAGTCCACTCCCTCCAGGAATTCCCACACAGTAAAGCTGCGGATCTTATCCACCGGAAATACCAGTAACAGAACGTTGCATTTCTGCACCAGACTTTTAGCACGGGATTTTACTGACAACGACTCCATGGTATCCAGCCCCTGCATATCGTAAACCACAATTCCCTCCAGTGACTGATTGCTGACAAATTGTCTTGTATAACCTGGCTCTACCTGAAGCACCATGTCCTGGACACCGTAGCGGATCTCCTCAATCCCCTTGGTTGGTTTCCCCATATCAGGCAAATCTCCCGGCAGAATTGCCTGAAGCAGGCTGGTCTTTCCTGAGCCACTGTCCCCCGCCGCAACAAAGGAAACCGCTTCCGATATCTGCTGTAAAAAATTCTGTACCATCTCTTTTTCCACCGCCGCGTCACTGTCCTTGATCAGTTCTTTCACCAGCCCCAGAAATTCCTGTAACTCTTTCTGTTCCTCCAGACATAAAAATGTCTGTTTCTCATTCATAAATTCTTCCTCCATGGATCATCCTATTTCTCATAGAAAAATATTTTTAGTCATCTTTAAGGTAAATTATAGTCTCATCACATGCTACTGTCAATATAAATTACCCATCTTTAAGGTGGTTTAGAAAAGGAAGCATCTATGAAAATCTATTTTTATGAAGGGAAAGCCAATTTGATCGGTCCACGGATCAAGGAGGCCCGAAAGGCCCTGCACTACTCTCAGGAAGACCTTGCCATACGCATGCAGCTGAGTAACATCGAAATCTCCCAAAAGGTCATCAGCCGTATTGAAAAGCAGGAACGTTTCGTAACTGACTACGAACTCCTTGTTTTCTCCCGCGTCCTCCATGTCAGCGTCGGCTGGCTGCTTGGGATCGGGGGAGCGGATACCGGGACAGGATTTTAACCGTGTAAAAAAACAAGGACTGTCAAATCAAAGATCATGATTTGACAGTCCCGAAGGGGTCAGCCTTTCGCACGTACATATAGCTGCTTTTGTCCATTGTCATCCGGCAGCTTCTGTACCTCATATGCGCCAAGTGATTTGATAAACGGCATCATCTTGGAATAGCCGTAGTTTCGCACATCAAAATCGGGCAGGCGCTTTGCCATCTGGTCTCCCAGCTTTCCCAGGTAGATCCAGCCGTCATCATCGGAAAATTTCTCAATGATGGCGTTGATCACGCGGCAGATCCGCGCAAGATCCCGCTTCCGTATCCTGCGCTGCTCCGCCAGAGTCGAGGTTCGTTTTGCCGGCCCTTTTCCTGTCTGGTCGCTCTCCTGCGGGCCACCCGGCAGGTCTCCCCGCGGCTCTTCGGTCAACACCTCCTGGAGTTTCTCCGCCAGCTCTGCCTGCGCCTCCTCCCTCTCGGTATCCTGCTGGTTCGAGTAAAGCAGATCCAGATATTTAAACTGGTTACAGGCGGAGATAAATGGTCTGGGAGTCTTCTGCTCCCCCATCCCGATGACCTGCATCCCTGATTCTCTAAGCCGCGCCGCCAGCCTTGTAAAATCACTGTCTGAGGACACGATACAGTACCCATCTACCATTCCGGAATACAGAATGTCCATGGCATCGATGATCATGGCCGAATCCGTGGAATTTTTCCCTGTGGTGTAGCTGTACTGCTGCATGGGGATGATGGAGTTCTCCAAAAGCACCATCTTCCATGAGGCCAGCTGGGGACTGGTCCAGTCCCCGTAAATCCTCTTGTAAGTCGCTACTCCCATATTGGCAGTCTCATCCAGAATAATCTTAATGTATTTATCAGAAATATTATCCGCATCAATCAGTATCGCAAACCTCAAATCATTTTCCATGCTGCCTCCCTGTCCTTATGCGCGAAGCTCGATATTCAGTTCCTTTAATCCGTGAAGAATCTTCTCCATCACAGCGTTAACTTCTTTGTCCTCCAGCGTCCGGTCTTTGGCGCGGAAGGTGATGGAGTAGGCGACGGACTTGAAACCGGCCAGAATCTGGGCGCCCTCGTAGATGTCGAAGAGCTGGTAACTCTCCATGATCTTGCCGCCCCGCTGCTCAATCACGGCCTCAATCTGGCCTACTAAAACATCTTTCGGAACTACCATGCTGATGTCTCTTGTGACCGCCGGGTATTTGGCAATGCCTTCGTATTTGCGGTCGAAGGTGGTGAATGGGAGGATACTTGGCATATCCAGCACAGCTACGTACGCTTTTTCACCAATTTTATAATTGTCAGCTACATCCGGGTGAAGTTCGCCTAAATATCCGACTACAACATCGTCGTAGATAACATTTGCCTGGCGTCCCGGATGAAGGAATACTTTTCCTGCTTCTGGCAGCGGTAAGGCCCCCTCACTAACGTTCGGCGGCATGTAATGTGGACGTTTTTTCATTCCCACCTTGTCAAAGAACTCTTCTACCACGCCCTTCATGGTGAAGAAGTCGCCATCGCCATAGAAACCAAGTATAAACTGCATTCTCTCGTCCGGCAGTTCCGTCAGCGGAAGCTGCTTTGGCAGGTAGACATTTGCCAGTTCGTACAAGCGGACGTCCTTGTTTCTCCGGTTGTAGTTGGTGGACAGGGATGTCAGCATGCCGTTTAACGGGGTGGTTCTCATCACACTGAAATCTTCGCCCAGCGGGTTTAGGATGTTAACGGTCCGGCGCAGTGGTGAATCGGCCGGGAGCATTAATTTATCGAATGCTTTCGGGCTTTCGAAGGAGTAGGTCATGCTCTGGCTGAAACCGGAGAATTCGGCGATCTCTCTTGCCACCTGCTCCACGCGCAGCTTGTAGGACAAACCGCCGGTGGTTGCTTCACCGCTTGGCAGAGTGGTTGGGATATTGTCATATCCATAGAATCTGGCCACTTCCTCGGCGATATCGGCCGGACGCTCTAAATCCTGACGGAAGGTTGGTACAATGACTTCGCTCGTCTTCGCATCAAAGCCTAAATCCAGCTTCTGGAAATATCCAAGCATATCGGTTTCCGGGATATCGGTTCCCAGCAGTTTATTGATCTTTTCCGCGTTGAATGGGATTCTGCGCTCCTCTTTCTTTACCGGGTAAACGTCGATCATACCGCCAACCACTTCACCGGCTCCCAACAGCTCTACCAGCTGGCAGGCACGGTTGATGGCTTCCTCGGCGTTGTTGGGGTCCAGTCCTTTCTCAAACTTGCCGGACGCGTCGGTTCTTAAGCCCACTTTTTTGGCAGACAGACGGATATTGGTGCCGTCGAAGCAAGCGGCCTCAAATACCATGGTCTTGACATCATCGGTGATCTTGGAATTCTCGCCACCCATAATTCCGGCAATGCCGACTTCCTTCTCGCCGTCATTGATCATCAGAACCGTACTGTCCAGTTTCCGCTCCTGGCCGTCCAAGGTCTGGAACATGTCGCCGTCCTTGGCACATTTGACAATGATCTCATGGCCGCCGATTAAGTCATAGTCATAAGCATGCATGGGCTGGCCGTACTCTTCCATCACATAGTTGGTGATATCTACCAGATTGTTGATGGGACGGATGCCGCTGGCTGCCAGACGTCTCTGCATCCACTCCGGGGATGGGGCCAGTTTGATATTTTTCACCATTCTTGCACAGTAGCGCGGGCAGAGCTCGGTGTTCTCCACAGTGACTTTTAAATAGTCGTGAATGTCCTCGCTGTTGCCGGTCTCTGTTACAACCGGTGGAACAAATTTTTTGTTGAAGGTGGCGGCCGCCTCTCTTGCGATTCCGATGACGCTGTAACAATCCACACGGTTGGAGGTAATCTCATATTCAAAGACTGCGTCACGAAGTCCCAGGACTTCCACCGCGTCCGCGCCTACTTTTGTGTCGGCCGGCAGAATGTAGATGCCGCTCTCCGGGGCATCCGGGTACATTTCCCTGGAAGATCCCAGTTCTTCGATGGAGCACATCATGCCGTAGGATTCAATGCCCCGAAGTTTGCCTTTTTTGATCTGGATACCTTCTTCCGGGAGCGGTCCGCCGTCGTGGCCGCCGGCTACTTTGCCGCCCTCCAGTACGACCGGAACCTTGTCGCCCTCTTTCACGTTTGGCGCACCGGTGACAATCTGGATGGAACGGTCTCCGATATCTACCTGGCAGATAATGAGTTTATCTGCATCCGGGTGGCGCTCGATTTTGGTGATCTGGCCTACCACGATTTTCTCCAGATTCTTGTCCAGACACTCGTAACCTTCCACCTTGGTGCCTGATAAGGTCATGGCATCTGTATATTCCTGGACATTGACGTCTAAGTCCGGAACGTATGCTTTAATCCATGATAATGCTGTATTCATAGTCTTTCCCTCTCTTCCTTGTTCCGTTCATCTCGGGAGCGTGAGCTATGCTTTGGCTCACGTTCTACTCCGTCATGCAGCAAGCTCCAAAGGCTCCGCCTTTCTCGCTTGAGGGCGTTCGCCCTATGTGCCAGTGCCCATCACTTCTGCCATGTGAGAGCGAACTCTCCCCTGGCAGAAGTGATGGCCACAGTCACGCATGACTCATCGCTTATCAAAACTGTTTTAAGAATCTGATATCATTCTCATATAAAAGTCTCATGTCATCAATCTCGTATTTCAGAAGTGCAATTCTCTCAAGCCCAACACCAAACGCAAATCCGGTATATTCCTCCGGGTCAATGCCGCACATCTCCAATACATGGGGGTGAACCATACCGCAGCCGAGAATCTCAATCCAGCCGGAACCTTTGCAGAACCGGCAGCCGGAACCGCCGCATTTGAAGCAGGTCACATCCACCTCGGCGCTTGGCTCGGTGAATGGGAAATGATGGGGGCGGAACTTGACTTTCGTCTCCTCGCCGAACAGTTCTTTCGCGAACTCTGCCAATGTTCCCTTTAAATCTGCAAAAGTGATATTTTTATCAATCACAAGTCCTTCAATCTGATGGAAAGACGGGGAATGGGTGGCGTCCACCTCATCGGAACGGAACACGCGGCCGGGAGCGATCATACGGATCGGCAGCTTGCCCTGTTCCATCACGCGGGCCTGAACCGGGGAGGTCTGGGTTCTCAGCACCATCTCTTTATTGATATAGAAGGTATCCTGCTCATCCTTGGCCGGATGATTGGCCGGGATGTTCAGCTTCTCGAAGTTGTACTCATCGTATTCCACCTCAGGTCCTTCTACCACCTCGTAGCCCATGCCGATGAAAATGCGTTCCACTTCTTCCAGCGCGATGGTGTTCGGATGGCTGTGGCCCACATTAATCTTGGAAGCAGGAAGAGTCACGTCGATGACCTCTTTCTTCATCTGCTCCTCCCTTGCCTTTCTGGCAAGTCTCTTCATGGTCTCCTCTAATTTGGCCTCGATCATCTCTCTGGCCTCATTGACCATCTGGCCCACCTTCGGTCTCTCCTCCGGCGCCACATCCTTCATGCTCTTTAACACGCTGGTCAGTTCGCCCTTTTTACCCAGGTAAGCCACGCGGATCTCATTTAATTTTTCCAGCGCGTCGGATGCTTCAATCTGTTTTAACGCTTCTTCTTTGATTTTGTCTAACTGGTCTTTCATCGTACTCTCCCTTTCTCATGGTTTCTTTTTGCTCAGGGACAATAAAGAATCCCGCTCGCGGGATTCTCCGCCTGCGGCGGGTCGCTCTAGCGACATCTTTCCCTGCCGCCGCAGTGCGATCCCCGCGGAGCGTTTTTTGTATCATAGGACGCACTTTCCTATAATACAAAAAATCCCTTCGTTCTTCCTGAAAGAACGAAGGGACGATATGTTTTATCGCGGTACCACCCTGATTCCTGCGGGGCTGCAATCTCTGCCTCTCCACAGACTCTCGATATACGTAACGTGTACAAACGGCCCAGCCTACTTACGCACATCAAACGCGGTTCAGCCTGCAGCTCCGGCGGGAATCTCAACATCTATCTGAACTAAAAGGAACTCTCAGCCGGTGATTCCTTCTCTCTGGTAGAAAATAAATGTCTACTGACGCCTTCATCGCTTTTATTTATAAAATCTAAGCTACATTGTAACATATTCGTCTGAAATGTCAATGGTGGTTTTGAAAATATCACCGTTATTTGTAAGCCATTACTGCTGCACCGTGATTGTGATACCTGCCGCTACCTTGCCGATATAGGACTCGTCCTCCAGGCGGTATGCGTAGATATACGCTGTGCAGGTATAATCACCAACTGCCAGATTCTGATCCAATTTTGCTTCCGGAACATAGCTGCCGGGTCTTAAAAGGCCGGTTTCGTATATCTTCTCTCCGGTGTCGTCGCGGTAGAGCTCCATCTTGGTCAGTTTATTGTTGGAGGATGGATTCTCAAACAGGATATTGCCTGCGGTCTTGCCGTCCGGGTATACAGGATGGGAATTGATGGAAAATGCGATCATCTTTTCCTCTACCTTTCGGTTTAACTCTTCCTGGATCTGTTCGTCTGTTTTGCCGGGCATGGCTCCTACGACTGCATTTGGCTCCATCCGGTTCTGGGGGCGATATGTCTGCCATGCAAAAGCGCCTCCTATAAATGCGATAATAACCAATAAAAATACCCGGATTTTGCGCCGTGGGCGTTTCTGATTGCCGCCGTTGTTTCCAGAGCCGGACTGGCCTCCTGTTACCTGTTTTGCTGCCGCAGACTCATTGACTGCCGTCTGTTTTGCTGCCGACTGCTTTTTCTCTGCCTGCCCTGCTGCCTGTTTCCCCACCGTTTGACCTCCTGTTGTGTGTTTCACTGTTGTCTGCTCGGCTGCTGCCGGTTTTGACACCGTATGATCCTCAATATCTTGACCAGTACCGATCTGACCGGCTGTGGACTTCACCTTTGTTGTCTGCTGTTTTGTTGTCTGCTTACCAGCTTTTTTGCCTGCTGTTGACTGGCCGGCTGCTGGTTTTGAAGATGCCTGGCTTACCGCCGGCTGCTTTGACGCTGGCTGTGTTCCTGCCGCTGGTTTTGACGCCGCCTGGTTTACCGACGGCTGCTTCGACGCTGGCTGCGTCCCTGCCGCTGGTTTTGACGCCGCCTGGCTTACCGGCGGCTGCTTCGTCGCTGGCTGCGTCCCTGCCTCTGGTTTCACCACCGCCTGGCTTACCGACGTCTGCTTCGACGCTGGCTGTGTCCCTGTCGCTGGTTTTGACGCCGCCTGGTTTACCGGCATCTGCTTCGTCGCTGGCTGCTTCCCTGCCTCTGGTTTCACCACCGCCTGGCTTACCACCGTCTGCTTCGGCGCTGGCTGTGTTCCTGCCGCTGGTTTTGATACCGCCTGGCTTACCACCGTCTGCTTCGGCACTGGCTGCTTCCCTGCCTCCGGTTTCACCACCGCGTGGCCTTCAGCTGCCGTCTTCGCCACTCCCTGGCCCCCTGCGGCTACTGTCTTCGCCACTGTCTGGCCCCCAGCGTTTACAGGCTTTGCTACTGTCTGGCCCCCCACCGCCGGCTTTGCTGCCGCCTGCTTCGCCACATTTGCTATGGCTTGTCTCGCAACTGCCTGGACGGCTGCCTGTCTTGCAGCTGCCGCCTGACTGGCGGATACCTGACTGGCTGGCTGTACAACGCCGTTTTCACCTCCCGCCGCCTGTCCGCCCCCACGCTGGCCGGTACTTCTCTTATCTGACGTATTGTCTGAATTCATTGTCATTTGTTCGGTCCTCCCGCTTCACTTCCCATACTATACTCATTATCATAAACTGTTTCGGGCTTTCTTGCAAGATATAAAATGCACTCATCATATTTTATCGGTTACATATCGTACCAAAATCCGTCTAAAATTAACAATTTTGTAACAACACATTTTCCCGAAAATATGTTATAGTATACATGGTTATTTCTTCTTTATAGAGTTTCGTGCATGCCCCTAATTCATGAAACTCTATTATTTTGTCCATTTTTAAGACTTTCTTTCGCCCGTTTACTCTAAAAGAGCGGGCGGCCTACACCGCCCCCGCACTCTTATTCTCATTTACTACCACCACATCCCCCTCCAGAATCTCCGTCATTCCTCCGGGAATCAGCGCCTGGCCGCCGCGGCGGATCATCATAATCAGCGTATCCTCCGGCAGTTCCAGCTCAGACACGATGCAGTCGCACCACTCATGGCTTTTATCAATGGTAATCTCCATCAGACAGATGGTACTCTCATCCTCATAGGCATTGGCGCTAAGCACCACCGTGTCATCCAGCTCAAGCTGTGTATTTCCTTTCGGAACCAGCGTCTGCTTCCCCCGCAGAATCATCACCAGCAGCGTATCCGGCGGCAGTTCCACGCATTTTACCTCTTTCCCAATCCATGGATGCCCTTCCTTCATCTCCAGCTGAATAAACTGGATCTCCTTCTCTTCATTATAATCATTGAAGGTCTTCATAACACTGCCCTCCGCATCGATCATATCCAGTTTCCTGGACAGCCAGGGAAGCAGTGAACCCTGGACACCGATGGAGAACAGCACCACGCAGAACACCATATGAAACAGATCATGTTCCAGTTTTGCCCCGCTGACCGTCACCATCACGGCGAACACGATAGACGCCGCCCCGCGAAGCCCTGCCCAGGATACAATCAACTGCTGCGGCACCGCCGCCCGAAACGGAGTCAGAATCAGCCACGTCACAAGGGGCCGCCCCACAAACGTCAGAAACAGTGCGATGGCCGCCGCCGGGAGAAATACCGACGGCATTTTCGACGGAAACGACAGCAGGCCCAGCAAAAAGAAAATCAGCATCTGCAGCAGGCTGGTAATCCCGTCAAAGAAATTCACCAGGGATTTCTTGTTATGAATCGTCTGATTTCCCAGAATAATTCCCACAAGATAAGCGCTCAGATACCCATTTCCCCCCAGCGCCTGGGGAGCCGCATAGGACAGCAGGGCCACCGCGATCACAAATGCCGCGTCAAACCCCTCCGTCACAAAATGTACATGCTTCATAAACCACACGGCCGCAAATGCAATTGCCACACCGAAGAGAACTCCAAAGAACACCTGGGCAAACACCATGTAAACCACCGATCCGCCTGCCCGGTTTCCCTGAATCAGCGACAGCAAAATCACAGTCATCATATAGGCGCAGGGGTCGTTGCTGCCGCTCTCCAATTCCAGCAGGGACGCCGTATTGTATTTCAGATTTAAGTTCCTGGAACGCAGGATCGAGAACACCGACGCCGCGTCCGTGGAGCCGAGAACCGCCCCCAGGAGCAGACTCTCCAGCAGATTCATCTTCAGCACCGCATACCCAAACAGCCCCGTAAGCCCGGCTGTCAGCACCACCCCTGCTGTGGACAGCAGAACCGCCTGGGCCGCCACCGGCTTTGCCGCCTTCCATTTCGTCCCAAATCCGCCGTAAAACATGATAAAAATCAACGCCACCGAACAGATCTGCTCCGCAAATGCAAAATTTTCAAACGGGATCTTCATCACCCCGTCCGAGCCGAAAAACATCCCCAAAACAATAAAAGCCAGCAGGGCCGGCATCCCGGCTCTGCTGGTTATCTTATTGGTCAAAATACAGGCGATGATGACAACTGATGTGATAAGTAACGGAAAAATCATAACCTCGTCCACCTCTCGTCTTCTATGCAGCTTGATAAGTTACTATATGAAGCATAACATAAAAATAATTCCCTGATAAGAAAATGGAACTAACTTTCTCGATTTTAACAACTTTTTAACGCCCTGTCATGACACCGCAAACTGGCTGTTATACAGCTCAGCGTAAAATCCGCCCTGCCGCAGCAGACTCTCATGGTCTCCCTGCTCCACGATATGCCCGTCTCTCATCACCAGAATCACGTCTGCCTCCCGGATCGTGGACAGACGGTGAGCCACGATGAAGCTGGTCCGTCCCTCCATCATTTTTAAGAAGGCCTTCTGGATGCGGATCTCCGTTCTGGTATCAATGGAGGAGGTCGCCTCGTCCAGAATCAGCATCGGCGGCAGGCACAGCATCACTCTGGCGATACATAAAAGCTGCTTTTGTCCCTGGGACAAGTTGCCCCCGTCCTCCGAGATCACCGTGTCATACCCCTTTGGCATTCGCTTGATAAAGCTGTGGGCATGGGCCTCCTTCGCCGCCAAAACCACCTCTTCCAAGGAAGCATCCGGCCGGCCGTAGGCAATGTTATCCCGGATGGTCCCCGATTTCAGCCACGTCTCCTGAAGCACCATCCCGAAATTGGCCCGCAGACTGTCTCTGGTGATCATTCTGGTGTCGTGCCCCGTCACCTTGATGGAACCGGCATCCACGTCATAGAACCGCATCAGCAGATTGATGACCGTGCTCTTTCCACAGCCCGTAGGCCCCACGATGGCAATTCTCTGCCCCGGCTTCACATCCAGATGAAAGTTCTCAATCAGCTTCACCTCCGGCGTATAGGAGAAGAACACGTCCTCCATCTTCACAGTCCCGTCCGCCTTGTCAAGCCGCACAGCATCCGGCGCGTCCGGGATAATCGGCTCCTCATCAATCAAAGCAAAAACTCTGGCCGCCGATGCCAGGGCGTTCTGAAGCTCCGTCACCACGCCGGAAATCTCATTAAACGGCTTTGTATACTGGTTGGCATAGCTCAAAAAGCTGGTCAGCTGCCCCACGGACAGCAGTCCCCGGATCGCCGCCATAGCCCCCACAATGCCGACGCTGGCATACACCAGTCCGTTGACAAACCGGGTCGCCGGATTGGTGATGGAGGAGAAGAAAATCGCTTTCAGGCTGAATCCCCGAAGCCGCTCATTAATCTCTTCAAACTCCGCCTGCGCCTCATCCTCATGACCAAAGGCCTGAACCACCTTCTGATTCCCCAGCATCTCGTCGATCAGCGCCGTCATTTCCCCGCGGGTTTCCGACTGGAGTTTGAACATGGAATAGGTTTTTTTCGCGATATAACTCGCCACAAACAGGGACACCGGCGTCACAATCACGACCACCACCGCAATCACAGGGTTGATGATAAACATAAAACCAAGCGTTCCCACAATGGTAAGCACCCCCGTAAACAGCTGGGTAAAGCCCATCAAAAGCCCCTCGGAAAACTGGTCGATATCCGCAATCACGCGGCTGATCACATCCCCCGACGGATGACTGTCAATATACTTTAACGGCAGTATTTCCAGATGGTTAAATGCCTTCGTCCTGATATCCTTCACCACCCGGTAGGTGATCGTATTGTTGATATGATTCATCAGCCACTGGGCCGCCCCCGTGATACAGATGACCACCGCCATCCGCACCAGAACCGCCATAATGCCGTCAAATGCCACCTGCCCCGGCGCCACAATCAGATCCACTGCCTGGCCGATGAGAATCGGCGCATACAGCGTCGTGGCCACCGTAATCACCGCCAGCAGAAGGGAAAACAGTACGCCCCATTTGTAGGCTCCGATATAGTCAAGAATTCTCTTAAGCGTCGTCTTATTCCTGCTCATCCCGCGCCACCTCCTCTTCCGATAACTGGGACAGACAGATCTCCCGGTATACCTGACAATTCTTTAACAATTCCCTGTGGGTGCCACAGCCGGCCAGACGGCCGTCATCCAGCACGAGAATCTGATCCGCATTGCGGATGGAAGCCGCCCGCTGGGAGACGAGAAACACCGTCATATCCTTCGCGCCGCCTGCCGCCAAACCTGCCGCCAAACCTTGGTGAGGAGGCCTTACCGCATACTCCCGGATGGCCTTCCGAAGAGCCGCGTCCGTGGCAAAATCAAGGGCCGACGCGCTGTCATCCAGAATCAGAATCTCCGGCTGTTTCACTAAAGCCCTGGCGATGGTCAGACGCTGCTTCTGTCCGCCCGATAAGTTCTTTCCTCCCTGCAGAATCTGAAAATCCAGTCCCTGATTTTTCTCCTCCACAAAGGTTTCCGCCTGAGCTGTCCGAAGAGCCTGGTAGATCTCCTCGTCCGTGGCATCCTCTTTCCCCCACCTGATATTATCCCGGATGGTGCCTTTAAACAGCACCGCCTTCTGCGGTACAATTCCAATCTTTCCCCGCAGCTGGTCAAAAGAATACTCCTTCACATCCACACCGTCCACCAGCACCGCCCCCGAAGTAGCGTCATAAAACCGTGGAATCAGATTCACCAGGGTGGACTTGCCGGAACCGGTGCCGCCGATAATGCCGATGGTCTGCCCCTTCTGGGCCGCGAAGCTGACCGCCTCTAAGGATTCCTCCTTTGCCCCGGCATAGCGAAAGCCCAGATCGCGAAACTCCACCTTCGGCTGCTCCGTCTCCTCCCCGGACCTCACCAGTTCCCCGCAGTTTTTCTCCACAAGGCTGGCCGTCATATCGAACACCGAACTGATTCGGTTAGCGCTGGCTAATGACTTGGAGATAATGATAATCAAATTGGCCAGTTTCACCAGTTCCACCAGAATCTGCGACATGTAATTCACAAGAGCCACCACTTCGCCCTGGGTGATCACACCGCTCTCCACCTGCCAGGCCCCGGTCCAGATCAGCACGATGATAGCCCCGTTGATGATGATATAAGTAACCGGATTCATTAACGCCGATATTTTCCCCACAAACACCTGGAACTGTACCAGAAGTCCATTTTCCTCATCGAACTTCCGGCACTCGTCCTGCTGCCGGTTGAAGGCCCGGACCACTCTGGCTCCCAGGAGATTTTCCCTGGTGGTCAGAAGCACCTTGTCAAGCTGTCTCTGCACCTTTTTGTAGAGAGGCATACTGATAATCAAAATTCCAAACACGACGATGGAAAGCAGCGGAATCGCCACCACAAAGATCAGCGCCGACTTCACGTCAATGGTAAACGCCATCACCATAGCGCCAAACACGATGAACGGCGACCGCAGAAACAGGCGCAGAACCATATTCACCCCATTCTGTACCTGGTTGGCATCGCTGGTCATTCTGGTGACCAGAGTAGCCGTCCCCACCGTATCAATCTCCGAGTAGGAAAATCCGTTAATATGTTTAAACAAATCATTGCGCAGCGCCGTACCGAAGCCCACCGCTGCCCTGGCGCTGAAATACTGGGCCGTCAGCGAACAGGTAAGCCCCACAACTCCCAGCAGAATCAGGACACCGCCCATCTTTAAAATGTAGCCGGTGTCGCTGTTCTTAATTCCAATATCAATAATTTTCGCCATCACCAGGGGCACAAACAGTTCAAAGCTGGCCTCCAGCATCTTAAACAGCGGCCCCAGGATACTTTCCAGTTTATAATCCTTTAAATATTTCAGTAATTTCTTCACGAGAACCCTCCGCGCGTTTCTAAAGCCGGCCAGAAAACCGGCCGGCATACTGTATTGCTGATGTTACTTTAAATAAGCTCCAAAGACCGCACAGCCGGGCCCGCCGTGAGTGCCAATCACAGTGCCGATGCGGCTCTCAACAAAGCCTGAGATATCCATTTTTCCTTTTAAATATTCTTTAAACGGCGCCAGTACCTCGATATCCCCGGTGTAACCGATACACATCTCCCGGTCGAAATCCAGACCTCCGTCGCTCTCAATCAGCTTTAACATCTTGGCGTAAGCGCCGTTTTGCCCCCTGGCCATGCCCGCCAGTTTTACCACGCCGGTATTGGCAATGGTGATCACCGGTTTTAAATTCAGCATGGAACCGGCTGCGGCCCCCACTTTGGAAAGGCGGCCGCCCTTTTCCAGGTAAGTTAAGTCGCCGATAGCCGCATAAATGCAGTAGTGGCTCTTCTCCGCCTCCAAAATCTCATAAATCTCCCTGCCGGATTTCCCTTCCTCCTTAAGCTTCAGGGCGCGGCGCACCATCATCAGCATGGTACAGGTCACCTGCATACTGTCAACGATGTAAATGTTGTCGTACTCGCACATCTCTTTGGCAATGGAGGCGCTCTGGAAGGTGCCGCTTAAGTTGGAGCTGATAGTCACCACCACCACGTCGTCCCCGGCCTCCTTCGCCTTCTGGAACACGGTAAAAAATGCTTCCGGGTCCGGCTGGCTGGTGGTAGGCAGCTTCTCCGACGACACCAGCCGTCTATAAAACTCCTCCAGCTGCATGTCCACGCCGTCCAAAAACTCTTCCTCTCCAAACAATACTTTCAACGGGATTAATGTGACCCCCCACTCTTTTGCTCTCTCCGGTCCGATATCGGATGTAGAATCTGCCATAATTCTTACACTCATATTAACCCCTCCTGTAATCTTCATTTTTATTTGTTACATCATACCATATAACCTTTAAAATGTGAAGTTTAATGACTCGGCATAATTGACCGATGCCATGGCATCCTTGCAGTACCGGTCCGCGCCGATGGTTCCCGCGTATTCCTCGGTCAGAACGGCGCCGCCCACCATGATTTTCACCCACGGCGCTTCCGCTCTCAGCAGCTTGATTGTGGCCTCCATGCTGGGAACCGTGGTGGTCATCAGGGCGCTTAAACCGACCAGCGGCACCTTCTTCGCCACCGCGGTCTCCACCACCAGCTCCGGCGGCACGTCCTTGCCTAAATCTATCACGTCATAGCCATAATTCTCCAGCAAAACCTTCACAATATTTTTCCCGATATCGTGGATATCCCCCTTCACGGTAGCCAGGATAATCGTTCCCTTTTTCTCCTGCACCTGGCCGGTTTTCGACATCTGTTCTTTGATCACCTCAAAGGCCGATTTGGCCGCCTCCGCGCTCATCAAAAGCTGGGGCAGGAAGATGACGCCTTTCTCGAAGCCTTTTCCCACAGTGTCAAGAGCCGGGATCATCTCCTCATTAATGATGGTAAACGCATCCTTTGTCTCCAGCAGCCGGATCACCGCCGTATGGGCCCCCTCTTTTAATCCGCGTAAAATACTGTCGCCAAGAGTCATTTCGGAGTTTCCGGCCCCAGTTTTTTGGCTTGTCGGAGCACCTGCGGTGCCCGGCACACCAGTTCCGTCTGCTGTCCCTCCTGCTTTTGAAAGCGTCGCCCCAAGACCGGCTATCTGCCCGCCATAGATTCTGATATAGTCTCCGCACTGGGCGTCCAAATCCGCCAGCGCCCGGAAACTGTAATACGCTCTCATCATCGCCTCGGAATTGGGGTTTATAATGGCAGCATTCAAGCCATTTTGCAGCGCCATGGTGAAGAACGCCGCATTGATGATCTCCCTCTGAGGCAGTCCGAAGGAAATGTTAGACACGCCCAATATGGTTCTGCCTCCGAGTTCCTCCCTGACACGCCCCACGGTTTCCAGCGTTGTCAGCGCCCCTTTGCTGTCGGAACTGACGGTAAGACACAATGCATCAATCAGAATATCCTTCGCCTCAATCCCATACTCGGCGGCTCTGGCATAGATTTTTTTCGCAATCTCCATCCGGCCGCCAGCCGTCTCCGGAATCCCGCTCTCATCCAGAGCAAGGGCCACCACCACGCCGCCGTACTTCTTCACCAGTGGGAATATGGCGCTCATAGACTCCTCTTTCCCGTTTACGGAATTAATAAGCGGCTTCCCGTTATAGATTCTCATGGCCCGTTCCATGGCTTCCACGTCCGACGTGTCAATCTGAAGGGGCAGATCCACAATGCTCTGAAGTTCCTTTACCACCTCTTCCATCATGGACGGCTCGTCGATCTCCGGAAGACCCACATTGACATCCAGCACATGGGCGCCGTTGTCCTGCTGGGTCACAGCCTCCCGCAGAATGTATTCCAGGTTATGGTCACGGAGGGCCTGCTTGAATTTGGATTTCCCCGTCGGGTTGATCCTCTCCCCGATGATCACCGGGTTCGTGCCGATCTCCACTGCATGGGTATAGGACGAAATCATGCACCGTCCCTTCTTCACCGGAATCTGACGGGGCAGGTCTTGACACCGTTCCACGGTTTTTCGGATATGCTCCGGCGTCGTACCGCAGCAGCCGCCCACCGCGCTGGCGCCCATCCTCACAAGTTCTTCCATGACAGCTGCAAATTCATCGTCATCAATATCGTACACCGTTTTTCCGCCTTCGCTTCTGGGAAGTCCGGCGTTGGGGTTGACAATGACGGGAATGGAGGCTGCCTTCAGCATTTCCGACAGGATTCCTTTCATCTGAATGGGGCCGAGGCCACAGTTGATACCAAGCGCATCGACTCCCAGGCCCTCCAGCAGTGCTGTAACCGAAAGCACGTCACCACCGGTCAGCAGCTTTCCCTTCGCATCAAAAGTCATGGTCACCGTCACCGGCAGATCGCAGTTTTCCTTCACCGCCAGCACCGCTGCCTTGGCCTCGTAGCCGTCGCTCATGGTTTCAATATGGACAAAGTCGGCCCCGGCGGCAGCTCCGGCCAGAACAACTTCCTTATATAATTCATATGCTTCCTCGAAATCCAGATCTCCCAAGGGTTTTAAAAGTTTTCCCGTCGGTCCCAAATCCAGGGCGATATATCCCCTTCCTGCCTCCGAGATGGCAGCTCTGGCATTGTTAACGGCGGCAGTCACGATTTCTCTCACACTGTATTCCGACATCGGCCTGCCATGGGCCTGTCCGGCGGCGCAGCTGCTCTGATACTTCAATCCGTTGGCGCCGAAGGTATTGGTGGTTACCACGTCGCAGCCGGCTTCCAGATACTCCCGGTGTACTTCCAGAAGAAGTTCCGGGTGAAGAATGTTCCAAGTCTCCGGCAGTTCTCCCGGCGCAAGCCCCTTCGCCTGAAGCAGGCTTCCCATCCCTCCGTCAAAAAATACAATTCTCCTGTTCATCTCTTCCATGATCCCCATATCCGTCATCCTCTTTTCCCGTTTCCCGAATTGTTTCCCAAATCATTTTCCAGATTCGAATCCCTGGCAGTTTCGTTTCTTCTATATGCACAGTCTGTCTTCTCACAGACTTCACAGCCTTTTACGGTACAGTCTCTCCGAATCCGGCTCATTCCAATCACGGCTGTCACGGATTTGACCGGAGCCATCAGCAGGCTGTCGGTCAGCGTGATGCCGATCCGTTTCCCCGCTTCCAGCGCCCCCAGCAAGGCCCCCTGGCACTCCAGCGGAAAATCTCCGTACCCCGGGCTGAACCGTGGGCGCAAAAACCACTCCTCCTCCTCGTAAGACTCCTTCAGTTTTCGATTCTCCTCATTGCAGTAATCCTCCAGCATAGCCGCGGCCTCCGCCTGAAGAATCACAGCCTTGCTCATCTGAATCCGGTTATATTTCTGAATCAGCAAATCCACCTTCGCCCCCAGCGTGGCGGCAAACAGCAGGATCTGCTCACAATCCTCCAGATTCTTTCGAAGGCTTTTGCTGTGCGTCTGAAAACAGGTACTATCAATGCCGTCCTCCTCAAAAAAATGCAGGCCATAGGAACGGCTGATACACCGTGGGGAAGCCGCCGCCGTAAGTTCGGCCCAGCATTCCTCCAAAAGCTCCGACACCTGTTCATCCGCGTTTCGTCTGCCGTAACCAAGATACCGCAGCACCTCTCTCCGATTCATCTCCATCCTGATCACCCGCTGTTGTTCTCATCCCTTTCATCAGATTTGCCGTGTTACGAATCCGCTTCTACAAAATCTCCGACAAACTGTCCAGTATCCGTTTCGCCACATCCGGCTTGTTCATGGAATACACATGGATTCCGTTGACCCCATTGGCAATCAAATCAATGATCTGCTCCGTGGCATAGGCGATCCCCGCCTGCTTCATCGCCGCCGGATTGTCCCCAAACCGGTCCAGAATCGCCTTGAATCTGGCCGGAAGATACCGTCCCGGACATCTGGCAGATCCGCTTGATCTGCGCCACATTGGTCACCGGCATAATCCCCGCCACCACAGGAACCGTGATCCCCCGCTCCCGGATGCGGTAGAGATAATTATATAAAATATTATTGTCAAAAAACATCTGCGTCGTCACAAAATCGCAGCCGGCTTCCACCTTCTCCTTCAAATAACCGATATCCGCCGTCTTATTCGCCGACTCCACATGCCCCTCCGGATAACAGGCCGCGCCCACGCAGAAATCTCCCGCCTGTTTGATCTCATAGATCAACTGGGAGGCATAGCGGTAATCCGTCGCCACCACCCCGTCCTTCGGAATATCCCCCCGCAGGGCCAGCACATTTTCCAGCTTCCGCTCCTTTAACTCCCGCAGTACCTGATGCACTTGGGCCTTCGTCGAGGAAACACAGGTCAAATGGGCCAGCGCTGGCACCTGATACGTATTGCTCAACATAGAAGCAATGTCCACCGTATACCGGCTGGTACCGCCTCCCGCCCCGTAAGTCACACTCATAAATGCCGGTCCCAGCTTGGCGATCTCCACCGCCGCCGTCTCCACCGACTCATACTTATCCTCTGTCTTCGGAGGAAACACCTCAAACGATAAGGTCGGTTTCCCCTGTCCCAGTATCTCTTTGATCTTCATACCATGATCTCTCCTGTCTTTCGTCTTGTGAATCTATCCGTCATAAAAACCAATCAAAAAGGCCGAAACTCCAATCTGCCAATGTGCAAGCACACAACACAGATTTCGTCTCGACCTTTTGCTGCTCATTGCCTATCTGATAGTATACAATCCAACAGGCCTATTCTGCAATCATTTTTTTCCAGCATAACACTATTTGATCCGTATTCGGAATCACGTCAGCCCCACCGTTCCAAACCCGCTCAATCGTCCCCTGCCGTACCGGCTGAAGTTCCTCTGTTCCACCCCACAGGATCGTCAGCTTCCTGCCCGGCATGCACGCCAGCGGAACCATTGCTCTCTTCATCCCCCCCAGCAGGAAACAATCCAGTTCCGGGGCTCCGCTAATGAACGTTCCATCCTTCATGATGCCGTTGATGCAGATGCCGCTGTCCCTATCATAACCGCTGATATGAGACCAATATTCTGCTGCCTGGATTAAAAAGAAATTTCCACTGGTGGAATATGTCCGATCCGGATACCTCATGCCCAAACGCGCCGTAGTGGGACGCAGTTCCGTCACCTCCCCTTCCGTATGAGCAAGTCCCCATATCTGAGGCGCGTGGGGCAGACCCGGAATCATATCCGGCGTGTAGCAGCTGGTCATGGCTCCATTCTCCTCCACTTTACAGATATTGGTAAGAAAACCTTCATAGGCTCTGCGAAGAGGTTCTAATTCCCGCTTGACAAGCGCCAGCAATATCCGCGCTGAGGATGTCCAGATCGTCCATCCATGGCCGGCATTGATGGATGGCCCCCAGTCCCTCGTCTCATACTGTGTCTCCCAGAAACGGAGACTGGACCCGTTCATCCTGCAGTCTGTCCCCTCCAGCTCCAGCATTTCATGAAGGTTTAGAATCCGTTCTGCTTCCCTTAAATACTGTTCTTTCGGACTCAGACTGCAATATGCCAGAAGAAGCGTAAGCGCGGAACAGCTCATGGAACCATCCTCTGTACAGGGTTCTCCCTCTGTGGGAAAAGATAGACCTCTCTCACATACGTAATCAGCAAGCTTTTTTGCATGGGTAAGCAGAAACTCTGCCTTCTTCCCATCCACATTCTTCATTGCCTTTCCCACTAAAATCAAACCGTAAATAGATACATGCACCGTACAATAATCCACCACGGCCCCTTCCGGTTCATTCTGGCATACCACACAGCCTGATTCCTCCATATGTTCCCTCACAAAATGCTCTGCCAGCCGATATGCTTCCAGCAAAATCCCTCTATCCCCGGTCAGGCGGTAATAATCCACCAGCTGCTCCATGAGAAATGCCTCATGCTGGGGATAATTGACTTCCTGAAATAAATGATACGGCCCATAAGTCCTTCCCAAAAATTCCTGACCCGATTTACAAATACTGCCTTTAAACGGTTTTTCATCATGTCCCTCATTTAAAACCCAGTTTATGATATAGCGGTCCACGGCAGTCTGCAACTTTCTATCTTCCCCGAACAGAAGAAGACTCTTCATCATAGCGGCTGCCGCAAAGCCTCCGAATTCCCCGCTTCTGCAGGAAAAATGCTCCTCCACATCACCAAACGCGGTTCCTTCCATCGTCCTTCCCCCTCCGGGCGACAAATTGTCTTTCCAAACTGCCCGGTAAAAAGCTCCGCTCTCATCCTGAACATGCTCCGCATAAAAAGTATTCACATCGTGAAACAGTATCTTCCAGTCCTTATGGCACAGGACCCGGGTTGTATGAAGCCGCCCGCTCCGGCCTGACGTGACAATCTGGTAAATGCCTGGCATAGACAGTTCCAACACGCCTATTCTCCCCTCCCTCTCCGGGATATCTATAACTGTCTTACATTTACCAGATGGATCTATTACTTTAACATCTCCGTTAAATTTCCCTATCAATTGAAAGGGAACCGCTGCCCCCGGCAGTCCTCCACCAATATTCGGAACTGCAATCCCAATTCCCAGGTGCTTTGCTGCCTGCTCCATACATTCTGTGACACTGCCTCCAAACAGAATACGGATTTTCAACCGTTCTACCGGCAGGAGAGGCGGACGTTCATCAGTCACCACATCATCCGCCTGCGTCAAGATCTGAAATCCCTCCATCCGATGCCCGGATTCATGATATTGAATCCTCCACGCACAGAAAGATTCCTCCAAAATAACCGTGCAAAACCGTCTGTCCCCGGTTCCAAATATGAAGTACCCATAAGAACCGTCTTCCTGGGTATCTATCACTTTCGGCATACACTGTTCTGCAAAACGGTCTCCTCCTTCCATATCCAGGAAATGAAAATCCAGCATAAGACCGCTCCTTGGGCCACAGTCCCTAGCCATTAAAAGTTCTATCGCCAGAGATTCTTCCCCTGCCGTATACGTAAGCCTGACTCCCTTTGATGCAGAACACAATGAAATCTCATCCCCGGACCATTTCTCCACCGTCATTTCAAGCCGTGCTTCCCCCCACTGGGTTCCATTGATAAACGGAATACCAAACCGAGTACCTGCCCAGTCTGCCGAAGGCTTTCTCCTGTCATAAAGCCCGGCCACACACCCTTTCTCCATGTCAAAATCCAATGAGTACGTATTTTTTTCTATTATCATCCCCTTACCCCTTTACAGAACCGGCCACAACGCCGCTGATAATATATCGCTGCAAAAATATGTAAAGAATCACTACCGGAAGTGTCGCCAATACCAGCGTTGCGGTCACAATATCCCAGTCACTGCCGTATTTTCCGAATAGCTGATAGACACTAATGGTGATTGTATGCTTGTTCTTTGCCGAAAGTGTCAAAAAAGGAAGCAGAAAATCATTCCATATCCAGATAGAATTTAAAACGGCAACACTGCTCACCACCGGCTTCAACAGAGGAAGAATAATCTTCCAATACGTAATAAACTCCGAACAGCCGTCAATCCTGGCCGCCTCATCCAGCTCCGCCGGTATTCCTTTGACAAAGCCGTGAAACATAAAAAAGGAAAAGCTGCTGGTGGAGACATATACCATGGCAAGCCCCAGCAGGGAATTCATCAGTCTCGTTTTCTGAATCAGCTGCAGCAGCGGAATCATATAAGTATAAAACGGAATCAGAAATGGCACGGTAAACAGAAAATAGAAAAAAGTACTCAGTCTGCTTTTCACCCGTGAAAGCTTATATCCCGCCAGAGAAGTAGTAAAAATAATTCCCAGAACAGCAGTTCCCGTTAATATCAAATTATTGAACAGCAGGCTGACAAAATCGTTGTTGTGGAACGCTTTTCTATAATTATCCAGATAGAATCCTTTCGGAAAAGCTACAAAAGACTGGAAAATATCAGAAAACGGTTTCCATGAATTGATCAGTATCAGGTATACCGGAAACAGATAAAGACACATGACACCGGTTAAAAGCAGGATTTTTCCACCAGTAACGGCTTTTCCCGCTGCTTTCATCACATCTCCACCTCCCTTTTCTTGAAAAAGTTTAATTGAATAAACGTGATCACCAGTATGATGACGGCCAGAATCACTGCCTTTGCCATGCCATATCCAAATAAATTTGCCGAACCGTAAGCCTCGTTATAGATATTCAGGGCGATGGTCTCCGTCGCATATCCTGGGCCTCCCGAGGTCAGGACAAATACAGAATCAAAAGCCTTGAAGGTTCCCGCAATGCTGGTAAAAACGCAGATGGTCACAGATGGCATCAGCAAAGGAAGAGTGATATAAAAGAATTTTCTGATTCCATAAGCCCCATCCATCTGTGCTGATTCCTCCACGCTCTTATCAATCCCCTGGATACCGGCTATATAAATAATCAGATAATACCCCAGCCCCTGCCACACACTCATCACAATAACGGAAATCATCGATAGGTTCGGATTTCCAAGAAAATCCAGTCCAAAAAAACCAAGTCCCGTCTCTTTAAAAACATTCTGCGCCGCGTTTGTCAGCATCAGCTTCCAGGTAAATCCCACCACCACAAGACTGAAGATGTAAGGCAGGAAGAACCCGGTTCTCAGCTTATTTTTAAACCTGCCCGCAGATTCTATGGCAAGGGCCAGCAGTAATCCAAACAAATTGGACAAAACCACCACCGCCAGCGTGTAGACCGTTGTGACATACAAGGAATTATGAAAACGACTGTCACTCCCCAGCGCCTTTGTATAATTTTTCAATCCCACAAACTTTTTAACGGTGCTGATCCCATTCCAATCAGTAAAGGAATACGCGGTCCCCTGAACAAACGGAAGCAGAAAGAAAAACATGAAAAATAGCAAAAACGGCGCGACAAATAACAACAGCGAAAGCGTTTCCCTTCTTTTTTTCTTCATGAATTTTACCCTCTCCAATAAGTGTCTCCTTATTGAATTGCATTGTTCCATTGTGCGTCGAGATCTTGAAACAGCTCGTCAATGGACATGCTGCCTGTAAAATATGCCTGAAGGTCCTTGCCAATTACATCCATAATTCCAGGCGCCCAGTAATTCCAGGTTGCTGTAAGAGCCCTCTTCCCGTCCTGAATCCATTTCATGCCATCCGCTGAAAATCCAATCAGTTCCAGTTCCGGATTACAAGCAGCCGTTGAGCCAGCCCCATCCAGCCTGGAAATCAGTTCCGTTCCCTCCTTCGATAAAGACCAGCGCAGAAAATCAAAAGCAGCGTCTTTATGTTTGCTTTCCGATGAAACGTAAATCCCGCTGGCATTATTGATGATAACCGCATTTTCCGGGTTCTCATCCACAGGCATGCCTGCCAGACCAAGCCGCGCCTCCGGATTTACTTTCATGCTCTCGGAATATGCGAAGTCTCCCATAAGCGCCATAGCTGCTTCCCCGGCCCCCAGCTGATGACACATAGAAGCAAAATCACTCGATAGAGGATTCGGTCCGCAGTTTTCATACATTAAATCAAATACCTTAAAAAATTCTCTGGTTCCCTCATTGTCAAAGGATGCTTTTCCATCATTCATATCGTGATACCACTGCATCATATCATCCTGAAACGGTGACTGCGCAAACCAAAACCACTGATAGCATACCCACTGTTCTTTTAATCCTGAAGCAAATGGCTGAATTCCCACTGCATTTAATCGATCAACTGCTTCCTCCAGTTCTGAAACCGTCCGCGGAACATTCTCAATTCCCGCTTTTTCAAAACAGTCCTTATTATACAGAAGTCCTTCGCTCTGTAAGCTGGTAGGCACCGCGTACAGCCTGCCATCGAAAGAGCCTGCTTCCGCGAAATTCGGAAGCAGTAATTCTCTCAATCCCGCATCACTTAAGTCCTCTACCTGTCCCGCTTCCATAAACGGCTGACCGGCAACACCACTCATCCAGCTGAACAGATCCGGTGCACTTCCCGTCTGAAGCTTCGTTTTCAGTACTGCCTCAAAATTATCCGCCACATGTTCAATGTGAACAGTAAGATACGGATACTGTTTTTGCAGTGACTCATTGATTTCATCGTTAGCCTTTACCAGATACGTTGAATTGCTGAAAAACGTGATTTCCACCGCTTCCTCTGCTGCACTCTTTGCCTGGGACGATTGAACCACTGTCCCCGTCTCCTCCTTTGCCGCACCACATCCACTGATGCATGCCGCCGCCAAAAAAACTGCCAAACCTGTTAAATTTCGTTTTTTCATGTAACTCCTCCATTATTTTCTTTGATACGATGCTTTTTTGTTCTACATGTTTATCATAATGATTTATTTCTTTCATTTCCATGTACATAACTGTTCACTGCTTGTATATTTGTAAACTCAATTGACTTTCTAAATCCAGGAAGTTACTATAAATACAAGATATCGAAGAGAGGAGCGGCTTGCTTATGATAAATAGAATAAAATACAAAATCCAATCCAGCTTAAGACGGCAGTTGATTTTTTTGACAGTTACTTCAACTACTGTTCTTCTGCTGGTTTTTATAACCTTTACCTACAAAATTGTCTCCGATGACAGCGAAAAGAAATACATGGAATCCACCTTTTCCCAAATGGATTATTTATCCTCCACTCTCAATGCCTTTATTGAGTCCCTGGAACGTCCCATCCTCTCATTTTATGCAGATATGATTATGAATCCCGAATATTTGAAGAAAGATACCGATTCCCTTACCGCAAACAGTTATCTTATGAAAAAACTGCTGAATCTGTATATCCAGCAAAGTGAAATTGACTCCATCCAGTTTTATTCCATCGAACAGAATGAAACCTATATTATTAACAATTATACCAATTTCAGCCAGAAAGGCAGCAAAAACATCGAGGAAACCAACTTGTACCAAGCCTGTCTGGACAGTAAACGGCTGACCGTCATTCCCACACATTCCATTACTCATCTTCCATCCACAGATGGAAAAGTACAACCGGAAAAACAGGTGTTTTCTCTTGCGATTGCCATCTATGATGGAAAATATCCGCTGGCAATTCTTCTTGTCAACTATAAGGCTGAGGCGTTAAAACAGATCATCGAGAAACATACCTCTCCCCAGGAAACGCTTTACGTGGTCGATGGAGAAGATAATCCGCTGGCATCCACTCCCACCGAATCCTTAAGTTCTCCGGAACGCCAGTTATTTGACCTGCTGCCGGTTACCAGCCTTTTGTCTGCTTCGGATGATAGAATGGTATATTCCATATTGGAGCCCGGGAAAAATTATATCTTTTATACCGTTCTGGAGCGGTATCCCCTCTTTCTTATTAAGACTATACCGGAAAAGGCTGTACTCCGCCATGCCATGGAAATCAGAAATCTGTTGATCCTCAGCAGTATTCTGCTGCTGCTTCTTCTCGTTTCCGCGGCTGTTTTCATCTCCTTTCGGGTTACGAGCCGTCTTACTCTTTTAAAAAAGGGCATGGAAACTGCAGCCTCCGGCAATTTTGAAGTGACAGTCCGAATTGACGGAAGGGATGAATTGACTAAGATATCAGAGACATTCTCTATGATGATGGAACAGATTCAGAATCTCATTCAAGAGAAATATATCAGAAACCTGGAATTTAAGAAAGCACAGCTCAAGGTCTTAAATGCACAGATCAACCCCCATTTTCTCTATAACACCCTGCAGGCCATCAGTTCCGTGGCCTGCCATGAAGGAGTTCCGGAGATTGCTGATATGGCGCGGGCACTTTCAGATATGATGCGCTACTCCATCAAGCCCGGCAATGCCCCCGACGGGACCAGTTCCACCCTGGAAGCGGAATGTAAAAATGCCCGGGATTATTTATCATTACAGAAATTCCGATTTGAAGACAGGCTTCTGTACTTTATACAGCTTCCTGAGGAGGCGAAATCTGTGATCATTCCTCGCCTCACCCTGCAGCCTATGATTGAAAATGCCATCATCCATGGTACAGAACCCATGAAAACCCAAGGTGTGGTATTTATCTCCGTCTCTCTGGATCATCAACATTGTATTATCCAAGTGACAGACAACGGAATTGGTTTCCCAGAGCCGCTACTGGAATCCATGAACACGCTATTTTCCAGCAAGACACTGCCACAGGAGGGGGATTCCATGGGAATCGTCAACGTATACCGCCGATTCCTTCTCCTGTATGGCGATCAATTCACCATGTCCATCCAAAGCACTCCCATGGTAAAAACCACGGTAACTCTCACATTTGTCATAAAGGAGGTAAAACAGGTATGATTTCTGTAATTATTGCAGATGATGAACCGAAAATTCGTCAGAACTTGATCGACTTGATTGAATGGGAACATATGGGATTGACATTAGCCACCGAAGTTCCCGATGGGGACAGCCTTTTAGATTACCTTCGAAAAGTCCCCGCCGAAATTGCTCTGATTGATATGAAAATGCCGGGTCTTTCAGGCGGCTGCCTCATTCAGCGGCTGAACAAAGAATATCCCTCGTTAAAGCTTGTCGTCATCAGCGGATATGATGATTTTGAATACACCAAGGCTGCCATCAATGCCAACGTCATGGGGTACATCCTCAAACCTGTTGATCCCGAAGAACTGAAGCAGGTCCTTGGCAAGTGTATTCACTCCCTTGAGGTAGAAAATCTTGAAAAAAAGAAGGCCGCCCAACAAAAAATGGCGCTCAGAATGTACGACTCTCTGCTGGTCAACTCCAGTTTTTGGCGGTTGTTAGAATATGATTCTGCTTCCACCTCCAGGCAGGAACTTTTATCCTGCCTGGAACTGAAAGATTGGAAAGACTGGGATAGTTTCTGCGGATGTCTTGTAATTCTAAAGCTTGAAACTGCCCTGATTCCGGAAACACCGGCGGAGGATGGCGGAATGCACTGGACTCTGTACAGCATCCAAAACATTCTGGAAGAACTTTTTTCTGGTTTCGGAAAAGTGTTCTGCCACAGTGATAACCAGACTGCCGCCCTTATGTTATACCGTTTTCTTCCACGGCCGGAGTTGGAAAAGAAATTAAATTCCGGAATCCTCTATATCCGCCGGTTCTGCCGGATGATTGTCTACGCAGGCGTCAGCAGCGCCGCAAATGATCCTGAAAGCCTGCACCGGCTTTATACGGAAGCATTGGATACGGTCATGAACCATCCCATCCTCTGCGAAAATCCTGTTGCCTGGTATTCGGACTCCCATAAGGAGGCTCCAAAAAACATATTGGAAAACTATCTTCCCACCATCAGCGAAGCTGCCTCCAGTCCGCTCCCCCTGGCTTTTCAGGTTGTTATGAATACTTACCGCAAGCTTATGGAAGAGGCTGATTTAAGTCTACGGGATCTGTTAACCTTCAATCAGGCTGCCTTCAGCCTGCTCATCAGCACAGGGAAACCGCTGAATGCCCCTTCCATAACCAGACAACTCTATGCGCTTCAAAAGGATGCTCTGCATGAAATGAATCCTGCCAAAATCTGCTCTCTTCTGTCCTCTTTCCTCCACCGCAATGAGGAATTGCTCATGAGCGACAGTGAATCAAAACTAGCACACCAGTTGAAGAAAGATATAGACAGGAATCTTCATCAAAGTATTTCCATCGATGACCTGGCAAGGACTTATCATTTCAGTAAAACCTATCTGTTCCGAGTGTTTAAACAGAAATTTCATATTTCTCCCCACCAGTATCTCTTAGAGCGTAAGGTAGAGAAAGCCAAAATCCTTCTTATGAATCCGGATATGAAGGTTTCTGAAATCGCAGATCTGCTGGACTTCAGTGATGAAAGTCATTTCAGCAAGGTATTTAAGCGCCTGACCGGTATTTCACCAAAGCAATACCGCATCAATCACCGGTAGCTGTGCTATCTCCCCATAAAAATCCCGGCAATCGGAGAGTCGGCCGGCAGGATCAGCGTGTTATTGGCTCCGGTTAAGGACGCCTTGGCCGCATCCAGGGCCCTTGTGAACTCATAGAATTCCGCGCGCTCCGGCGTATTGTAGGCTTCCGCCAGGATTCTCATGTACTCCGCCTCGCCGGCAGCCGTGGTGTTCGCCGCCTGGGCCTGGGCGTCGGAAATGCTGATGGCGATCTCTCGGTCCGTGGTGTTCTGGATCACCTTGGCTTCCGACTGGCCTTCCGCCGTGTAGGTGGCCGCGATCTTATCCCGCTCGGAGATCATCCGCTCGTACACCGCCTCTTTATTGTCCGCCGGCAGGTCTAAACGCTTCGTTTCCACGGACAGCAGCCGGATTCCGTACTGGTCCATATTGCCATCAATATTCGTCATGATCGCCTCCGACAGTTCCCCGTCGCGGCCGCTGATGACCTCGTTCTGGCTCATGCTGCTGATCACGTTTTTGATGGAGTTGTATACCACCGTGTCAATTCTCCGCTCCGCGTTTGGGAGGGAAGAGTTCAGTGTCTGGGCAAATTTTAACGGATCGGTGATCTCCCAGAGCACATAGCTGTCGGTCAGCATGGTCTTCTTATCCATGGTGATGACATCGGAGGCTGCCAGATCATAGATCAGGATCTCTTTTGGCAGCGTATCCGCGCTCTGGATAAAGGGAATCTTGAAGCTGACGCCGGCAGTGCTAATCACACGGCTCACACGGCCGAATTCCCGAATCAGTTTGTATTCATTTTCCTTTGTAATGACAATGGACCCCGCAAACCCGATGATGAGGGCCAGCGCAAGCACCGTGCCGGATATTTTTGCTAATGTTTTCTTCATGATTACTCCTCTCCTTCCGTGATCTGGCCGGTTGTATTCTGCCCGGCGGCGCCCGCGTTACTTCCGCCCGCATTACCGCTTCCCGCATTTCCTGCTGCCTGTGAGGTAAAGCTGTCTAAGGGAAGAATAGTGCTGGTCTTATCCGTTCCGTCGATGATGACCTTCAAATTCGGCAGAACCTCCTCCATCGTCTCATAGAACATCCGCTGTTTTGTCACCTGCGGATTCTTGATATACTCCTCGTACATGGCGTTGAACTTTGCCACCTCCGCGTTTGCCTCGTTGATACGCCGGGTCTTTTCAGACTCTGCCTCCTGGAGAATCTTGTCGATCTCCGCCGTGGCGCCCGGCAGCTTTTCATTGCGGTATTTGTTGGCATTGTTGATGGAGGTTTCCTTGCCCTGCTTTGCCGTCTCCACTGCCTTGAAGGCTTCCATCACCTCTACGGTCGGCGGCTCGGAATCCTGGATCGTCACATTGACTACCTGGAGTCCCACATCGTGCTGTTCCAGCTTCTGGATGATCATGGTTTTAATGTTGGACTGGATCTCATTTTTCCCCGTTGTCAGGACGGAATCCACGTCGTAGCTGCCAATCACGCTTCGGATGCAGCTCTTGCTGATGTTTTTGAGGATCAGCAGCGGGTCTTCGGAGGCGTAAACGGCCTTCACCGGATCAGCCACCTTATATTCGATAAAAAAGTCCACGTTGACGAAGTTGTAGTCGCTGGTAATCATCAGCGAGTCCTCCTCCTCACTCTCGTTGTTGCCCGGATCATAGCCGAGAGCAAACCCCTGAATCGTGGTGTTTACTTTCTGCACATTCTGGATAAATGGAATCTTGAAGTGCAGTCCCGGCGTAGTCACGTTGCTGGCGATTCCTAAGGTTGTCAGCACCGCCTGCTCCTGTTCCTGAATGTTATAGACGGAACTAAAGCCAAGCACCGCCACCACCAAAACAACAATCACGGCGAGCCCTGTTTTCTTCGCCCGGCCCATAAACTTCTTCGCCTTGCCTTTCATTTCCTGCATATCAGGATTGTAAGTCTCCATACTTTTTCCACCTTTCTGTTTTCCTTACTGGTTTATGCTCTGCCACTCTCCCCGGCCCATGGAACCGGAAATATGGACAGTCACGTAAGAGTTCTGAACATCATAAATCAAAAAAGACTCTTATTGGGGCCAATATGGCTGCAATAAAAGTCTTGCTGTTTCAATAGGATGCGGATAGAAACTCTCGTTCTATCGTCTTGACGTCATCATATACATGCTGGAAGTTTTTGCTTTGAGCCTTCAAAACTCCTTCATGTAAGCTACTCCCTCTTACGTTATGGATACTATATCACAGAGACAGCGTTTTGTCAATCAATTGTCAATAAGGCGGCAGGGCGCCCGAAAGCTTGCTTTCGGCGCCCTGCCTTCTATATCTGCCACATCAGCCTCACTTATAAAGCGGACCGTAAGCTGCACAAGCCTTATAATCGGCACTCTCTTTATCTTCCGTACCGAATGCCGACCACGCATGGGGACGGTAAATCTTCTCCTCCGCCACATTGTGCATCGTCACCGGAATTCTGAGCATGGAGGCCAGTGTGATCAAATCTGCTCCCACGTGTCCATACACCGTGACTCCGTGATTGGCGCCCCAGTTTGCCATCACACTGTAAACATCCGTAAACGCTCCGTGCCCTGTTAAATTCGGAGCAAACCACGTGGTAGGCCAGCCCGGATCGGTGCGCTTATCAATGATATTGTGGGCATCCTCCGGCAGGACTACCGTATGTCCCTCCGCAATTTGGATCACAGGCCCCAGGCCCTCCACAATATTGACCCGCAGCATGGTAACTGGCATCTCGGCGTCTGTCTTAAAATGACTGGAGAATCCGCCGCCGCGGAAGTATTCGTAATTGGCACGCCTCCAGTCCGTGGCATCCGTACAGGCCTTGATATCTACCTCCGTCATCTCCCACCAGGGCTTCATACAGCCCTCTCCCGCTTCATTTTTAGACGCCCCGCTGCCGTCAAGGGCGGTTGCGCCTGAATTGATCAGATGAATGAAACCGTCCTTGCCATACCCCTCCGGGGTCACGCCGGTCACCCGCTTACAGGCCTCGGGGCTCCAGTAGGTGCGCACATCGTGGAAACAGGGGGCCGTGTTGCTGATCAGCGTTCCAAGCATCATGGACACACCGTTTAAGGTGTCGTTTTCCGTGGCAAACGGCGTCGGCATCTTGGGACCGTTCCAGTCGAAGGTGGAGGCCATAATTGCTTCCGTAAAGTCCGCATTGGGAAGCCAGTCCGTCCAGTTTCGCTGTCCCTGGAACCCTCCGGCTACCGCGTTCTTGCCAAGCGCTTCCTCGCACCAGCCCAGCTCTGCCAGTTTGGGATTGCCGTAGAGAATATCCCGCATCACCATGGTCATCTTGGTGATAAACTCCCAGTCCTTTTCCGGAGCAACCACCTTCGATTTTCTGATCACCTCCGACAGCTGCTTCCCGGCATTGAAGTCTGTGCCCTCGTGGCAGTATTCCTTAACCCAGGCCAGCGCCCGTTCATACTCCTCGGCGTCATAAATTTCCAGTGTAATCCGGCGGATGATTTCCGTCATATCCACCCACTCCGCCCGCATGCCAAAATACTTCTGGAACATGGTGGCATCACAGAAGCTGCCCGCAATTCCCATTGCAATTCCGCCAAGATTGACATAAGCTTTGTTCTTCATCCAGCCTACGGCCGCCGCGCCTTTTGCAAACCGCAGGATTTTTTCCTGCACATCGGCAGGTATGCTGGTGTCAGACGCTTCCTGAACGTCATGTCCATAGATGGCAAATGCCGGAAGCCCCCTCTGCGCGTGAGCCGCCATCACAGCCGCCAGGTACACCGCGCCGGGCCGCTCGGTTCCGTTGAATCCCCATACGGCTTTGATGGTCTTGGGGTTCATGTCAAAGGTCTCCGTTCCGTAACACCAGCATGGGGTGACGGTCAGCGTCGCGACCACATTTTCCCCCTCAAACTGCTCCGCACAGGCCGCAGCCTCCGCGCCGCCTCCGATGGTAGTCTCTGAAATCACACACTGAACCGGCGTTCCGTCCGGATATTTTAAATGTCCGCTGATTAACCGCGCGGCGCTCTGAGCCATGCCCATGGTCTGGACTTCCAGGGATTCCCTGACACCTCCCCAGCGTCCGTCGATGACAGGTCTGATTCCGATCTTCGGATATCTCATATTAACTTTCTCCTTTCAAGATGTTTTTATAGGATGCAAATGCCCTCTCCCACAATTCCCGGTCCACAGGCTGGTACTGCTTCAAATGCTCGCTCTTTGCGATCAGGCGGCGGCCTTCCTCCAGGCTCTTAAGAGCGCCGACCGCTGTCAGCTGTATGATGATGTTTCCCAGGGCTGTGGCCTCCACAGGTCCCGCCACAACAGGAATCCCGCAGCTGTTGGCCGTCAGCTGGCAGAGAATCTCCGCCTGGATGCCTCCGCCCAGCATATGCAGCACGGAGAAGGTTCTGCCGGTTGCACAGGCCAGCTGCTCCAGCGCAAGACGGTATTTCAGCGCAAGACTCTCATAGATGCACCGCATAACCTCCCCCACTGTCTCGGGCACATACTGACCGGTTTTTTGGCAGTAAACTTTTACCAGTTCCGGAATATCCCCCGGCACCCCAAACTCCGGTGCATCCGGATCGATGAAACACCGCAGCGGCGGCGCTTCCGACGCCAGCCGGGCCAGTTTCGAAAAGCTGTACTCCTCTCCCTGGCGTCTGTATTGTCTCCGGCTCTCCTGGATTAACCAGAGGCCGATGATATTTTTTAGATAATTGACTTTCCCGTTGGCTCCCGCCTCGTTGGACAGTTCCAGCTTCAGACTCTCCTTCGTGAGAACCGGCGCGTCCAGCTCCGTTCCCAGCAGACTCCAGGTTCCGCAGGAAAGGAATGCGGCGTCCTCCCGGCTGTCCGACGGCACCGCCGCCACCGCGCACTGGGTGTCATGACCGGCAACCGCCACGACCTTGGCATTTTGATAGGTTCCTGTTATGGTACCGGAGGGCACCGGAGTCAAAAACAGGGACGGATCAATGCCTGCCGCATTCAGAACAGCCTGCGACCACTGGCTGCCACGTGGATTTAACAGCTGGCTTGTGGAGGCAATCGTCCGCTCACAGGTTGGATTTCCTGTGAGCCGGTAAGCCAGCAGGTCCGGCATAAAAAGAAGGGTTTTGGCCCTTGAAAGCACCTCCGGCCGCTGCTCCTTTAACGCCAGCAGCTGAAACAGGGTGTTGATGGCCATGATCTGGTTCCCGGTCTCCTCATAGAGCCGTTCTTGTTCCATCTGGGCAAAGAACCGTTCCGGCATGCCGTTGGTTCGGACATCCCGGTAATGCACCGGATTTTCCAGCAGTTCCCCCCGGTCATCCAGAAGGCCGAAGTCAACTCCCCAGGTATCAAAACCAAGACTGTCAAACTCACCGGCCTTTTGAATTCCCACCTTTATTTCCGCTTCAATCGCGTCAAAATCCCAATAAAGAGTATCATTTTTCAGAACCGGATTATTTTCAAAGCGGTGGACTTCCTCATAGGTCAATACCTGATCCTGAAACTCTGCTTTGATGGCTCTGCCGCTGGAGGCCCCCAGGTCAAACGCCAGCACCCGGTGGGGCCTCATGATACCACTCCTTTCTTTAGGAGGATATTGGCATAAATCTGGGTTTCGCCTGAGGCAACAATGGCATAGGCTTTTTTGGCGCGGTCGTAAAAGGCAAACCGCTCCATCATCTCAATGTTCCCATACTTTGGCTCATAGGCGGCAAGCAGGGCTTTGTATTCCTCCCAGATAACCGGCTGGCAGGGATCTCCCTCCACCACGGACATCAGCGCCACCTGATAGTCACTGTACTGGTCAAGCGGGATCAGTGTTAAGACAGCATCCAGCAGTTCCGTCACGCCGTGTCCGTCGGCACGGATGACAACGGCATCCTTCCCCACACTCTCTGTGGGGAAGTTTCCGTCAGCAATCACAAGTTCATCACCGTGACCCATTTCACACAACACCTTAAGAAATTCCGGTGAGATTATAGATGGAATATTTTTTAACATAGTTACCGTTCCTCATTGTATTTCTTGTAGCCCGGGTGGCGTCCTGTCACTCCATAGTTTGAGCGGAGCGCAATCAGCTTGTCAACATTTTCCCTTGAGATATCATGGCTGCCGCCCAGAATCACCGCATTGATGGTAATCTTCGCCCACAGTTCCAGACTCTCCATCCGGTAGAAGGCTGTCACCAAGTCACTTCCCACGGCCAGGGCGCCATGATTTTCCAGAAGCAGAACGTCATGCTCCTGCAGATAGGGTTCAATGGCATTTGGCACCTCCATGGTGGACGGTGTTCCGTAGGGCGTAAGTGGAACAGAGCCTATGACACATACATCCTCGATCATATTGTACATATCCATGGATTTGTGTGCCACGGCAAAGCCGGTCGCTCCCGGCGGATGCGCATGCAGTACCGAGAATACGTCATCTCTCTTCTCATAACAGCGCATATGCATCTTAATCTCGCTGGATGGTCTGTAACCGGGCGCCCCTTCTAAAATCTCATAATCGGAATTGATCCGGATCAGTTTATCCGGTGTGATAAAGGCTTTGCTGATTCCCGTCGGTGTAACCAGAAACGTTCCATCCTCCAGCTTCACCGAGACGTTGCCGTCATTGGCGGCCACCCAGCCCAGCTGCCACATTTTACCACAGATATCACAGATCTGTTCTTTTATCGTTTGAATATCCATCCTTATCACCTTTCTTTCTGCCATGTTGTCAAGCTATGTAACCGCCCAGGGACAAACTGCTTTTATTAACCCTCGTATACCAGGTTCTTTGCGATCATCTCGTCTACATTGCTGCCATCCCACCATGCGCCGCCGATGGATACGGTACCCGTAACCTCTTTGCCTTCCAGGGCAAATACGGCCTGCTCCACGGACTGGTAGCCAATCTGGTAGGAATCCTGCGCAACCGCGCCAACCAGTTTCGGTCCGGTTGTCTTCTTCATCCATTCAATCTGCTTGGAACCTGCATCATATCCGCAGAACTTGATGGCATCATATTTATTTCCGGCTGCGCCGATGGCATCATATACCTGCTTTACCACACCCTCGTTGCTCATGAAAATGGCATTGACGCCTTTCTCATACAGCGCTTCCAGAGCGGCTTTGTAGGCATTGTCGGCATCGCCCGGTTTTACTTCTTTTTCAATGGTGCATTTTCCCTTGGTAGCCGCATCTGCCTCCGCTAACTCTGTAAATTTATCTACAAAACCCTTGGCGCGGTCGATACCGGTCTGGGTTTCGTCATGCTGGATGACGCCTACCACATAGTTGTCACTGGCAGCGATCTCATCTTTGATGGCCGCGAAGAAGTTTTCTGCCGCCAGGGCCGCCGCTACCTCATTGCTGGTTGCTACGGACGAGAGAATCGGATTCTTGCCCGCGCTGTCCAGTGCATCCACATCGGCTTTCCAGATACCGCTGTCAAACTGAACTACCGGGATTTTTTTGTCGGAAGCCTGCTTTAGCAGATCCACATAGCCTTCTCCGATGGTTGCAAGCACCAGAGCGGACGCGTTGTTGGAAAGGGCGGACTGCACCATCTCCATCTGAGACGGAATGTCCTTGGCGGACTCACTGGCCGGTCCACGGAAGGTAATATCATAGCCATATTTAGCGCCTGCATCCACAGCCCCGGCTTTTACCGACTGCCAGAACGCGTGGGACTCTCCTTTCGCCACTACGGCGATAGTCTTCTTGTCACCTGACGCAGCCGCGGCTGCTGTTGTCCCGCCATCTGCGGGTGCCTGGGTTTTAGTTCCTCCACAGGCGGTAAGGGCCAGCATCATACCAGCCGTCATCACTACGGAAACTGCTCTCTTTAAACTTTTTTTCATGTTTTTCCCTCTTTTCTTTTATTTTGCAACCGGCTTACTTCCCGGTTTACACTACTTTTTTACAGGTTTTGGCTGCTCTTCTTTCTTGATTTTGACACGGTTTGCGTGTTTGGTTTTGATCACATCCATCAGCACTGCCATCACCACAATGATGCCGGTCAGCACGAAGGTGACGTAGGTGGAATTCACATTTAAGTTAAACTTGGCCAGCACAAAATTCAGTCCGCTGCGGATGACCACCAGCATCATGGAGCCAAGCAGAGAACCTGCAACCGAGGCCACGCCGCCGGCCGCGCTTGTTCCGCCGATGTACACGCCTGCTATGGCATCCAACTCCATGCCGTTTCCGGTAGCCGCCGCCACGGTGGAGAAAGACGCGGCCCAGAAGATGGCTGCAATCCCGGCCATCGTACCGGCAATCACATAGGCAATGATTTTATATTTGTCCGTATCAATACCGGAAAGACGGGTGGCCTCCTCGTTGCTGCCGATGGAAAGGATGTAGCGCCCGATTTTATTTTTATACATCAGAAACATGCAGATTACGGTAAAGCCTAACACCCAGAAAAGCCCTGTGGGCACGCCGTTGGCGTTGGAAAACACCGCGTTAAACCAGGTTCCGCTTGGGAAGAAAATGTTAGGAATAGAGACAATGATCGCCGACAATCCCCTTGAAAACATCATCGTCCCCAGTGTGGCTATAAAGGCCGGAATTTTAAGCTTCGCCACCAGAATCCCATTGACCAGTCCGAACATGGCGCCCATGGCGATCATCACCGGTATCGTAAGTCCCAGGGGCATCCCGTCCATATACAGTTTCCCGGAGACCACCGCACAGGCGATACAGACGGTGCCGATGGACAAGTCAATCCCTCCCGTGGCGATGACAAAGGTTACTCCCAGAGCCAGGATGGCATAGGGGGCTAGGGACTGCACCATGCTTACGATGTTATACCTGTCCACAAAGTTCCGGTTGAGCAGGCTGAAGATAATGACCAGAATGATCAGCGCCGCCAGTACGATAAAATTCTGCTTTCCCTTTGATGCCAGCTGTTTTGCCTTATCCGTTAATGTGTTGTTTGCCGCCATTTGTTTCTCCATGATTTATACCTCCCTCATTGTTGCGTATTTCATAATTTCTTCCTGGGTTGCATCTTTGATATCCAATGTAGCTGTAACCCGTCCCTCACACATCACCATAACCCGGTCGCTGAGTCTTTGAATTTCAGAAAGTTCCGAAGAAATCATGATAATGGATTTGCCTTTGGCCGCAAGATCTTCCATCAACGTGTACATCTCGCTTTTCGCACCGATGTCAATTCCTCTGGTGGGTTCGTCAAATATGAAAATTTCTGAATCCTTCACAAGCCATTTGGCTACGATCACCTTCTGCTGGTTCCCGCCGGACAGATTTTTAATCTGCTGCTGCATGGAGGGTGTTTTTGTTTTCAGCAGATCGTTCACCTCTCTGGCATCCTGCTCGATCCGGGCATCGTCAATCACGCCATGGCTGATATATTGATCCAGAGAGCTTAACACCGTATTCTCCGCAACCGATTTGATCAGAAGGCAGCCGTAGCGCTTTCTGTCCTCAGAGAGGTAGCAGATGCCCCGTTTCACCGCCTCGCTGGGCGTTTTGATCTCCGCCTTTTCCCCGTGAATGTAAATTTCTCCGCTGTCGTAGGGATCGGCTCCATAGACTGCCCTGGCAACCTCCGTTCTGCCCGCTCCCATCAGACCGGAAAAACCGAGAATCTCTCCTTTTCGGAGGTAAAAACTGACGTCCCGGATGGTTTTTCCCTGGCATAAATGCTTCACTTCCAATACCACCGGCGCATCCTCCGGCACATGGCTTTCTGTTTTCGCATCCCCGTAAATGACCCGGCCCACCATCATCTTTACAATTTCGTCCTTGGTGGTGTCCTTGGTGATCAAGGTGCCAATGTATTCTCCGTCCCTCATCACAGACACCCTGTCGGAGATTCTGGTAATCTCATCCATGCGGTGGGAGATGTAGATCATGCCTATCCCTTTGTTTCGCAAATCTTCCATAATGGCAAATAGTTCATTCACCTCTGTCTGCGTAAGGGTGGCCGTCGGCTCATCGAGAATCAACAGTCTGGCATCCCTGGAGATCGCTTTCGCGATTTCCACCATCTGCTGTTTTCCCACGGTCAGAGTTCCCAGTATGGCCGCCGGATCGATATCGACGCCAATTCGCTCAAACAGTGCCTTGGCATCCTGCTCCATCTGGCTGTCGTCAATGTAGAACTTCCCTTTCAACGGCTCCCGGCCGATAAATATATTCTGGGCCACGGTTAAGTGGTTCATCATATTGAGTTCCTGATGGATAATGCTGATGCCCGCCTGCTGGCTTTCTGAAATGCTGCCAAACCGCACCTCTTTTCCGAATAGGGTTACCGTTCCGCCGTCTCTTTGATAAATACCGCAGAGCACCTTCATCAGGGTTGATTTTCCCGCTCCGTTTTCACCCATCAGAGCGTGAACTTCCCCTTTTTTTAACTGGAACTGAACTTTTTTTAATGCATGGACACCTGCAAAATACTTCTCTATGCCCTGCATATCTAAAATGACATTGTTCACTGTGAGTCCTCCCGCTTTTGTTGGTTTTTCCCATTTCCATTGTGTCTAATCAAAGTATATCATTCAATTTTTGTCATTAATATACATGGAATTGTCTTTTCTACGGTCAATTTTGTACTATTTTTTGGTTTCTTTTTTGTTTTCTTTCATTCCTTTGACATGTTTGTGCGATTGATGGTATAATTCATATGTGGTTTTGAAATTATTTTGTGACGGAGGGAATCATGATGAGTGAACTGCATCGCCGCGATACACCTGTACGGAAACATTTTACGTTCGACCGGAAATCACTGGTGGATATCAATCCTAAGCTGTTGTATTCCGGTGTTCTCAGCAAATCGCAGGACTTTCGCGACAGCCAGCATTCCCATCACTTTCTGGAAATTCTGTTTGTGGTCGATGGCAAGGGCATCGTGGAGATCGAGGGAAGACGATTTAACATCGAGAAAAACGACATTGTCATTTATAATGCGGAGGCCATGCATGCGGAGCAGAGCAGCGCGGAGGAGCCGTTGGAGATCAATTTTATCGCGTTTGACAAAATACAGCTTAAGAACCTTCCCGCCAACTTTATTCTTCCGCCCAACGCCAACTGCGTCTTTAACGCCGCCCTCTGCGCGGAAATGCTTACCCAGCAGTTTGATTTGATACGCAATGAACTGACCGTGAAGGATGAATTTTATACGGAGATTGTAAAGAATGCTTCCTGTACCCTGTTGATGTACATATTCCGTGTGATTAACCGGACGGTAAACAATGTCACCCTGTTGAATAAGGACAATATTCTTAATCTGGTTCTTCCCTATATCGATCAGAACTTCCTTGAGAATATCAGCCTCAGCGATATCGCGGCGGAATGTTTTGTAAACAAATACCATCTCGCACACGTGTTTACAGAAAACTTTGGCATGAGTATCGGCCAGTATATCCGGGGGAAAAAGCTGGAGTTGGCACAGCAGCAGATCCGGGGGACCACCCTGCCCATATCCGATATCGCCAGTCAATGCGGGTTCAGCGACCCGGTTTACTTTAACCGGCTGTTTAAGAAAGCCACCGGAATGACCCCTTTGCAGTACCGTAAAGACAAAAAAAGCAGCCTGCAACAGAACTAATGTCTGTCAGGCTGCTTTTCACGATAAAAATAACGGTTTTACATCAGAGACTGATACAACGCGATAATCTCCTCTACGGAAGTGTCCCGCGGGTTGCCCGGGCGGCATGCATCGGCGTATGCGGACTCGGCTAAGAACTGTACATCTTCTTCTTTTACAATTTCCTTCAAGTCAGCAGGAATGCCTACATCGGCAGATAATTTTTTCACTGCGTTAACTGCCGCTTTTCTGTACTCCTCCTGTGTCATGTCATCCACACCTTCCACGCCCATAGCCTTGGCAATGTATTTGTATTTGTCTCCCGTATTGGGGGCGTTGTACTCCATCACGGTCGGAAGCAGGATTGCATTGGCAACACCGTGGGGCGTGTCATATACGGCGCCTAAGGAATGAGCCATGGAGTGGACGATTCCCAAACCGACATTGGAAAATCCCATTCCGGCGATATACTGACCCAGAGCCATGCCTTCCCGGCCCTCCGGTGTGTTCTCAACAGCGCCTCTTAAAGAAGACGCGATAATCTCAATCGCTTTCAGATGGAACATATCCGTCATTTCCCAGGCTGCTTTTGTGGTGTAGCCCTCGATGGCATGGGTCAAAGCATCCATACCCGTCGATGCAGTCAGGCCCTTTGGCATGCTGGACATCATATCCGGGTCAATCACCGCGATTACCGGAATATCATGGGTATCCACACAGACGAATTTCCGTTTTTTCTCCACATCCGTGATCACATAGTTGATGGTAACCTCGGCCGCCGTACCTGCTGTCGTGGGAACCGCAATAATCGGCACGCATGGATTTTTCGTGGGAGCTACCCCTTCTAAGCTTCTTACGTCCTCAAACTCCGGATTGGTGATAATGATTCCCACCGCTTTTGCCGTATCCATGGAGGAGCCGCCGCCGATCGCTATGATATAATCCGCGCCAGATGCCTTAAATGCCGCCACACCGTTCTGTACATTTTCAATGGTGGGATTCGGTTTAATATCGGAATACAGTTCAAAGGCAAGTCCTGCCTCCTCCAGCACGTCCGTCACTTTTTTGGTAACGCCAAACCGGATCAAATCAGGGTCCGAGCATACAAATGCCTTCTGAAATCCCCTGCCCTTCACTTCATTTGGAATTTCCCTGATAGCGCCTGCGCCGTGATACGAGGTTTCATTCAATACAATTCTGTTAGCCATAATCAATCTTCTCCTTTTCTTGGTAAGTTCTGTTATTATTTTAACAAGTATCCCATGCAAAAAAAAGTGACAAACCTGCCCGTCTGTCACTTTCTCAACATTTTTAGTAAAATATACCATACCGCGTTGTGCATTTTCCCTATAACAAATGTAATTCCGTAAACACTCCGGCCAGCTTTGGTGGGATGGCATCCACCAGTTTTCCCGCCATCTCTTCCGGCGTATCCTTCATGCCGCCCAGCACCCACTTCACTGTCATATACACGGAGCCGCGGCAGTACAGTTCCAGCAGAAACTGTAATTCTTCGTCCAGCGTCCGGCTGGTCCTCCTTGCGATCAAATCCCTGTAAAACTGTAAGATCAGTTCAAAATCGTGCTCCTTCAGGGAATTATAATCATCCGAACGAAAGGCCTCCGTAAAGAATGCTTTTTCATTGACAATAAATTCGAATTTCTGGGTCAGACTCTCTCTCACCGTATGCCCCATGCCAATCTGCTCAAAAGACTGCAGCACCAGTTTATCGAAATACCAGTTAATTAAATCATACTTATCTTTAAAGTTCCGGTAAAATGTCTGCCTGGTGACATCACAGCCCTCCACAATATTCTTTACCGTGATCCTGTCTACCGGAGTGGTCTTCATACATTCTTTGATGGAACTGGCCAGCTTATATTTGGTTTTTTCGTGCTTGTTTGGATCTTCTGGCATAAAACCTGGTCCTTTCTGTCAAGTTGGTCCATCCATGCCGGTCAAAACAAACTGGTCATGATGTAACGCAAAAACGGCACAATGACGCCGGTAAATACATTGACGAATATAATAAACAGCACCACGATCATTAACGTGGAAAGCTTTTTTTGCTCCTGCTTTGGTTCCTCCTGGCGGGCCTCGAAACTCTGGCGGCTCTGGGTAGCGTTGGAGTTGTATTCCCTTAATAAGTCGGAGGCTCCTTTTAAACCGTTTAGGCCGATGTCTTTCATGGCTTTGACATACTGCTCCATATTCTCCATATTAACGGGCTGGTTCTGGATGTTCCTCCGCGGCTGGTTGGGAATGGACGCCGATTGCCGGTTGTCTTCCCCGTTTACATTGGCGTGACTGGACGAAGATGGCTGGTTCGGCACAGGGGCGCGGTGTGGCGCCGGCTGGGACGTAAACTGCTGCTCCTCTCCCCTTTGGTGATAGGTGCAGTCGGTCTCACGCTCCGGATGTCTCTCATTCAGATAATAAGTCATTTCACGGACAAACGGTTCTTTTATGTAACTTCTGCAATTAGTGCAGAAATGTTTGGTCATCATCTTCTGATCACAAATCGGACACATATAGATTGCCATACTCTTTCCCCTCTCCTGACGATCCAGGCTCCCTGCTGCTTGATTGATTAGCTTAAGCATACCATAAACAGGGAGAGAATACTATATTAAATCTTAAACGTTTTCGTATCACAAGATGATATCGCAGACTGTATTCTCTCACTCTAACCTCTTGACACTATCCAACATTGGATATATACTGTCATTATTGATATCCAACGTTGGGTAAGAAGGGAGGACGATCATGATAAAGGTTCTAATTTTATACTATCTAAGCCTGAAGCCGACCCACGGCTACGAGATCCAGAAATTTATCCAGGTCAATCATATGGACAGCTGGACGAAGATTCAGTCCGGGTCGATCTACTACGCGCTGGCGAAGCTGGAGAAGGAAGGGTTGATTACCCTGGCTGCGGAAACCTGCGTGGGGGCGAAGCTGCGAAAGATCTATGCCATTACGGAAACAGGACGCCAGGAACTGAAAACGATGGTGCGGGAAGAATTAAACCGCCCGATATGCGACACCGGATCTGATAAATTTATTTTGTATCCGCTGCTGGCGGTTTCCGGTGAGGATGAGATCCGGCAGATGGTGCAGGTCCATATCCATAACTTAGAGCAGAAAAAGGAAGATCTGCTGAAATGGCAGAGTATCAAAGTTAACGACCAGACCCTGGAAGTGGAGAAGCTGTCTTTTGAGATGATGATATCCAGCCTGGAATATCAAATCCGCTGGCATCAGGCACTGCTGAAACAGCTGGAACGCTGTATGGCGGACAGCGCGGATGTAGCCGAAGTGATCCGGGCCTATGATTTCTCCAACTCCGAGATCATTGACAGCCAGAATATCTCCGATCCGGATCAATGGAAAAGAAAGACTATGAAACCCAGTCATTGATGATGTATCAAAGTCCTGCCACCCTTAGCAGGACTCTCTCATCGTCCACATATCCAACGTTGGATATACTTATGAAAGGAGCGTTTTTTATATGAAAATAGCCGTACTTATGGGGAGTCCCAGAAAAAAAGACAGTTACCGCATCTGCCAGCTGATTGAACGGAACTTCTCCGGCCAGTCGGAATCCGAGTTTAATTATCTGTTTTTAAAGGATTACAACATAGAAGAATGCCGCGGATGCGACCAATGTTTTCAGAAAGGGGAGGAGTACTGTCCCTGCCATGATGATTTGATAACGCTGAAAGAACAATTGCTGGCCGCGGACGGGATCATCTTTGCTTCTCCGGTCTATGCCTGCCAGATCACCGGAACCTTGAAACGGGTGCTGGACCGGCTGTCCTACTTCTTTCACCGGCAGGAATTTGTCGGTAAGCCGGCGCTGACGGTAGTCACCACCGGAGGCGGCGGCCAGAAACCCACCGGCAAGTATTTGAAAATGACAGCCTGCGGCTGGGGCTGCCATCTCATCGGAGAAATCAGCATCGTATCCTCCCAGTTTTTTGAGTCCGGGAACAAGCAGTCCTCCCCCTGGGGATACCAGCCGAAATACCACGATTCCAAGCTTCGGGATATCACGAAAAAGGCAAAAGCCTTCGAACAGGCTATGTTCAAAAAAGAACTGCCTGTTCCCTCATTCTACGATATTTTCATGTTCCAGTGTCTGCGTAGCAAAACCTTTCTCTCGAAAGCCGATTACGAGTTCTGGAAACAGAAGGGCTGGCTGGATAGCCGGTATTTCTATGACGTCCCTCTAAGTCCGGCAAAAAAAATATTCGCTTACGCTATAAGACAATATATCGACTCAGCTACCAGAAGGATGATGGGACCAAACCGTTGATTCCGTCTCAACACAAAAACCGGTCTGTCCACGCAGTTACTGCCGTGGGCGGACCGGATAAGTTTTTACATATGTTTCATAGGCGCTCGTCGCTTCCGGGCCATAGTTTCCCTGTAAATCAACCTTCGCCAAAAGATTGCCATTTTCATAAATCACATCGGTCAGAATACCGGCTTCTATGAGATACCCCATCAATTCATGACAGCGGCTCCCCTCTTCCACCGCCCCGGCCTGCATGTAAATATAGTCCGTCTGAGCATAGGACAAGTATTCGATAAACGCATCCATGGTCTTCACCAGGCGCACATTTCCCCAGGAGGACGTGATATCGTCGTAGGACTGTACATTGCACGGAAATGAAAACACCAGCGGATGCTCACCTGCCGCAATCACCCGCGTCTGCGGATCTGCCGCCAGAATCTCCCAGATCCCGCTGTTGCCGAGCTCCGCCATCTCCCGATGCTGTAATTCCCTGTGGTTGATCCGTCCCTTATTCCAGACATCCACCGGGGTGTAGCCAAGACTCCAGGCCCAGTTGGACACCATGGTGACCGGAACGTGAAACAGAAGAAGCGGAAACATCAGAACCAGAAGTCCCTTTCTAAACGCCTCTCCCCCGGCACGACTGACCGCCACACATCCATAGAGCACCAGGAACACATCCAGCAGCATAAAATAATTCCCGTCAATCTGCCCCAGCATCATCAAGCTGACCAGGCAAACCACCACAAACGGGATCATCACCGTATGGGCATAGTGAACCAGATTTTGATCGGAATCCTGCGCCCCTCTCCTTTTTCCCGCAAATACCGCCAGCAGGATCATAACGCCAAAGAACAACGGCAGGGAAGTCCCCCAGGCGATCACCACATGGCTCATCTCATCTCCTGTGGGATTTAACAGCATCCGGTACAACGTGTCAGCCAGATACTGCCACCGGCTCCCCTCCTCCACACTGCTTCCATTGAGAGGCAGCACAGAGAACGGATAGTTCAGCTGAAATCCCAGTTTCAAAAAGATGGAGGAAAATACCGACGTCACCGGTATCCCAACAATCATCAAGGTTCTGGCCCAGACAGCCGCCAGCGCGCCTCCAGGTATCAGCAGAGACACCCACTCCCGCCACGGAGCCCGAAACGCCAGCTTTTTCGTTCCAATCAGGTAAAGCACGCTCATCCCAAACACTGCCGTGGAAAATACCACCGCCGTAGGCTTCAACGTCCAGGACAGAAGAAATGCACCCAGACCGGCTATCAGATACCAAACCTGCCGTTCTTTCAAATAATGCAGGATAAACAGCACCATCGCCAGCTGTACCAGCAGCGTCGCCGTGTCCGTCTTGGCCGTGATACTCATATTCATCACCGCCGGCAGACTGCTGACACACGCCGCCGCCAGCATGGCCCCGGTTGTGTTCATATAGAACCGGCTAATCCGGTAAACTACCACCAGCGATGCCACAGCCAGCCAGACATTAAAGAAGATCAGATAACTGTGGGAAGCCAGATCAGCCAGCGGAAGCAGCAGGATCTCCAGCCCCTTCGGGTAGGTGTAAACCAGCCCCACAGACCCCAGGTTCTCATAAATGCCGTGTCCGTTGTCCAGAATATATTCTGAGCGGACACCGTACCACAGACTGTCGAAATCAAGGCTGATCCCCATGCGCCCCACCTGGATGAGAACCATCACGATCATGAATACCACCAGCAGAGCCTTAAACCGCCTCTCCCTGCTTCCGCCGGCTCCGCCAGCATCCGGATTTCTCCAGTCACAACCGTCATTCCGTTTTCTTACGACTCCTCCAGCATCCAGACTACTGCCGCTTCCATCATACTGCCGCTGTCTTCCGGTATACTCTGCCGCTTTCCTTATAGCCCCCCGCCCATTGCACGCCATAGTTCCAATCCCAGTAGCCGCAACGGCTGTCTTCAACGCTCCAATTGATCCAACTCCAAGCACGGACATCAGGCAGAACAAAATCATCACTGCCCCACAGCCCAGAAGAAAATCCCACAGCCAGACATCATTTTCTTCCGCGATACGTTCACGCTCCCTGCATTTCCCGCACTTTCCGCCGTCCATTCTGAGTAACCTGGTGCGGATGGTATATCCCACAAGATAGAGGTACACCACATATCCCCCGGAAACCACCATCGGCAGAAATACCACATGGCACCAGACAAATACCAGACAGACCATCCCTGTCACCAGGAATTTGATCCGTCTGCCGGACACAAAAAACCAGACCGCCCCTAAAATCAGGGCCAGTCCGGCCGTCTCCCCTATCATACTCCAAAATTCCGGCTGCCGGATATGCCAGCTGTACACCCCGTCCAGAAACAGCCCCTTCACGGGAACCGCCAGGCATAGGATGCCCACTGCGCACATCACCAGCCACATTGCTTTCTCTCTTCTCGTCACAACGATCTCAACCTCTGTCTGCCGTAATTGATTCGATTCCTATTCCTGCCACTTGGCTTCCCCGGCCTTCTTCCGCAAAAACAGTTCCTCCGGTATCTGGGCCAGCAAAATAGCCGCAAACACCAGCACACAGCCAAACAGCTCCTTGGGACTCAGCTTCTGCCCCAGCAGCACCCATCCGGCCAGCAGGGAGAACACAGACTCCAGGCTTAGAATCAGGGACGCCACCACTGGGTCCGTATCCTTCTGCGCCACCACCTGAAGCGTGTAAGCCACGCCGCAGGACATCACACCGGCATACAGCACCGGCGCCCAGGCCGCAATCAGGGACGACAGCGTCGGGTTCTCAAAAATCAGTGCCGGCACAATCGCCATCACTCCCGCCGTAAAGAACTGGACACAGGATAAAAACACCCCGTCCGCCTTCGGCGAAAAATAATCAATCACCAGAATATGGAAGGAAAAGCAGATGGAACAGATAAACACCAGCAAATCGCCCCGGCTCACTGCCAGCCCGCCTCCCGACATGCAAAGCAGATACATTCCCACCGTGGCGATCACCACACTGATCCACACGGTCAAGGCCACCTTCCTCTTCATAAAAATCCCCAGGATCGGAACGATAATGATATACAGCGCAGTGATAAACCCGGCTTTCCCAACGGAGGTCTGGGCCACCCCAAACTGCTGGAAGGCACTGGCCACAAACAAGGCGGTTCCGCAGCATATGCCGCCGAGAATTCCCATTTTACGCCTCTGCGCCGCCTCTGTGGCCGTTTCCATGGCTCCACTACGAGTCCCGCCACCTTGACCGTCCGATGCCGTCTGCTCTTTCTCTCTCGTCCTCTTCATCCAGGAAATCAGCGGAATCAACACCACTCCCCCGATAAAAAACCGGGCCGCGTTAAAGGTGAACGGTTTCACATAATCCATACCGACACTCTGTGCCACAAATGCCAGGCCCCAGATCAATGCCGTCAGCACCAGCATGGCATTGCTCCGCGCTCTTTTTCTATTCATCATGTTTCTAATCTCCTGTCTGTCAATCTTCTGTACTATTCCTCCATATAGGCCTGGAACCCGGAAGAATACTTCTCGCTTCCGTCCGGATACAGCCACATCGCCTCCACGCCGTCCATGCTCTCAATCAGGGCCTGTCCGTCCTCCTGCGTCATGTTAAACACGGCAGTTGACAATGCATCCGCTATCCCGGAGTCCTTGCAGAGAATGGACACGGAATCGTATTCAAACCAGGGCATCAGCGTGTCCGGATTCACAATATGGTGATACTGAACCCCATCCACCGTATAATATCTCTGGTAAACGCCGCTGGTCACCAGGGACATGTCGTCCACCGCGATCATATGAAGGTATTTCGTCTCGCTGGATAAATCGGGATTCTGAATCCCCAGCTTCCATTTGCTTCCGTCATCCTTGGTGCCGATGGCACGGACATTGCCGCCCACACTGACTAGGGCATTGGTCAGTCCGTCCTCCTCCAGCTTCCGGCAAACCATCTCCGTGGCGTAGCCTTTGGCAATCGCCCCCACGTCAAGACTCATCTCGGGGTCCGCCAGATAGACGGTGGACGCCTCCCTGTCAATCACCACATCCTGGATGTTCATATGCTCCGACGCCGCTTTCAGCTTCTCCATGGGAGGAAGCTCTGCCGTCTCCGGATCATCAATCCCCATCGTCCGGTACCCGTGCCAGATGGAAAGCACGCTTCCCATGGCAACGTTGAAATATCCGTTGGTCTTGACATCCAGTTCCTTGGCCAGCTCCAGCATATCAATAATCTTCTCATCCACCACTACAGGTTCAATCCCCGCGTTGTCATTGATAGTCTTTATATTATTAATGCCGTCATACTCTTTGTAGATGTCGTAAAGCTGATGATAAACCTCCAGCTCATCATGCAGTTCCTGCGCGTAAGCGGTAAATGTCTCTTTATCCTTGGCATACCCCACCACACTGGTGACGGTATCAAATAACTGCAAAAACTGCGCGTCATATCTGGTCAGAACCGGTTTTTGGCTGCACGCCGCCGCTGTCAATGCCACCGCGCCGGCCACTGTCAATGCCAGTAATCTTTTTCCTATCTTCAATAGTCCAACTCCTTAACTAGTCTGGTATTCTAAAAATCGATATTATATCTTTCGACATTATATCATAAAAAGAGAATGATGCAACCACATCATTCTCTTTTCCATAAATTTTATGAAATACTCAAAATATCCGATTCCAATTACTGAGCGTTAGCTGCTGCCTTTACCGCACACTCCTGGAAATCGCCGATTGACATGGTGCATCCAGCTGCCAGATCTGCATCGGTTGGCTTGTTGTCTTCGTCAACTGCGATACCAGCTACTTCATCAGCAGTCTTGCCGATCATGAATGCTTCCATAGCTGCTGCCTGCTCAAACCACTCTTTACCGATTGGGGAAGCGGCTCTCATGCCATACTCGTCACCTTTCTGCTTTTTGGTTTTTACGCCAGTTGTTAAGTCAGAAGTGATCTTTCCGGTTGCGTCAAATTTGATAACGCCCTGTGTACAGTCAATGATGCTTGCTGTGATCTTGCCGTCAGCGCCTGTTGTGGTAGCTACATATGTAGAATAAGCTTCGCACTGGCCCTCTGCGTCAGCAGTTGCATCTTTGGTATGCTCGTTCATAACAGTTACAACGCCAAGACCTAACTTGTCGCCTTCCTGGGTTCCAAGATCAGCTGCAGTCTCAACTGCCTGAGTGATGGCTTCTACAAAATCGCCAATAGCCATGGTACATCCTGCTGCCAGATCTGCATCGGTTGGATGATTGTCTTCGTCAACAGCAATTCCCTTGATCTCATCAGCAGTCTTGCCAATTACATATTCTTCCATGAACTTAGCCTGCTCATCCCACTCTTTGCCGATTGGGGAAGCTGGTTTCATGTTGTACTCTTCTTTTAATTCTTTCTTGGTCTTGAACTCGTCTTTCATGACAACTTTACCTTCCTTGGTAAAGCCCATCTTGTTCTGTGCAACGTCGATCACACATTTTACAATCTTGCCATCAGCATCTACAACAACAGCTGCCACTGTGGAATCCACCTGAGCATTGCCATCCTTCTCGCCTGCATCCTTGGAGCTCTCCATGGAAGATACGATTGCCATACCGGTCTTCAGTCCGCCGGCTGCTGCAGTAGTCTCTGCTTCCGTAGTCTCTTCAGCTGTAGTTGCTTCTGTGGTTGCTGCCGCTGTGGTTGTCTCCGGAGCTGCGGTTGTTGTCTCCTCCGGTGCCTTGGAACCACATCCTGCAAGTGTTCCTGCCATTAATACGGCTGCCATCAATACGCTAATCTGTTTCTTCATAATTTAATCTTTCTCCCTCCGTTATAAAGATGTTAATTTTTCATAACATCAAAAATATACCATATTGTTAAAGCTTTGTCTATCACTTTTGACATTTCTTCTTATTAATTTAATACTTTTTTTATATATCCATCTTTTACACCTGAAAACCCATACTCGTCAGGAATTTTTCAAAATATTCCCGGCCGGTTTCCGTACATTTGAACACGCCGGCATCCTCCAAAACTTTCTCAAATACCAGGCCCACTTCCTCCTGTAATATGCCTTCCACATTGTCCCGGTTGATCTCATCATACTTCGGCAAAAACTCCTGCACCCAGTCCGCATGCTTGGCGATCAACTCGTTGGACTCCACGTCTTTTCCCTCCACAAGGTACTCTCCCAGCACCGCCAGTTCCTCCTTCAGTCTGGACGGAAGAACCGCCAGGCCCATCACCTCGATCAGGCCGATATTTTCCTTCTTGATGTGGTGCAGATTCTGATGGGGATGGTAGACACCCATGGGGAATTCCTCTGTTGTGATATTGTTACGCAGCACCAGGTCAAGCTCGTAGGTATCCCCCACTTTTCTGGCAATGGGAGTGATGGTATTGTGTGGCTCGCCGTCGGTCTCGGCAAAGACGAAAGCCTCCTCATCAGAATAACCTCTCCAGGCATCCAATACCTTGGAAGCCAGATCAATCAAGACGTCCGTCTCCTTTGCTCTCAGACGAAGCACAGACATCGGCCAGTACACAATGCCGGCTTCCACACCCTCAAACCCGGCTATTTGATAATGTTTCTCAATCGGAGCCTTGGCCATGGCAAAGGTATAATGTCCCCCCTGGAAATGGTCATGTGTCAGGATGGAGCCGCCCACAATCGGCAGATCCGCGTTGGACCCCAGGAAATAATGGGGAAACAGCTTCACAAAGTCAAACAGCTTGATAAAGGTCTGCTTCTCGATCTTCATAGGCACGTGCTGTCCGTTGAACACGATGCAGTGCTCATTGTAATACACATAAGGAGAATACTGGAACCCCCACTGGCTGTCGTTGACCGTAATCGGAATGATCCGGTGGTTGTTTCTGGCCGGATGGTTGGTGCGGCCGGCATACCCTACATTTTCCATGCACAGCAGGCACTTGGGATAGCCGCTCTGCTTGGCTAACTTGGCCGCCGCGATCGCCTTCGGGTCCTTCTCCGGCTTTGATAAATTCACGGTAATGTCCAGGGGGCCGTACTTGGTCTCTGTCACCCACTTCATGTCCTTGCAGATGCGGTATCTCCGGATATAGTCGGAATCCTGGCTCAGCTTGTAAAAGAAGTCGGTGGCCTCCTCCGAAGAATTCTCGTAGTGCTTCCAGAATTTTTCGATTACCTCGCTGGGGCGGGGCATCAAACAGTTCATCAGGCGGGTGTCAAACAGATCCCGGTACACCACGCTGTCCTCCGGCAGAACGCCGGTTTCATGGGCATAGTCCATCAAGGTCTTCAGCACCGCTTCCAGGTCAATCTCTCCGCCTGCCGTCTGCATTTCCTCATATTCATCCATCTTCAGCACGTCTAAAATCTGATTGACAGCATAAATTTTGTCTTCCTCTGTGATGAGTCCTGTGTTTAATCCATACTGTACCAATTGTCCGATTGCTTCATATACCATGATGAAACCTCCCATATTTTTTCTTTTATAATTTTTTAACAATTCCCTGAATCCGCTCTGTCACCATACCGCCTAGCAGGCCGATTACGGCTCCCGCGATCACGCCGGCAACCAGGAGGGCCGGAAGGTAGTAAAAGACTCCTGTGGTCTGTACTACGAAGGATGCGATCAAAAGCTGGCCCACATTGTGGCCGATGCCACCGATGATGCTGACACCGATCTGGCTGAACCAGTTGTTCTTCTTGCACAGAATCATCAGCAGAAGGCTTAAAGAACCGCCTGCCAGACTGTATACCATGCTGAACAGATTGCCGAAGGTGAGTCCCACCAGCACGATGCGGATCAGGGATACCACGGCGGTCCCCTTCACACCCACGGTGTAGAGTCCCACAATGGTCACCAGATTCGCCAGCCCCAGCTTCACGCCGGGCACCGGGATGGGAACCGGGATGATTGCTTCTAAGTAGCTGAAGATAAATGCCAGAGCGATCAGCATCCCATACTGTGCCACCCAAACTGCCCTTTTCTTTGATTTCATGTTTCTGTACTCCAATCTATCTAGTCACTTCTGTCTCTTGCTGTCATGAAAACCGCCGCGGTACCTCCCGAAGGCCGCCCCTCTCACCACAGGACTCCGGCTTCCATAAAAAGGACAGGCAGATATGAGATTCTGCCTGTCCGCTTTCCCTGTGAGTTCTGAATTATTTTGCCTGGTCAAGCGCCTGCTTTACCGCTTCAATGGCAGCATCGCTGGTGATGGTACAACCGGAAATGGCATCAACCTCAGGTGATTGTGCTTCCACAAACTTCTTGGATAATTTCTCTAAGGCCACTCCGCCCAGTTCCTCGGTCTCGTCGTTGCCAACCAGCTCTACGGACTCGATTCCGCTGTCGGTTACCACAACCGTGGCGGATACTTCCCCGCCAAAGCCCTTGGCCGTCCCTGTGTAGGTTCCTGCCTTGTAGCTTCCGCCCTCAGCCGCTGCCTCTGCTGCCGGCGCATCGGATACCGCCTGCTCTAATGCCTGGGAAACTGCTGCTTTAGCCGCGTCGCTGGTGATGGTACAGCCGGATATGGCATCCACTTCAGCGGACTGTGCTTCCACAAATTTTTTGGATAACTTCTCTAAGGCCACTCCGCCCAGTTCTTCCGTCTCGTCATTGCCAACCAGCTCTACGGACTCAATGCCGCTGTCGGTAATCACAACCGTCGCATTCACATCACCGCCAAAGCCTTTGGCTGTTCCTGTGTAGGTTCCTGCCACGTAGCTGACTGCCTGCACGGAATCGGAACCAGCTTCAGCAGCTCCGCCTGCGGCCTGCTCCAGTGCCTGCTCTACGGCTGCCACAGCCGCGTCGCTGGTGATCGTACAGCCGGAAATAGCGTCCACAGTGGAGGTCTGTGCCTCTACAAACTTTTTGGACAGCTTCTTTAATGCTGCTCCGCCCAGTTCTTCTGTCTCATCATTGCCAACCAACTCTACGGACTCGATCTTGCCGTCGGTAATCACTACCGTAGCCGTCACATCGCCGCCATAGCCCTTGGCCGTTCCTGTATAGGTGCCTGCCTGGAAGGTTCTGGTCTCTTCCGCCTTTGGCGCCTCGGTTTCTTTCTCAGTTTCAGCCTCGGTTTCCTTCGGCGCTTCCGTCTCTTCCACCAGTACGACGTCAATCTTGCCGGAAGCCTGGTCCAGCGCGTTCTGAACAGCGTTCATCGCCGCGTTGCTGGTGATGGTACAGCCGGATATGGCATCTACCTGGGAGGACTGTGCTTCCACGAACAGTGGCGTCAGCTTCTCAAGGGCCACCCCTCCAAGCTCCGGTGTCTCGTCATTTCCCGCCAGCACAATCGCGTCAATTCCTTTGTCGGAAACCGTCACGGTGGCAGTTACCTTTCCGCCAAAACCGTCCGCGCTTCCTGTATAAGAACCCGGTGTATAGGATATACTCTTCGCCGCCATAGTTTCAATTGCATTGTAAAGTGGAGTAGAACCAAAGATTGTAACGCCTGCCAGCACTACCATCGCTCCCAATCCCGCATATCCTTTTTGCTTCTGTGTCATAATCAAATACTCCTCCTAATATAAAATTCATTGGTCACTGTCGTTTATTTTATCACAATCTTAGCGTTACATCAATCACTTTAGACAAAATTACTTTCTCCAAATAATGCCTGTCCTTAAGCGGCGGGACCGCAGGCGGGAACCCCTTCATTGACAGGCGGTTTCTCTGCCGATATAATAGGAACAAATTCAAATGAGCGACGGGAAGGTTTCTGTGATGATAAAAGGAGATTTGACAAAAGGACCGGTGATGAAGACCATGCTGCTGTTTGCCGTGCCTATGATTTTAGGCAACCTGTTACAGCAGTGCTACAACGTGGCGGACACACTGATTGTGGGCCGTTTTTTGGGAGCCGGCGCGCTGGCGGCGGTGGGGTCGTCTTTCACGCTTATGACATTTTTAACATCTATTCTGCTGGGACTGTGTATGGGCAGCAGTGCGGTCTTCTCCATCCGCTTTGGGCGCAAAGATTTTGACGGCCTGAAGGAAAGTATGGTCTCCTCTTTTCTGCTGATCGCGGTCTGCAATGTGGTATTGAATGTGCTGGCGTTTGTGAGTGTGGATTGGATTCTGGGATTTTTGAAGGTTCCGTCTGAGATTCAGGGAATGATGCGGGAGTATCTTCTCGTGATTTTCTGCGGGATTACGGCGGTATTTCTCTACAATTATTTTGCCTGCCTTCTGCGGGCGGTGGGAAATTCGGTGATACCGCTGCTGTTTCTGGCGGTTTCGGCTGTGCTCAATATCGTGCTGGATCTATGGTTTGTGCTGGGACTGCACCGGGGCGTGGCAGGCGCGGCAGAAGCTACGGTGATCGCCCAGTATGTCTCCGGCATCGGAATCGCGGTTTACACCTGGTTTCGGTGTCCGGCGCTGCGGGTGCAGCAAAAGCATTGCCGGGTGCGGCTCTCCTGTTTAAAAGAGATCGCCGGATTCTCCCTGCTGACCTGTGTCCAGCAGTCTGTCATGAATCTTGGCATTCTGATGGTGCAGGGGCTGGTCAACAGCTTCGGCACGACGGTGATGGCAGCTTTCGCCGTGGCTGTAAAGATCGATTCCTTCGCCTACATGCCGGTACAGGACTTTGGCAATGCCTTCTCCTCCTTTATCGCCCAGAATTATGGGGCAGGGGAAAAAGAGCGTATCCGGGAGGGATTAAAGGGCGCCATCCTGGCTTCCTGCCTCTTCTGCCTCGCCGTGTCGGCCCTGATCTGGATCTTCGCGCGCCAATTGATGCTGCTGTTTGTCAATCCGCAGGAAACTGCCATTCTGGCGGAGGGCGTCCGCTATCTGCATATCGAAGGAGCTTTTTACTGCGGCATCGGCTGCCTGTTTCTGTTATACGGCTTCTACCGGGCCATTGGGAAACCGGGCATGTCGGTGGTTCTCACCGTCATTTCTCTGGGAACCCGTGTGGCGCTGGCCTATGCCCTCTCCGCCGTTCCAGCCTTCGGGGTGGCGGGAATCTGGTGGTCCGTGCCTATCGGCTGGTTTCTGGCGGACGCTGTGGGGTTTGTGTATTATCAAATTCAGAAAGGACGGATTTTCCCGTAATATGATAAAGATCCGGTGTCTTCTATGCTGCGAGGGAAGACACCGGATCTTTCTTGTTACTATTTTTTTAATCCCGCTTTCACAATCGGATAGGATTCAATTGCCAATAAGGAAAATACTAAAATATATGCGATGACTGCCATAGTCTACACCTCTCTTTCTTACTCTTAACCTATTATATACAGGGAAGCGGTCTGTGACAATTCACAAAACATCTAATCTTTTTTCTTCAGATTCTTGTTTCCCATACAAGATATACAATTTCTTTTAGGTCGCCTAAATTATTTTTAGGTGTTGGTTTTTGACGAAATTATGATATACTAAGAACGCTTTTCAATTTTCAAAGGAGTTGTGATATGAAAAATAATAAGAAAAAACGGGATTTACTTCTGGTGATCGGGATTCTGGTCATCGCGGGGGGATTTTATATCGGCAATCTGGTCATGCACCGGAAACCGGCGGTGACGGTGGAGGTCAGCGTGGATGGCAGCGTGGTGGAGCGCCTGGATTTGAGTAAGGACACCGAGATTACCATTGAGGGCTACAACGGCGGCACCAACCATCTGGTGATTCAGGACGGGGAAGTCTATATCGATGACGCCTCCTGTCCGGACAAGGTCTGTATCCACCAGGGAAAGATTCACAAAAGCGGCGAGATGATCGTCTGTCTGCCCAATTTAATGATTGCCAAGGTCGTCGGTGAGGAGAAATAGTAAAAATCATTGACATCCGGCCGGTAGTATGATAATTTTAGAGAAATATTCATTGTGAAGGAGGTGAGGAACCATGCAGAAATTTTCATTAAAAAGCAGTGTTTTATGGGTGAATATTGGCGAAGTGGCTGTTCAAAACGGTATTTTGGGCCTTTCCCTGTATCAGTGCGCCCATTTTTATGCCCGCAAGGCATCCCGCATTTTATCCACTGACGGGCAGGGTGCATTTCACACAAACATGTATGACATTTGCCGCATCGTTCCTCAGACTCCGGTCCTTTCTGCTTAGGGAATCCAAGATTCCTCTTTGTTCTTAAATGACCTTTCTACCCGGAGATGCGCAAGTTGTCTGCCGGGCATTTTTATGCCCATTTTTCAGAAAATGCGGGAGCGCTCCTGCTGTTTTTTGCAGAAGTTTCGACTCCGGTATAAAAAGAGAGGGATATCTATGAGAAATACAATTCTGTCTTTCAGGCACAAGTTTCGTGCCTGTTACGCTACCTGCTTTATGTGTACCAAACAGCTGTTTGACGGCGGTATTTTATGTGTCGCCGGCGAATACCTGGTACGGCTGCTTCAATTTGTGATGCTGGTCTGTATCTGGAAAGCGCTGGCCAGGGAAGGGGCTGATCTGGGGGGAATGACGCTGTCTGCCCTTCTCACCTACACCCTGATGTCCTCCGTGCTGCACCAGCAGTTAAATATTGTCTCTCCCGCCACCTCGGCGCTGTGGGAGGGTTCTGTCATTGGAAGGTATGTAAGACCGCTTCCGGTGATTGTCAGTTTTATTGTGGAAACGATTGGAAAATGGTGGATTCCGGTGTTCTTGTTCTACGGGCTGCCGCTGTGGCTGGCCGCCCCGCTGCTGGGCATCCGGGCGTTTCCGGCGGATGTAAGGTCCGGGGTTCTGGCTCTGGTGAGTCTGGCATTCTCCGTCTCCATCGGGTTTGCCCTGGATCTGCTGTTTGCGTCATTTGCCATCCGGCTGAAGAACGGGTGTTTTGCTGTCGTCCATCTGAGAGAGTCCATCTTTGCACTGCTCTCCGGGGAACTGATTCCCTTTGCTCTCTTTCCCTGGAATTTGGGGAAACTGTTCGCGCTGACGCCGTTCGGGTCTATCACTCACGCGCCGCTGTCCATTTATATTGGGATGGCAAAGGAGCCGTTTCTGCTGATCGGACTTCAGGTGTTCTGGAGTGTGGCGCTGTGGATTCTGGCCCTTTGGGTGTTTCACAAAAGTGAGGAAAGGATGGTGTCGTTCGGTGGATAACTATTTTAGTCAGGGGAAGACCTTGCTTCGGCTTTTTAAGCTTTATGGAAAAATGGATCTTTTGTGGTTTTTACGGGATACGAAATACTGCCTGCTCTATATGAGTACGGATCTCATCTGCCTCTTCTGCTCCATGGCAGGTATCTTTTTACTGTCCGTGAGGTTTGGCGGTTTTGGCGGGATGACGGAGGCGGAGGTGCTGTTTATGCTGGGATATTCCACGCTGGTGGATGGCATTTACATGATGTTTTTTATGGGAAATAATACCTCCATGATCAGCCGGATCATCGGGCGGGGGCAGCTGGACCACGTGGTGATCCAGCCGGTTCCGGTCTGGATGCACCTGCTGTGCCAGGGATTTTCTCCGGTGTCGGCGAACTCAACTTTATTGTGCGGCATGATTCTCACCGGGTTTGCGTTAGGACGGCTGCAGATGGCGGTATCGCCTGTTTTTTTGCTGCTGCTGGCGATCAACGCGCTGGCTTCCTGTCTGATGATTGTGGCGGTTATGTATCTGATCTCCTGTCTGGCATTTTACGCGCCGGCGGCCGCGGAGGAGATCGCCCAGTCGGGGCTTGATTTATTCTCGGTGAAAACTTACCCCCTTGGCGGACTCGGGGAGAGAGTGAAGCTGCTCTTTTGTACTGCCGTGCCGGTGGGCATGGGGGCGTGGTTTCCCAGCAGAGCTTTGCTGCAGTACGGATATGGGCTGGAGGCAGGGGCGCTCTCCCTTATGGCTGCGCCATGCATTGCATTACTTCTGATTACCTTAACTGTCGTCTTGTTTAAGAAAGGAATGGTTCACTATGAAACAAATGGTTCCCCAAGATATTCCGGCTTTGGCCATCGATAATGTCACAAAATGTTACAGTCAATGGATGAGAAGCGGCAAAGCCCGCGATATCATCCGAAATTTAATCCACCCGGAGAAACGGGAGATTCTGGCGCTTGACCGCTTAAACCTGACGGTACGGCCAGGGGAATTCGTGGCCTACGCCGGGTCCAACGGAGCCGGGAAAAGCACTACCATCAAGCTGCTGTCAGGCATCCTTCAGCCGACGGACGGAACGATATCGGTTCTCGGGATGAATCCGGCCGTTGACCGGATACCGTTGATGAAGCAGATCGGCGTGCTGTTCGGCCAAAGGACCGAGCTTTGGTGGGATCATCCGGTTATCACCAGCTTTGAGTGGAAGAAGCAGGTCTGGAACATCCCGGATTCGGTTTATGAGAAAAATCTTGCCATTGTGACGGAGTTGTTGGACTTAGATGACCTCCTCCACACCTTTGCCCGGGAATTAAGTCTTGGACAAAGGATGCGGGCGGATATCGGCATGCTGCTCCTCCACAGCCCTTCCGTGATCTTCCTGGATGAACCGACGCTGGGACTGGATGTGCTGGCGAAACAGCAGATGATCCGGTTTCTGAAAAAACTGAACGAAGAAGCCGGAACAACAATCATTGTCACCAGCCATGATATGGATGATTTGGAGGAGATGGCGAAACGGATTATTCTTCTGGATAAGGGGAAGATCGAGTTTGACGGGAGTTTTGAAGAGCTCCGGGCCGCCACAGGCGGCTCCGGACGCTTAAGCGTCACCTTCCAAGGCGAAGGCCGGGAACTCCCAGGGCTTCGCCTGCGGTGCAGCCAGGGGACGGTCTACGACTACGACTTCAATAAAGAAGAGACCGGCATACATGAGATTCTGGGCATCCTCTCCCGCTATCCGGATGTGATTGATGTGGAGATTCGAAAAGCGCCGATTGAGGACGTGATTGCTGGGTTGTATTTGAGTTGGAAATAAAGTAAAATTCCGCAGTACTTCTCCTGAAACGGGAGTTGCACTGCGGATATTTTTTTGTGTATCCTCTTTCCAGACGGCTGTGTGCGGAAAGATTCTGATGGTCCATAAATCCCTCATTCAATAACAAATCTACTGGCTCGGGGGGACAGACATTTTTGTTTGAATTTCTTGAAAGCCGCATAAAATAAGGATTCTCACGATATCTACCATCTGTGTTTCTAAAAAAGATAATCACATAAAGGGAACCAACATAAATAAATCAAAGAAAGGACAATCACTATGATTACATGGATTAAGAGAACGTACTACGAAAACAAGGTCAAACTGGCCTTCTACCAAGCAATCGCATCCCTGCTCACAGAGCAGAAGGAACAGGCGGGGAATAAGTAATCTGCCAAAATTTAATCTGAAAGGAGTCGTAAATGGAACATGAAAAAATATTACTGGATGCCGTAATTAATGAAAGCAGCTTGAATGAAATCCAAAAACAACTGTTAAAGAAGCACTTCAAAATTAATGTGGACGTTGATGATACCAGCAAATTGAAGGAGATCGGAGATACTCTGGATGATATTGCCAGAAAAGCGGCTGCATTTGAAACATTGAAACAAACACTATTTAAATTCGATAAGTCTAAAAAACGATTTTGTCCTTTATGGGGGTGACTCCATATTGCAATTTATAAAACGTGCCAAAGTCTGAACGGTGGAAGCCAAGTATGACACCGGGAACTCTCTTATTCATATTCACCACAATATCACTGGAGACAGGGTATGACGGGGTCGAAAGACAGAAAAAACGAATATGCAGCTGTATGCTAACCAATAACGCTAACCAGCCGGTTTTGCTGATGATAGATAAAAAGCAGCAAAACAAGATGAGACATCCGAAACCAAGCTGAGTGAATGTAAGGCACTCAGGGCAGTATTGGAACTACTGCCCTCCTACGTTGAACGAGGGTGAAGGCGCAGAGACTGTAAGGCACAGGGTCTTAGCGATAAGATTCAGAGAGACAGTCCAAATTCTATCGAAGCAGGGAGATCTGCTGCGATAGCCTATGCTCGCTGGTAACCAGACCAGCAAGAAGGGAACTTCGGGAAGTAGTATAGGATGAGATTGAATAGTCTAAAACATTGCCTGAATAAAAGTTTTGTAATAATCATATTCAAGAAGTATTAGCGATTTTCCTCCAAGTTTCCATTCAATAGAAATAAGGTATTCTTTATCATTTTCGCCGTCTATACCAAGTGCCATACCAAGACTGCCAAGTGCCGAGATTCCCATAAGAGCTTTCCATCCTGAAAATTGCGATACTGTTGCTTCATTAATTACTTCGTAAGAAGATATTGAATATTTAGATAATGGGTATCCTTCAGGTTCTATATCATTAGATATTCTTAACACAATATCTTTTGTTATTTTTATCCCTTTATACTTACCTTCTAAAATACAATTTTTTCTAGACAAACTTAATCACCTCCATATAACTAAATTATAACAATTACTAAACAACTATTCAATCTCATTACAGAAAATTTCAAATTTTAGAAATGAACTCGATGCACTGCAAAGAAATTTAAGCAAATTACAAAAAGTCAATTTTAACTATGATGGATTAACGGCTAGCCAAATTAATAATTTAATAGGAACACTAACTATTGATGAATTACAATCCAAATTATCCGAAATCCAAACCATCTCCAACGGCAATTCTGATTTATCACAAATCAAGGAATACGCCAAAGTAATCAAAGGTTTGGATTCTGCCCAAGCAGAACTCCTACTCTCAACTCAGGGATTAAGCAAAGCAAAAATACAACAATCTCTAGCAATTAAAAGTATAAACGAAGCTAGTGAGAAGCAAAATTTACTTGATTCCAATATCATAAAGAATAAGCAATCTTCTACCCCGGTCATGTCCAAATGGATGACCTCCCTTAAAGCTGCAACCATGCTCATCTGGGAACAGGTTACCGCAACCGCTGCATGGCTGGCAGCCACTCCCGCTGGCTGGGCCACCCTGGCTGTCGGGGCACTCGCATCTGTAACTGCCAGCATTTATGCTTATAATAAGTCGATTGACACGGCAGTTGACAATGCCAGAGAAAAGTTATCCGAAACAGAAACATTGTTATCTTCCTTATCAACTGAGAAAGACACAATTGTCAGTAAAATAAAAGAACTGGAAACATTAGAAAAGAACGGTAGTCTTTCCATCGTTGACAAAGCAGATCTGGAAGCTCTCAGAAATCAAAATGAGGAACTGCGTATTCGGCAAATGTATTTAACCAAACAACAGGAAAAAGAAAATCAGGATTTAGTGGCTGCTTCCAAGAAAAAATACAACCGTGATTACGCACATCAACAACTATCCAGAACTTCCATCGACCAATATAAAGATGCATTAACGGAAAAAGCAGGCAATCAACCTCCTGTAAATACTTATTTGACAGGCAGTACCAACGTTACTCCAACATCCTATGCCCCCGGTATCGAAGCACAGCAGTTACAGACTGAGTCTCAAACCTTAGCCGCTAATATTGCCAAATATGAATACTATACTGAAGAAAAGAAAAAAGCATTTCAGGCAGGCGATACAAAATCGGTTGAAAAGCTGGATGAAAAATTAACAGCGGTGAGCGAAACCATATATAAAAGCCGAGAGGAATTACAGTCGTTCACTGCCGAACTATCTGCAACTGGTGAATCCAGTTCCGAGTTAGATGATGCCAATCATAAGTTACAGCTCATTAATGAAACTCTTTATGCCAATGAGAAAGCGGCTTTTCATTTCATCAATGACAATACCCTGCAGCTGGATAAAAAGAAATTGGTTGAATTTGCCGAAGCCGGGGAACTGACAACAGACAAATTATCACAAAACTTTTCCGGTATAGACGCCTATCTAAAAGAAAATGGATTTACCTTAAATAACTTAATTTCAATCGTCAAAACTTACAAGGATGAACTACTCGCTGCATCAGATGTGCAAGAAGATGGCACCCAACTAATCAATAGTGCTAAAAACAATCTGTACAATCAGTTTGTAGGTCCCTCTATTGGTTCTGATGAAACTGACTTCAATCAGGCAGAGGCACAATATAAGGAATGGATTCATCAATTCAACGATGAGGATATTACTCTTCTATATTCCATCATGAACGATACAGAAACCGCTGGATGGAGTTTTGAAGATTTTGATAAAGAACTGGAACAGCGAAAAAAATCTGCAATTCCCGTTTCTGTCACTTTATCCAATGCTCTGTCTTTCGTATCCGAAAATCGTCAGGATGAATTAATCACCAAGTATCGCAATGGTGAAATCAACGAATCCACAATCGATGATTATCAGGAATTATCCTATGTGATGAAAGACCTTGGAATCAGTGCTGATGACACCTTAAAAGCCATGGGAGAATTTTCGGAAAACTTTCATCTTCCAACCGACTTAATCAGAGATATCCAATCCTCTTATCGTATCTTACAAAAAGTCAAATCAGAAATTGCAGCTACCGATACGGTCAGTCAGGAAACTCTTAATTCCATAATCAGCCAATATCCGGAACTAACCCAGGCAATGACCAATTACAATTTGGGGCTGATGACTGCCTCGGATTTATTATCTCTTTTGGAAAATACTTACTTTGCCGACGCCGATGCTTACAGAAGCGCCATGTTGTTCAAGCTTTCCGATAATTCTGAGTTCTTTACTAAAGTGAAATCGGAACACCAGGCATTATTTACCGATTTGGCTGCTGCATATGGTCTGGATATTGATAATTGGAAAACGCTGGCGCAGGCAAAAGCAGCTATTGATCAGGCGCTGATCCAAAATCTGTCGGGTGCGTGGTCCAAGTATTATGGAGTGGTCTACGATCAGGAAACAGGAATGGCTTCCGTTACCGGAGATGAACATTTTCACGGTTCCTCACAAGGAACAAACATGTCTCAGGAACAGCAAAAAGCCTATAACGCGGTACATAAACAAGTCAGTGAACGTAACAAAGTTTTTGCCGCGCTAAAAGAAGCTGCAAACATTACGATTGACTTACCTGATATAACTTCCCCATCTTCTCACAGTTCCTATGCTGATTCAAAGGAACCAAGTAAAAAAGAGTACGATTGGATGGAACGGGCGGTCAGTGCCATCAATAAAAAACGCAGCAAAAGCCAGGAATTGCTGGACAACGAAACCTTATCTTATCATGACCAAATTTCTTCGCTTCAGGAATTGATTTCTCTTGATCATCAGTTAGTAGAGATCACTTCATCCGCACAATCTGTTTACACTGACCGGTGGGATGATATCAGTCAAAAGATGATGGAAGCATTCGGAGAAGCCAATGGTAACAAGCTGATCTCTAAAATCCAATATGGTGATACCTCTTTAGAAGGCTCAAAAGATTCTTTCAGTTCTGAACAAGCAGAGTTGCTGGACGACGCCATCAACGCATACGATAATATGAAAAAAGCAGAGGATGATTATGCCAATGCTGTCAAGGATCACACCAATCATGTCCACGAAGAGTTTGCAAAACGCGTTGCCGAAGTGGAATCTTATGTTGAGGAGGTATCCTCTGCCATTTCACAGGCCCAATCAAAACTTGATTTCAAACAAGCTGCCGGCCACGAAATAACGGAGTCTGATTATCAGCAGCTTATCGCCCTATCCAGAGATCAGCTTGAATTATATGATAAACAAATAGATGCTCTTCATGATCAATTGTCAACCGTTGATGAATTCGGACCGGAATATTATTCAATCAAATCTTCCATTGCCAGCTGTGAAAGCGCCATCATCGACTGCAAAATTCAGCAGCAGGAATGGAACGAGAAAATCATGCGGCTTCCCATTGAGCGGATTCAGAAATATTGGAATATGCTCGCGGGCATCAAACAGGACCTGCAGAATTTCCTGGACGAGCAGGCGGCGATGGGGATTCAGCCTACCGCGGATCAGCTTCAGCAGCTCTTTGACATTTCCCGGGAGGAAATCAAGAGTCTGTTGGAACAGCAGGAAAAATTGAAGGAGCTGCTGGACCAGTATCAGTACGGGAGTGAGAAATTTAATGACGTTTCCCAGGAACTTCAGGATATTGACAATACCATAAGCGGTCTCATCCAGTCTCAAAAGGAGTGGAATGCCGCCGTGCTTCAAATCCCCATTGACGAGATGAGCAAGTACAATGATACTCTGAATCTCGCCGCCGGTGCACTGGATGATCTTTTGAGTGACTATGATTCCACTCTCTCCGCTGTCACGGGCACCATCGACAAGCAGGTGGAATCACTGGAAGATTTGAAATCGGCAACGGAGGAAACGTATCAGAGCAAGATTGACCCGCTCCAGGAGGAACTGGATTTGCTCCAGAAGCAGAATGAGGAACGCCAGACGCAGCTGGATTTAGAACAGCGTCAATATGATCTCGATCGGGCCAGAAACCAGAAAACCAGCCAGGTGATCCGTAACGGTGAACTCGTATATGAAGCCGACGCTGACGCCATCCGGGATGCCAGCAAGGGACTTGCAGACGCGCAGTACAACAAACTGGTCAAAGATCTTGGAGACCAGATTTCCTCACTGGAAGAAGAACGCGACAACTTGCTGGAAGGCTATGACTCCCAGATCGAGAAATTAAATGATATCAAAGACAAATGGTCCTCCATCGTCGATGAAATCAAACAGGCTGCCGACCTCACAAAAGCCGATGCGGTTCTTGGAGAAGGGTGGCCGGATAAAATCCTCTCCGGCAATGATGATGCGATCTACAAGCTGTTCCAAGGACTCTACGACAATACCACCAGCCAGAAAACCCAGCTGGAAGAACAGACAGCTTCAAACGAACGCATCGCCGAGATGATGAACCAGTTTGCCACCAGGTATCAGGAGGGTTCCATCTCCTACGAGCAGGCCATGGCGGGAGTCCGTGAGTTATCGGAGCAGATGAAGAACGGCTATTCCGGCCTGGAACAGTTAAACGCCCTGTTAGGTCTCGAAAGAACGGAAAGTCTGGAATCCCTGCTTCAGAAGATGCAGACAAGCGCCAATACTTCCGTCGATCAGTTTTCCGATTACATGACAATCGTAAAAGCCAATGCCGATGCCATGGCCCAGTATACGTCCTCCTGGGAGGAAATGCAGCAGAATATCAAGGACCAGATTGCCGCACTGCAAAAGCTGGCAGAAGAAGCTGCCAAAGTTGCGGAAGCGGTCGGTAAGCATTATTCCAGCAGCCGAAATGAAAGCTTCGGCAATTCTAGCGGACCAAATATCAACGATAATCAATATGTTTCAGACGGCCCCGGTCACACGGCGGAGGCATTGGCGGAAGCCATTGCCGGCGGAAAAGAAATTTTGGAATATCATACCGGCGGACTGGTAGGCGCACAGGATGCCCCAAGCCGATATATCGGTCTTCTTTCCTCCAAGAATCTTTCCGATAATGAGATCTATGGAAAACTGCTGAAAAATGAATGGGTGATGACGGAAGAACAGCAAAAGATTTTTGACGGAAATATCCAATCGATTTTAAGCGTTAACCATGCTCCGAATCTTCATCTGAGCAGCCGGTTGCCGGAGATCTCGTCAAAGACACCGGATATCAACATCTCCATGGGAGACATCAATCTTAACAACGTGTCAAAACCAGATGAATTTGCCCACGCTTTAGCAACTCAGTTCAAGCCATTACTGCGGCAAGAGATGAGTAAATTGTAAGCAGTATCCATAAAAAGCCCTTCTTCAACATAAACAAATACCTGGGCTGCCAAAAACATGCAACCCAGGTATCCCTGTCTCATTTTCATTCAAATTTCAATCCTACACAATCACTTTCACCGGGCACTTCTCGGCACATTTGCCGCAGTTGGTGCATTTCTCATAATCAATCACTGCCACGTTATTATCCATGTGAATGGCATCAAACTCGCACTGCTTGGTGCACAGGGTACAGCCGATGCAGCCGGCCTCACATTTGGCCTTGACATCTTTGCCCTTGTCGTGAGAATTACACTGCACTAAATGCTCTGCTTTGTAAGGAACCAGCTCGATCAGTCCGTTAGGACAGGAAGCAACGCATTTGCCGCAGGCAACGCATTTCTCCTTATCGACTACGGCCACGCCGTCTACCACGTGGATGGCATCGAAGGCGCAGGCCTTCACGCAGGAGCCGTAACCCATACATCCGTAAACACAGGCTTTCTCGCCGGCGCCCGGAACGACGGAGATCTTCTTGCAGTCGTCCAGACCGTAGTAGTTGTACTGTACCTTTGTCTTGTCGCAGGTACCTTTACATTTGACAAAAGCGACTTTCTTCTCGGAACCACCGGCAGAGACTCCCATGATGGCGGCAATTTTATCTGCCACCGGAGAGCCGCCTACGGGGCAGGCACCTACATCTGCATTGCCCTCGGCGATAGCCTTTGCAAGACCGTCACAGCCCGGGTAGCCACAGCCGCCGCAGTTGTTGCCCGGCAGTTCGTTGCGGACCAGAATCTCTCTCTCGTCCACCTCAACCTTAAACTTCTCACTGGCAATGCCAAGAAGTACGCCGATCAGCAACCCAACCGCACCCACTACAACAGCTGCCATGATAACTCCTATTATACTCATCCTTCGTCTCCTCCCTTATATTAATCCGGAAAATCCGAAAAATGCTATGGCCATCAGTCCCGAGGTGATCAGCACGATGGGTGATCCCTGGAAATTGTATGGCACGTCGTTGCCTTCAATCCGCTCCCGGATACCGGCAAGCATAATGATGGCGATGGTAAAGCCCACTGCGGTACCGAATCCATTGACAACGCTGGTTACAAATCCGTATTCCTTCTGTACGTTGGTTAACGCCACACCGAGCACCGCACAGTTGGTGGTGATCAGCGGCAGGTACACGCCAAGCGCCTCATAGAGGGCCGGCATGGATTTCTTTAAGAACATCTCCACAAACTGAACCAGGGCCGCGATCACCAGGATAAACACGATGGTCTGCAAAAAGGTCAGATCAATGCCCAGAATGCCGTCCTTGCTCAGAATATGGTCATAAATCAAACTGGTCACCGCAGATGCGATGGTAATGACAAAGATGACGGCCGCTCCCATGCCGGCGGAGGTCTCCACCTTCTTGGACACTCCCAGGAACGGGCAGAGTCCTAAGAACTGGCTGAGAACTACGTTGTTAACCAGGGCAGAGCCAATGGCAATTAATAATAATTCTTTCATCTATCCACCCTCCTAATCTTTCTTCGCCGTAGCCGCATCAAGCTCCGCCTGTGCCTTTGCCACGTCTGCTTTTTTGTCTTCCAGAGCTTCCTCCAGCGCCTGTCTCTTTCTGGTCTCCAAGATGTCATGGTTGGACATACAGGAGGAACCGGAACAGTTCATACAGTCGCCGCCGCAGGCCAGCCTGCTGGTCCGTACGGAGCCGTTGGTGGCTGACGGCGCTTTAAACTTGTTCTGAAGCGCGGTCAAAACAGCCAGAACAAAGAATGCACCTGGAGCCAGCACGAAGATGGATACCGCTTCATAGTTGGCCGGCATAATGCCGATTCCGAAGATGGACCCGGCGCCGATCAGCTCGCGGACCGCACCGATGGCAGTCAGGGCGATGGAAAAGCCAATTCCCATACCAATACCGTCAAATGCGGATAGTGCAGGTCCGAATTTGGAAGCGTAGGACTCTGCACGTCCCAGGATGATACAGTTAACCACAATCAACGGAATGTAGATTCCCAGTGCATCATACAGGAACGGAATATACGCCTGGATCAACAGCTGAACCACTGTCACCAGGGATGCCACGATTACGATAAATGCCGGAATTCGAACTCTGTCCGGGATAATTTTTCGCAATGCGGAGATAATTAAGTTAGACATAATCAGTACTACGGTTGTACTGAGTCCCATACCTAAGCCGTTTATGGCGGAAGTAGTTACCGCCAGAGTCGGACACATTCCTAACATCAGGACGAAGGTAGGGTTCTCTTTGAGAATACCGTTGGTTACACGCTCGGTATATTTATTCATCGTTTCCCACCTCCTATTGTGGAATGCAGTTGTGAGCGAAGTAGAGAACTCCGTTAACCGCATTCGTGACTGCTGCTGATGTGATCGTCGCGCCGCTCAAGGCATCGATGCCGTCGTCCCCGGCTCCGCCGCCTTTTACCAGATTTAAGCTTTCTGCCGTCTTGCCCTTAAACTGGTTTTTGAAATCGTCGTTGGTGGCGTTCATACCAAGGCCCGGGGTCTCGTTGATCTCGATAAATCCGATGCCGGTAATCTCGCCCTCATTGGTCACGCCGACCGATACTTTGATGTTGCCGCCGTAACCGTCCTTGGAAAGACCGGTAAAAATGTGGCCGACCACATTTCCGGATGCATCTACGGCATTTAAGGCCACGGGAACCTCCACGCTGCCGATGTTCAAACCGGCTGACGCAAAGCTTTCAGGAGCCGCTTCCGCCGCGTCCTGTAAGGCCTGGTCAAACTTGAATTCCACCGCGTCAGGATATACTTCCTGGTAGGTCGCTAAATCAGCCTTCATCTTGCTCTCCTGGATCGGGAGCTTGGTGATCTCGTACACGCCGCCGAGACATACACCGGAAATCAGAGTAATTGCAAATAAGATCAGCGCGTCTTTCATAAATCCGCCTTTTTTCATATTATTTGCCCCCCTTTCCGAAACCGAATGCCACAGGCATGGTCACCTTCTCAATCAGTGGAACAAGGATGTTGCAGAAAATGATGGCGTAGGATACGCCTTCCGGGGAACCGCCCCAGAGACGGAACACGCCGGTTAAAATACCAAGGAGAATACCGAACACAATCTGTCCTTTGACCGTGATCGGGCTGGTCACATAATCGGTCGCCATGAAGAAGGCGCCGAAGATCAGACCGCCGCCGCACACCTGGGCCAGCACATAACCGCCGTCCATACCGCCAAAGAGAAACATGAAAATGGCGAAGGTCAGGATGTATGTACCCGGGATGCGGATGGAGATTACTTTCTTAATTAAAAGATAAGCGGCTCCGATTAACAGTGCGATGGTGGACACCTCGCCGATGGTTCCCGGGATCTTTCCGATGAACATGGCTGCGGTATCTACCCGCTGTCCTGCTCTCATCATCGCTAACGGGGTAGCGCCGGTTACGCCGTCCAGCACGAAGGTGGACATTCTTCCGGTGAAGGAGATGAGGAGGAAACATCTGGCTGCCAGTGCCGGGTTCATGAAGTTTTGGCCCAAACCGCCAAATACCTGTTTTACTACAATAATCGCGAACACACCGCCCAGGAAAGGAATCCACAACGGAATCTCCGGCGGCATATTTAATGCCAGAATTAAACCGGTCACTAAGGCGCTGCCGTCACTGATGGTCACAGGTAAGCCCATCAGACTCTGGTACACATACTCACTGAGCATACAGGCTGCCACAGTGACTAAGATTATCAACAATGCTTTTATTCCAAACTGGTATACACCATACGCAGCCGCCGGAATCATGGCGATGGCCACATCATACATAATGCCCTGTGTGGTCGTCTGAGTCCTGACATGAGGTGATGATGATACGTTCAATAATTTACTCATTCTTCACCCTCCTACGCTTTCTTTTTGGCAGCTCTCACTGCCTGTTTTGCTTCTTTGAATGCCTGGGTCAGCTGTTTTCTGGCCGGACAGATGAAGGCGCAGCAGCCGCACTCACAGCATTCCATGCCATGTAATTTCTCAAAGGTCTCCAGATCGCCGTTTAAGGCCGGCCGCATCAGCTTCTGCGGGATAATGCGTCCCGGGCAGACCTCGGCACATCTGCCGCAGCGGATACAGGCAGTCGGCTCCTGGGCCGATACCTCGTCCTTTGTCATACAGGTTAACGCGGAGGAAGTCTTGGTCACCGGAACGGATAAATCAAACAGGGCCTGCCCCATCATCGGGCCGCCGGATATGATCTTCTCCGGCTCTGTCTTAAATCCGCCGGCCGCGTCCACCAGTTCCTGCTGGCAGGTACCGATGCGAACCTCGTAGTTGCCCGGGTTGGCAATGGCGTCGCCTGTCACGGTAAAGATCCGGCGAAGAAGCGGGGTATTCTTACATACTGCCATATAGATGGCGGATACCGTGTCCACATTGTCCACAATACAGCCTACGTCAGCCGGCAGCATGGTGGAGTTGATCTTTCTTCCTGTCACCGCGTAGATGAGCGTGCGCTCACCGCCCTGCGGGTATTTGGTCTTTAACGGAACCACCTTGATCCGTGATTCATTTTTCACAAGTTCTGTCAGTTTTGCGATGGCCTCCGGCTTGTTGTCCTCGATCCCGATGACGCCCTGGGCCTTGTCAAACAGCTGTAAGATCACCTTCAGGCCGCCGATGATCTTCTCCGGCTCTTCCAGCATGATCCGGTAGTCGGATGTCAAATACGGCTCGCACTCGGCGCCGTTGACGATGACATACTCAATTTTGTCGTCTTCCTTTGGTGTTAATTTTACATGAGTCGGGAAACCTGCACCGCCGAGACCTACGATTCCGGCCTCCTTCACGATATCGCGGATTTCCTGTTTGGACAGTCTGGATGAGTCTCTTTCCGTTCCCATTCCCTCCACCGTCTTGTACTCTCCATCATTTACCACAACGATGGATTCTGCCATGCTTCCATTGGCAGCCCGCCTTGGTTCTACTGCCTTCACAGTTCCCGATACGGAACAAATGACATTTGCCGACACAAACCCGCAGGCTTCACCGATTTTCTGTCCCACCAACACCTGGTCGCCTTTTTTCACCAGGGGCTTGGCAGGTGCTCCGATGTGCTGACAGAGCGGATATACCAGCTCGCCTTTCGGCATCAGAACCTCAATCGGCTTACTCGCGGACAGTTCTTTTCCCTCAAATGGATGAACGCCGCCTTTAAATGTAGCCAATCCCATCTAACTAACCCTCTTTCTATACATTTTCGTTGACCTAATTGACAAAAATGCACATGGTAGCCCCACATTTTTGCCATCTTTCACAGTATATCATAATTCATAATTCTTAACAACGACAAATTGTGCATTGTATGGGATTGCATACAATGGAGATTGCTGGGGAAACGCGGAAAAAAAGCGCCATGGTTTTCATGGCGCTCTCATGCTTATTTCCTTCCTATTAATTTCTTCCAAATCTACTACATTCAAATCTTAATCCAATTCCTTCAACCCCGTATACAGTTCATAATATCTGCCCTTCATCGCCAGCAGCTCATCATGATCCCCACGCTCAATAATCTCGCCCTGCTCCAGCACCATAATGGCATTGGCATTGCGGACCGTAGACAAACGGTGGGCAATTACAAACGTGGTCCGGTTGGCCATCAGCCGGTCCATACCGCGCTCGATATGCTTCTCCGTTCTGGTATCCACGGAACTGGTCGCCTCATCCAGAATCAGGATCGGCGCCTTGGAGATGGCGGCTCTGGCGATATTCAACAGCTGCCGCTGGCCCTGGCTTAAGTTAGAACCATCTCCTTCCAGCATCGTATCATAGCCGTGTGGCAGACGCATGATAAAGGAATGGGCGGAAGCCGTCTTCGCGGCCTGGATCACCTCGTCATCCGTGGCGTCCAGACGGCCGTAGCGGATATTCTCCCTTACGGTACCCGTAAACAGGTGGGTATCCTGAAGCACCATGGCGATGTTCCGGCGCAGGTTGTTCCGCTCGATGTGGCGGATATTCACGCCGTCAATGGTGATCTCCCCTGACTGGATATCATAAAAGCGGTTCAGCAGATTCGTGATCGTCGTCTTGCCGGCTCCGGTGGAACCGACAAAGGCGATCTTCTGTCCCGGCTTTGCGTATAAGTTGATATCTTTCAGGATTATCTTATCCGGGTCATAGCCAAAGGTCACGTGATCGAGAACCACATCGCCTACCATGGGGTCCAGCACCAATGCATCCTGGTCGTTGACCGGCTCCGGCTCCTCATCCATCACGGAAAAGACCCGCTCCGCTCCGGCCAGTGCCGAGAACACATTGGATATCTGCATGGAAATCTCATTGATCGGACGGCTGAACTGTCGGGAGAAGTTTAAGAACACGGTGAGACCGCCCACATCAAACCCTCTCAGCACACACAGCAGACCGCCGATGGCCGCCGTCAGGGAATAATTGACCTGGCTCAAGTTGCCCATCACCGGTCCCATAATGCCGCCGAAGAACTGGGCTTTGATCTGATTCTCCCTCAAATCTTTATTTAACAGACGGAACTCTTCCTCCGCAATCTCCTCGTGGCAGAATACCTTCACCACCTTCTGTCCGGTGATGGTCTCCTCGATATAGCCGTTGACGGCTCCAAGGGATGACTGCTGGGCGGAGAAATATTTCTGGCTCCGTCCTGCCACGGCCCCGCCGGCTTTCATCATCAGCGGAATCATGACAACGGTCACCAGAGTCAGCCAGATATTGGTGTAAAGCATCAGCGCCAGCGTTCCCACAATACTGAGGGCACCGGCAAACAACTGCACCAGAGTACTGCTTAACATCTGACCGATGGTATCCACATCGTTGGTGAAACGGCTCATCAAATCGCCGTTGTTATTGGTATCATAGAAACGCACCGGCAGCTTCTGCATTTTCGTGAACAGATCGTCGCGAATCTTCTGGAGCGCGTTCTGGGCTACCGTCAGCATGATCTTGGACTGGGCATAGCTGGCGAACACACCCATCAGGTAAATAACTCCCAAAACCACCAGCGCGCCTGCTAACCCTGCCGCGTTGCCGCGGCTTCCATCGATCGGAGCAATATAGGTATTGATAATCGGCCGCAGCATATAGGAACCCGCCAGCGTGGCCAGAGTATTGATGATGATACAGAAAAACGCCAGCATCATTTTCGGTTTATCTTCGTCTAAATAATGCAGCAGGCGGCGGATGGTATCCTTGCTGTTCTTTGGATTTCCTTTCTTCAAGCCCATGCGCGCGCCAGGACCGTGGCCTCCCATTGGGCCTCTCTTCATCCCCGGAACTTCCGTTCTGCCGTATCTGTGTTTCAAACTGTTAATTCTCTGCTGTTCATTCATGATGTGCTCACCTCACTAACATTCCCCTGAACCAAAACACGGGGACTTTCCTCAACTGCCGGGGACACCGGCGGTGGCGTCTGATTCTCCCGGTCTCTCTGGGAGTAATAAATCTCCTGGTAAGCCTCACAGTCCCTCAGCAGTTCTTCATGGGTGCCCATGCCGATAATCCTGCCCTCATCCAGCACCATAATCTGGTCGGCGCCCTCCACCGAACCAATCCGCTGGGCAATAATCAATTTGGTGGTATCCTTTAAAGTCGTCTGGAAGCACTCTCTGATCTTCGCCTCCGTGGCGGTATCCACGGCGCTGGTGCTGTCGTCCAGAATCAGAATTTTCGGTTTTTTGAGCAGTGCCCTGGCAATGCAGAGACGCTGCTTCTGGCCGCCGGAGACATTGACCCCGCCCTGGCCCATATCGGTCTCATAACCGTGGGTAAAGGACCGGACAAAGCTGTCGGCCTGGGCGCTCTCGGCCATGGCGCGGATCTCCTCCTCGGTGGCGTCCTCATCGCCCCAGCGCAGGTTCTCCTCGATGGTTCCTGAAAAGAGAACATTCTTCTGAAGCACCATGCCCACGCCCTGTCTCAGATGCTCCAGGGAATACTCTCTCACATCCACGCCGTCCACCAGCACCTGGCCTTTCGTGGCATCGTAGAGGCGGGGAATCATCTGTACCAGCGTGGTCTTACCGCTGCCGGTTGCCCCGATGATACCGATGGTCTGGCCCGGTTTCGCGGTAAAGTTGATATCCTCCAGCACATATTCATTGCTGTCATTTTCATAGCTGAAGCTGACATGCCTAAACTCCACTCTGCCCTCCGTCACCTGAAGGTCTTTTCTGGATGCATGGTCATCGGTCAGATCGATCTCGGTGTCCATCACCTCGTTGACACGCTTCACGGAAGCCATGGCTCTGGAGCTCTGGAGAAATACCATGGACAGCATCATCAGAGACATCAGAATCTGTACAATGTAGGTGGTAAATGCCGTTAAATCACCCACCTGCATCCCACCGGCAATGATGATATTGCCGCCGTACCAGACAACGGCCAGGGTGGTGATATTCATCGCCAGCATCATGACAGGCATGGTGGCGATGACGATATTCATGGCATGAAGACTGCTCTTCTTTAAATCCAGGTTCATGTCCTTGAACTTCTCTTCCTCATAGTCCTCCCGCACGAAGGACTTGATGACCCGGACATTGGTCAATGCTTCCTGGATGCCGGAATTCAAGCGGTCCAGCTTCTTCTGCATGGTGGTGAATCTGGGAAATGCCGTCTTCAATATAATCACAATCGCCAGCGTCAGCAGCGGAATCACCACCAGGATGACGACGGCCAGTCTGGCGTTCATGAGAAATGCCATAATCAGCGCCCCCACCAGCAGACCCGGCGCGCGCAGCATCATGCGAAGCGCCATCATCATGACGTTCTGAATCTGCTGGATATCGTTGGTCAGCCTGGTCACCAGGGAACCGGTGCTGTATGTGTCAATATTCTTGAAGGAAAATGCCTGCACCTTGGCAAATAAATCCTCTCTCAAATCGCCGGTAAAATTGATCGACGCTTTCGCGGAAAAATAAGCTCCGCCAATACCGCCGACGGCCATCACCAGGGTGACAAGCACCATGATTACCCCGACGATGATAATATAGCTGACATCACGGTTTGCCACACCGTTGTTGATGATTAAGGACATCAGCTTCGGCAGCATAATCTCGCCGAGCACCTCCGTCAGCATCAAAAGCGGCCCAATAATAAAGGCGCCCAGATACGGTTTGACATATTTACTGTATCGTTTCACTTACAAGCCCTCACTTTCTGTCACCTGGTCCAGCTCCTTTTCCAGGTTATGAAACACCTTATCAAGAAGTTCTTCCAGTTTATAAAATTCTTCTTCGGAAAATCCCTCAAACATCCGGTTTTCGATGCGCCGGAAGGTCTCTACGCTATCGTCCACCACTTTTCTGCCCTTCTCCGTCACGCAGATCTGATTGAAGCGGTTGTCTTTTTCATCCACGATCCGGCGGATGTAACCGCCCTTCTCCAGCTTTTTCAGCGAGACGGCGATGGTTGCTGTGGATACTCCATATTTTGCCGCAATTTCCTTCTGTGATACATTGGGGGAATCTGCGACAAACATTAAAATCTGGTGCTGGCTGCGATAAACGCCTGTCTTTCCCAGCCGGCGCTCGATGACACTGCGCTGCAAACGGTTGATCTTCATATACTTTTCCACAAGCCGGTGGGCCGGGGAATCCAGATGCCCGCGGCAAGTCATCTTATCCATTTGTACGTTCCTCCTTTAGAATCCTATGATTAATTAGTTTATAGTTAACCGGCTAATAATTAGCTAATTAACTATACGCTATTATAGAAGCGCCTGCAGCAAATTGCAAGCGCTTTTTTATAAATTATTTCTAAAATAATCCAGCCTGTTCGTAAATTGGGGATAAAAATCAGCATCCGTGTCGTAAGGCGTCATGTAAAATTCTTTTAAAATAGAAAGGCAGATGGCTTTCACCGCCTGTTCGTCCTCCATGGCGCGGACTTGTTCCTGAATATCCTTGATAAAATAATGCCAGTCATTGATATACCGGTCGTATCGGGCCGCATCGGGAATGTCCAGCCATTTTTTTACTTTGATTTTCGTGCGGTTGTTTTTCTTACACTCGTGGACCTGTAAAAAATATTGGAAGGAATGGTCCTCATAGACGCGCCCCAGCGGGAACAGACGGCAGATTCCGGGCCGGTAAGAGTGGATACTGCAGCGGCCGGCATCATTTAAATAAACGCACCGCTCCTGGTCCCCTGCCATCTTTAAGTTGGGAAGAATCACTCCGTCCACCACGTGCAGCTCCACGCCGGTGGCCAGAAGCTCGTCAAACCGCTGGTTTAATCCCGCGGACAGACGATAAATGTCCATAGGGTCCAGCACAATGGATTCCCCCATCCCCTGGCAGCAGGCAGAACAGCCGGCACAATCCTGGCAGTCAGCTTTTACCATGTCGTTTAAGGTGTACAATTTTCCATCGGATATCTCGTCTAAACTGACGTGTCGCTCCATACAATCTAAATCTCCTTCTTTGCGTATGATTTATCATTGTATCATGGCTGACTGATTTTTGCTACCTGTCTTTCCGGCGGGACAGTCTGCTTTTGTCCATGCGGCCTGAATACCGGATCATGGCTTCATCTCCAGCTTGATCTGCGTCACAGGCCGTAACTTCCCGGGCACTCTATAGTTTCTGGCCGTGCTTATATTGGAATACCCACGCAAATCCGTCAGCCACACCACATTTTTTTCCGTCCCGTAAAAAACCTGCGCAAACACATGCCTGAAATTATGGGGAAATACCTTTCGTGCATCTACACCGGCTTCCCTCCCCAGTTCCTTCATCATTTTATTAATATTACTTCTGTCCAGAGGCAGTCCCCCCTTCGTGATAAAGATCCGCCCTGACCGAATCCCTATCTTCTCACAATATAGGGAAAGCCGGTTTCTAAGTTCTGCCGGAAGCGGCGCTATGCGTGATTTTTCCCTGCCGCTAATCACCGCCTGCCCTTTTTCAAGCGCTTCCACCGTAATAAACTTCAGTTCACTGACACGGATTCCTGTGCTGCAGATCGTCTGCATTAACAGACTCAGACGGATATCGCCTTTCTTCTCGGCCGTCCTGATCAGGCAGTTGTAATCCGACTCCGTCAGTTCCGTCTCCGGCCTGCCGGACATGATTCTCGGCACCTGATACAGCTTTACCTTACAGTCACCCCATCCCATAAATTCCAAAAAGCTGTTCATCGCCGCCAGCATGGAATTGACACTGCTGATCTTATAATGATTCTTCAGATATTCCTTATACTCTAACACCCGTTTCTCGTCAATTTCCCTGCACCCCAGCTGCAAAAGAATCTCCCGAAACTTTTTCACGTCCCTCACATACTTCTCTGCCGTGGCCTGGCTTCTCCCCTCCCCGAGAAGAAACGCGGCATATTCCTCTATCTCTTTTTTCGTAATATTGTCCACAAATTTGCGTTCTTCCATTTTAAAAATCCCCTCCCTCTTTCGTAATATTCCGTTAACTATACCTTATACCATAATGGAAAAATTTGCAAGCGAATTCGTCAAATTTCTATGAAAAATTTTACCACATAAAAAACTCTGCCGACAGCCTTTTTAGAGTTGACAGCAGAGAATTCTATTAGAACCAATCTTTCATGATAATTATTCCATTTTACCTGAGCGCCTGCTCCAAATCCGCAATAATATCGTCCACATTCTCAATCCCAACGCTCAGCCGGATCATCGATGGGTCAACGCCGGCCTCCAGCAGCTGCTCTTCGTTCAGCTGGCGGTGGGTATGGCTGGCCGGGTGGAGGACACAGGTTTTGGCGTCGGCTACGTGGGTAACGATGGAGGCCAGTTTCAGCTGATCCATGAAGACTGCCGCTCCCTCTCTTCCGCCCTTCAAGCCGAAAGAGATCACGCCGCAGGTTCCGTTTGGCATGTATTTCCTGGCAAGTTCGTAATATTTGTCACCTTCCAGACCGGGATAGTTTACCCAGGCTACGTCGTCTCTGGACTGTAAGTACTGCGCCACCTTCAGCGCATTCTCACAGTGGCGCGGCATGCGCAGATGCAGCGTCTCCAGGCCGATATTTAACAGAAATGCATTCTGGGGAGACTGGATGGAGCCTAAGTCGCGCATCAGCTGGGCAGTGGCTTTCATGATGTAAGCCATCTTCCCAAATTTCTGGGTGTAGATCACGCCGTGGTAGGAGTCGTCCGGCGTTGTCAGCCCCGGGAATTTGTCCTTGTGGGCCTCCCAGTCAAAATTGCCGCTGTCCACAATGCAGCCGCCTACGGTCAGCGCATGGCCGTCCATGTACTTGGTGGTGGAATGGGTCACGATATCCGCTCCCCACTCAAACGGCCGGCAGTTGATCGGCGTCGCAAAGGTGTTATCCATAATCAGCGGCACCCCGTGCTTGTGGGCCAGTCTTGCAAATTTTTCTATGTCCAGCACCACCAGCGCCGGGTTAGCGATGGTCTCGCCGAAGACTGCCTTCGTGTTGGGTTGAAATGCCTTTTCCAGTTCTTCCTCAGGCGCATCCGGGTCCACCAGGGTGAAATCAATCCCAAACCGCTTTAAGGTCACCGTGAATAAATTGGAGGTTCCTCCATACAAAGTCGCGGAAGTCACCACGTGATCCCCGGCAGAACACAGGTTGATGATGGCAAACAGGTTCGCCGCCTGGCCGGAAGAAGTCAGCATAGCGCCTACGCCGCCTTCCAGTTCACAGATCTTTAAAGCGACGGCGTCGTTGGTTGGATTGGCCAGTCTGGTATAGAAATAACCGCTCTCCTCCAGATCAAATAAACGCCCCATCTGTTCGCTGGTCTCATACTTAAATGTGGTACTCTGATAGATGGGAAGCTGCCTCGGCTCTCCATTCTTCGGCTGCCATCCACCCTGGATGCAGATTGTCTCTGTTGATAACTTCTGACTCATATAACAGGTCCTCCTTCTCGGTACAGTATTGACTGCTGTGATACAGTCCTGAATTGTCTATAAGTCTACCACAAAACTGTTCATGAAATCAATGTTGAATTCGTCTAACATTTTCGCTATAATAGTTTAGAATATTCCATTTTTTTACAAGCCTGGAAACACAGGTATCAGAAGGAGGTCATTATGGGTCAGTCAAACGTTTATTTTACAAACTTCCGCACCACCTTTCAGGAGAATCTGCTGCAGAAGCTGGAGCGCCTGGTGAAAAAAGCCGGTATGCTGGAAGGTATTGATTTCAGTAATAAATACACGGCTATCAAGATTCATTTCGGAGAACCGGGGAATCTCTCCTATCTCCGTCCCAACTATTCCAAAGTCATTGTAGATTTAATCAAGGCCCAGGGCGGCAAGGTCTTTTTAACCGACTGCAACACCTTATATGTAGGCGGCCGGAAAAATGCTCTCGACCACTTGGACACCGCATATGAAAATGGCTACAATCCTTTCGCCACCGGCTGCCACGTTATCATTGCCGACGGTTTAAAGGGCACCGATGAGGCCCTGGTTCCCATCGACGGCGACTACATAAAGGAAGCCAAGATCGGCCGCGCTATTATGGACGCCGACATTTTCATTTCCCTAACCCACTTTAAGGGCCACGAGAGCACCGGCTTTGGCGGCACCTTAAAAAATATCGGCATGGGCTGCGGTTCCCGGGCCGGCAAGATGGAGATGCACAATGCGGGCAAGCCCCACGTGGTCACAGACCGCTGTGTCGGCTGCGGCGCCTGCCGGAAAAACTGCGCTCACAGCGCTATCAGCATCACGGACCGCAAGGCCTCCATTGACCATAGTAAATGCGTGGGCTGCGGCCGCTGTATCGGCGTCTGCCCCATGGACGCGGTGGACAGCGCCTGCGACGAGTCCAACGACATCTTAAACTGCAAGATCGCCGAGTACACCTACGCCGTCTTAAAGGACCGGCCCAACTTCCATGTAAGCCTTGTGGTGGACGTCTCCCCCTACTGCGACTGCCATGCCGAGAACGATGTGCCTATCGTGCCAAATGTCGGCATGTTCGCCTCCTTCGACCCGGTGGCTCTGGACATGGCCTGCGTGGACGCGGTGAACAGCCAGCCGGTGACACCCGGCAGCATATTGAGCGAGAAGCCCCACACCCACCACGACCATTTCACCGACACCCACCCGGATACCAACTGGGAAACGGCGATTGACCATGCGGTGAAGCTGGGGCTGGGGAATAAGGAGTATCAGCTGATTACGATTTAATCGATCACCCCAGTTAAATTTCCGCTCCATACAAAAAGCATAGGAAGGGCTGTATATAAAAATACTGTTCTTCCTATGCATTATAATCATTAAAGTTCATATTCCTTATATAATTTCTTCCTCAATTTCTCATCCGAAGCTGCCTTGATAATCAGATCCTGACGGTTCTGCTTTGCCAGGATTAAAATCAAATCAGAGAGGCGTCGTTCACCTTTTACTTCCCCTTCCGCAACACCATCTGCAAACAAATCATCAATTGCCTGCCACATATCGATTCTCTCCTTTCCTTCTTCCACGCATAGCAGTTTCTGCAGCCGCTTCTGATCTTTCATCAGCGACCACATCGCCATCATTGCATCCGCATCCATCTTCCTCAGTGATAGTCCGGAAGATACGATTAGAAGTCAAGAACTATTTACCCTATGGTATCAAAAAACCCTCTGCCACCAATCCGTACAAGATTGATAACAGAGGGTCCATCCAATCTCCCCACTTACGTCAAATTCAACAGCCTGCACGCCAGCTGGAAATAAATCACCAGACTAAACGCATCCACAATCGTGGTAATAAGCGGCGCCGCCATAATCGCCGGGTCCATGTGGCAGACTTTCGCGGCGATGGGCAGCACACAGCCGATGGTCTTCGCCAGCACTACCGTCACAAACAAACTAAGTACCACCGTCAGACAGATCATCTCATTCCCCGGGTACATGATCACCAGGCGGATATAGTTGACTGCTCCAAGGACCACGCCAACCATGGCGCCTACCCGCAGTTCCTTCCAGACTACCCGGAACACATCTCTTGGCTCAATCTCACCGACGGCCATACCACGGATAATCAGGGTGCTGCTCTGACTGCCCGCATTGCCGCCCGTATCTGTCAGCATCGGGATAAAGGTGACAAGCAGCGGAATGATGGCAAACGCATTCTCATATTTGCCGAGAATGCCGCCTGTGATCATACTGCTGATCATCAGCACCAGCAGCCACACAATCCGGTTCTTCGCCAGCTGAAATACACCCGTCTTCAAATACGGCTTCTCACTGGGTGCCATAGCCGCCATCTTCTCGAAGTCCTCGGTAGCCTCCTGCTCCATGACATCCACGATATCATCGACGGTGACAATGCCCACCAGCCGGTCCTCATGGTCCACCACCGGCAGCGACAGCAAGTCGTACTTGTGAAAGCTGTCCACCACTTCCTCCTGGTCCTCAGTAGTCACAGTCTTGATCACATGGGTATCCATGATATCCTCAATCCGCGTATCGTAAGGATTCATCAACAGGTCCTTCACCGTCACGACGCCTTCCAGATGTCTCTTGCTGTCCATCACGTAACAGGTGTAGATCGTCTCCTTATCCACCCCGTTCTTGCGGATATAGGCAAATGCCTCCTCCACCGTCATGGTCTTCTTAAGCCCCACATACTCCGCCGTCATAATACTTCCGGCGCTGTTTTCCGGGTACTGTAAAAACTGGTTGATCAGCGTCCTGGTGTCCGCCGACGCGTTCTGGAGCACACGCTTCACCACATTGGCCGGCAGCTCCTCCAGCATATCCACCGCATCATCCACGAACAGATCCTCGATGATCCCCCGCAGCTCCACATCGGTTATACTGTTGATAATATGCTGCTGGTTCTCCACCGGCAGACAGGCAAATACATCCGTCGCCAGTTCCTTCGGCAGCATGCGGAACACCACCACCGTCTTCTCAGAATCCAGTTCCTCGATAAAAGAGGCCACATCCACCTCATTCATCTCAATCAGCAATTCTTTCAGCCTGCGAAACTGCCGTGTTTTCACCAGTTCCAGCAGGTATTCCATATCAAAATTCTCTCTCATGTTCTTCCCCTTTCATAAACAGATTGTGTTGCAGCATCAAGTCTATGAAAGCGGCACAAAAAACAGCCACATACAGCAAAAGACTCCCCATTCGGCAATCCTCTCCTGCATCGTGGCTATCATAAACGCATCATCCAGTCTCTATTCCCGGCAGTGTAAACCAAGTGCAAGCCCGTCACAAGCCACTCGCGGCTTCGTCCACACTACCATGCGCCTATGATAATTGTTGTCCGCCTTCATCTTCTGACTTCGACCTTCCACTTCGTTCACTCCCTTCTTAATTCTTTCCAAAAGTTAGAGGCCCATTCTCATGAGCCTCTACTATCATACCATATTTCCCAGGGAAAGCAACCCCTCTTCTCATTCTACCCGGCTTTCCAGCATCCCCCGAATCCACCGGCCCGCCATGGTGATCCAGGCCTGGCACTCCGGCACGATCCTGTTTTCCTGATCCGCACTGCTTTCACTCGCCAGTGACAGCCCGCTTCCCACCGTCTTTCCGGTCATCATAAAAATGGATAAACTGATGGATCATGGCTGTTCCTGCCTCGTCTCTCTCCAGAGCACCGCAACATCTCCCGCCTCAATCTCATATCTTCCGGATACTATTTTTCCATGGAGCAGGTCTTCACAGCGCACATCCTTTAAATCCACCCAGCCAGATTCACTGCCATGGTTCAGGAGAAACGTGGCCTTTCCCTTTTCATTTTCCCTGGTCGTCATTTCCAGTCTGCCTTCAAACGAAAATTCAGGTCCGATTCCCTGCGCTTCACAGATCATACCAATCAGTTCCTTTACAAATCCTTCCTCCGGCTCACTTCCAAGATAATAGGCTGTGCCGCGCCCATAAACATTTTTTGTCAGAACCGGAGTTCCCTCATAAAAGTCGTTCCCATATACAGCGGCTGCCTGCGCGGTAGTCAGGTGAATCACGTCACACAGGAACCCACACAAATAACGTTTATCACCAGTCACAATCTCATTGGATTCCTCCGGATACAACGCATCCGTTTCCTCCACCCACATGCCAAACACTTCCTTCAAAGGCCCCGGGTACGCGCCGTAGATGCAGCGGTCATTTTCATCGACACGCCCTGTCATATAAGTAGCCAGAAGCGTTCCTCCTCCTGCCACAAATGCCTCAATCCGCTCTGCCATCCCCGGTTTTATCATATACATCAGCGGAAGCACCAGCACCTGATAGGGACTTAAATCCGTCGTCGTTTTGACGATATCCACCGGAATATTACTCTCCAGAAATGGCTTGTAATACTTATGGATCTGGCTTAAATAATCCATATCACAGCTGGGACCACTGGACAGTTCCAACGCCCACCAGTTCTCCCAGTCCATCATCACTGCCGCCCTCGCGCCAATCCGTCCCCCCAGGAATCTGCCGCCCAGGCGTCTCAGTTCCCCTCCAAGACTGCAGACCTCCTTAAAAATCCTGGTATCATGGCCGCAGTGAGCAATAAAGGCGCCGTGGTTCTTCTCCTGTCCCGCCACAGACTGGCGCATCTGGAAATACAGGCTGCTGTCCGCGCCATGGGCCAGCCCCTGGTAGGCAATCCGCCGCAGTTCTCCCGGCCGTTTTAACTTATTATAAGGCTGCCAGTTCTGCTGGTTGGGGGATTGTTCCGTCACAATGAAGGACTCCCCATCCTTTGCCGCCCGCATAATCTCATGCTTTAGAGCCACCAGGCTGTAAGCATCCTTCGGCGACGGATAGTTATCCCAGCCGGCCGAGTCCATGGACGCCACCATCTGAAACTGGTTCAGCTTTTTGATAAATCCTGATATGTTGGTGAACACTGGCAGATGGGGAGTCGCCTTCTTTAAGATGTCAGCTTCATTGTGATAACATTCCAGAGTGGAATCGGTTACGAAACGCAGATAATCCAACTGTACCGCCGGATTAAACCGGTAATCGTCATTTAACTCCGTGGGCAGCATAATCTCATCAAACTCATACACATTCCGCCCCCAAAAAGGCGTATTCCATCTCCGGTTCAGTTCCTCTATGGTCCCGTAACGATGTTTCAGCCAGCCGCGAAACTTCTCCTGGCAATGGTCACAGTAGCAGTAGGTTCCATACTCATTGCAGACATGCCATCCGGCCAGTCCCGGAAAGTCCTTGTACCGGTCTGCCATCGCCTCCGCCATGGCCGCGGCTCTCCTTCGGTAATTCTCACTGTTGACACAAAAGAATACCCGCATGCCATGGGTCCGTTTTCTTCCCGCCACATCTACCGGAAGAACGTCCTCATATTTCTTTGACAGCCAGGCCGGCTGAGCCGTCGTCGGCGTAGCCAGAAACACATAAATTCCGTGTTCCCATATCTTAAGTAAGATCCGGTCCAGCCATTCAAAATGGTATTCGCCCTCTCTCGGTTCGATCTTCGCCCAGGCAAATACAGGCAGGGTCAGTAAATTCACACCCGCCTGGCGAAACAGCTCCATATCCTCGTCAATGGTTTCATCATCCCATTGCTCCGGATTATAATCGCCGCCATACAATATAAAAGGGGTTCTGCTGTTATGCATACTCCATGCTCCTCTCATTCACCGTTACGATTCATCCGGCGGACGCTCTCCCGGACAACCAGGCTCGTGCGCACTTCCACCTTAATCACACCTTCCACCTGCTCCTTGATCTTGTCGATCAGGGTGTTGACCGCCACCACTCCCATCTTATACTTCGGGATCTGTATGGAGGTCAGCGGCGGGTCCAGCATTTCCGACAGGGTGATATTATCAAAGCCGGCGATGGAGACATCCTCCGGAATCCGGTATCCCAGTTCCCGCAGCACCCGCATGGCGCAGATCGCGATAATATCGTTGTCCGCGAAAAATGCCGTCGGCATTTTCTCCCAGCCGGATAACTTCTTTTTCAGTTCCTGGTAGACCGCGTCCCCGCCGGACGTACAGATTTGAATCAGATTTTCTTTTTTCATCTCCAGGCCAAAGGTTTCCATAGCCCGCAAAAATCCATAGTAGCGCTCTGAAAAGTTGTTGGCGTTATGGTCCACATGTAAATAACCGATATCCCGATGTCCCATGTCCGCAAAATACTCCACCACTTCATGAACGCCCTGCTCATTGTTGATGGTAATGCAGTCGAATTCCCGGTGAGCCATATAATTATCCACCACCACGATTGGCACGGAAACGTCCGAAAATGCATCCATTTCCGCCTCCTTCATCTCCGTAGCCAGAACCAGTATGCCCTCCACATCTTCTTTTTTGATCCGCATGACCTCGTCCTGAACCGTGTATTCATCTACGTAGGAGACTAACAGCTGATACCCTCTGGCTTTGACCTGGCTTTCCATCCCCTCGATAATTTCAGAAAATACCTGGGAGAAATAGGGAGTGCTGTTAGGCACCGCGTCATGTTTCCGGTACACCACGAACAGCAGATTTTTCTTTCCGTCGGATTCCTCCGACAGCAGTTCCCCATACCCCATCTCTATGACCGCAGCGCGCACTTTCTCACGGGTTGCGTCGCTGATCCCCGGCCGGTTATTTAAAACAAGAGAAACGGTAGAAGGCGATAAATTCAGTTTCGCCGCCAAATCTTTTACTTTTATCGACATGCTCATCATCCTACTCTATTTTATTTAATTATTACGTATTATTCTATCATCCGCCGCTTCTGCTTGTCAATGTCGGGTCCTATTTCACGGACCCGGTCATCCCCTCCACAAATGCTTTCTGAAGGCAGAAGAACACCACCACCGTTGGCAGAGTGGACATGATGATTCCCACCATAACCATACCGTAATCAGGGCTGAATTCAGCCGCCAGATTGGACACCGCCAGAGGCAGGGTAAATTTGGAATTGCTCTGCAGCGCGATCAGCGGCCACATATAATTATTCCAGCTGGCCATAAAAGAAAAGATCCCCGCCGCCGCATAGGTGGACTTCATCATCGGCATGAAAATCCGAAGAAAAATCTGGTACTCATTGCACCCGTCCACCCGGGCCGCCTGAATCACTTCCTTTGGAAAAACCTCCGAATTCTGGCGGAAGAAAAAGATGATAAACGGCGCTCCCACTGCCGGAAGAATGATGGCCCAATAGTTATTCAACAGATTCATCCGTGCAAACATGCGAAACATGGGAATGATCTTCGCCGCAAACGGCACCATCATAGAAGCTACCAGGGCCAGGAACAGAATCTCCTTCCACTTACTCTGATACATCACAAAGGCATAGCCTGCCGCGGAACAGATCAGCAGAGACAGTAACGTGATCACGATGGCCAGGAATGCCGAGTTAAAAAACGCGTTCCATAAATCCGCCTTGGCAAAGGCATTATTGATATTTTTCATCAGGGAAGTGCCGAAAGTCAATTTTCCCATGGTGATATCCTTGGAGTCGTTGGTGGCTCCCACGATCATCCAGTAAAACGGAAAAATGGATACGAAGGAAACCAGCATCAGAAACAGATTCTTTATCAAATATCCTAATTTTCTCATGACTTCTCACGCATTATTCCTTTCTACTACAATATATTTATGGTTAATAACCCTTACAGCCAGTAAGGAAT
>JAWZDV010000009.1:0-4302 GCA_034142505.1 Bacteroides thetaiotaomicron
GTTCTACTACTGCCTGTCAGATTCCATAGCATGTCGAAAGACAGAATTTGATAGAAAAGAAGGGTTCCTGCGAACCGAAATGTTTGGGAAATCGCAGAAAAAGACACCTTGCGGTGTCTTTTCATTATCACTAGTTACCATGTAGTTCCACAATTGTTACACTTATGGGTTTTACCAATTTTACTGCTGGCCAAGCCAAAAATTCCAGTGGATATCATGCGGCTGACAGTTCCTATTTTAGATATATTGGTGCTTCCACAACTTGGGCAATGAGCGACTTGTGATTGTTTCTCTAAGATAGCCTTGCCTCTGGCAATGCTTTCCTCCCTTGCATCATTCTTTCGTTTGACAATTTCCTCCTTATGTTCAAATAGAAAAGGATCGAGAATTGGAGATTTTTTAACAACTTCTTCGATAAAAGCTTCCTCCCCATCTCCATCTCGCCAACGAAAATTGTCAATGTATTTTCTGGGAACTGGTTTTCTTGGAGAATGACCACAACAATAACAAATTCTATCAAGTTTACTTTCTGCAATATCCGTTATACAGCCACATTTCTCACAATAGCAGAGCATTCCTATCACCTCATAATTTTTTTATATTATAGCATAAGCAAATAAAAAACTCTACTCAAACAGGAGTTTTTTAATAATGATAGTTTGATATTCTCAACAAAAAACAATGAAATTGCTATATTAGGAAAAACTATTAATGATGTAAGAAATGAGCTTATAAAATTTGATAGTATAAAAATGAATGGTGCAAAAATTTCTTCAAAAAAAGATTTTGTTAATGTATTGCCAGAAATAATTTCCCCAGAAGATGCATCTACTATTGTAGATAATCTAAACAAAATAAGAAATAATGTAAATGAATCATATACGTCATTTGATGATTATTTTAAAAAATTAGACATTGACGGACAATCATCTGTTAGAAATTATGTTAAAGAAAACCAAAACCAAATCTACACAACCGAAGGAGTTATTGCATCTTCCCAAGCAGCTCGTGATGTTCAGATAGCTCAGAATACTGCTATTGAACAATCCACTCTCGCCTATAAAGCTGCTGCTGTTGCTAAAAATGCTTTTGCAATCGCAGGCAACATGATTGTATTCGCTTTAATTTCCAAAGGCATCGAGTTAGCCACAACTGCTGTCAGCAATTGGATACATAGGGTTGAAAATGCTAATAAAGCTATGGACGAAGCCGTTTCTGAATATAAGTCCGCACAGACTGAATTGAAAAATATCAATTCTGAATTAGACAAACAGAATAAGAGAATTGATGAATTACTAGCTAAAGACAAACTGACTTATGTTGAAAAGGGCGAATTAGATGAACTTCAAAAAATCACAAAGGAATTATTAATACAGCAAGATATTGAAGCAAAAAAAGCTGAGGCAGCCTCTAAAGAATCAGCGCAAAAAGCAGTTGAGGCTTATGATAAGTCTTATGGTGATTATGATATAACAAAAGACAATCTTGTTGAACAGTTAGAGATGCAAAAATTGGATAATATATCTCGTTTACCTCAAAACCAAAACGATGTTACAGGAAATATCTCCGCATATCTCAGATCAACTGAATTATTAGCTGATGCACAGGAAAAATACAACGAAGCCGTTGCAAATGGGGAAGATACCACCTGGCAAGAGAAAGATGTACAATATTATATTGATTTACAAGATGCGTATAATAATAGCCTTGATAATAATATATCTGATTTGCAGAATAAAAAACTAGCTTTACAAGACGAATATAAAAAAGCAATTGAGCAACGAGATAATGGTTTCGCCCCATTAACTACTTCCCAAAATGAAACAATCGAAGCTTATGAAAAAGTTAGTAATGCAATTCGATTAATATATGAATATACCGATCCAAGTAAATGGAACAGCATGCAGGTTTTGGATATATTCAATATTGATGGTATTGAAAAAACCAAAGAAGAATTAGTTGAACTTTCCCGATCTAGTGAATTGTCACCAGAAACCATCGAAAGTTTCACTAATCTTAACAATGCTTTTGAAGACTGCGATATTATTCTTACAGACGGTAAAACAAAAGTTCAGGCTTTTTGTGATGTTTTGGATACATTGGCAGTAAAAGAAGTTGATATGAAACCTATTCAGCCATTTTCAGATGTCTTTAATTCCTCTGATTTCCAAGAAGCAAAAGAACAGTTAATGAATCTTTCCATATCTGGTGAATTATCTGCCGACACTCTGTCTTCCACCGAAGAATATAAGTCGCTGATTGATCAAACCGGATTAAGTGCTGAAGAATTGGTTGACAAAATTAATGAATTTACCTTTGATTCTATATTAGTATCCATAGAAGAACTGACTACTGCTCTAGACAAGACGAAAAATGGAGAACTCTTTTCTTCAGAAGAAATTGCCGCTCTAATCATGCAGCATTCCGAACTTGCATCTTCTGTCATACAAACTGCTGATGGCTATACCATTGAAAGTTCTGCAATCGAAAGTTTAATATCTGCTTATGGAGATAATGAACGTGCCATGCTTTTATACCAGATGAATATCACACAAAGTGCAATTGAGGGTACAAAAGCCAGAATTGAGCAGTATCAAACTGAATTAGAAGTATTACTGGAAATGGCAGGAGTCATCGGCGATTTCGATAGTTATGGAGAAATGCTTGGCACCGTTAACGGAAGTGAACAGGCCGCTAAGTCTAAATATGGCAAAGACATAGTAGATAAAGCTAAAGAAATGTCGGCAGCTAAAACCAGATTAAAAGTACTTGAAAAAAAATTGCAAAATTCAACTGAAAAAGTAGCTAGTCTTAATGCATCCAATCCCAAGTCCCCTGGATCAGCTTCCGCTCCAAAAGAAGAACAACCAAAAGAATTCGACTGGCTCAAAACAAAAGAAGAATATCTGCAGAAAGAACATGATAACATTCAAAAAATTCTCGATGACGAAACTCAGTCATACGAGGACCAGCTAGATGCCATTGATAATCTGATCGCCAAAGACAAAGAACGCCTCGATGCTTCCACGAAAGCTTTGACAATCTATCAGGAAAAATGGGAGAAAGCCTCTGCCAAGTTATCTCAAGAAGACATTGCTAATATTCAACACGGTAATGACTTCATCGGCGAACACAAAGGCCAGTATGCAAAGGATCTTCAAGAAGTAGCTGATATCTACAAAGCCCAAAAGGACTATGAGTAAGACGTTGCCGACATCACGCAGGAACAAAACGAACACCTTCGTGATCAGGTCAAAATCCATGGGGAAATCATCAAGGCTCAACAGGATGAAGTGAAAAGCCAAATGGATCTCCTCCAATCCAAGATGGATCTGGTGGAAGCCCAGGGCGGGGTTGTCACGGAGCGGATGATTCAGAAGCAGATTCATTTGTCTGAAGATTTGATGGACTCCTACAATGATAGAATTGACAACCTGTATGAACAGATTGATAAAGTCGAACCTGATTCTGCAGCTTACCACTCTCTCCTGGCTGAGATTGATGACTGCGAAAGCGCCATCATCGACTGCAAAATTCAGCAGCAGGAATGGAATGAGAAAATCATGCGGCTTCCCATTGAGCGGATTCAGAAATATTTGAATATGCTCGCGGGCATCAAACAGGACCTGCAGAATTTCCTGGACGAGCAGGCGGCGATGGGGATTCAGCCTACCGCGGATCAGCTTCAGCAGCTCTTTGACATTTCCCGGGAGGAAATCAAGAGTCTGTTGGAACAGCAGGAAAAATTGAAGGAGCTGCTGGACCAGTATCAGTACGGGAGTGAGAAATTTAATGACGTTTCCCAGGAACTTCAGGATATTGACAATACCATAAGCGGTCTCATCCAGTCTCAAAAGGAGTGGAATGCCGCCGTGCTTCAAATCCCCATTGACGAGATGAGCAAGTACAATGATACTCTGAATCTCGCCGCCGGTGCGCTGGATGATCTTTTGAGTGACTATGATTCCACACTCTCCGCTGTCACGGGCATCATCGACAAACAGGTGGAATCGCTGGAAGAATTGAAATCGGCAACAGAGGAAACGTATCAGAGTAAGATTGACCCGCTCCAGGAGGAACTTGATCTGCTCCAGAAGCAGAACGAGGAACGCCAGACGCAGCTGGATTTAGAACAGCGTCAATATGATCTCGACCGGGCCAGAAACCAGAAAACCAGCCAGGTGATCCGCAATGGTGAACTCGTTTATGAAGCCGACGCTGACGCCATCCGGGATGCCAGCAAGGGGCTTGCAGACGCGCAGTACAACAAACTGGTCAAAGATCTTGGAGACCAGATTTCCT
>JAWZDV010000010.1:0-2310 GCA_034142505.1 Bacteroides thetaiotaomicron
CAAACAACTGGTTCTTTAACGACCTGACTTACGAAGTAACCAACTCCGCCCAATTCGTAATGCCGACAACCGGAGCCTCCGGCTTCTGGAAATACGGCCTTATCGGAATGGGTACGATGGCTGCTATTGTGGTAGGAGTGATTGTGTACGACACATCGAAGAAACAAAAGCGACATAAAAAACGTAGGGAATAAATAATGATTTAAGAGCAGCGCTGAAAAGCGCTGCTTAACATTTACGTTACGAGAAAATTGCATATAATATAGTTACAAAAGTAAAGGATTATAAATATCGAATACTTCAGGTTGGTGATTCTCTACCGAAGGTGATGAAGTGGGAAATGGTCAGTACAATGGAGGAAGTTTATGCTTTCTCTATATTAAACAAGAACTGTGAATAAACCCTGTTTTTTAATGTAAAAAAATATTGACTTTTTGCATATTATAATCTATACTATAAGTGAAATATAAAAGCGGTTAGGTAGTCCATGTAAAACTGCCGGTTAAAAGCGGTTAGATTGTCCATGTAAAACAATCGGTTAAAAGCGGTTAGATTGTCCATGTAAAACAATCGGTTAAAAGTTAGTGGGTGGATTTATTATCCATCCACTTTTTTTCTAGGGAGAATATATGAATTGGTTTATTGTTGATAAAGAATATGTAAACTATTTAAGTCAATTTGATGAAAAAGTTGGATTTGTCGAATATGGTAATAGAATTAAATTGCATGTAGGAATGGTGCTTGAAATAGAAAAATTTAAATATTATGTTCCAATTTCCTCTGCGAAGCGAAAACATCAACGTATGTCGAATAAGCTTGATTTTCATAAACTTCAAAACCAAGAGTCGGGAGAGTTATATGCAGTAATCAATCTTAATAATATGATTCCTGTACCAGATAAATGTCTGACTATGTTACAATACAATCAAATAGAGACTTTCAGAAATTTTAATTCTGAAAATGAAAAAAACTCATATATATATCTTTTGCAAAAAGAAATGGATATTATTAACAATATAGAAGAAGTATTAAAAAGCAAAGCGAATAGATTGTATAGAATTTGCTCTGATAGAATAGATGAAAGATTGGTTAATAGATGTTGTAATTTCAAATTATTGGAACAAAAAAGCGTTGAATATTAAACTTTCAATATATAATATAATAATTATTCTTTTGTAATCATAATAAATTCTTAACTAACAAGCAAGAGCCCCTCTTTCGAGGGGCTCTGTTTTGTGACATAAATTATGAAATTTTAGTGTGGTGGCTGGGCGTCGTATTTCAGCCACTGACCATTGACCATAACTACGTTATAGATATGACCATCTGCTGCTCCAACAGCTTCGTTCAGATAATCGTATGTCTTTCCGGTATATACATTAACATATCCGACTTTCAGGCTAAGGTCTTTCGCCATATCTCCCATCATATCGGATGCAGAGGTACAATCTAACATACCGTTTTTATAAGCGTAGATTTTGGCTCCGCCATGTCCGTATTTGAAATTTGTACGAAGATAATCTCTGGCAGCATCCAGTTTCTGAGTAACGCTCATAGAGTTGTTCCAAATCTGGGCCTCCACACCCTTTCGCCAGGAAACATATTCCAGATACTCTGTCCAGTCAGAGGTAACGGTTATGTTGTAACGCTTAAGAACCCGACCTTCATATTTTGCCAAAATAGTTGTCGTTCCCTTTCGTAAGCCCTTTACGGTCATACTTGCGGCATACTTAGTTGCGTCAAATCCCTTGATTTCGAGGAAACTATCGATATTACTATATTCAAATGTTACCTTTTTGAAATCAATTGATGTTCCAAATTCGCTTCTTCCTGGACCAAATGTTTCACTCTCTCCACCAGAGATTACAATATTCTGTGAAGATTCACTCTCCTTCTCCCAATGTGCATACAGCGTCACATTCTTGGTAACGGTCAAACTTGTCACCTTGCTGCCGCCAGTAGCTTCTGTATACCATCCAAGGAACTTGTATCCGTCACGGGTCGGTGTCGGAAGGGAAATTGTAGTACCCTCTTTCACGGTCTGGGAACTTACGTGGCTTCCACCCTGAGAATCAAAAGTAACGGTATACTTCTTGTCCGGTGTCGGTGTTGGGGTAGCTGGAGCATATACATCTACTTCACAAGATGCTACCTGTCCAGAGCCATCTGTTGCTCTTGCGTACACCATAGTCGTACCTTCGCCAACGCCTGAAACCCTTCCATTGCTGTCAACGGTAGCAATGCTGGTATCAGCACTTTCCCATTTCAGCTTCTTGTTGGTCGCATTAGCCGGATATACGGTTGCGTTTA
>JAWZDV010000011.1:0-4095 GCA_034142505.1 Bacteroides thetaiotaomicron
AAAACACCCAAAAATCTTTTTCAAATTTCTCTTGACATATCACCAGAATGCTTTTACTTCACTCTTACTCGATCCCCAGTCTCCGGAATACCTCGTTGTACGCGTCCTCCACATTGCCCAGATCTCTTCTGAATCTGTCCTTATCCAGCTTCTCATGGGTATCCTTGTCCCACAGACGGCAGGTATCCGGCGACACCTCATCCGCCAGAATAATCTGTCCGTGATATCTTCCGAACTCGATCTTAAAATCAATTAAATCCAGGTTCAGGCTGTCGAAATATTTCTTCATGATCTCGTTGACCTTGCGGGCATACTTGTTGATTGTATCAATCTCTTCCTGGGTTGCCAAGTCTAACGCCAGGGCATAGGACTCATTGATAAATGGATCATGCAAATCATCATTCTTATAGCTGAATTCCAGTGTCGGCTGGCTGAACTTAACGCCTTCCTCCATGCCCATCTTCTTGGCAAAGCTTCCTGCGGAAAAGTTTCTCATGATGACTTCCAACGGAACAATCTCCACCTTCTTGACAGCGGTCTCTCTGTCATTTAACTCCTCCACCAGATGAGTGGGGATTCCCTCTGCCTCAAACAGCTTGAAGATATGATTCGTCATGCGGTTATTGATCGCGCCCTTGCCTACGATGGTCCCTTTCTTTAAACCGTCAAATGCCGTGGCATCGTCCTTGTAAGACACGATTAACACGTCCGGGTCCTCGGTTGTGTAGACTTTCTTCGCTTTTCCTTCATACAATAACTCTTTTTTCTCCATTGGTATCCACCTATCCTTTACATAATTTATAAGTTATATAGATAAAAGAACATTGTTTCAGTAGAAATTATAATACAGGCGGTATGCAAATACAATAACTTTATTTATAACAATTACTAATTAGTACTTTTCAATTTTTCTTTTTTGTAAAAATCGATCTCCCCGTCCTGTAACCGCACGCGGATGCCATAGGTTTTCTCCGCCTCGTCCCCTGCCGCCGTCTCCAGCACACAGTCCGTCCGGTACCATTCCCCGTCAAACATTTCCCGCGCCAAAAATGCCAGCTCCAGCATCAGCGCACAGCAGCAGACGGCACGAATGACATGGGCGCACGGCTTCCCTCCGGAATACCTTCTCCATGTTTTTTTTCTCATTGGACGCATGAATAATACCACGAAACCACCTCCAAAGAACTAGCAGACTTGAAACAGATTGGAACTTACTCCCAGTATATCACAGTTCCACGATCCACTTCAAGCACAAAAATAGAGAGGCCGTCACCAACCTCTCTGCTTTTGTTACCCATGCTGTGTATTCTGTTATTTGGTAGTCTCGTCTGAGGTATGAGTGGTTGTTGTATCCGTACCGTCAACCACATCGTTGACACCACGCTCCACGTCATCAACGATGCCGCCGATTACGCCGGTGCTGCTCTCACTGTTGGTGTTGTCGTCTGTTCCCATTCCGGAGGACTCTCCGGCTCCAGTTGTGACACCCTGGGTGGTTGTAGTCTGGGTTCCGGCAGCAGATGTGGTGTTGTTTGTGTTATTATCCTTGTTGCTGCATCCAGCCATGGCAAATACAGCCATTGCAAGTAACATTCCAAATACATATACTTTGATTTTCTTCATAATAGCATTCTCCTTTCTTGTTTCTATCACTATTATGTGTAGACGGAGAATGTTTTATGGTGGAACATTTAACCAATTACATCGGACATGTCATAGAGACCGGCCGGCTTCCCTGCCAGGAACTTGGCCGCTTCGATGGCTCCTTTTGCGAAAATAGCTTTGGAATAGGCGGTATGGGAAAATGTCACCACTTCGTCCTGCCCTGCAAAAATCACGTCATGCTCTCCCACAATGGAACCGCCGCGGACGGATTGGATGCCGATTTCTTTTTTGTCACGTTTTTCCCGTTTCCCACTCCGGTCATACTGATAGTGGTATTCGCCGTTCATGGCTTCATTCAAAGAGTCCGCCAGAGCCAGTGCGGTGCCGCTCGGAGCATCCACCTTCTGGTTATGATGTTTCTCCACGATTTCCATATCAAAACCGGCCGCCGCCAGCGTCTTGGCCGCTTCTGCCACTAATTTAAGCAGCAAATTGACACCCAGAGACATATTGGCGGAGCGAAGCACCGCCGTGGACTTGGCCGCCTCCCCAACCTTTTCTATCTGTTCCTTTGAAAGCCCGGTGGTGCACACCACAACCGGCAGCTGACGGCCGGCGCAGTAATCCAGCAGATGGTCCACCGCTTTCACCGACGCAAAATCCACGATCACGTCCGCCGCCACGTTACAGTCTTCCAGAGAAGTAAAAACCGGATATTCATTTTGCTTATTATCTGCCATATCAATCCCGGCTACTATGGCAATATCTTCCATTTTAGACACGATCCCGGTGATCACCTGTCCCATGGCTCCATTGCAGCCGTGCATTATCATTCTAACCATGCGCGTTCTCCCCATTTCCGATGTTTTTACAAAATACCGTAGTCCTGCATTGCTTTTTTCAGCGTCTCCTGGTGGGCCGGCTCCATCTCTGTCAGCGGCAGACGCAGGGGACCAACCTCCTTGCCCATCAGATTCATAGCCGCCTTCACAGGAATCGGATTTACTTCACAAAACAGCGCGTCAATTAACGGAATTGCCTCAATCTGCATCCGGCAGCTCTTTGCCACGTCCCCGGAAAAATAGGAAGCGCAGATCTCATGAGTCTGTGATGGTGCCACATTGGACAGCACGGAGATCACGCCTTTGCCGCCTAAGGACAGGATCGGAACAATCTGATCGTCGTTGCCGGAGTAGATATCCATCTTTCCGCCGGTCAACTGCACCAGCTTGGCGATAGCGGACATATTGCCGCTGGCCTCCTTCACCCCCACGATGTTGTCCACGTCGTGGAACATAGCCGCCATGGTCTCAGGCGTCATAGTCACACCGGTCCGCCCCGGAATATGATATAAAATAACAGGAATCGTCACCGCATTCGCAATCGCCGTGAAATGGGCGATCAGCCCCTTCTGCGTCGCCTTGTTGTAATACGGAGTCACCAGCAGAAGTCCGTCCGCTCCGGCGTCCTCCGCCGCTTTTGACATGTCAATGGCTTCCCTCGTACAGTTGGAGCCGGTTCCTGCCACCACCGGAATCCGTTTATTGACCACCTTGCAGCAGTAACGGATGACATCCAAATGCTCCTCATGGGTCATGGTTGACGACTCCCCTGTGGTTCCACAGATAATGATACTGTCCGTCCCCCCTGCAATCTGTTCCTCAATGATCTCCCCCAGCTTCTCATAATTGACACTTCCGTCCTCAAAAAACGGAGTCACCAGCGCGACGCCGGCCCCTTCAAATACTGCCATACAAATATCCTCCTTTAATCAATGGTTCCATACGTTACTCATAACTCAGGCCATAAAAATAGGGCTGACATATATGGATATCAGCCCCTAAAGTTTTTGCTTCCTTTAAGTAGCTCCCCATCCAATATATGGATGACAGTCACAAGGCTCTTCGCCCTATGCCCAGATTCGTACCGTCAGGGTGTACTCCTCTTCGGCGCTCTCCCTTTCCACTGCCTTCGTCTGCACCTGCTGCATCCGGCGGTCTACTCTTGATTCGCGCAACCTCTACTTTTTGCTTATGAAATTATCCTATCATGGTTGCTTTACTTTGTCAACGTCAATATAATCGATGACCGAGATCGCATCCACAAGGGGCCGTAACTTCTCCGGAAATACCTTCCCCGTGAGAATCAGCGACATCTCTTCTTCCTTGGAGGCCACCAAATGCTCAAACTCCTCCAGCTCAATGATATTCCGGTCAATAATCCCCAGAACCTCATCCAGAATCAACACGTCACACTCACCGGTGGCAATCACCTTCCTGGCGAAATTAAACCCGTTTTTAATATTGATCAGCTCTTCTGCCTTCTCTTCCTCAGACAGTTCTTCGAAAAATGCGTCTGCCTTCTCGAAGCGGAATATCTTGAAATCCGGCTCCAAAACCTTTAACGCGTCCTGGTCTTCCTTTCGGTTTCCTTTCAGAAACTGAATCATGATGACCGATTTCTGTTCTGTCAGTGCCATGATGCCCTTAC
>JAWZDV010000012.1:0-145057 GCA_034142505.1 Bacteroides thetaiotaomicron
TAACGGACCTGGCTGTATTAGCCTCTCGCAGGAATGCCAGCATAAAGCTTGTGTTTATACAGATCTGCATACTTGGAAGCCCGCTCCTGTGGCGTCAACTCCGTGGTCAGCTTCCTGATCTCCTCAAAAGACAATTCCCCAAATTTTTTCTGCGGCAGACTTGCTCTTGGAATTAATGTAATCACATCTTTTCTAAATTCCGATCCCATCAATATTCCTCCTTCCCTTTCCACGGTGCCGGAAAGCGGACGTTCCTTACGCCAGCACCATTTCCCTGGTTTCTATCAGCCCCTTCACCGGGTCCTCCTTCGTCATGTATTCCAGACCTATATAACCGTCATACTTCCTTTGTTCCAGTTCCTCCAGCAAATGGCGGTAATGGATTTCTCCCTTTGTAATCTCCGTCCGCCCCGGATTTCCCGCCGCGTGAAAATGCCCAATCCGGTCAAGATGCTCCGTTATATTCATGATCAGATTTCCCTCCGTGATCTGCTGGTGATAGATATCAAACAGAACCTTCACCTGCCTGCTGCCGATCTGATCCACCACGTCAAACGCATCAAGAGATGAGGAAAGATGATATCCCGGATGGTCCACCAGCAGATTCAGCGGCTCAATCACCAGCGTGATCCCCGTCGTTTCCACGAGCTTTGCCGCCTTCTCCATCGTCTTTAGAAAGTCCGCCCTGTGCCGGCTCCTGGTAATCCCCTTGGAAAAGCTGTCATACTCCCATCCAGCCTGCGCAATTAACACGGAACAGTCCAGTTTCTCCGCCGCCTCCATACTTCTCTTTAATCCTTCCAGATACTCCTGCCGCCGGCCGGCGTCACCAGGATTGCCAAATTCCGTACAAAAAGCCGCCACTTCCAGCCCCAGTTCCGTCTTCGCTCTCCTGATCTCTTCCATATCCTTGTCCCACCAGGACCAGAATTCAACCGCCTGGTAACCGGCTTCCTTCACCTTCCTCATGGCCTCCACACAAGAACAATTCCCCATAAATACCGCATCAATACATACTGAATATTTCATTTTCATCTCCTACATGACAGGGATCTGCAGATAAGAAGCGTGGTCTCCACCGCAATGAACGATATGATATCCTCCGTCATTGTGAAGGCCAATCCTCCGGTTCTGCGCCAGAATTGCCCTGCTCTCATTCCCAATCCGCAGCACCAGCGTCTCTCCCGCCTCAAACCGGATTCCCACAGGCCGGAGCGCGATATCCGCTTCCACCACTTCCCCATCCGCTAAATACTCCGGCTCCGCAAATTCATGCACCGGAATCACCTCTGTGGATTTCTCCCGATCCAATTTCCGCAATGACACCCGCAGCCGCCCTTCAAACCCATCAATTGGATTAAAATACCGGTTATGCGGTTTACAGTCCCAGGATATGCGTTCCTTTTCCCCAGTCTCTTTTCCAAAATCCACAAAAAGGTCCATATCCTTACAGTCTTTCCCCTCCACAAAGAGCTTCACACTGGGGTATCCCACTATGGTCACAGCCCGGTCAAATGTCACCCGAAACTCCACGCTGGCCGTCACCTCTCCACCGTCATAGGTAACCGGAGACATTGCCGGAACTGCTCTCCCCAGTGAACCATCCGCACCGCTTAGATACCATTTTTCATAACGGACATCTTTGGGCGGAAACTGCGTATCCTCCATATTTACCAGATCTTCATGTCCGGGATTTAACACCGAATATCTCACTCTCGGTGTTTTCTCCCATCCATTGTCCACATCCTTTAAATAGTGATCAAAGAACTTCATCAAGTCCTCCTGATGTTTTGGCGTGTAAAAGTCCACCCACTCCGTGCTGTTGTGAACCCGAAGCCATTTCTCCTTGGAAGCGATCTCCCGGTATCCCCGGAAGGTTCCATGAGTGTGGATGGGATTGGTGTAGCTGGCCACGATATAAGCGGGAATTTCGATCTTATGTAGTTCCGCCCGCTTGTCCTCCCAGTATTCATTCATCAGAGGATAGGCTTCTGCCATACTTGGCATATCGTCAATGTAATGGTTCCCATGCATCACATTGACTGCCTGCCTTGGGAACGCCACATCCGCGATTCCTCCCTGGAGAATCACCTCCCGGTACGCGTCGCTCTGCCCCTCCCAGGGCGCGATGGCTGTCAAATGGGGCGGCTGTTCTGCTGCTCCAAACCACTGGGCGATGGTCAGATAGGAATTCCCCGCCATCGCCACCCTGCCATTGCACCATGGCTGAACCGCCAGCCACTCCACGTAATCATAGATATCCCGGCCTTCCGGATGTCCCCAGTGAAAGATATTTCCTTCCGACATATAAGCCCCTCTGGCGTCAGGATGAGCAACCGCGTAGCCATGGTTACACCACAGCCCCGGGTCCACCCCCTCTTCTTTCTGTAAATGGGACAGCTCCGGGGAATCATAGGCCCAGGGCTGTTCAATATTTGATTTTCCATAAGGACTCCAGGAAATCACAACCGGCACCTGGTCTTCCGTCTTGGGCCGGAAAATGTCCGTATAGATCGTTGTGCCGTCCCGCAGCACCACCGCCTGGTCTCTTTCTTTTATGATAAGGCAATCCAGCGGCCGGTATCCCTTTTTATGGCAGTAGCCTGCCGGAAGAATCTCCGTAGAAGGGCGGAATCCATTATAATTCCCGGCAGGGTCCTTGATACTCACTGCTTTTTTCCATATCTGCTCAACATGATTCATCATTGTGCCCCTTCCTGATCTGCTATCCTGTCTGCCCGCATTTCCCGCCTACTCCTCCAGCAGGCGGTTCAACAGCGTCACATACCGTTTCAGCTGTACCATCGCCGCTTCATCCCAGCCCTCATACTCGCTGGCAATATATCCTTTGAATCCCAATTCCCTTACCATTGGTATAATCTTCTCATACGGAATACATGGATTATGGCAGTCTTCATCGAGATAGTGGAATTTTCCATGAATGTAAGGCGCATAGGGAATCAGCCGTTTTAAGTCCTCCAGCTTTGCCGGCGACTGGTAATGGTCCACAATATCCTCGATCACTGTCTTCTCATAATCGGTATAATCATCCGCCGCGATGATCTCCTCTGCCGTCATTTCCTTCCTATTATATTCAATCACCTGTTCCAGCTTCTCTTTCCGGAATCCGTCCCGCAGATAATTTTCCACCATCTGCTTATGGGGTGCAAACTGGAAAATCGAGAAATCAGGAACCACTCCCAGATACCCTTCCGTCTCCGGATCAGCCATGATCTCCAAGTACTCTTTCCAAACCGGCACATCCGGATGATGGGGCGCATGCATCTCGATACACAGCTTCATATCCAGTTGTTTGCAGAACGGAAGCATGGCCTTCAAGTTCTCCGGTTTAATGGCATGCTGGGTTCTCACCAGTTCCGCCCCCGCCTTTTTGGCAATAATCAGATCCCTCCTCGTATGCTCGCAGATCTCCTCATCTGTCAAATCTCTTCCCGGATGCAGGCCCATATCGATATAAGCGCTCCAGCACACCAGTTTCAGCTGGTATTTCTCTAACAATTCCTTAAAAGACGCAATCCACGCGTCACTCACATTAGGATATTCCGGCGCCATCTGGGCAGCCACAATCTCAATCCCCTCATATCCCATCTCATGGGACGTGCGAAGCAGATCCTCCAGATCCATCAGACTTAAATTATAGAAGTATGAAAAGCTGTATATGGAAACTCCGATTTTAATATCTCTATTCATGATTCTCGTCCCTCCTATTCTACCACCAGTTCTTTTGTGCACTCCGAAATCTCTACCCCATAGTCACCTTCATATCCGGTATAAGGAATCCGGTGCTGCATGTGCGCTTTCACCGTGTGTCTGCTTCCCGGCTTCAAACCCTGGTAATTTACAACCCGAATCACAGCGTTTTTCCTGATCTGCCAGTATTCCTGTGATAACTGTTCCAGTTCCGACAGCAGAAACTGCTTCCGGTTCAAATGAAACTCCACACAGGAATCCGGCACCCGCTCCCCGTCAACCTCAAAATACAGTTCCTCAATACAGCTCAGATAAGTCCCCCGGTACGTGGGATAATGAAGCTGGAATTCATAGGCATACACAATCCCCTCCGCGTCCACATTTCTGATCGGCTCCTCACATACCATGTATTGGTCCCACTGTGCAAACTGTGTCATGAACATTTTCTTTTTTCCTCCTATGCAATCATATAGTTTTCGATGTAGCGTTTAGATAACAGAATGGATTTGACAATGTCTTCCCTGCTTTTTTCAAAGGATTTGTCTTCGATCTCAAGACAGATATAACCGTCATACCCGATATCCATCAGGGCGCTGATGTAGGCTCCCCAGTCCACATCCCCCAGGCCCGGCAGCTTCGGCGCCATATAGTCCAGCGGATACGCCATGATTCCCACCTGTTTTAACTTCTCCGGATACACTTTAATATCTTTAATATGTACATGAAAAATTTTATCTCTGAACTCATAAATCGGCTGGATATAGTCAATCATCTGCCAGATAAAATGGGACGGGTCATAATTAATCCCCAGATTTCCACTCGGCAGCGCATCAAAAATTTTTTTCCAGTTGGAGGGGCTGGTAAACAGATTCTGCCCCCCCGGCCACTGCTCTGCTCCAAACAGCATGGGACAGTTCTCGATAGCGATTTTCACATTATGCGCCTCTGCCAGGCTTAACAGCTCCGGCCACACCAGTTTCATCTCTTCCAAATTCTCTTCCACGGAAGCGTCCTGCATCCGTCCGATAAATGTCGTCACCATGTTGACACCCAGCTTTGCGGACGCCACAATCAGCTTCTTTAAATGATTTACCGCCTCCGACCGTTTTCCCGGGTCCCGGTCCAGAGGATTGGGGTAGTATCCCAGAGAAGAAATCTCCACCTGCTTCTGATTACAATAATGTGTAATCTCCGCAATTCTCCCATCCGTTAAGGTGTCCATATCTATATGACAGACCCCCGCATACCGCCGCTCCGCCTTTCCTTTCGGCCAGCACGCCACCTCCAGACAGCGAAGCCCGTTGGCAGCTGCAAAATCCACGGCTTCCTCCAATGTCTCATACTGCAGTATTGATGTTAAAAGCCCCAGTTTCATCATTCTTTCCCTTCCTTATTTATTACACCGGCTCCTCGTTTTGTAACGATTCCTCGTCCTGTTTACTCTGGTCTCACACCTCGATCCAGGACGCGCTGACTGCGCTTTCGTACAGGGCGTCGCAAAGCCGCATTTCCCGAAGCCCATCCTGAAACCGTGCAAAATCTCCTGCCGCCGCCCCGTCCAGGCTGTCATAAAACTGCCGGAATACCTGTTTAAACGCATCTGAGAATCCCTCAATATGGCCGGATGGATAGGACGCAAGTTTCGCCGATTCCCCATGCAGGAGCGCGGCGTCTTTTGTCAAACTCTCATTAGGCCGGTCCCTGTGGCCAATCCACAGATCATTCAAACTTTCCGAGGTCCATTCCAGCGCCTTCTTGCTGCATGCAATGTTCAGCATAGTGGTATTTTTCTTCCCCGCATAAACCATGGACACAATACCGCTTCCAATGGCCCCATGCTCCAGTTCAAACAGGATCACCGCCTCGTCCTCCGTATTGATGGGAATATTCTCATACCCCACTGCCCCAGCCGCAAGTTCCTGCCCCTTCACTGTCTGGAATGTCTCAACCTCCACCCTGCATTTTTTCCGGCAGGGGTAAACAGTCCTGAATTTGGCGCACACCCGTTTGATCCTCTCGCCGGTCACAAACTCCAGCAGATCCATCCAGTGGGACCCAATGTCTGCAATGGCCCTTGTCTTTCCAACCTGCGCCGTTTCCAGTCTCCAATTATAATCCGTATCATAGCAAAGCCAGTCCTGGATATAACCGCCGTGGACGGAGAAAATGCCGCCGGCCTCCCCGCATTTGATGATCTGATGCATTTCATTGGGAATCGGGTACAGGCGGTTATGGAAATTGACCGCCCCTATAACCCCTTTTTCCTTTGCCAGAGCCACCAGTTCCTCCGCTTCTTCCACCGTAGTGGAAAACGGCTTCTCACAGATCACATGAATCCCCTTTTGAATGGCGTACTTTGCAATCTCATAGTGCGTGTGATTGGGGGTGCAGATGTGGACCGCATCCAGTTCCAGTTCCTCCATCATCTTCCGGTAATCCGAGTAGGCTTTTCCAATACAAAACTGCTCCGCTTTTTTCTCCGCCCCCTGGGTATCACACAACGCCACAATCTTTACATTTCCAAGACGCCGGACCGCCTCGATATGAACCGCACCGATAAACCCGGTTCCAATGACTGCCGCCTGATATTCCCTCATACCTGTTGTCTCCTCTTTCCGTCATGTTCTATCAATAACAATGCTTCCTCTCCCACTGCTGCTGCGTGGTATCTCCCGGCTGAACCATCACTTCGATCTTATTTCCCTCTGGACAGATCATCCAGATGATCTCACAGCCGTCCAGGCCTAAATTCCCTTCAGCAGTATCATCGGCCGGAACCTTCACATCTCTCAGAAACGGCTGTGGACAACAGAAAACGCCGCCTTTCGCCCACTCCTTCACCGTATCCTTCACATTGTATATCTGCAGCGCAAAATGTCCCAGCAGGTCATCATCATAGACAGTCACCGTGTCCGGCGCCTTGACCAGTTCTACAAACTGCCCGGATTCGCCGACAGTCATCCGGATTCTCTCCTCTGATTTTTTCTCCGTGACGAAGCACATGGCATTCAGATGCCGCTCCATTTTCTCCAAATCATTAACAAAGATCGTAATTCCGGCCAGCGAAGAAAAGAGCCGCTCTTTAGTTGACTCATGTCCTTTCCGCTCCACCAGCCGGATGACACAGCCACAGGGGTCCTTCATCCGGTTATCCACCACTTCAATCCCCTTTTCTTCCAGCTTCTGTCTGGTCCACTCCAGATCATTGCATCCCAGGCTGAACGATTCCAAAACCGTATCTTTATGGACCGGAATTTCACATTTCTTGAACTCCGGCGGGTTGATGGCCCCGTTAAACATCTCCAGATACTCTTCCGGGGCGATTCTCAGATACGTCAGCCAGGCGTTGGAATCATCACTGTTGTGTTCCCCCAGGCCCAGCATGTCTTTAAACTGTCCCACATTTAACTCAAACATCTGCTCAAAGCCCAATTTATCACAATAAAATTCTAATGCTTCCTGAAAATGATTCTCCTGTAAAGAAACATGAAACAAATTCTTAACTACATTTCCCATCTCCAAATTCATCCTTTCTCCTGTACTTTATGTACCCGAATCCGGTTCAGCAGTTTGCCGCCCTGGCGGTCGAGGATAATCGCGATAATGATCACCAGACCTTTGGCAATCTTCTGCCAGTTGGAATCAACACCCAGCAGATTCAGGGAGTTGGAAATCACCTGGATCAGCAGACAGCCCACCAGTGTTCCAAACACATTGGCCTTGCCGCCTTCCATAGGAGTACCGCCGATGACAACCGCCGCCACCGCGTCCATCTCCATTCCCGCTCCGGCTCCCGTCTGGGCCGAAGCGGTTCTGCCTGTCAGCAGCAATGCAGCCAGACCGACGCACACACCCATGATCATATAGACCGCATACATGATTTTCCTGGTAGGAATTCCACAGACTCTTGCCGCCTTCACATTGCCGCCGCAGGCCAGCGCGTACCGGCCGAACTTCGTCTTGCCTACCACGATCATCATAATCACCACCACGCTGACCATCACAATCACCGGAAACGGAATTCCCATAATTTTGCCGGTTCCAAAGAACAGATACCAATCCGGCAGGCCGGAGATACTTTTCGAGTTGCACAACAGTAAGTTGATCCCCTGGTACACCATTCCCATTGCCAGCGTGACGATAAAAGGAGCCAGGTCAAAGATGGAGGTCACAAATGCATTAATCAGTCCGCACAGTCCTCCCAGGGCCAGGGCTGTGATAATGACAATTACTCCGTTCACCCCATTGACCGACATCATGGCTGTGACAATGCCAATCATTCCCAGCATATAGCCGACCGACAGATCAATCATGCCGGACGATAACACTAAGGTAAATCCCAGTGCCAGCGTACAGCTGGTGCATATCTGCCTCAGGATATTCGTCAAGTTCCTGCTTGTGAAAAAGTCGTCCGTCAGGCAGCTTACAACCGCAACCAGGATAATCAAAATCACAATCGCTTTGTTATCCATCAATAACTTAAGAGTTCTTTCCCCATCCAATTTCTTTTTTGTCTCTGTCATCTGCTTGTTCTCCCTCAACCTAAGGCATGAGACCCAAGTAATTCCTGGCTTGCCTCTTCTTTCTCACATTCGAATACAATTGCTCCGCTGCGCACCGTGTAGATCCGGCTGCAAACCCCCAGAATCTCCGGCATTTCCGATGATACCACGATGATCGCCATGCCCTGCGCCGCCAGTTCTCCCATGATGGAATAAATCTCACTCTTGGCCCCCACATCGATGCCTCTTGTAGGTTCATCCAGGATCAGCAGCTTCGGGGCTGTCATCAGCCATCTCCCGATAATCGCTTTCTGCTGGTTGCCGCCGGAGAGCGACGTGATCAGCATGCCGGCATTGGCCACCTTCACAGACATCTGGCCAATCATCTCACTGACCGCCTTCTTCTCCGCATTTTTCTTTACAAATCCGCTCTTCGAGCAGAATTGTGACAGCGCGGCGATGGACATATTATCCCTGACAGACGCTGTTTTGATAATGCCGAAGTCCCGCCGGTCCTCCGTCACCATGGCCATTCCGGCGCGGACCGCGTCCTGGGGCGAGTGGATCACCACCGGTTTTCCATCCAGGAAAATCTCCCCCGAGTACACCGGATCAATGCCGAAGATTCCTCTCATGATCTCGCTTCTACCGGCGCCAACCAGCCCGGAAAAACCGACGATCTCGCCCTTTTTCACCGTAAAGCTGACATTCTGATAAGCCGGCCCGCATAAGTTCTTCACCTCCAGCATGGTATCTCCAATCTGATACGCTATGCTGGGATACTGGTCCGTCAGCTCGCGGCCGATAATCATGCTGATCAGTTCGTCCCTGGAAGTCTCCCGGCACGGTCTTGTTCCAATATAATGGCCGTCCCGGTACACCGACACCCGGTCAGAGATCGTCAGCAGTTCTTCTATCTTATGGGTAATGAAAATAATCGCCACATTCTCCTGTTTTAACGTCCTGATGATGTCAAACAGGATGTCCACCTCCTTCTCCGCCAGAGAGGAGGTGGGTTCGTCCATTATAATGACGTCAGAATTACAGGAAACGGCTCTCGCCAGTTCTACCAGCTGGCACTGCGCCACCGTAAGGGAGCTTACCAGAGCATCGGGAGAAATATCCATCTTTAATTTGTCATAAAGCAGCTTTTTCGTTTCCAGGCTTCTCTTTTTCGCGCTGATTACAAATCCAGTCATAAACCGGTCCTCCCGGTGAAGCCAGATATTTTCCGCCACGGTCAGGGTTGGAATCAGGCTGATCTCCTGGTGTATCATAGAAATGCCTGCTGCAATTGCATCCGCCGGTGATTTAAAATTCACCTTTTCTCCCTTGAAGAAAATGTCTCCTTCATCCTTTGGCAGATCCCCTAATATGATATTCATCATCGTGGATTTACCAGCGCCGTTCTCTCCGATCACCGCATGGACTTCCCCAGGCAGAACCTCCAGTTCTACCTGATCAAGGGCTTTGACGCCCAAAAAGCTTTTGGAGAGATGATGAACTTCTAACACTGTATTCTTTTTCATGTTTAATCAGCCTTTTCCTCAATCATTTCTTATCATTGCTCAGTTGCTGCGGTACTGCCCTATTCTTTCACAATCAGTTCCAGATTTTCTGTCGTATATTTTACGTCATTCTTCTCCCCTGTGATCTTTCCTTCCGCGGCGTCAACCATAGCCTGGGCGCATGCCATCGCCACACCGCCGAAATTAATTGCCACGCTGGCCGCCTGATCGCCGGATGCTACATTTCCTCTGCCCACATCGCTGCCATCGATGCCCAGAATAATCACGTCTTCTCTTCCCGCCGCCTTGCAGGCATTGATAGCGCCCTGGGCCTCATCGTCATTGACACAGACAATCACATTGATCTCAGGATAGGAGATCAGCCAGTCCTCTGTCAGCCCCTGGGAATCATTGGTGTTGAAATTGCCCTCGCCGGTCACCACGACCTCGGCATTGTCATGTACATCCACGAAGTTCTCCGTAAATCCTCTCAATCTCTCCGGGCCGGTACTGGTCTCTGCGTCTCCGGAGATACAGGCAATCTTGTATTCCATTGTTTCATCATAAATATCATTCATGTAGTTAGCCTGCATCTGCCCACAAGCATAGTGGCTGAACCCTTCATACAGATAGGTATAAGGCGCTTCCCCCTCAATGGCGCTTCCGATTCCAACCGGAATCCCAGCCTCTGCACAAACATTGATGGCAGGCACAATTCCGTCGCCGCCCACGGAGTTCATAATGAAAATGACATCCGGGTCCTTGGCAATCAGACTTTCCACATCATCAATCAGTTTCGAAATATCACCGTCCGCATTGGTCAGCGTGCTTTCAATGGTATAATCCGGAAACGCATTCTCAAAACAAGCCTTGATGCCGTTGGTCAGATTCGTCTGGCCGTCGTCGAGGATCGCCCATGCCATCCCGATTTTCAGGGTTTTCTTTTCTCCTTCCGCTGCTCCGGTGTCTCCTGTCTGTTCCGCCTGAGTTGTGGTTTCCCCACTGGTTCCTGCACTCGTCTCAGCTGTGGTTTTGCTTCCACATCCTGCCAGGCTTCCCATCACCATGGCCGCACACAGCAATACACTCAATAATCTTTTTTTCATTTTGAAATCCTCCTTTTTTCATGAAAATTTGTGTTTAAAACTTTGTAAGTTTCATATTTTGTTTCTAAGCAAATCATACCCGTATTTGGATAATATGTCAATACATCTTTCTACTCTTTCCTAATTTCCGTCATTTTGTACGTATTTATTACTTTTTACTTTTGCATTTTTCCATACCCTTTTATTTTTTTCATGAAAATTATAATTTATTTCAATATTTTTTCACTTTTCTATTGCCAATATTTTTAGATGTAGTATACTGGAATTAATGATATGGAAATGTATAGATAAAGGAGGCTTACTTATGGAATCTTCCAAGCTGTCGATATCAGACATTGCGCAGAAAACAGGGTTGTCCAACGCGACCGTTTCCAGAGTTTTAAATCACCCAGAGCTGGTGAATCCGGAGACGGCCAAGCTGGTTCTCGATACCATAGAGAAACTGAACTATACGCCGCGCAGTCATAAGAAGAAAGAAGAAAAACGGCTGATACTCATTAATGTTCCCGAGATATCCAACCCATTTTACAGCGAAGTAATCAACGGGATTATCGCTTCGGCATCCAACCATTCCCTGCGCACACTGATCAATCAGGCCAACTTAAGCGAGACCGACTCCATCGACAACTTTGTCTCCCTGGTGAAGTCCATCAAGTGCTACGGAGTAGTTCTGTGTTCCCCGCTGGCTTCCAGCCACTATTCCCAGATCGGATCGCTTCTGCCCATTGTCCAGTGCTGTGAATACAACTCGGAGGATTATTCCTATGTGAGCATCGATGACTACCAGTCCGCCTACAATGTGATGAAGCATATTTACACCCAGGGAAAACGGAAGATCGCATTCGTCAACGGTTCCCTCAGCTATAAATACGCCAGGGAACGGCAGCACGGATATGAAGCCTTCTTACAGCAGTTCGGCCTCCCAGTCATGGAACGCTGGTCCATCAATCTCTCCAAGATGAATTACGACATGGCCTACGCTTCCATCTGCCACATGCTGTCCTCCGCCAACCCGCCGGACGCCATCTTCGCCTCCTCCGATCTGATTGCGGCGGCAGCCATCAAGGCGGCCAAGCTGTACCACCTCAAAGTACCGGATGATCTGGTGGTGGTAGGCTTTGACAATATCAACATCTCCACCATCTGTGACCCCGCCATCACCACCATCAGCCAGCCCTGTTTTCAGCTGGGATACACGGCCGGCGAGATCCTGTACGAGCATATTGTCACACCGGAGAAAGAAAAGCAGCATGTAATACTGAACACGGAGCTGATTATCCGGGAATCCTCGGTGAAGAGCGACGCAGGAGAATTGATCTGATCTCCAGCCATAATAAAAATCCTGTACATGTGCTGTCAAACGAGTATAATGAAATTAAAAAAGTGATCAAAGCGATCGGAGATTACAAACAACGTCCCAATATGATTGGAATATACCAGACTGTACGTCCTGATCAGGTGGAAGCAGAAATGAATCAATTGCTCCACTGGTATCACAGTTCAATGTCAAAGTTTTAGCGGAATTTCATGCAAAATATGAAAGCATTCACCCATTTCAGGATGGGAATGGAAGAACAGGACGTTTGATTTTATTTAGAGAGTGCTTGAAGAATGATATGATACCTATTGTAATAGAAGATACCAATAGAAATGAGTACTTCGAATCATTAACAGAGTTTCAAGAAAACCGTACCGCAGACAAAATGGTCCGGCTTTTCGAAAAGGAACAGAAGTTTTTTATCAAAAAGCCGGATATTTTGTGTAAAGAATGGCCGCCCCACAGATATATATAATCCGTGGGGCGGCTGCTTATTTTTTCCTCACCATCCCAGCCGCCTTCCGTGTCACCTCCGCCAGGTGGGATATGGTCGTGTGTTCATAACCGCGGAACAGGCTGTCGAACTTATCATGAAACGGAGCCGTCCATTTTTCGTCAATCCCTGCATATCCAAACAAGATTCCATAGATCGTCCCAATCTGACCCGCGTTGCAGTCCACATCCTGGCCGCACATGGCACAGATGTGCATGCACTCATCGAAATCATTGCCGCCAAAATACAGGGACACTACCTCGGCGGCGGCGTTTGGGTACGTGTGAATCCAGTTATAGCGGCGGTATTTCTCCTCGCACTCCCGCCATGCCGGTTCCCACTCCCCGTGACGTTCGCAGGCGTCCCAGGCAAATCTCACCACGGAATAGTACTCGCTGCGGGCCGGCATCATGTGGATGGTCTTTTTCAGAATCGTCCTCACGTCCCGCTCCACAAAGGCCAGAGACACCAGGATCGCATTGAACACTTCTCCCAGCACTCCATTATTGACATGGGACACCGCGCCGTCCGTCCAGGCCAGCTTCGCCGCCAGCGCCGGATCACCGGGGGATACCATGCCGCAGACAGATCCCCTCATCTGCGCCCCGATCCACTCTCTCCAGGGATTGTTGGTGGTGGCGGAAAGCGGCGGGAAGATGCCCCGCTTCATGTTCTTAAACGCCGCCTCCTCCCCGCTCCAGGTGTACTCAATTCTCCCCACCCACTCCAGTCCGATATCCTCCGAGGTTACATCCCTCCCTTTCAGAAGCAGCGCCTCCAAAAATGCCAGTTCAAACAGCACGTCGTCATTGTAGGTATTGGGAACCCTCAGATAATCCCGGATTTCACCAAAGGCCTCCTTAAGCCGGTCCGTACAGTACCCCTCGATAATCGTACCGAGAGCCGCACCCGCAATCTGGGCCAGCCAGCCGGCGTGGAGTTTCTCAAACAGCGTCTCGTCCGAGAAATCCACCGGCTCATAAACAGGAAATTCCACCTCAGCGGCATGATCCTCAAATCCGTTATAATACCGGTAATTCCAATAAGGATGCCCCTCCACCTTGGGCGCCCGTCCCAGCACCTCAAAAAGTTTCGCCGTCAGTTTCAGCAGAGCCACATCATCATGGTCATCGTAGGCTTTCTGAATCGCCGGAATCATGGCCTCCGCCTCACTCACGTCATAGCCCATATTCTCCGTGGCCTGGATGCCGCCGATAAATACATAGTCGGGCGCCCGGCTCCCCGGCACATTGGTGATCCAGCGGCTTCTGGTCTCCTCAATATCGATCGCCCCAATGCCTGTCTTTCCCTCCGTCCATTCCCGGTCCTCCTCCGTCTGCATTACCGGGACCGCATTTCTCGTCATCTCACAGGCAATCTCCCAAGCTTTTTTATTCACGGTTCCCCTCCTCACTCTCCGCTGAGCGTATGCGAAGGGGCCTTTCCTCACTTTCCACTGAGCGTATGCAAAGGGGACTTTCCTTACTTTCCGCTGAGCGTATGCGAAGGAGCCCCTCCCTTGCACGGTAAATAGCATCCACGGTTTTCTCCGTCAGCACCTTGAATTTTACAATCTCCATCCCCCTTACATAGGTCTCCATATAAGTTCCGATGGGTTCCGTCCACTTCTCGCTGATGCAGCTGCTTCCCTTGACCACCGCCAGAATATTAGCTACCTGGGCCGCGTTGCAGTCCACATCCAGTCCGCACATAGCGATCAGGCTGACCAGCTTATCGTAATCATTTTCACAGAAATACAACGCCACTACCTCGGCGCAGGCGTTGGGATACGCATGAATCCAGCAGTACTCCTTATATTTCTCATCACAGTCAAGCCAGGCATCCCGCCAGTTCCCATAAGTCTCACAGGCGTTCCAGGCGTAATCCACCACAGACCGGTACTCGCTGTCCTCCGGCATCAGCGCGATGGCCTTCCGGCAAATCTCTTTGACGTCACTCTCCACAAATGCCATGGATACCATCACCGCGTTAAAAATCTCTCCCAGCACCCCGTTGTTGTAATGGGAAACGCTTCCATCCTCCCACGCCAGTTTCGCCGCCAGCCTCGGATTGCCCGGGGCCACCATGCCGCAGATACCACCTCTCATCTGCGCCCCGATCAGCTCATAAAACGGATTGTGGAATGTAGCGCTCTCCGGCGGATACAGGCCGTTCTTAATATTTTTCAGCGCGATTCCCTCAGCCGTAAAGGCAAACGGCAGTCTCGCCGCCCAGTCCTCCGCCACATCAGCGGCCGTCAAATCATAACCCTTTCGGATAAAGGTCTCCAGAAATGCCAGTTCAAAGGTCAAGTCATCATTATACATCTCCGGGTCCTTGATATACCGGTCCACCCATCCGTAGACCTCCTCCAGCTTCTTCGTATGGTAGCCTTCCACCGCCGTCCCCACGGCCCCCGCGCAGACCTGTGACAGCCATCCGGCGTAAATCTTGTCAAACAGTTCCTCCCTGGACCAGGGAAGCTCCCCCTCCCCTGCCGGCCCTACCTCTCCTGCCGCCGAACGAAGGTGAGGGGGCTTTACCTCTCCCGGGAATTCCACCGCCGCCTCATACTGCTCAAAAGTAGTATACTCTTTGTAGGAAAAATGCCGGTGCCCCGGGATTACAGGTGAATGATACAGTTCCCTGTATAGCCGGCAGGTATGGCGGTAAAGCGCGATATCCTGCTTCGTCCGGTTCAACTCCAGTCCTTCCTCGATCATCGCCTCCGCCTTCGACACATCATACCCCAGATTCCCATACTCCTGAATATACATGGCGATAAACAGCAACGGCATCAGGGATTCCGTCACATTGCCGCCCCACACATATTTCATATTGTCAAGATCCCGGACGCCATCCCGGATCACTTCATCCCAGGATACCCGTCCCGCCCGCTCCGGAAATGGTTTCTCACGCTCAATGATTTCCCTTGCATATTCCCAGGCTCTCTTCTGTTCCATATAAACACCTCTCACTTTCTATCAAATCACAGATATTCAGACGTCTCTCCTCTGAACCGTTACGTTCCATTACATGTTCTTCATCCGGTTAATCTCGTTTCGCTGTTTCACAATCGAGAAGATCACCAGCCCCAGAATTGTTGTTATGTAGGGGATGGACTGTACCACCTCCGACGGCATCTGCATCGCCTGGAGATTGTTGGCCAGCGAATCCGCCATGCCGAAGATCAGTGTCGCCCCCAAAGTTCCCGCCGCTGTCCCCTGCCCGAGCTGCTGAGCCGCCAGCGCAATAAAGCCCCTGCCTGCGATCATGTCCCTGGAGAACCAGGACACATAACCCATGGACATATAAGCTCCGCCCATACCGGCCAGCACGCCGCTGATAATCATAGCGATAAACTGGTATTTCACCGGCTTGGCCCCCACAGAGAGCGCCGCCTGTTCATTTTCGCCCACCGCCCGAATCCGCAGTCCTACCGCTGTCTTATTGAGCAGAATATAGGTAAATGCAACCGCCCCGAAGGCCACATAGGTAAGGACATTGTGCCCGGAAATGATATCTCCCAGCACCGGAATACTCCGAATCAGCGGAATCTGAACCGTGGGAAGCACCTTGCTGGCCAGAGAAGAGGAAATCCCCTTATCCTTACAAACCAGATACAGAATAAAAACCGTGCATCCCGAAGAAAACATGTTGATCGCAATTCCGGTCAGTGTGATATGGGATTTCAAAACCAGCGCCACATAAGACATCAGCATGGCAATCAGCACACCGGTTATGACAGCCGCCAGCAGCCCCACAAACGCGCTCTGGGTATAGGCGCTGAAAATCACCCCCGACAGCGCCGCAAACAGCATGATCCCTTCCAGTCCGATATTAATGACACCGGCCTTCGCCGTAATCAGCGCCCCCATAGCGGCAAAGATAATCGGTGTGGAAATCCGCAGAATGGAATAAAAAAAGTTGGTTGAAAAAATAATATCGCTAATCTGCCTCATGCTCCACCGCCTCCTTCCTCTCCAGTTCACGTCTCGAATACTTCACGATCTGCTGATGCTTAAACTTATTTAAGAACATCTTTGCCACCACCAGCATAATGATCGCCGACTGTATTACAGAAATAATCTCGTAAGGCACGTCGCTGGTCCTGTTCATGATATCCGCGCCGGTCCTGATATAGGACAAAAACACCGCCGCTACCGGAACAAGAGCCGGATTGTATTTGGCAATAATGGCAATCAGCATACCGTCAAACCCGTACTGCGGAAGTCCCTGATACTGGAAGCGGTTGTACATTCCCGTCATTTCCACTGCGCCGCCAAATCCCGCCAAAGCGCCGCCAATCATCTGGGCTCCAAGCACGGTGGCGCCCACGCCAATCCCCGCGTATTTTGCAAAATTCTGGTTCTGCCCGATGATTCGTATCGCATATCCCAGCTTCGTCTTATACATCATAAACCAGCAGAGAACCACCGCCGCGATCACAAGCAGCAGCCCCAGATGGAGTCTTGTCCCCGGTATCAAATTGGGCAGAGACGCCGTCTCCCGAAACTGCAGGGAAGAAGTAATTCCCAAGGAGGTATCCAGAACCTTCGTCCGAATCAGATAATTGCCCATGTACAGACAGATATAGTTCAGCATCAGAGAAGACACCAGCTCATTGGCCTGCCATTTCAGCTTCAGCACCGCCGGAATGCTCATAATGCAGATTCCCGTCGCCGTTCCGGCCAGAATACAGATGAAAGCATGGACTCCCCTGGGCGCTTCCACCAGAACCGCCACAATGGAACTCACCGCGCAGGCCACATAGAAGGACCCCTCCGCCGCCATATTGTTCTGTCCCGCCGCAAACACGACGCTGACAGCAAGTCCGCAGAACATCAGGGGAATGGAAAGCTCAATCACGTTGGCAAACCGCCTCGGGCTGGTCAGTGGCCCGATCAGGAAATTGTAGAGGGCATTGCCGGGATCATCGCTGACAATGACGATAATCACCAGCGCGATCCCGAGGGAAATCGCAATGGCTAACAGCGTCCGTATCACATCAAACCGTTTTTCAATCGACTTACTGTTCATGCATGCACCTCCTGATCTCCGGTTCCTCCATCTTCTTGATCCCCAGCATATATTCGCCCAGTTCTTCCGGGCTCAGACCGCCGGTATCCGGCAGATAGGCCGCGACGCTTCCATTATGCAGGACAAGAATGCTGTCGCTCAGTTCCATCACCTCTGTCAAATCGGCGGAGATCAGCAAAATGGCAGTACCTCTGTCCCGAAGCTCTACCAGCTTATTTCTCACCAGTTCCGCCGCTCCCACGTCGATTCCTCTCGTCGGCTGGTTGGCGATCACCAGTTCCGGCCCGGAGGAGAACTCCCTGGCTACCACTACCTTCTGCATATTTCCTCCCGAAAGCATATTGACCGGCTGGTCTCTGTCATCACATTTCACCCCGTAATCACGAATCAGCCGGTCCGTCTCCTCCTCGATCTTCTTCCTGTTTAGCAGAAGCCCTCTGTTGAATTCCCGCTTATAGTAACGGTCCGCGATCATATTATCCTTGACCCCGGCCGTACTGACAACTCCGTACGTCATCCGGTCCTGGGACACATGCGATACATTCAGTTCCCGCACCTTCCGTATGGATTTCTTTTCAATACTCACTCCCCCAATAGTAATCGTGCCGCGCTGCAGTCTGATCATACCGGTGATCAGCTCGCTCAACTCATTCTGTCCGTTCCCCTCAATCCCGGCAATCCCAAGAATCTCCCCCTGGCGCACGGCCAGGCTGACATCTTTCAGAATATCCCGTCCCGCCATATCATGGTAGGTCACATGCTCCACCTTCAGCTCAACACGCCCGGGCTTCGCCATTTTTTTGCTGGTCCTTAACTCAATATCCCTGCCGATCATCAGTTTTGAGATCTCCTGCTCCGAGACGGACGCCACATCCCTCACCGCCACGGTTCTGCCATCCCTCATGATGGTAATCCGGTCGCAGATTTCCTTAATCTCATTCAGCTTATGGGAGATAAAGATCACCGTGTGTCCCAATTTCCGCAAATGCTTCAGCTCCTCAAAAATCTCCACCGTCTCCTGCGGCGTCAGCACTGCCGTCGGCTCGTCCAAAATCAGAATATCCGCCCCCCGGAGCAGCGCTTTTAAAATCTCCACCCGCTGCTTTAACCCCACGCTCAAATCCATCACCCGTGCATGGGCATCAATGGGAAGCCCGTATTTCTCTGCCACATCCAGGGTCCGTTTCACCGCCTCATCAAATTTGATAAATCCAAACTTCTGCGGTTCCAGTCCCAGCACCATATTTTCCGCCACTGTCAGAGACGGAACCAGCATAAAATGCTGATGCACCATACCGATCCCCATATCAATAGCAGTCAGCGGACTGTCAATCTGCACCGGCTTTCCTTTATAGATGATCTCCCCCTCATCCGGCCGCTCCTCCCCGAACAGCACCTTCATCAGGGTGGATTTTCCCGCGCCGTTTTCACCGGCCAGGGCGTGGATCTCCCCTTTCCTTAGCTGGAAGTCCACGTTTTTATTTGCCACAAAGCCGTTGGAATAAACCTTCGTGATGTTTTTCATCCGGAGAATCTCTTCGCCCGCAATGTTGTCCTGTTTTTCCACAACTGCATTCCCCATCATTTCACCCTCTTTCAAAAATGCCGGCACCCTGGAGCGCGCCCGGACACCCCCTCAGACACGCTCCCGTTTTCACTTGGATACCAGCATTCTTTCTCCCGTTACGGCATTAATATCCGCAACAAACGTTTCCCTACGGCGCCACTTCATCCCGGATCACTGCGAACTGTGCAGTATCCATACCGATTGCGGAGTCAACGGTGATCTCGCCGTCAATAATCTTCTGCTCTAAATCCTTAACCAGCTTCTGATTCTCCGCAGACAATTCTCTCTCAAAATTCTCCCCATAGACAATTCCCACGCCCAGTTCTTTCAGGCCGACTACCTCTGTCTGCCCCCAGGTCAGGGTTCCCTCTTCCGCCAGTTTCACCGCACGCAGCAGGGACTGGTCCACACGTTTCATCATGGAGGTTACAATCACTTCCGCCATGGCCGGATCGGAATCCTTAAATGCCGCTGCCTGGTCCCCGTCCACGCCGATGGCATAGAGCCCAAGCTCTTTCGCCGCATCAAGAACGCCAATGCCCGTCTGGGATGCGATCTGGTAGCAGATATCTACCTTCTGCTGATTCATCTGGGACAGCGCAAGCTCCTTTCCCTTTGTGGAATCCACGAAAGTTCCCGCATAGGATACCGCCACCTTGATATCCGGCTCCACATACTGGGCGCCGCGGATATAGCCGATCATAAAGTCGTTGATAATCGGAATATCGCCGCCGCCGATACAACCAATGATTTTCTCCGGATTCGCCTTCTTGCCCTCTGTCGTCATAATCGCCGCCACGGCGCCTGCCAGGAAGCTGCCCTCATTCTGTTTGTACTGTACACAGTAAAGATTCTTGAAATCACCCTTGCTCCAATCCACCTCCGTATCAAACATGATGAATTTCTTGTCCGGATACTGGGGAATCAGCGTCTCCGCCACTTCCACCGCCGGCGAGGAACCGATAATAATATAATCCCAGTCCTGCTCCGCCACATCCCGGAAATATGGCTCATACTTGGACGGGTCCTGCCCCATCTCGATGGTCTTCACCTCCGCACCCAGCTCATCGGCGATCAGTTTCATACCATCATTGGCGCTGTCATAGAAACCCTTATCACCTAAGTTGCTCGTAATCAGCAATGCCACTTTCAATTTTCCGTCCTCAGCTGCCTTCTTCTCCCCGCATCCGGTCATCCCCAGCACCAGTGCCATAGCCATGACTCCCGCTGCAATTCTCCTGTACATGTTCTTCATGCTTTCTCCTCCTTTGTAATTTCCCCTTCTTGATTCAACAACTTCTTGCCCCATGTAATCGTAGGAGCCATAATCGGCCCCACCGCCGCAATTCCAACAATCGTTCCGATAAACACCGTTCCTCCCAGCAGCCATCCTGCCGCGGCCATCACCGCATCAAACAGAATTCGTTCCACCCGGTAAGGAAGACCGGTCACTTTCACTATAGTCTGGTTGATTCCGTCCGTAGGTCCGATTCCCAGCTCCGCCGCCTGGTATAGTCCAAGTCCGAACCCAATTGCCACCGTTCCCAGCGCCAGCACAATCACCCTTGCCGCAAGTCCGGGAGCATCTCCAAGCGCCGCTCCCAGCAGGAAAGAGGACACATCCACAAACATGCCAAGCAGCAGCGTATAAAGAATCGTGCCGATATGAATCAGTCCGCGTCCCACGATCAGCAAGATCAGGAACGCCGAAATATTGAGCACATTCGTAGCCATTCCCGGCGTCACGTGAAGCACCTTCCCAAGACCCTGGATAAATGCCGTCACCGGGTCGGACCCCAAATCCGCCTTCATATAACAGGCGCACCCAAACCCGGCCAGGAAAACGCCTGCTGCAATGACAACACAGCGGACCGCCATACTTTTCTTTGAATACCTCAACCGCTCACCTCCCGGCCAGCCCTGCAGATTCTCTCCACTTCTTCCCGCGTCGGCAGAGAACTCTGTGCCCCTTTTCTGGTCACTGCGATGGAGGAAGCCCCGTTCGCCAGCCGGATGGCCGCTTCCACAGGCATCCCCTCCGCCAATGCCGTCACAAACGCTCCATTAAAGCAGTCTCCCGCTGCCGTGGTATCCACGGACTCCACCTTTCTGGCTGGAAAAATCCTCCCTGCCCCATCACCGGCTAAAAAGCAGCCCTGTTCTCCCATAGTGACGATCACATGCTTTGTCCCCATCTTAAGCAGCCGCTTTGTCCCCATCTCTATGGCGCAAAGATCCGTCCCATCCATACCGCTCAATTTCATAAGCTCCGTCTCGTTGGGTGTCAGATAATCCACCGACGCCAGAATCTCCCCCGGTATCGCCTCCGGAGCCGGGGCCGGATTCAGAATCACCGTCTTTCCCAGTTCCCGTCCACGTCTGACCGTATAGTACACGGCCTCCTCCGGAATCTCCATCTGGAGCAGAATATAACTGCATTCCCAAAACGCATCATCCATCTCTTTTAAATACGCCACATCACAATCATGATTAGCCCCCGGAACCACCACAATACTGTTGGCTCCACTCTCATCCACATAGATAGACGCCGTACCCGTGCCGCTGTCCGTCTGCCTTAATCTGGAGCAATCCACGCCGCTGTCCGTCAGACTCTTTCTCAGCGCTCTTCCATACTCATCCCGGCCAATACAGCCCAGCATAACCGCGTCTCCTCCAAGCCGTCCAACCGCGCAGGCCTGATTCGCCCCCTTTCCACCTGGCACATTGGCCAAACTCTTGCCCAAAACCGTCTCACCAACCACAGGCATCCTTGACATGTTGATCACCAGGTCCATATTGAGGCTGCCTACGATAAGTATTTTCCCTTTCACTCCCTATCACCTCCTTGTTTTTTGGTTGATGTTTGTATATTTTGTACAGTAAAACATTTTATTCAATTACTTTCCTTATTTTATTTATATACTATTTAATATTCTTTGTCAATAACTTCGTGTTTTTTTATATCCAATATTTTAATTTATTACTTATTTTGGTTATATAACACAAATTGCAACAACTGTTTCTACTCTAAAATGAAAAAAGGCGTCGCAAAACCATCAAATATAGATGATTTTGCGACACCCCGATCCCTATATAACTATGTACATACTGCTTACCAAAAACTCGCATATCATACTTCTGTGCTTCCTAACACCATAGCATGCATGTTGCTGTTCAAAAAATTCACTTTGTAGAATCCGTCTGAATAAAGGTAGTCTTCACACCTTCCGCTCTTGTCACAAGTCCAGGTCCCATGGTATCCACGCGCTGCTCGGTATTGACTCTCTTCGCCTTGAAGGCCCAGTCAAATTCGTCCGGATTCTCTGGAAGCAAAATGCTTCCGAAGTGGTTTGCCTCCAATTGCTCCTTCTCCTTAAGCCATTCCCCCGTCCTCGTGTTAAAAAACGAAATCTCATAAATGTCATAAGGACGCAAACCTCGCAGACGAACGCGTGGACAATCCTTTTCCGTGTAGCCAAACACTAAATCTCTCTCTTTGGTAGCCGCCGCATAAGCCCAGCCGCGCCAGCCGGTAGGAGCTCCGGCCTTGCTGGGGAACAGCAGATCCGGTTCCGGGATCAGTTCCTGGTAGCGTTTGCCTTCCGAAAGGATAAAGTCCTTGTAATATCTCGTCTGATAGCTGGCAGGGAAAGTCATCACATCCCAGATCTTGTACGGTGTTTCATTCGGTTCCACATTGCCGCTCCATCCAGCCTCAAAACCGGCCAGGTTGCCTCCGAATCCACCGGACAAAAGACTGCCGTAAAGGGAGGAACGGAAATTCATGTGATCCTCCGGGCTGTCCACGTTGCCAAAAATGTGCTCGACCAGTTCTCCCTCATTATTCGTCATGATAGCCACATGACCGGAATAATATGGTTCACCATTGATGGCCGGCACCGGATGCTCATCCTCGAAAATATCCTCCATCAGCCAGTAATGTTCATGGTCGCGGAAGTTTCCGGTCTGGTCCATCGTCTTCCAGCGCTGCTCGCCGAGACTGCCATATGCGGTCTTGGTAGAACCTGGCGCATTAGTACCCAGCAGCGTTCCAAATGGCGGCGCTCCATATAGATCGATCATGAGGTCAATAGGCTCGTTAAATTCTCTTGCATCAATGGTCTCCGATTTCACATCAAAGTGAATCGGGCTGTAAATGATATTGTTGGCCTGATAGCGGGCAAACAGATACTGGATGTATCTGGTGTATACCATTGGCCAGTCGTAATAGTATTTCCATGTTTTGGAGGAATCGCGGCGCAGCGCTTCCATAAATACCGTAATGCCGTTTTCATTTAGATAATTAACTTTTTTATCAAAAGCCTGGAAGTATGCCGGATTGATTCTGTCATAGTCCGGCACCAAATCTTCATATCCCTTAATTTTACCCGGGAAGAAGAACGGTCTGCCGCCTTCATTGTGCATATCTCTTGCCGTGATGACTCTGCCCGGATCTTTCTTGAACCAGTCCTCCACACCGCAGTCGGCCCAAGCCGCGCGGATGCAGGTATTGTGTTCATCCGGGATATTGATTCTATAAGGTTTTCCGTCATTCGCCCAGGTCGGATAGGACACAATAGCCCCGATACAGTTGTATCCCTGGCCGCGTCTGATCCGGATCATATCCTGCAGTGTCATTTCTTTCCCCGTCCGCTCCACATCATCTTCGGCCCACGGGAAACGGTAAGTTGCAAGAGGCCACCAGGTATCGCCAACCATCACATAGGGGGTGCCATCCGCATACTCCATGGCATGACCGTTGGCGGTCGCACGGATGATACCGCGTCGGCAGGGATTGGCTTCCTTCTCTTCTTCCGTCCATTCCTTTGCAAAATACCCGCCTGATACACCCGTCAGACCCTTGTCATCCACCGATGCACCGGTTACATAAGTCCACGTACCAGGCGCTGTCGCCGTAACACGGATTCTCCAGGTGTCTCCACCGTCCCAGAAACCAAAGACACGTTTGTTGAAACCAGGTCCTGTCAGTTGTGCCCACACGGTAACATCAGTATATGGATTTTCATATTCATTGGCTGCATGTAATACAATTTCGTGTACTTCCCACATATGGATTACAGATTCTTTCATGACTTTTCCTTTCTCTCATTTCCTGATTGATAAACTTCATTTACCCATAGTTTCACGTTGCTATTTCTGATATTTTTCTATTCAGTTCTCTGAGTCATCCGGAATATGATACCGCTCCACATACCCCAGCCCCAGATGATAATTCTTACCCGTTCCGTCCTCCTGCAATGCTTTGTCAATCGGAAGATCCGTATTCAGTTTATTCAATTTCCACGCCCAGTCAAACTCATCCGGGAACTCTCCAAAGGAAATCTCTCCGAAATTCGTACAGGTTAAGGTCTTTGTCTCCTCCAGCCACTCTCCCGTGCGCGGATTGAACCAGCTGAGCAAATAGGTGTCATAGGGTCTTAACCCCCGGACTTTCACTTTTCTGGCATCCTTCTCCGAGTAACCCATGACGAGATCACGCTTCTTCGTTGCCGAACACATAGTCCATCCTCTCCATCCGGAGGAAGGCCCATTATAATTAGGTGTCACCAGATTCTGGTCTGGAATCAAATCCTGATACCGCCTCCCTTCCGAGAACAAGAAATCCTTCACATACTGAACCATATAAGATGCCGGAAATGTCATCGTATCCCAGATTTTCCATGGTTCCTCTTCCGGTTCCACATTCCCGCTCCACCCCGCCTCAAAGCCGGCCAGAAGCCCTCCATACGCACCTGATAAAACACTGCCATAATAACAGGATCGGCAGTTCAGCAGATCCTCCTCGCTGTTGACATTTCCAAACACAAGTTTCTGGATCTTGCCCTCGTCATCCCTCATAATACTGGTGTGCCCCGAATAATAAGGTTCCCCATTGATTGACGGGCAGGGATTGTCATCATGATACATATCTGTCAGCAGCCAGTAATACTGATGATCCCTCCAGTTTCCCGTCTGGTCAAAGGTCTTCCAATGCTGTTCCTCCGGGCCGCCGTATGCGATTTTGGAGGACCCAGGCGAATTGGTTCCAAGCAGCGTGCCAAACGGAGGCATTCCGTAGAGGTCGATCATCAAATTGATCGGCTCATTAAACTCACGGCTGTCAATGGTTGACAGCTTTCCGTCAAAATGAATCGGGCTGTACAGCGTATTGTTGGCCTGGTATCTTGCGCTTAAATACTGGATATAGCGGGTATATACCATGGGCCAGTCATAGTAGTACTTCCAGGTCTTGGAACAGTCACGCCGCAGCGCTTCCATGAATACGGTGATTCCATGCTCATTGAGCCAGTTCACCTTTTTATCGAAGGCCTTGAAATACTCCGGATTGATCCGGTCATAATCCGGCACCACGTCCTCATATCCCTCAATCTTTCCGGGGAAGAAAAATGGCCGGCCGCCTTCATTGTGCATATCCCGCGCCAGGGCATCTTCCTTGGTATACCATTCCTCCACACTGCACATCGCCCACGCGCCCCGGGCAAAGGTTCCATATTCATCGTCAATTTTGATGGTTGCCGGCTTGCCATCCTTGGCCCAGGTGGGATAAGCTACGATGGTTCCGACACAATTATAGCCCTGTGCCAGTCTCTGGCGCGCCATATCCTTCATGGACATTTCTTTTCCGATTGGCCGTTCCTCCTCGTCATCCACCCACGGGAACCGGTAGGTGGCAAGCGGCCACCAGGTATCCCCTACCATAAAGTAGGGGGTGCCATCGGCATATTCCATGGCATGTCCGTTGGCTGTCGCCCGGATAATGCCGCGGCGGCAGGGGTTTTCCTGTTTTTCTTCCTCTGTCCACTCCACCGCAAAGTATCCGCCGGTATGACCCACAAGTCCGTCGTCCTGTACAGACGCGCCGGTTGTGTAGGTCCAGGTTCCGGGACAGGTGGCTGTCACACGGATTTTAAAGACATTTTCACCGTCCCAGAAGCCATAGACCCGTTTATCAAAACCAGGCCCCTGAAGCTGCGCCCACACCGTCACATCGGTATATGGATTTTCATAGGAATTCTTTGCATACAGTACAATTTCGTGGACATCCCAGGTATGTATCACTGACTGTTTCATTTTTCTCTCCTTTCATTCATTTTCAGTTATTTCACAGAATCCTTCTCAATGTAAACATGCTTGATAAATCCCAGTCCGCCATTGGCTTTCACTTCACCATCTTCTTCACTGTCATTGCCGGCAATCTGATCAAGCTCTTTATTAATTGGAAAGCCGGTATTGGTCTTTACCAGTTTCCAGGCCCAGTCAAATTCACTTGGGTAATCTCCACAGTATACCTCTCCAAACGCGTCGGATTCAATCTCTTTCTTCTCTTCCTGCCACTCTCCATTGGCAGGATTGTACCAGGTGAGTTCATACGTATCGTAAGGTCTCAGCCCTCTCACATGAACTCTCGGGGCGTCTTTCTCCGAATAGCCCATGATCAGATCACGTTTTTGGGTGGCCGCGCAGGAAATCCATCCTCTCCACCCGGAAGCAGGTCCCTGGAAGTTCGGCGATACCAATTCATCATCCGGAATCAGATCCTGATAACGTTTCCCTTCCGACAGCAGAAAATCACGGACATACCGCACCATATAGGATGCCGGGAAGGTCATGGTATCCCAGATCTTCCACGGCTCCTCTTCCGGCTCCACGTTGCCGCTCCAGCCTGCTTCAAAGCCTGCCAGCAGGCCTGCAAAAGCACCGTTCAGCACACTTCCCCAGAAGGAGGAACGACAGTTTAAATGGTCCTCCACACTCTCCACATTTCCAAACAGCAGAGTTCTGTCGTTATTATCACCATCTCCGTTTCTCAAGATAGAGATATGCCCGGAATAATACGGTTCTCCATTGATAGCCGGAACCGGATGTTCATCATGGAAAATATCGGTGAGGAGCCAGTGATACTGGTGATCACGCCAGTTTCCTGTCTGGTCAAATGTCTTCCAGTGCTGCTCTTCCGGTCCGCCGTAAGCCGTCTTTGTGGACCCCGGTGCATTTGTCCCGAACAAGGTTCCAAAGGGGGCCGTTCCATATAAATCAACCATCAGATTAATTGGCTCATTGAACTCGCGGGAATCAATCGTCTGCAGTTTTCCGTCAAAATGAATCGGACTGAAAAGTATATTGTTTGCCTGGTAGCGGGCAAAGAGATACTGGATATAGCGGGTATAAACCATTGGCCAGTCATAGTAATATTTCCATGTCTTTGAAGAATCGCGGCGTAGCGCTTCCATAAATACGGTGATGCCGTGGTCATTGAGCCAGTTCACCTTCTTGTCCAGCACTTGAAAATACTCCGGATTAATTCGGTCATAATCCGGCACCACATCCTCATAACCTTCAATCTTACCAGGGAATAGGAATGGTCTTCCGCCCTCGTTGTGCATATCACGGCAGGGGGCGCTGCCCTTGGTCAGCCAGTCTTCCACACTGCATTTTGCCCAGGCGCCTCTCACATAAGTATCATGCTCATCGTCCAGTTTGATGGTGGCAGGCCTTCCATCGTCCGCCCAGGTGGGGAACGCCACAATGGTTCCAACCGTATTGTACCCCTGTTTCAATCGGCATCTGGCCATATCCTTTACCGACATATCAGGGCCGATCCCTCGTTCCTCTTCATCGTCCACCCAGGGATAACGGTAAGAAGCCAGCGCCCACCATGTATCGCCAACCATGATATAAGGTGTTCCATCGGCGTACTCCATGGCATGGCCGTTTTCCGTGGCGCGGATGATTCCGCGGCGGCAGACATTTTCTTCTTTCTCCTCCTCGCTCCATTCCAGCGCAAAGTAACCGCCTGTCTGATTCCATAAACCGGCATCCTCCACGGAAGCTCCGGTCGTGTAGGTCCAGGTTCCCGGTTCGGTAGCTGTTACACGGATTTTCCAGGTATTTCCACCATCCCAGAATCCGAAAACACGCTTATGAAAATTTGGGCCTTCCAGCTGCGCCCATACCGTAACATCCGTGTAGGGATTTTCATAGGTATTCTGACTTTGCAGTACAATTTCATGCACTTCCCATAAATGAATCACTTGTTCTTTCAAAACCGTTTCCTCCTTTTGTAAGCATGGGACATCCCGTTATTTTGCTTCCAGTGTCTCCAGTTTCTCTAATCTGCGGACAAATTCTTCTTCCCCTGAAAATTCTGCATTTAAAAATGCTGTAACCACTTCTTTGGCCGTATAATATCCGATCACCTCACCGCCCAGGCCAAGCACCTGTACATTGTCATGCTCCACGCACTGGTGAGCACAGTACACGTCATGACAGAGCGCCGCCCGGATTCCCCTGATCTTGTTGCAGGCAATCACCGCCCCGCAGCCGGTACTGCAGAACATAATTCCCCTGTCCGCCCTCCCGCCAAGAATCGCCCCACAGATTTTCTGCGCAATATCAGGAAAATCAACCATATCGGTAGAGTAACAGCCAAAATCCTCAACCTCATTGTTTTCCTCTAAAAAGGGAAGCATTTTCATCTTCATGGCATAGCCGCAATGGTCGGAACCAATCGCAAGTTTCATATTGTCACTCCTTTTCTTGATTTTTTCTACTCTGTTTTACCATTCTAAAATAACGTGCAGGAACAAAAATGACCCGGTGCCACTTCCTTTAACTGAATTTCTCCATGGCACTTGTCCGTTGCATAGGGACATCTCGGCGCAAACCGGCATCCCGGCTTCGGTTCAATGGGGCTGGACACCTCGCCCTTCAGCAGTTCCCGTTCCTTCCCCCTGTTCGTAAGATCCGGTTTCGGAATTGCTTCCAGCAGCGCCTTCGTATAAGGGTGCTGTGGGTGAAAGAACAACTCGTCCTTGTTGGCGTATTCCACCACCTGCCCCATATACATCACCAAAATATTATGGCTGATATGTTTTACCACAAACAGATTGTGGGTAATGAACATATAAGCGAGATGATGCTGATCCTGGAGATCCATCAGCAGATTTAAGATCTGTGCCTGGATCGACACGTCCAATGCTGACACCGGTTCATCACATACAATAAACTTCGGGTCCAGAGCCAATGCTCTCGCAAGTCCGACCCTCTGTCGGCGGCCTCCGTCCAGTTCGTGGGGATACTGGTTGTAATATCTGGATGGCAGACCAACGGTTCCCATCAACTCACAAACCTTGTCGTCCAATTCCGCCTTTGTCATCTTCTTTCCCATGGTCACAATCGGGTCTGAGATAATATCTCCCACGGAAAGTCTGGGATTCAAGGAAGAATAGGGGTCTTGAAACACCATCTGAATATCGTGATATATCTCCTTCTTTTTCTTTCCTTTCAGAGGAATAATATCACGTCCATCCAACAGGATTTCTCCTTTTGTAGCATCCTCCAGCCGGGCAATCATGCGGCCAAGTGTCGTCTTGCCACAGCCGGATTCCCCAACCACACCGATGGTCTTTCCTTCCTCAATTCTGATATTGACGTCCTCCACCGCATGGAGCAGGCCACGCTGCGTTTTAAAGTATTTTGTTAAATGTCTTGTCTCAATGATCGGCGTGCTCATGTTTCTCCTCCTTTCCCCATGCTTCATAGCGGAAGCATTTGATGGTATGCGTTCCTTTTGTGTAATCTTCAGGAAGTTCTAAGGCACATCGATCTGCCGCGTATGGGCAGCGGTCATGGAACTTACATCCCGTTGGAAGATTGGTCGGATCTACTACAAAGCCTTCAATTGGAGTAAGACGTTTTTCATTTGATTCCATCTTTGGAATACAGTTAAACAGACCGGTGGTATATGGATGATTTTCCTCCCGTTTAAATACATCCTCCACTTTTCCAGTCTCGATAATTTCACCGGCATACATGACAGAAACACTGTCACAAGTCTCAGCGACAATCCCCAGATCATGGGTGATCATGATCATCGCCGTATTAAAATCCCGCTTCAGTTCTTTCATCAGTTGAAGAATCTGTGCCTGAATGGTAACATCCAGCGCCGTTGTCGGTTCATCGGCAATCAGCAGATCCGGCTGGCAGACAAGTGCGATGGCGATACCAACACGCTGCTTCATCCCGCCGGAAAACTGAAATGGATATTCATACTTCCTCTCGGTCGGAATCCCTACAAGATTTAAGATATCATCAACCTTCTGCTCTTTTTCCGTTGGAGACAGATTTTTAAAATGCAGCGTCAGCATCTCCCGGATCTGATCCCCCACGGAGATAATCGGATTTAGGCTGGTCATCGGGTCCTGGAAGATCATGGAGATCTGTTTTCCACGCATACGGCGCAGCTCTTTCTTATTCATAGTGCTGACGTCTTTTCCGTCGTAAATGATCTGGCCTTTTGTAATCTCACCGACATTTTCCGGCAGAATGTTGAGCACTCCCAGCGCCGTTGACGTTTTCCCAGCGCCGGTTTCCCCCACAAGTCCCATGGATTCACCTTTATGTACCACCAGATTGACCCCATTCACCGCATGGACGACCGCGCTGTCTGTATTGTATTGTATATACAAATCTGAAATTTTTAATAATTCATCCATTTACAAACCCTCACTTCTTCATACGGGGATCAAGCGCGTCTCGAAAACCGTCACCCACAAAATTGATAAAGATTACGCTGAGCGCGATTGCCGTACCAGGGATAATGCCCAGATACGGATAGTACCGGATATAATCCTTCACTTCCGATAAAATAGTCCCCCACTCCGGAGTCGGAGCGGCAATTCCAATACCGAGGAAGCCCATACCGGCAATCGCCAGTATCGTGGAACCAAGCATCAGGGTCGCAGAAATCACAACCGGCCCCACACAGTTAGGGAGAATATGTTTAATCAGAATTTTCGCCGTAGAAGCTCCGTAAATATGGGCCGCGTCCACATATTCGGCTGACCGGGTCGTCATAATGGAAGACCGCACAGTTCTTGCCAGCCCGGGAAAATTGGAAAATGCCAATGCCAGCCACAAACTCCACAGGCTCTGCCCAAATACCACAATCAGCGTCATTGCCATCAATAAGTTTGGCACCGACATGAACACGTCCATCAGTCTCATGATCAATGTATCAATCTTACCCCCAAAGTAACCCGCGATGCTTCCGAAGAGAAGCCCAAGAACAAGCGCCCCCAGCATCACGATAAAACCTGACGACAGGCTATATATACCGCCTCTCAAAATCCGCGCGAACAAATCACGGCCAAATGGATCGGTTCCAAAGGGATACTCCGCACACGGTTTAATGGTCTCCAGAGTCAAATCCTGACGAATTACCTTGTCCCAGCTGACATAGAGCGGCGAGGTAAAACAGATCAGCATCATGATGATAATCCCAACCAATCCAATTACCGCCAGTTTATTTTTCTTAAACCGGAACCAGATCAGCCCCCACTGCGAAGTACCGCCTTTTGCCGCTATTTTTTCCATTTCTTTCATTTTCTTTGCATTCATATTCTCACCTCGCTATCGGTACTGCATCTTGACACGCGGGTCAATCACGGCATAAAGTAAATCCACCAGAAGGTTGACGGCGCATACCAGAAGAGAAATAAAGATAATCGGGCCCATAACCTGCGGCACATCGCTGCTTCGAACGGCATTGACCAGCATGGAGCCAATTCCCGGAATTGCGAATACGGTTTCCACAGTTACCGCACCGGCTACAATTCCGCCAACGTTATTGCCGATGCCCGTAATCACCGGGAGCAGTCCATTGCGAAGCGCATGATAGAAAATCACCCGGCTCTTGGAGCATCCCTTTGCATTCGCCGTCCGAATATAATCCTGGTTAATGACATCCAGCATACTGGATCTGGCCAGACGAACCTGGCCGGCCACACGGCTTGCCGCAAGTACAATGGAAGGAAGAATAAAATGCCTTAATGTCGCCGCCCCCGTGACCGGCAGCCACTTTAATTTCAGGCAGAATATCAGCTGGCAGATCAACGCAAGGAAGAAAGACGGCAGACTGATCATCAGCATAGCGATGACCACCGTGACACGGTCCGCCGTGGTATTCTGCTTGACCGCCGCGTATACTCCCATGGGAATTCCCACAAAGATGGTCAGAGCCAATGCAAACGCGGTAAGCAACAGCGTGTTGGGCAGACGCTGCACAAACTCATTCATAACCTTCGTCTGCATCACCCAGGAAGTTCCCATATCTCCTTTTGTGACAAGGTTAAACATATATTTCCCATAACGTACCAGTAGTGGCTGGTCTAAACCAAACTCATGATTGACCTGTGCAATCTGTTCCTCTGTCGCTGTATTTCCAAGTTTCATTAAGGCAGGGTCTGCCGGTGATAAAGCCAGGATCACAAAGACAAGGAGGGTCAGACACAAAAAGGTTGGTATAATTTCAACTAATCGTCTTAAAATATATTTTCCCATGTAGTCTCTCTCCTATTTTTTGAAAAAGCAGGCTGATCCAAAGGCCGGATCAGCCTATTTTATTTACTGAGCCCATTTCCACTCGGCAACTCTGACATTCGTGCCAGGAATCGCTTTTACATTGCTCAAATTGTTATTGTAACAGAAGGTATTGCAATCCTGGTAAAGCGGAAGCTTCAGCGCATGCTCATTCATAATTTCAATCATCTGGCGGAAGATCTCTGTCCGCTTTTCAGAATCCATCTCCGTCAGAGAAGCATTGGCCAGCGCGCCCAGTTCTTCTTTCTGCTCACACTTGGAAGCATCAAAGGTCTTTGTTCCTGGAATATAGTACTGATAAAGCAGGTTGCAGTCGTACAGAGACGGCAGTGTGGAATAAATTCCGATATCGTAATTTCCTTCTCCTGTCAAGGTAGAATAGGTAGCGCCGTCGATGGACTTCAGCTCCGCATTGATTCCAATCTCCTGAAGATTTCCCTGAATCACCTTGCACACCGTTTCTTCTTTTGATCCTGCAACAGCCAGAATTGATAATTTGTCTCCATCCCCATAGGTAGACTCAGCCAGGAATTTTTTCGCAGCCTCCACATCATATCCCTGTGCTTCTTTAAAGGTTCCGTCTTCCGGTCTGTCATTGATCCCAGGCGCGATCATACAGGTAATCGCTACGGTATGTCCCTTGTTTAACACATTGTTGATCGTGTCGTAATCAATAGCCGCTGCAACTGCTTTTCTCAAATTCTCATCGGTATCCAGCTTTGAATTTGCACCCCAGTTGGTAAAGCAGACAACATTAGATACACAATAATCAACGGTATAGCCTTCCATCTGTTCCACCTTCTCACAGTTGGCGATGGAAACATTCTGCAACACGTCAACCTCTCCTGTTTCCAGAGCCATCAACTGGGAGTTGGCATCCGGCAGAATCCGCAGACTCACTTTCTTGAGATCCGGCTCCCCCTGCCAGTATTTTTCATTGGCTTCCATGGTCACGTAACTCCCCAGCGCACGATCCACAAACTTGTAAGGACCGGTTCCAATCGGGTGGTCCGTATAGCCGTCCCAGCCAACCTCTTCCTGGTAGCTCTTATCCAGCATAACCATATGATAGGAAGCAAAGAAGTTCTCCGCCGCCGCAAACGGAGTATCCATAATCACTTTTACATGGGTATCATCCACCACTTCCGCATGTCCGTATCCTGGGATATTGGCGTCTGTGACAACCGGATTCTCCGGAATTAAGTTTAGAGACCAGGCAACGTCCTCAGCCGTCAGTTTCTCTCCATTATGGAAATAAACGTCGTCCCGGATTGTAAAACTCCACTCGCGGCCATCATCCGTACGGCTCCACTCTGTGGCAATCCAGGGTTTTAACTCATTGGTAACCGTGTCATACCAAATTAACGGATCATATAACGCAAAGACAATCAAACCGTCCCTGTTTGCCACGGCCACGTTGTTGGACATAGGAACCAGATTGGATATCTCCGATCCGATACCAATATTCACGGTTTTTGCCTCCTCCGCTTTCTCAGTTGAAGTTCCAGCTGCCGTATCCGAACCCGGTTTTGATGTCTCTGAATTTTTTCCACAACCGGCCAACGAAGCTATGGTCATGGCCAGTGTCAACGCAATCGCTAATATTTTTTTCATATACATTCTCCTTTCATATCAAATGTTTCCTTGTCTTTAAACTGATTGGATTCCATCCACCTCTTCACGGGTTGGAAGTGAATTCTGAGCCCCTTTTCTCGTCACTGCAATCGATGATGCCAGGTTTGCAAAACGGATCGCATCTCCTGCCGACAGTCCTTCTGAAAGTCCTACCGCAAACGCCCCGTTAAAGCAGTCGCCCGCAGCTGTCGTATCCACAGATTCCACATTCCGCGCCGGGAAGCATTCTTTCGTATCTCCCGACAAAAGCATGCAGCCCTGCTTTCCAAGCGTTACAATCACATTTTTGACTCCCCGCTTCACCATCTCATGAGCACCAGCTTCGATGGTCGCCTGATCTTCTCCCGCCCGGCCACTCAGTTTCAGCAGCTCCGTCTCATTAGGCGTCAGATAATCTACCATGGAAAGAATCTCATCCGGTATCAAATCCGGAGCCGGAGCCGGATTTAAAATCACGGTTTTCCCCAATTCCTTCGCCCGCCTGACGGCGTAATACACAGCTTCCTCCGGGATCTCCATCTGCAGCAGTACATAAGTGCTTTCCTGAAATGCCCCATCCATTTCTTGTAAATAATGACTGTCACAGGCATAATTGGCGCCGGGAATTACCACAATGCTGTTATCTCCGATTCCGTTTACATAGATCGAAGCCGTGCCTGTGAATCTGTCACTGATCCTGATACCGGATACATCCACCCCACTTTCTTTTAAATTTTGAATTAACGCGCTGCCGGATTCATCTTTGCCGACGCACCCCAGCATTTTTGCTCTTCCGCCAAGTTTTCCGGCCGCACAGGCCTGGTTGGCGCCTTTTCCTCCCGGAATATGGGTGAAATCATTTCCCAAAACGGTCTCTCCTGTCACAGGCATTCGGTCCATGTTCATCACCATATCCATGTTAAGACTGCCTACGATGAGTATTTCGCCACTCACCTGCAATCACCTCCTTGCACTTTTTGTATAATTTGCATACAAAAAATTGTTTTTTAAATTGTTTTCTTTATTCTTTTATACTCCACTTATTGACTATTGTCAAGATATAGAGTATATCTTTATAAGAAATATTTTTATCAAACAGTTTTTCTTATAAAACTTGTATAGAAAGGAGTTAATGATGACGATCAAAGATATTGCTGAAATGGCTGAAGTTTCGATCTCGACGGTTTCTAAAATTGTGAATAATAAAGATATGAATATAAATCCTGAGACGAGAAACCGGGTCCTTAAGATTGTCAAGGACTATAATTACGTACCCTACGGCTCTGTCAAACCCTCCTCAGATGCCAGAACTTTCGTTCTCGGCGTTCTGCTCAAGTCGGTATGCCGGACCAATTTATTCTTAAACGGGGTGATTTCCGTTGCCCGGCAGCACGGATACAGCATTATGGTTTATGACAGCAGTAATGATAATTCCACCGAATTAAAGAATATCTCTTCCTTATGTAAAAACCATGTAGATGGAGTTCTCTGGAGTCCGGTAGATGAGCAGAGCCTGGAATACCGGCGTCATTTCGAAGAGCAGAATATTGAGATCTGCCTGATTGACGCGCCGGAAACGATCCCCTCCTATTGTATTGACTATGAAGAGATCGGCTATCAGGCCACCCAGACGCTCCTTCAATACAATCACAGAAAACTGGGATGCCTGACAAAAGAAAACAGCTTACGATCCCGCCGAGTCCTGGAAGGCTTTCGAAGATGCCTCTTCGATCACAATATCCCTTATACCGACGATATGAAACTGCCCGTCGAGTCCCAGGAGTGGTATCAGCGGATTCTGGCCCATGTCCCAACCGGAGTGGTAAGCTCCCACTATGCCTCCTCCATGAAACTGATGGAACAGCTTGCAACGCTGAAATTTAAGGTCCCCTATGATCTCTCGCTGGTCAGCCTCCGGGATGATGTGCGGGAAGACATCTGCTATCCCGGTATTTCCAGCATGAAGATTCCATACTATGAATTTGGCTGTTTTGCATGTGAGCGGCTGATCGAACAGTGTGAGAAACAGGAACGAAAAATAGATACGTTTCAGATGTCCTGTCCCCTTGAGAATACCCTCAGCTTAGACGTTCCATTTTCGTCCCATTCCAAACGGATTGTGGTGGTGGGAAGCATCAATATTGACGTCACCTTAAACGTCAGTGAACTCCCCCAGCCAGGTAAAACCATCAGCACCAACAAGCACTCCGTGACGCTTGGCGGCAAGGGAGCCAACCAGGCCGTAGGTGTAGCAAAACTGGGAAATGAAGTCGCCCTGATCGGAAGAGTTGGCAATGACTATGATTCCACGCTTGTCTATACATGCATGGAAGAACATCATGTCGATACCCAGGGCATTCGAAGAGACATTCGGGCAGAGACAGGAAAAGCTTATATCCATGTCCAGAATGACGGGGAAAGCATGATTACCATATTAGCCGGAGCCAACCAGAACCTGTCCTCCGATGATATTGACCTTTTTGGCCATCTCTTTGATCACTCCGAATACTGCCTGCTTCAGACGGAAGTTCCGGATGCAACCGTGATGGCAGCCGCCATGCAGGCAAGAAAACATGGGGCCAAAAATATCCTAAAACCTGCTGCCGTCTGCCAGATCAACCGTGATTTGATGCAGTATATTGATATTTTCGTGCCGAACAAGAAAGAGGCAGAGATTCTGTGTCCCGGCGTACCGGATATTGAGAGCAAGGCAGAGGCATTTATCAACATGGGGGCTAAATCGGTGATTATCACATTGGGTCACCGTGGCTGCTATATCCGGGATGCTTCGTTTTGTGGGTTTTTGAATGCGGAAGATTTCCTTCCGGTCGATACGACCGGAGCTGCGGACGCGTTTATCTCCACGCTGTCTGTCTATCTCCTGCACGGATATTCCTTGGTAAAAGCGGCCAGAATCGCCACCTACGCTGCCGGGTTTTGTGTATCAAGGCAGGGCGTAATCCCCGCGCTGATAGACCGCAATTCGCTGGAAACCTATATCGCCCGCAAAGAGCCGGAACTTTTTGCCAATTTACAAATTTAACGATTATTGCACCGTTAACCATTTTGTCTGTTTTGCACATAAATATTATTCAGTTCCAAATACATTTTATCACATTTGCACCACTCTTCTTGACCACCGTTGGGATGTGTGTTATATTTTTATTGACATTATCAAAAGATTATGGAAGGGAGATTCTCCATGACGATTAAAGAAATCGCCGAGCTGGCTGAGGTGTCGATCTCAACGGTTTCGAAGATTGTAAACAATAAAGATATGAATATCAACCCGGAGACGAGAAACCGGGTGTTAAAGATTGTCAAGGATTATAATTATGTGCCTTATGGGTCTGTGAAGCCTGCCTCCGACGCCAAGACGTTTGTTCTGGGGGTGTTATTGAAATCGGTGTCGCGGACCAATTTATTCTTAAACGGGGTGATATCCGCGGCCCAGCAGCACGGGTACAGCATCATGGTCTGCGACAGCGCCGACGATCTTTCCACGGAATTGAAGAATATCACCGCCCTGTGCAAGAACCACGTGGACGGTGTGCTGTGGGGGCCGGTGGGAAGAGAGAGTATGGAATACCGGCGGCATTTTGAGGAGCAGAATATTGAGGTCTGCCTGATTGACGGGCCTGAGGAGTGCTCCTCTTATGTAATTGATTATGAGGAGATCGGCTATCAGGCCACCAGGATGCTGCTACAATACAATCACAGAAAGCTGGGTTGTCTGACGAAGGAACACAGCCTGCGGTCCAGGAGGATTCTGGAGGGATTCCGGAGATGTCTTTTTGACAACAATATTCCATATTCTGACGACATGAGGCTGGCGGTGGAATCCCAGGAATGGTACAAGCAGATTCTTTCCCACGTTCCCACCGGCATCGTGAGTTCCCACTACGCTTCTTCTATGATTTTGATGGAGGAGTTAAGTAAGCTGAAATTTAAGGTTCCCTATGACCTCTCGCTGATCAGCCTGCGGGACGATGTCCGGGAAGATACCCGGTATCCCGGCATTTCCAGTATTAAGATACCTTACTATGAGTTTGGAAGCTTCGTGTGTGAGCGGCTGGTGGAACAGTGCGAGAAACAGGAACCGAAAGCGGAAGTCTTTGAAGTGCCGTATCCCCTTGAGAATACGCTCAGCCTGGATGTTCCATTTTCCTCCCATGCCAAGCGGATTTTGGTGGTGGGAAGTATCAATATCGACGTCACGTTAAATGTGGGTGAACTGCCGCAGCCAGGGAAAACCATCAGCACCAACAAGCACTCCGTGATTCTGGGCGGCAAGGGAGCCAACCAGGCCGCCGGCGTGGCCAAGCTTGGCAATGAAGTGGCCTTAATCGGAAGAGTGGGTAATGACTACGACTCTACACTTGTCTATACCTGCATGGAGGAAAATCATGTAGATACCCAGGGAATCCGAAGAGATGTCCAGGCGGAGACAGGCAAGGCTTATATCCATGTTCAGAATGACGGGGAGAGTATGATTACCATACTGGCGGGAGCCAACCAGAATTTGTCCTCCGATGACATTGCTCTCTATGATCATCTATTTGAACATTCGGAGTACTGTCTGCTCCAGACCGAGGTTCCGGAGGAAGCGGTGATCGCGGCCGCCAGACAGGCGGCAATGCATGGGACAAAAACCATCTTAAAGCCTGCCGCCATCAATCAGATCAGCAGCTCGCTGATGCAGTATATCGATATTTTTGTTCCAAATAAAAAGGAGGCCGAGATTCTTTGTCCGCAGGTGGCGGATGTTGAGGGCAAGGCAGAAGCATTTATCAGCATGGGGGCTAAAACGGTGATTATCACTCTGGGGCACCACGGCTGTTATATCCGGGATTCCTCGTTCTGCGGATTTCTGGACGCGGCGGATTTTCTGCCGGTGGACACCACCGGGGCCGCGGATGCCTTTATCTCTACATTGGCGGTCTATCTGCTGCACGGGTACTCCTTAGTGAAGGCGGCAAAAATCGCCTCCTACGCCGCCGGCTTCTGCGTATCCAGACAGGGCGTAATTCCTGCTTTGATTGACCGCAATTCCCTGGAGACCTATATTGCAAGAAAGGAGCCGGAACTGCTGGCTTAAATTGGAATTATCCTATCGTGACAGAGAAAAGGCGGTGATGATTCACCGCCTTTTCCCTATCTATCCACATCTACGGGAACATAAACATCCATATAGGTCACCCCGTCTTTTACAAACACTTCTTCCATACAGTTCCGGTTCTCATAGCTTTTAGCTGTGATATGGCGTTCCTTGGCAAACTCATTGATCTTTCCATAGGCTCCCCCAATTTTTTCAAAGGGATTTGTAAATGGCTCCGTCACCGTGATCTTCGCATATTGATCGGTCTCCTGATAGGCCAGTTCCGCACCACAACAGGATGGTTTAAATTCCTCCGGTATAATATAAGCGGACACATATCCCCGCAGTCCGAACTTCTCCCTCTGTTCGTCAGTGACAAAAGGGAAGTCCCAGCCTATCTGTCTCGGCGAGTATCCAGGGTAATCCAGCAGGCCGCTGTTCTTAGCCCATCGTTCCATATATCCCATCACATCCTCCTCAGGATTTGGGCTGATGACCACATAACGGGCAAGCCTGAACCTCTCTACGGTTGTCAAACTGATTTCACTGTAAACATTCTCCATATTTCCTTCTCCTTTTCTATGTTTTTCCGACAAACCGTTTTCCTTACACCCCCCCTAACTATAACAGTACAGATTATGGAATGTCAATCACCCAGCCCGGGAATATGATATTGGGGTTTCTGATAATTGGATTTGCAGCCATAAGCTCCGCAACAGTACATCGGTATCTCAGCGCTACTTCCGACAAGGTGTCCCCCTTTTTCACCTGGTAACGCTGTCCGCTTCCCGTATTGGAAGGCAGTGCAGCCGGTGCTCCTGCCAGGGATGCCGCCAGAGTATCCGGGGTGTACACCCCATTCAGCAAGGCAATCGGAGAAAGACTGTCCACGCTTATCACTGCCCGGCCCTTATCAACCGTCACATCGGCGAAGACCAGATTGCCGCCAACACAGCGGACCACGGTCATCTTCTGTCCGTCCCATCCTTCCACGGGGATAGAGACTGTGACATTTCCCAGGAAACCGCGGGTAAGAGAGACATCATAGGACGAAACCACCCGCCCTGCTCCCTGGGAAGACCGAATGAGATCACAGCCGGTCTCCCCGCTGTTATGCAGTTCCCCTGGTCTGACTGTCAGGTTCGCATTCTCATGAATCTGGCTGCCGGACACCATGATCCCGGTTGCCTTGTCGGTCAGGGCACGATAGTAATAATCCGGACCGTTGTCATAAGAACTGTTCCCTCCCGTATGTCCTCCTGTATCTCCGGGTTCAGAAGAACTTCCAGTTTTCACTGTGACCGTGCAGGACGCCGTTCTGCCTCCGTCCACAGTAGTAACGGTAATAACGGCCAAACCGTCAGAAACAGCGGTCACATTTCCCCTGCTGTCTACCGCCGCCACATTTGGGGCGCTGGAGTTCCAGACGACAGTCTGATCCGCAGCATCAGCCGGCTGTACCGTGGCGGTAAGGGCCGCAGTTGATGGGGACTGATTGGTGTAAAGCGTCAGCTCTGTCCGGTCAAGCGTCACTCCCGTCACCGGTACTATGGCCGGAGTTCCCCGCGTAACTTTGATAGTATAGGTGCTGGTATCCTGCTCACTGTTTTTGACAGCCACCCTGATGGTCGTGATGCTGTCCGGCTTCAGCGCTATCCTCCCGGAAGAATCGCCGCTGGCAACACCGGTTCCATCCACGGTGATAGTTTCCGAATCATGGGCAGCCGGGGTAATGCTTACGCTTTCCACATCCCCCGGAACAGAAACAGCATAAGTATAGGTACCCGGGAAAAATTCAGGAACAAACGTTCCGGTGCTGATGGTCAGATTCGCCAGCGCAGCGCCATATACCACTCTTCCCGCAGGCCAGTTTTCCCCATCATAACCAGTGGCTCCCCGTGGGACAAACACAATCAGGTTATCATTTTTGCCCAAAGCCTTCTTCCCTAAGGACGGTGCAGTCATTCCCAAAAATGTCAGGGAATCCGAGCCGGTTCCTTTATTAAACGCGTTATCGCCAATGGAAACCAGTCCAGCTGGCAGCGTAGGGATCATAATACCCGTACAATCATAAAATGCTGCGCTTTCTATCTTAGTCAAGCTGTCCGGCAACGTAGTCAGAGCAAGGTCCGTACACCCATCAAACGCATGGCTTTCAACGACAGCCAGTTGATCAGGGAGTTCTGTCAATTTCAGATTACGACAACCATTAAACACATACTGCTTTATGACTGTCAGACTGGAAGGAAGCGTCTGCAGAGCAAGTTTCGTACACAAGCTGAAGGCACTATTCTTAATTTCAGTTACACTCTCAGGAAGCGAAGTCAACGTAAGGTTTTCACATCTGTAAAATGCAAATGATCCTATCGTCTCCAATCCGTCTGGAAGTGATGCCAGGTCCAGATTCGTGCAGTAAGCAAACGCTTCCGGGCCAATGGTAACCAATTTTTCCGGCAGCGAAGAGAGGGTTAGGTTCGTACAGTTTTCAAATACCATTCCGCCAATGGAGGTCACAGAATCCGGAAGTTCTGCCTGGGCAAGGCTGTTACAGTCAAGGAAGGAATATCCTCCAATTACCTGAAGTTTGGTACACGCTGAAAAATCAACTGCTCTCAGATTCTTACAAGCAGCAAATGCATGATCTTCTATTTTTTCCAAATTGATGCAGGCAGAAGCATCAACATCCGTCAGATTGTTACAGTCGCGAAAAGCATCTTCTCCAATGGAAGTGACACCAGCCTCCAGTACAACCGATTTTACTTTTTCCTTCTCGATATCGGGACTTTCTCTCCATGCAACCGTCCCATCACGGTCTGAGACCGTCAGTTCTCCGGTGTCATCCTGAAAAGAATATCCGCCTCCGGCATACACCGCCATCCTGCTTTTCGCCTGTTGATACGGGCAGTCCAGCCGATAACACTTCTGGGTATGCTCATGTCCTGTGTCAGCATTGCTTCCAGTAGCATTGCTTGCGGTGGCGATCCTCTCTACCTTTGTACAAATCAACTCATCCGTGTAACATTCCTCCGTGTGTTTATGGCGTCCACGAGGCATCCCTTCCTCATAACCATACCCATAACCATACCCGGTCTCATCCCGCTCAGTATTCGGGCTCCCGTCCCCTGCCGCGGCATAAGCCGTCGCCGGCATCATCCCTGCCAGCATAGCCGCCAAGAGCAGCCAGGTCATTGTTCGTCTCCCTTTCATATTCACATCCTCCTTTTCTCGTGTCACATCTCCCAGGAATCTCTGTCTTTTCTTTTTGCCCCATTTTGCTGCAATTTTGCACCGAACAGACAGGCGGTACTGCACCTTTTATATCCATTCAAAAACACTTCCGCGGTCCAGTATTTTTCCGGATACGGGATCGTCACTCCCTGCCCCAGCATAATGTTTCTGGTGATATCATACATAGCTCCCCTGTCATACCCTTCATATCTGTGCATAGCCTCCAGATCTCCGGAGAAAACTGCATAAGCGAATTGGGAAATAAAGGGGGCTCCCACGCCTCCATCATCATGCGGTACAAAATCCAGGCCGATGAACCCCTCCGGCACCGGAGTCCCTGCTTTCATGAACCGGCCCCAGTACTCATGACATGGTTCCACATCAATGCTCAATCCCCCATGATGCTCCAATAACATATCGTAGTCAAAACCTGAGCGGAAACTGCTCAAACCGTCCAGCCTCCGAAAGATAGCTTTCCGCTTTTCCATATCCGCCAGCGGATCTCCAGGCTTCCCAATAAAACGTATGGCCGGCATTTCCATGTACTCAAACTGTACTACCTGGATTCCGTCCTGCTGCCCCTTCACCTTATCCGGCATAAACAGCGTCCACTGCACCTTCGCATCACAGTCCTTCAGATGATTGATATATCCATACGGGTCTGCATGGCCTATGCCGGCAGGACCTGTTTTGCTGCCGGCAATCTGTTCCCGGACTCTGTGGCTGCTCATAATCGAAAAATCTGCAAACACCTCAGATACCACGGTTTGAAGCCTTTCATCACAAAGTCTGCCTGCCAGTCCCTCGTCAAAATGATCCAATGCCCGAAACACCGCTTCATTGACTACCCCGGACGGCCTCAACTCCTCCAGACAATCCCTCAGCTGTGCATTCTGTTCCCGAAATCTGGCCAGGACGCCCTGCATCAAAATCTGCTCGTTTTCGGCCAGCTTATCGTCACTCCACTCCGAATCATCCAGCAGCCATTCGGTCAACGCATCAAACACCCCCGGATTCTGCCCTCTCGCCTTCCCTGCCCAGCTGATGATTCTATGATAATTCTCGGAATCAGACCAGGCTCTGCTTACCTCCTCCATACTGTTCCAGCAGAACTGATCGATCAACAGACGTGCCGTATCAAATCCTCCCTGAACAGAAACATGAATCACAAGAGGGTAAAAAAATTTGAGCCTGCTGCCAGACCCCAGCGTCCTTACTTCCGATGGAGTAATGCCATGGAAACGAGAAAATGCTTTAGAAAAACTCTCAGAAGTTTCATAACGATATTTCAGAGCAATATCGACCACTTTACTGTCCGTATGCTGTAAATCCCGGCCGGCCAGGCTCAGGCGCCGATTACGGATATACTCTCCGACTGTCACGCCGGTAATCAGATGAAACACTCGCTGAAAGTGATATTTTGATGAAAAGACATAATCCGATATGTCATCAACACTTATTTCATCCATCAAATGCTCCTCCATGTAGCATATTGATTTTTGAATCCGATGTAACCACTCCATTCTTCCACCCACTTCCAGTCTAATCCAATTAGTCTTATCATACTGTTTTCATGCAGATTTGTCCTGTCACAGAATGCTAACTATTGTCAGGGCCAATACCATGTCCATGATGTGCTTTGGAGTATTACCGTAACACAGGGAACTGATTCCTGTATTGCAAGAAATAACACCACATTGACACACCAAAAACGGGGCTGCAGCTTCGGCAGATCATTCATCTGCCGAAGCCGCAGCCCCGCCTTATCGTTCTTGTCATTCAGAATAATTCAGAAGTGATACTTATCGGAATCTCTTTTACCCGCAGGATTTCCTGTGCGGTCTGCATTGCCAGGCCAAGTTCCCGTTCCCCATCGGCCTGATTTAAAACAATCCGAAATGGGCGGTCTCCCACCTGTTTTCCGGTTCCGCTTGGATCAGTGAGAATATGTGCCACATCCCCGGCACGGATTACCGATTCCGTTTTCCAGCCGGATGTTTGAAGCAGGGTCCGGGCCAGTTCCGGCCGAAAGCAGCCTTCCTCCCACGTTCTGCCTATACAGGTAAGACCTGCACAGCCAATCACAACATCCGTTTCCGGGATGATCACCGGTTCGTGATCGGCCGGTGCTTTGAGCGGCAGCCTTTTAGAACCGTCCGCCTCAATGAGAAGGACATCACACCAGTCTGCCAGACCGGCAATTTCAGCCAGATCCATTCCGCCCAGTTTCCGGCAGGGTTCCCCGCTCCCCGGCATCGCGGCTTCCTTCACAAAGCCGCCGGCTGCAAGAATCTCCCCATCCCAGCCGATCTGCCCCAGCTGGGACGCATGGTCCAGAACCACCGTCTTGATATGCTCCGGATACTGAATATGAGTGCTTGTCGTTACAATCACCCGCCGCCCCATTTCCTGCAATTCCTCCGCCAGCCGGAACATCACGCTGGTCTTTCCTCCCGCGCCGGTGATGGAGATAATCCTCATTGTCTCTTTATCCAATTCCAGTGCGTCCCATAATTTAAAATACTCTGTTAACCGGCACTTAGTTCCGGCTTTGCTCACTTGATATATACTCATAGAATGAATTCCTCATCTCTAAATTCATAACCACTTTTTAAAGCACATATTTGACATTTTACAGGTTATCTGTTATGATGAAACTGTAAAAAAACAAAAACAGGTACTACCGATAGACGGTTAGCCCTTTATATGGTGATTATTTGAAAATAACCGCGATCTGGGCAGAGGGCGGTTATTTTCTATTGCTCATCTTATAGGTAAGACTGGCAATTGCAACAAGTACTAAAACGAATTGAAACAATTCGGAATAAGTTACCATCGCATCGCCCCCTTTAGCATGATTTCCTCCCAAGAGGATCTCTATGTAAACAGAGGGTTTTTCTATATCCTGCTTGTGCATAGCGCATCCTACCCATAGAGCATGAATTACGGGGCGCCCCGCTGGTACAATGTTCTCATCTATTAAATCTATTAAATCAATCAATATCTACCCTAGTCCCTCGTCTCACATATTTTCCTTCCTTTTCTTTCACCACGCGTCCATCTTCCGCCACCAGTTCGCCGTGCAAATACACCTTCTCTGCTTTTCCTTTCACCTTAAATCCTTCATAAGCCTGGTAATCCACATTCGCCACCTGGTTTTCCTTTGTCAGCGTCCACGCCTCATCCGGTTCCCACACCACGATATCCGCGTCGCTTCCCGGTGCAATACATCCCTTCTGCGGATACATCCCGTACAGCTTCGCCGGATTCTCCGACAACAATCTGCACATCTGCTCGATAGTCAATTTTCCTGTCAGGACACCGTAAGTATAGATCAGCACCGGCCTCGTCTCCACGCCTGCCATACCTCCCGGAATCTTAGTGAAATCCTCTTTTCCCATCTCCTTCTGCGCCAGCGTAAAGCTGCAGTGGTCCGTGGAAATAGTATGAATATGGTCTTTTCTCAGCGCGTTCCACAATCTCGTCTGATCCTCCACTCTCCGAAGCGGCGGCGCGATAATATATCTTCCGCCCTCGAAATCCGGCAGCCGGTATTTGCTCTCATCCAGCAGCAGATACTGCGGGCAGGTCTCCAGATACACTTCCTGGCCCCTCTCCCTTGCATACTTCACTTCCTGATACCCGGCCCCGGAACTTAAATGCACAATAATCACCGGCGTATCCACAATCGCCGCAATCTTTAACAGCCTGCTGATGGCCTCCGCCTCCACCACCGCCGGCCTCGTAGCTGAATGCGCCGATGGTTCCAGATGCCCGGCCGCCTTCGCCTCCTTCACCATGGCCTTGATAATTCCGCTGTTCTCACAGTGAACTCCCGCGATGCCGCCCAGCTCCTTCAGTCTCGCCAGCACCTCATAGATCGCCTCATCGTCCAGAATCATATCATCGTAAGTCATATAAAGCTTAAACGAGGAAACGCCGTCCGCCACAATCTGTTCCAATTCCCTGCAGATCTCGTCATTCCAGTCAGAAATCGCCAGATGAAACCCATAATCACAGGAACTGACCCCATCCGCCTTCTCATGCCAGTGGTCCAGCGCCATCTGCAGGGATTCCCCCTTATACTGGGTACAGAAATCCAGAATTGTGGTGGTACCGCCAGACACCGCCGCCTTCGTCCCAGTCTCAAAATTATCTGCCGTCACCGTCCCGGCCACCGCCAGATCAAAATGGGTATGCGCATCAATAAACCCGGGAAACAGCCATTTCCCAGACACATCCACCACAGCATCCACATGTTTCATCTCACAGGTTAAATCAGCTCCGACCCGCCGGATGATTCCATCCTCAATCAGCACATCCTCCTGTGCCCATCCCGTTCCCGAAACCACATTACCGCCTTTTAACAAACGCCTCATAATCAGTTTCCTTCCTTTCTGCCGTCATCTATCGCCATACGCAAAAACACTTTCAGGGACGGTTCCTCTTAACGATTCCCCGTCCCTTCCTGATCCGATGAGGATATCAACATAAGAAGCTGCTTCTTATGCCGATATCCCGCCATCCTCAACATTTACGTTCTGCTATATACCGTCCCCTCCAGCGGAAGCTTCGTCCTGAACTTCCCGTCCAGACGGTAGTAAGCATTCTGCACTGCCGGAGCCGTCGGAATCGAAGTGATCTCCCCGATTCCCACCGCGCCATATGCCAGCTTATCTTTATTTTTTTCCACAATGATGCTCTTCACATCCGGTGTCTTATCCGCCCGGAACAGTCCCAGCGTGCCAAACTTGGCCTTCGGTCTGCCGTGATCCAGCGGATACTCCTCCGTCAGCGCGTATCCCAGCGACATCACCACGCCGCCCTCAATCTGGCCTTCCACCGACAGCGGGTTGATCGCCTTGCCCACATCATGGGCCGCCACGATCTGTTCCACCTTGCCGTCTTCCGCCAGCAGCACCACCTGGGTCGCATACCCGTAAGCCACATGGGATACCGGATTCGGCTTATCCGCTCCCATCTTATCCGTAGCCGCCAGATACTCCCCATAATATTCCCTGCCGTTCAAATCCGCAAGCGTCTTTCCTTCCAGATCCGCTTTCAAATCTTCACAGGCCCGTCTTAGCGCCTCACCCGTGATCAATGTCTGACGGGAACCGGAGGTAGTGCCGGAATCCGGAGCCAGATTCGTCTCCGCCGCCACGTACACAATATCCGTATCAGCGATCCCCAGCGCTTCGCAGGCAATCTGCACCAGCACCGTGCCAAGACCCTGGCCGATACAGGAAGCGCCCGAACGGATATACAGCTTTCCATCCTCCACCGTCACACGGCAGCGCCCCCAGTCGGGAAGCCCCACACCGACGCCGGCGTTCTTCATGGCACAGGCAATACCCGCTCTCGGATGGCTCTCATAAATCTCCTTCACCGCCTCCAGCGTCTCCACCAGCGCGGTTCCCGGGAAGGCGATCTGGCCGTTTGGCAGTACCTGTCCCGGACGGATGGCATTGCGGTAGCGGATCTCCCACGGGGAAATGCCCACCTTCTCCGCCAGCAGATTCAAGTTACACTCGATGGCGAAACAGCTCTGGGTCACCCCAAACCCGCGGAATGCTCCCGCAGGCGGGTTGTTGGTATAAACCGCCGTCCCGTCGATATCAATATTCTGATAATTGTAAGGCCCGGCCGCATGAGTACAAAGTCTCTGAAGCACCGGTCCGCCGAGAGACGCGTACGCCCCCGTGTCCGTCACCACGACCGCCTTCATTCCCAGCAGATACCCGTCCTTATCACATCCGGTTGTAAATGTCATCTTCGCCGGATGACGCTTCGGATGCACCATGATGCTCTCTTTTCTCGTCAGCTTCACCTTCACCGGCAATCCCGTGTGATAGGCAAGAAGCGCCGCATGATGCTGCACGGACATATCCTCTTTTCCGCCGAAGCCGCCTCCTACCAGCTTGTTGATCACATGAACCTTGTCAAAATCCCAGCCCAGCATACCGGCACACTCGTGCTGCGTATCGTAAGTCCCCTGGTCCGAAGAGTAGATCAACGCTTCCTGCCCTTCCCGGTCCACGATAGCAATCGCACACTCCGGCTCCAAGAACGCATGCTCCGTAAACGGCGTCTCATAATCCATGGTCACCACATAGGCCGCGTCTCTCATGGCCTGGTCCGCGTCGCCCCGCACCAGATGCTCATGGGCCAGCACATTCCCGGTCTCATGAACCAGCGGCGCTCCCTCCGCCAGAGCCTCCTCCGGTGAAAATACTCCCGGCAGTTCCTCAAACTCGATCTCCACCAATTTCTTGGCTTCCTCCAGAATCTCCGGCGTATCCGCCGCCACCAGACAGACCGCGTCACCCACATACCGGGTAATGCCGCCCACCGGGATCATGGTATCCCAGTCCTTCTTTAAATGTCCCACCTTGTTATTCCCCGGAACATCCTCTGCCGTCAGCACCGCGCGGACACCGGGAAGAGCCAGCGCCTTGGACCGGTCGATGTACACCACTCTGGCCCGGGGATAAGGCGTGCGGATCGCGCTTCCGTAGATCATGTTCTCCACTTCCATATCATCCACATACTCGCCGTATCCCAGCACCTTCTCACGCACATCCACCCGGTGGGCTCTCTGTCCCACACCGGTGATCTGCTCCGCCTTCAGATCTTTCACGTCCTCCCGCAAGAGCTTCGCCGCCAGTTCCACCGCGTCAATAATCTTCTTATACCCGGTACAGCGGCAGATATTGTTGCGGAGAGCCGCCGCAATCTCCGTTCTGTCAGGATTCAAGTTGACATCCAGCAGCCCCTTGGCACACATCACCATGCCCGGGATGCAGAAGCCGCACTGCACGGCCCCCGCCTCACCAAAGGCATAGACAAACACTTCCTTTTCCCGCTCCGACAATCCTTCCACGGTAACGATAGACTTTCCTTCAAATCTGGACACTTTCTGGACACAGGCTTTTGTCGGTTTCCCATCCACCAGCACGGTACAGGTGCCGCAGGCGCCTTCGCTGCAGCCATCCTTCACAGATTTTAAATGACAGTCATTTCGAAGCACGTCGATTAATTTCCTGTCTTCCTCCACAGTTACGGTCTTTCCATTGATTTGTAAGGTATAACCCATATCAGTCCCCGCTTTCTTATCCTAACAGATAGTTATAATCCCGGCATACCGCCGCCATGATCTTCCGAAGTCCTTCCGGTACTCTGCTCTCCTCGTCCGCTGCCTTGCAGGTGTAAAGATCGCCTAAATATCTCACCCGGCACTCAGCTGTTTCCGCATCCAGTACCACGAAGCCTTGGTTTTTGCTGTTCTCCATATCCGCCTCGTTGGCAAACAGGGTAAATTTATCCAGATACGGCGCGCTGTCGTAAGGACAGAAGCTCTTACAGTTGCCGCATTCATTACACATATAATCCACGTGGATGATCTGATGTTTTCCTAAGCCAGGCGCCGTGATGGTAATATTGGCGCGGTTTGGACAGGCATCCACACAGTTCTCACAGATGTTGGAACATCCCAGGCACCGGGTGCAGTCGTCCTTGTCATCCTTCGTCTCCGCCAGAACTCCTCTTCTGTCATACAGCTTCGAGTAATCGCTCACCGTATCGTCGAAGTCCATAGCCGCCGGTTTACCGAGGATGGCTTCCGCCGCCTTTCTGGCATCCCTCATGGCTTCCACCACCGTAGCCGGGCCGCCAAGTCCGTCACCGATGACAAACACGCCTTCCCTGCTGGTCTCCAGCGTCTCCGCGTTCACAAGAGCTTTTCCTCTCTCGTTAACGTTGATGCCATTATCTTTATAAAAGTCTGTCGGAACCTGCTCGCCGACCGCCGCAATCACCGTATCCGCCAGCACTTCCACCGTCTCGCCGGTCTCGGAAACACCTCGTCTTCCCGATGCGTCAATGTCGGACAGCTTCATCACACGACACAGCAGTCTGCCGTTTTCCAGTTTCACAGGAGCCAGCAGTTCTTGGAACTCCACTCCGTCCTCCACTGCCATCTCTAACTCTTCCGCATCCGCCGGCATATAGCGCTTCGTTCTTCTGTATACAAGATACACATGCTCCACGCCTGCGGTCCGCTTCGCCGCTCTGGCCGTATCCATGGCCGTATTACCACCGCCGATGACAACCACGTTCTTACCGATGTCCAGTTTCCCGTCTTTCGCCTTGAATTCCGCCAGGAAATCAAGCGCATTCACCGCCTCTCCGGCTTCCAGTTTCAGCACGCCCGGTTTGGACGCTCCCGCCGCCAGAATGATATAGTCATAACCTTCCGCCTTCAACTCATCCAGGCTTGAAACTGCCGCGTTTAACTTCACTTCCGCCCCATATGCGTTCACGATGGATGCATCCTTCTCAATAGCATCCTCCGGAATCCGGAATCCGGGAATCACATGCTTCACCACGCCGCCCAGACTGTCCTTCTGCTCATAAATCGTGGCAGGCAGACCATTCTTCGTCAGGAAATACGCCGCCGCCATACCGGCCGGGCCGCCGCCCACGATAGCTGTTTTCTTACCGGACAATGTGCCGGCTTTAACATCTTTCATCAGCGCGTCATAACCGCCCTCCGCGCAGACCAGCTTCACGCCGCGGATATTAACCGGATCTTCATAGAAGTTACGGTTGCATTTGCTCATACAGTTGTGGGCACAGATGGTTCCCGTGATAAACGGCAGCGGGTTCTTCTCCGTGATCACCTTCATGGCCTCGTCATATTTCCCGGCCCCTGCCAGCTGCAAATAGGTCGTGATATCCTGATGAATCGGACATCCCTCCTTACACGGTGCAAAAAAGCAGTCCACCAGCGGAACACTCTCGTCGATCTTTCTGGAAGGAAGCGGCTTCACGTCCTTCACATGGTGTTTATCGGTGATGGCTTTCTCCGCCAATTCCGCCGATTTCTCCACACTGACGCCCTCAAATACCCCGTTCTCTTCCTGAACCAGTTCCGCCATCTGGGACATCCTCTGATATCCGCCCGGTTTCAGCAGAGTCGTCGCCACCGTCACCGGCCAGATTCCCGCGTCCACAATCTCTTTGATATTAAAGAAATCCGCACCGCCCGAGTAGGAGATCCGCAGCTTCCCGTCAAACTCCTTCGCCAGCTTCGCCGCCAGAGAGATCGACAGCGGATACAGGGATTTCCCAGACATGTACATCTCTTCGCTTGGCAGTTCGTTCTGCTTTACATCCACCGGGAAGGTGTTGGTGATCTTCACGCCAAACTCCAGCTTCTTGCTCTCCGCCAGCTTCATCAGCCGGTGAAGCATGGGAACCGCGTCCTCATACTGTAAATCATCCAGGAAGTGGAAATCCCCAAAGGCCACATAATCATAGCCCATTTTGTCCATGGTCTCCCGCGCGAACTCATAGCCGAGCAGCGTCGGGTTGCATTTGATAAATGTATGTAATCCCTTTACTTCTATTAAATAGGTAGCAATCCGCTCAATTTCCGCAGGCGGACAGCCGTGCAGTGTCGAAAGCGTCACCGAATTACAAATCTTCGGGGAAATATTCTCGATATCTTCTTTCGTCACATGCCGGAATTCCCCCACATGATCCAGCAAATACTGCTTACACTCCTTAAATGTCTCCGTCTCAGACGCGTCCTTCATGGACTCAATAAACGTATCAATCTTTGGAGACTTGATCCCCTCTAAGTCATAACCGACACTCATGTTAAACTGGAATCCACTGCCATCTGCCGCTCCCAGTCCATATTCCTTCGCCAGCACATGGAGCAGTATCCACGCCTTGATATACTCCTCCTGGGCCTGCGGCACATACAGTTCCGTGGACCACTCACAGTTGTAGCACTCATCATCCGCCTTGATACACGGCTTGCTCACCGGCAGATCCTCTCCGTCGATAATCTGAACCGTCTTCAGTTCAAAGAATCGGCTTCCCGCATAGTAAGCGGCCACAATATTCTGTGTCAGCTGCGTATGAGGCCCGGCTGCGGGCCCGATTGGCGTCTCTAACGCGCGCTCAAAGATCGTTCTGTTGTACTTGCTCTCCCCACGGTAGGGCCGTCTGATTCCAAAGACTGCCCCTTTGCTCTTCTCTTCCTCTAAAATCCATTTCACCAGCTGTGGAAATGGAATTGGTGTCATTCTGTCAGACATCTCAATAACCTCCTATGTTCAATGTTCCGCGCCCCTGGGCAGGGACGCCAATCTCAATCATAATTCTCTCTCAAATCCGCTCTCAGGTTCTGCCGATATTCGTCAGGTCCCTATCCCGCCTATCTTGAGTTGATATCCCTGGCCAGCTCCGCCGCCGCCTGACGGCAGTCTGCCATCACTTTCTCTTCATCCACACCGGTCAGCACCCGGTCCTTCATCAGCACTTTTCCGTTAGCCACGGTAGTCACCACACTGCGCCCCGTCATGCCAAACAGGATATGTCCGTTTACATTATCAGCGTTCATCGGTGTCAGCGGGTTGTAATCCGTCACGATCACATCGGCCGCCGCCCCCTCCTTTAACACTCCCAGCGGCGTCTTAAAATACCGGCCCGCAATCTTTGCATTGCCCTCAAACAGCATCTCGGGCACCTCGCCCCAGGCCGCGTTGGCGTCGCACAGATGATGCTTGTGGAGTACATTGGCCACCTTGAAGGACTCCGTCATATCATGGGTGTACCCGTCTGTCCCAAGTCCGGTCAGCACGCCGGCATGTACGATCTCCATCGTTGGAGGACAGCCGCAGGCATTGCCCATATTGGATTCCGGATTGTGAACCACCATGGTATTGGTATCCCGGATCAGATCAATCTCATGCTTGTTCACGTAAATGCAGTGTCCCAGCAGCGTCTTCTCTCCTAATATATTGCAGTCCATCAGCCTGTCTACAATCCGCTTGCCATGTTTCTTCAGACAGTCATGGAGATCCTCAATGCCTTCCGCCACATGGATGTGATACCCGACGCCCTCCGGCTTGTTGGCCGCCGCCAGCTCCATGGTCTCGTCCGAGATCGTGAACTGGGCGTGCATTCCCATCATACCGGCGATCATATCGCTGTCATCCGCAAGCGCGTGCTTGATGAACCTTGCATTCTCCATCACGCCCTCTCTCGCCTTCTCCATCCCGTCACGGTCGGACACTTCATAACACAGGCAGGTCCTGACACCCAGTTCCTTCGCCGCGTCCTCAATGGTAAACAGCGAATCCGTGATATGTCCAAAGCTGGCATGATGGTCAAATACCGTCGTCACCCCATTCTTAATAGAGTCTATGTAAGTCGCCATGGCCGACAGTCTTGTCTGTTCCAGCGTCAGATGGCGGTCAATGGTCCACCACATACCATCCAGGATATCAAGAAATCCTTTGGGATTATATCCATTGATACTTAAACCTCTCGCAAAGGCGCTGTAAATATGCTCATGGGCATTGATAAACGCCGGCATAATCACACCGCCCTTCGCGTCAATAAACTCTGCATCGGGATAGGCTGCCAGCATGTCATCAAGTGTTCCTACTTTCACAATCTTTGTTCCGTCGATGACCACCGCTCCATTCTCCAAAAACGGGTTCCCGGCATCTCTGGTAATCATCCTTCCATTTCCAATAATCATCATAGATTTTTCTCCTTTTCTAAGATATTCCTGTGATTGTGAAGCAAATGCTTCATTTTCTTCGTTTGACACAATGCACATAAGCCCTTCCCCAAGTCTTATGCTTTATTTTCACAATTTGTACATTCTTCCTGTTCAATATACATATATTTTATGCAGAATATACCACAACTGCTTTGATAAGTACAGTTTATCATCTATATATAAGAAATGCAAGGGCTAAATACAAAAAATTTTAGATTATCTAAAAAATTTTTAGAAAAACTATTGATTTATAATTTTTTTATGTTATGATGGGTCTATAAGAAGCAGCGAAGGGGGAGCGATTTGATGCAGAATTTGGAACTATTAAAACAACTCGCGCACGGTGTGGCAACCCAGTTCGGCAACTCCTGTGAGGCCGTCATTCATGACCTGACAACAAACGACCTGGAGAGCTCCATCGTCTACATTGAGAATGGGCACGTAAGTAACAGACAGCTTGGCGATGGACCTTCGGAGATTGTGCTGGAGACAATCAACAGCAATCCGGAGCAGCTTCATGATAAACTGTCCTACCTGACAAGAACCGACGACGGACGCATTTTAAAATCCAGTACCATGTATATCAGAGGCGATGACAACAAGGTGAACTACATCTTTTCCTTAAATTATGACATCACCGGCCTCATCACCATGGACAAGGCGTTAAAGGATTTGATCTCCACCCAGTCGGAGGCCGACAGACAGCCTCGCAAGATCACCCACAACGTGAACGATCTGCTGGACACCCTGATCGAACAGTCGGTCGCCCTGGTCGGCAAGCCGGTGGCCCTGATGACCAAGGATGACAAGATCACCGCCATCCAGTATTTAAATGACTCAGGCGCCTTTCTCATCACCAAATCCGGCGACAAGGTTTCAAACTACTTCGGAATCTCCAAATTCACGCTTTACAGCTACATGGATTCCGGAAAAGATTCCAGCAAAGAAAACAGAGAAGCAAAAGAACAAGAGTAAGTTACTGGCCAAAGCCAGACAAATAAGAGGAGGATATCAACATGGATTCAATCAAATGGGCAGTCAACCATATGCCAAAGACGGATGACAGACAGCTTCCCGTTATGGCGCTCACTGAGATCAAGAAAGCGAGAGCCTTTCATGAGAGTTTCCCACAGTACGCACAGACGCCGCTGGCTAAGCTTGATCAGATGGCTGCTTATCTGGGAGTCAAAGAGGTGTATGTGAAGGACGAATCTTACCGGTTCGGTTTAAATGCCTTCAAAGTATTAGGCGGCTCCTTCGCCATGGCCCGTTACATAGCGGGAGAAACCGGCAAGGACGTTTCCGAACTTCCCTACGCGGTTCTCACTTCCGACAAGTTAAGAGAAGAATTCGGCCAGGCCACCTTCTTCACCGCCACAGACGGCAACCACGGACGGGGCGTTGCATGGGCAGCTAACCGCCTGGGACAGAAAGCCGTTGTACATATGCCGAAGGGCACCACACAGACCCGTCTGGAGAACATCAAAAAAGAAGGCGCTCTGGTGGATATCACCGATATGAACTATGACGACTGTGTCCGTCTGGCAGCGAAAGAAGCTTCCGAGACCGAGCGTGGCGTCGTGGTACAGGATACCGCCTGGGACGGCTACGAGGAGATTCCGGCCTGGATTATGCAGGGCTACGGAACCATGGCCGCGGAGGCGTCCGAGCAGTTAAAAGCCGCCGGATGCGACCGTCCGACCCACGTATTCGTGCAGGCAGGGGTTGGTTCCTTAGCAGGCGCGGTGGTTGGCTACTTCACCAACCTTTACCCGGATAACCCGCCCACCTTCGTGGTGGTGGAAGCCGATGTGGCCGCCTGTCTCTACAAGGGCGCTGCTGCCGGTGACGGAGCTCCCAGAATCGTGGATGGCGACATGCAGACCATCATGGCCGGTTTGGCCTGTGGCGAGCCCAACACCATTTCCTGGGATATCTTAAAGAACCACGTGAAAGTATTTATCTCCGCTCCTGACTGGGTAGCCGCCAAAGGCATGAGAATGCTCTCTGCCCCAATCAAAGGCGATCCACAGGTGACATCCGGCGAGTCCGGCGCCGCACCGTTTGGCGCGCTGGCAGCCATGATGACCATGGAGGAATATCAAGATTTAAGAAATGACATCGGCCTGGATGAGAATTCCAAAGTACTGCTCTTCTCCACCGAAGGCGACACAGACCCCGACCGTTACAAGAATATCGTCTGGGAAGGCAAAGAACGTTAAATCATAAGCTCATGTAACAACATCATTTCAAATCATTTATGGAGGGTAAAAACAATGGATTACAACAAAATCAAAGAAGCAGCCAAAAATTATGAGGCAGACATGACCAAGTTCCTGCGGGACATCGTCAAATTCCCGGGCGAGAGCTGTGACGAAAAAGCACACATTGACCGCATCGCCGAGGAGATGAGAAACTTAGGGTTCGATAAGGTAGAGATCGATCCCATGGGCAACGTTCTGGGCTACATGGGAACCGGCAAGACCTTGATCGGCTTCGACGCCCACATCGATACCGTTGGCATCGGCAACAAGGACAACTGGAACTTCGATCCCTACGAGGGATACGAGAATGACTTGGAGATCGGCGGCCGCGGCGTTTCCGACCAGTGCGGCGGTATCGTATCCGCTGTTTACGGCGCCAAGATCATGAAAGATTTAGACCTGTTAAGTGACAAATACACCGTTCTGGTAACCGGTACGGTTCAGGAAGAAGACTGTGACGGCCTGTGCTGGCAGTACATCATCAACGAAGATAAGGTCCGCCCTGACTTCGTAGTTTCCACAGAGCCGACAGACGGCGGTATCTACCGCGGCCAGAGAGGACGTATGGAGATCCGTGTGGATGTCAAAGGCGTTTCCTGCCATGGTTCCGCACCGGAGCGCGGCGACAACGCGATCTACAAGATGGCCGACATCCTTCAGGATGTTCGTTCCCTCAATGAAAATGACGCTGCTGACGACAAAGAGATCAAAGGCCTTGTGAAAATGCTGGATGAGAAATACAACCCGGAGTGGAAAGAGGCTAACTTCTTAGGACGCGGAACTGTTACCGTATCCGAAGTATTCTTCACCTCACCAAGCCGCTGCGCAGTAGCGGACTCCTGCTCCGTTTCCTTAGACCGCCGCATGACCGCAGGCGAGACCTGGGAGAGCTGCTTAGACGAGATCCGCGCCCTTCCGAATGTAAAGAAGTATGGCGATGACGTAACCGTATCCATGTATGAGTACTCCCGTCCATCCTACAAGGGACTGACCTACCCGATCGAGTGCTACTTCCCGACCTGGGTGATCCCGGAGGATCATGACGTGACAAAAGCACTGGAAGATGCTTACAAGAACCTGTACGGCGACGCCAGAATCGGCGCACCGGAAACTCTGGAGATGAGAACCGCCCGCCCGCTGACAGACAAGTGGACCTTCTCCACCAACGGCGTTTCCATCATGGGCCGCAACGGCATCCCATGCATCGGCTTCGGCCCAGGCGCAGAGGCTCAGGCCCATGCACCGAACGAGAAAACCTGGAAACAGGATTTAGTAACCTGTGCAGCTGTTTACGCGGCGCTGCCATCTACTTACTGTAAGTAAGCACCACTGTTTTTCTATCATGTATTTCATCCCGGCCGGAGGGAGCTGTTCCTTCCCCAAATTAACAGTTCTCCCGCCCGGGTAACGGAATAAATTTTAACCAAACATATCATTAATTTAATCAGGAGGATGAATCATCTATGAAAACCTTACAGGACTACATCGACAAATTAAACGCATTAAACTTCAAAGAAATGTATGAGAACGACTTCTTCTTAACTTGGGAGAAGACAGACGACGAGCTGGAAGCAGTCTGGACCGTTGCCGACGCTCTGCGTTTCATGAGAGAGAACAACATTTCCACAAAGGTATTCGAGAGCGGCCTCGGAATCTCCTTATTCCGAGACAACTCCACCCGTACCCGCTTCTCCTTCGCTTCCGCCTGTAACTTGCTCGGTCTGGAAGTTCAGGACTTAGACGAGGGCAAATCCCAGGTAGCTCACGGCGAGACCGTTCGTGAGACAGCCAACATGATCTCCTTTATGGCTGACGTCATCGGTATCCGCGATGATATGTACATCGGCAAGGGCAACGCTTACATGCACGAAGTGGTTGACGCGGTGACCCAGGGCCACAAGGACGGCATCCTGGAGCAGAAACCAACTCTGGTAAACTTACAGTGCGATATCGACCATCCGACCCAGTGTATGGCTGATATGTTACATATTATCCACGAGTTCGGCGGTGTGGAGAACTTAAAGGGCAAAAAGCTGGCTATGACCTGGGCTTACTCTCCTTCCTACGGAAAACCATTATCCGTTCCCCAGGGCGTGATCGGTCTGATGACACGTATGGGTATGGAAGTCGTTCTGGCTCATCCGGAAGGATATGAGGTGATGCCGGAGGTTGAGGAAGTTGCCAAGGCAAATGCGGAGAAATCCGGCGGCTCCTTCAAGAGAACCAACGATATGGCGGAAGCATTTAAGGATGCCGACATCGTATATCCAAAGAGCTGGGCTCCGTTTGCAGCAATGGAGAAACGTACCAATCTCTACGGCGAGGGTGACACCGAGGGCATCAAGGCTCTGGAGAAAGAGCTGCTGGCTCAGAACGCCAACCACAAAGACTGGTGCTGTACTGAAGAACTGATGAAGACCACCAAGGACGGCAAAGCCCTGTATCTGCACTGCCTGCCGGCCGACATCAACGATGTCAGCTGTGTGGACGGCGAGGTGGAAGCTTCCGTATTCGACCGTTACAGAGATCCGTTATACAAAGAGGCCAGCTACAAGCCATACGTGATCGCCGCCATGATCTTCCTGGCGAAGTTCGCAGATCCGGCTGACATTTTAAAGAAGCTGGAAGAGAGAAAAACACCTCGTATCTTCGAATAAACTGAAATAAGCATGTAATAAAACTGCCGGAGAGTCATCTGCATTTGGCGGGTGGCTCTCTCTGTCTTTTCAAACCCATTGGAGGGGAATTTTATGGATAAGAAAAAACGTATTGTGATTGCTTTGGGGGGAAATGCTCTCGGCAACACACTTCCCGAACAGATGATTGCCGTGAAAATCACAGCAAAAGCCATTGTGGATCTGTTGGAGGAAGGCTGTGAGGTGATCGTCGCCCACGGCAACGGTCCGCAGGTGGGCATGATCAACAATGCCATGGCCGCCCTGTCCCGTGAGGACGCAAACCAGCCAAACACTCCTCTCTCCGTCTGCGTTGCCATGAGCCAGGCTTACATCGGCTATGACTTGCAGAACGCTCTGAGAGAAGAATTATTGAACCGGAACATCACCGATATTCCGGTTACCACCATGATCACCCAGGTCCGTGTGGACGCCGATGACCCGGCTTTCCAGGCGCCATCCAAACCCATCGGACATTTTATGAATGAAGAACAGGCCAAAATTGCCGAAGAAAAATATGGATACATCATGAAGGAAGACGCCGGACGCGGTTACCGCCGGGTTGTCGCCTCCCCGAAGCCGGCTGAGATCATCGAGATCGGGGCGATCCGCTCCCTCGTGGATTCCGGCCAGTTAGTGATTGCCTGCGGCGGCGGCGGCATCCCGGTTACCTTACAGGGCAACCATTTAAAGGGCGCCAGCGCTGTGATTGATAAAGATTTTGCCAGCGAACTGCTTGCAGAAGAACTGGATGCCGATTTCTTAATAATCCTGACCGCAGTAGAAAAAGCAGCTATCAATTATGGTAAACCGGATGAAACGTGGCTTGACAGCATTACCACGGACGAGGCGAGACAGTATATCGCCGAAGGACATTTTGCACCGGGCTCCATGCTCCCTAAAGTTCAGGCGGCAGTCAAATTTGCCGATTCCAAAGAGGGACGCACTTCTCTCATCACCTTGCTTGAAAAAGCAAAAGAAGGAATCCAGGGACTTACGGGAACTCAGATCCACCAATAATCCCTAAGGAGGAACTTCCCCATGAAACAGACAAGTGATTCATCAGCGTTATTTGATTTTTACGGTAAACCAAGCTTTGGCCAGGCATTCCCACTGGCACTCCAGCATGTGGTTGCCGCCATCGTTGGCTGTGTGACACCAGCCATCATCGTATCAGGAGCAGCCGGTTTAAGCCCTGCTGACAAGGTGTTCTTAATCCAGGCGGCCTTAGTGGTCTCCGGTTTATCCACTCTGCTTCAGCTCTTCCCTATTGGCAATAAAAACGGCCTCCACATCGGTTCCGCCCTCCCGGTTATCATGGGCATCAGCTTTGCTTACGTGCCAAGTATGCAGGCCATCGCCGGACATGAAAGCGGGCTTGGTGTTCCCATGATTTTAGGAGCCCAGATCGTCGGCGGTATCGTGGCGATCCTGGTAGGTTTCTCTGTCAAGAAGATCCGCAAGCTGTTCCCACCGTTAATTACCGGTACGGTCGTTTTCACCATCGGTCTCTCCCTCTACCCCACCGCAGTCAACTACATGGCTGGCGGAGCAGGAAAGCCGCTGGCAAGCGAGATCGGAAAACTTGGCTTCGGCTCCTGGCAGAACTGGACCGTAGCGCTGATCACCTTAGCTGTTGTAACTGTTTTAAACCACTACACAAAAGGGATTCTGAAACTGGCATCCATCCTGATGGGCGTCATCGTCGGATACATCGCGGCTCTGTGCTTCGGGCTGGTGGATTTCTCCGGTGTCGCCTCGGCAGGACTGTTCCAGTTCCCGACTCCTCTCCACTTTGGCGTGATCTTTGAACCGTCCGCCTGTATCGCCATCGGCCTTTTGTTTGCCATCAATTCGATTCAGGCCATCGGCGATTTCTCCGCCACCACCACCGGTTCCATGGACCGGATGCCGGAGGATAAGGAATTACAGGGCGGTATCGTTGGATACGGTATTGGCAACATTGTCGGCGCAATCCTTGGCGGACTTCCTACCGCGACTTACAGCCAGAACGTGGGCATCGTGGTTACCACCAGAGTTGTAAACCGGATTGTCCTCGGCTCCGCTGCCGCGATTTTGCTGGTAGCCGGCCTGATTCCGAAGTTTTCAGCCATTCTGACCACCATTCCCCAGTGCGTACTGGGCGGTGCGACTATCAGTGTATTCGCTTCCATCGCCATGACCGGTATCAAGCTTGTCATGACCGAGGAAATGAACTACCGCAACACCTCCATCGTCGGACTTTCCGTCGCTCTTGGAATGGGTGTGACACAGGCCGCCAACTCTCTGGCAGCCTTCCCTGACTGGGCCACTACCATCTTCGGCAAGTCCCCGGTTGTGGTTGCTACCTGCGTGGCTATCCTGCTGAATGTGGTTCTCCCAAGGGACAACACACAGAAGGCTAAGCAATAGATACATACCATTTTTTTGCCAAACAAAACCGGGCCTCCTTTCGGGCGGCCCGGTTTTGCTGCATGTACCGCATGACGAATAATTTCAACGGATATACGTATAATACCTGCTAAAAAGGAGCGACAAGTCTATGAATCTGGATAAAACCGTGTGTTACTGCATGAAAATCACCTATCGCAAAGTCAAAGAAGCCGTGGATTCCGGAGCCGAGACGCTGGAGGAAGTTCAGGCTGCAACCGGGGCCGGCACCGTCTGTAAGAAGTGCTGCGACAATTTAAAACGTCTGGTTGACGATTTTGTTTCTGATAAACACCATTAACCCGAAAAATATTAATAAAATTGTAATTTTCATCTGTAAATATTATGAATTCTGTTATATAATAGAATATATTTTAACAGGGGAGAATTGAGTGATGAGACGCAGTCATATTCTAAAGAAAATTGCGGCTGCCCTTCTTTTCCTCAGCCTGCTTTCCGGGAATACCTGGAATACAGCGGCTGATGGACCTGTTTCCGTACAGAAGATGGGAGTCATACGCAACACCACCGGTCCTTCGAATAAGGTATTTAACGGCGGAACTTTAACGATGCTGGCCAATGCCGCGGGAAGGCAGATGCTCTCCATAGTATTACAGTCCGCGGACGGCAAGGTAGTCGTCATTGACGGCGGCTGGACCATGGATGCCTATCATTTGACAGAGGTGCTGGAAGATATGGGGGGTCATGTGGACGCCTGGTTTTTGACTCATCCCCACTCCGATCATGTGGGAGCATTTATTGATATTGTGAACGATCCGGACAGTCCGATCACCATCGACAATGTCTATTACAAGCTGGCGGACCAGTCCTGGTATAATTCCACGGAAAGTCATCGTTCTGCTATGGTGGAACAGCTCTTTGAAGCACTGAACAAACTGCCGGCCGAAAAACTCCATGGGGATTTGCACAAAGGCCAGAAGATTGCCATCGGCGGCATTACTGTTGAGGTGATGAACAATATCTACCAGTTGGATGAAGCCTCCGTCAACAACAGCTCCATCGCGATGAAATTCCACATGGGCGGCAAAAGCATCATGATCCTGGGCGATTTGGGACCGGATGGCGGCAAAAAGCTGCTGGCCGACAACGGCGCCGGCAGGCTGAAGAGTGATATTGTTCAGATGGCTCACCACGGCCAATATGGCGTAGAAAAGGATGTCTATGCCGCCATCGACCCGGATATCTGTCTGTGGCCGACCCCAGGCTGGCTTTGGAACAATGACGAGGAAGGCAAAGGAACCGACAGCGGAAACTGGTATACCCTGGAGACGCGCAGCTGGATGGAGGAACTGGGTGTGAAGCATCATTACAGTCTGAAAGACGGAGACTGGGTGCTTCAGTAGCTAGGAGGATTTATTTGGAAGATACGTACGAGAAGAAATCGGAACATCAACCGGTGACGTGCCGCTCCATCACAGCGATGGAGGCGGCACACAGAGATTTTCATTTTCATGAAAATTATGAGATCTATCTGCTGCTGGAGGGAGAAATCGCCTACTACGTGGAACAGTCCCGCTGCCCCATGAAGCCAGGTGATTTAATTCTGTTTACGGACCAGGAGATTCATAAGGCCGTTAATTTAAAGAACACCCCCTATACCCGCATGGTGATCCATGTGGACCCGCTGTACGTGTGGAAATTCTGTACTCCGCAGACCAATCTGCTGCGGTGCTTTCACCAGCACCGGCCGGGTGTCAACAACATCATCTCCCTGACGCCGGAACAGCTGGCCCTGTTTCAGGAATGCTTCCACCAGCTGGAGGAAAGCAATGACTCTTCGGAATACGGCGCTGATATCCAGGGCATTGCGGCGCTGATGCGGCTGCTGCTGATGATCAATGGGACATTCCTGTTTCTGCCCGACCAGGACCCGGAATTCTATACCCACCGGCTTCAGCCGGTCATGGCTTATATCGACAATCATTTGGCCGAACCGATCACGCTGGACAGCATTTCCCAGGTGTGTTCTCTGGATAAATACTATTTGAGCCATCTGTTTAAGAGGGAGACGGGGTCTACCATCTTCCAGTACATTCTGGTGAAACGGATCGCCATGGCAAGGGAGTTTTTGTCCATGGGCACCTCCGTGGCCGAGACCTGCGTGCAGTCCGGATTCGGCGACTATGCAAACTTTATCAGGACGTTCAAAAAAATAACCGGATATTCTCCCGGACACTTTAAAAAAATGAGCCGCGACGCGAAGTGACAGCCTGCGATCAGAGATCTTTTGATGTTCCACAGCAGGCTGCCGCCCCCGTATAGCGGCTCTTTCTTATCTTACCGCGGGCACCACGCTCTGGCTGTCCACGTCAATGACTCCGTATGTATTCAGTCTCAATTTGGGAATCACCGGCAGGCTGACAAAGGCCAGCGTCATAAAGGGGTCCACCGTCTCCGGGATGCCCAGCCTTCGAAGCTCCGCTTTCAAATGAGCCAGAGTCTGCTCCACCTCCTCCGCAGAAGCCCCGGTCATCAGTCCGCCGATGGGCAGCGCCAGTTCTCCCAGGATCTTTCCGTCCACCGCCACGGCCAGACCGCCTTTGTTCTTTCTGACACAATTCCCTGCCAGCATCATATCCCGGTCGTTGGTTCCGGCGATGATCAGGTTGTGGGAATCGTGGGCAATGCTGGAGGCCACCGCCCCTTTCTTAAGCCCATATCCGCCTAAATATCCCAGACCAATATGCCCGGTGTGATGATGGCGCTCAAACACCGCCAGCTTCACGATATCCCGGTCCAGATCCACACCGGCCCCCACGCCGTCATGGACGAGGAACGGTACCATCTCCTCGGTGGTAATCAGCTGATGGGGCATCAGGCCGATGACGCGCATCCGGGTTCCCGCTTCCACCGCAAAATCCTCTTCCCTTATTTCCTCCATGTGAAACGAGTCAAATACCCGGTCTCTGATCTCTGCGTCCCACTCGCCCGGGGCCGCCGGCTCCGTCAGGCAGACACCGTCCTCCGCCACCAGCTTCCCGGCCTTGTAGACCTGCTTCACCTTCATGGATTCCAGATCTTCAAGCACCACAAAATCCGCCAGATATCCAGGCGCCACCGCGCCACGATCCCGAAGGCCAAAGTAGCTGGCCGTGTTAAAGCTTCCCATCTTGATCGCTCTGATCGGGTCTGCCCCCAATTCCACCGCTCTCCGGATGATGTAATCAATATGTCCGAACCGGATCAAATCTCCAGGATGCTTATCGTCCGTCACCAGCATGGACCGCTGATAATAGGGCGCTTCAAACATGGGCATCAGCGCGTCTAAATTCTTCGCCGCCGTCCCCTCCCGGATCATAATCCACTGCCCTCTGGCATATTTTTCTTTCGCTTCCCCAATATCCGAGCACTCATGGTCGGAGGTCACCCCCGCCGTCACATAGGCATTCAGCCCGGCTCCCGAAAGGAAAGGTGCGTGGCCGTCCACCAGCTTCCCGTGAGCCAGCGCCGCCTCCACCTTCTCAAGAATCCCCTGGTCCGCCTTCACCGTCCCGTAGGAGTTCATCAGCTCGGCAAGCCCCAAAACCCGTCCATTCTGATAGAACGGCTCCAGCAGCGAGGCATCCAGCACCGCCCCCGACTCATCCAGCCCCGTGGACGGCACGCAGGAGGGAAGCATGAAAAATACATCCAGATCCAGGTCTTTCGTGGCCTCCATCATATAACGGATTCCCGCCGTTCCAGCCACATTGGCAATCTCATGGGGGTCCGTGATCACCGCTGTCGTCCCGTGCGGCAGTACCGCCCGGTTGAAGTCGCCGGGAGATATCATGGAACTCTCCAGATGGATATGCCCATCCAGGAACCCGGGACACACCACCGCCCCCTGTAAATCAATTTCCCGCTCCCCTTCATAGGAACCCACACCGACAATCATTCCGCCCTCGACCGCCACATCCGCCGTCTCCAGCTGCTCCGTAAACACATTCACCACGCTGGCCTGCTTCAGCACCAGCGACGCTTTTTTCGTCCCCGCCGCAGCCAGAATCCTCTCCCCCAGAGTTTTGTTACATTCCATGGCAAACACTCCTTTCCCTGCTAATGCAGATCAAATATGAAATACAAAATACGGCTTATAACAGTATTGATTTCATCCATCTCTTAATCCGAAATTTCTGCCAGTATAGAACTTTTTATCCCTTATGTCAATATTAGTGTAAAATAAGACATTTATTCGTCCGAATAAATGTCTTATTTGCTCATTTTATAGTAATCTTCTATTTCCCAACCACCTTGTACGTCTCTTCCACAATCCGCTCCATCGCATTCAGGATATTCTCATACCCCGTGCAGCGGCACAGATGTCCGGAGATCATCTTGCGCAGTTCCTCCCGGTTGTAGCGTTTTCCGGTGCCCACGATCTCCACGGCCGTCATGATCAGACCAGGCGTGCAGAAGCCGCACTGCACCGCCGCTTCCTCGATGAACGCCTTCTGAATGGGGCTCAGCTCTCCGTTAGGCCCCTTTAAGCCTTCCACGGTCATGATCCGCCGGCCCTCGGCCCACATGGTCAAATAGATGCAGCTGTCAATGGCTTCGCCGTCCACCAGCACCGTACAGGCGCCGCACTCTCCCACCTCACAGCCTTTTTTCACGCTGGTAAGCCCCAGGCGGTCCCGCAGGGTCTCAAGCAAAGATTCTCTCTCGTCCACCGCCAGTTCCACCGGTTTGTCATTGACTGTCATATGAATGATGTTAAGCATCTGCCTCACCTCCTGCATTGATGATCGCCTGCTTCAAGGCGCGTTTTCCCAGTTCCTCCACCAGCTGCAGGCGGAATTCCTTGGAAGCTCTCCAGCTGGAACGCGGATTGACCTCCTCTAAAGCGCCCTTGCCGACAGTCTCGTATAAGGCGCTGCCAATCTCCATTCCTCTCACTTTCTCCTCCGTCCGGAAACACCGGATCGGAGTCGGGGCCGCCACGCCGTAGCCGAGATGCATCTCTTCCACATGCTTTTGATCCTCACTCAGCTTCACCGTCACCGCGCACCCAAGAGTGGCAATCTCCATGGCATTCCTCTTGCCGTACTTGATGTAATGGCCGCCGAAACCCTCGTAGCTTTCTTTCTTAATCTTAATGGCCGTCAGCACTTCCTCATGCTCCCGCACCGTCCGTCCCGGTCCCGTGTACCAGTCGGTGATCTTCACTTCCCTGGTTCCCTTCGGTCCCTCCAGCACGAAAATGGCATCCAGCACACAGAAGCTGGAGGCACTGTCCGCGCTGGTCACGCCGTTGCACACATTGCCGCCCACGGTGCCGATGTTGCGAAGCTGGGGGCCGCCTGCCTGGTCGACGGCATTTCCCAGAATCGGGATATGTTTCATGATGATCTCGTTGTTGGTCACATGGGAAAATGTGGTCGCCGGGCCGATGACAATCGTGCCATCCTCCTCCATGCGCACCCCTTCCAGTTCCTTAATCCCATGAATGCTCACCAGAGAACATCCGGCGAATTTGCCTTCCCGGATTTTAATTAACACATCGCTGCCGCCGGAAATAATGATTGCCGACGGGTCCGCCTCCAGCGCCCGGATGGCGTCTTTGATATCTGCTGCCTGATAAAATTTTTCAATATCGTACATAAGATTGTCTCACCATCCCTTCTTATCTCTCACTCTCACTGCCGTCCGCCGTACCGCCGATTAACCCCGCCGCCTTAAAATGCTCCACCAGTTTCTGCGGATCTAAGGGCAGGGAATCCACTGCCACGCCGGTGGCGTGAAGCACCGCGTTGCGGATAGCCGGAGCGACCGGAATCGCCGGCGGCTCTCCCAAAGCCTTGTTGCCAAATGGTCCCGTCGGGTCCTCCAGCTCCACAAACTCCACATGTAAATCAGGAGTATCCATAGCTGTCGGCAGCTTGTAATCCAGCAGGTTGTCGTTGAGCGCCCTGCCCGATTTGTCAAAGAGCAGCTGTTCGCTGAGTCCATAGCCAAGGCCCATGCTCATACCGCCGTGGACCTGAGCCTCTGCCAGCTTGGGATTGATCAGCATACCGCTGTCGTGAACATTGGTAATCTTCATCACCTTGATCTGCCCCAGTGGAATATCCACCTCCACCTCAGCAAAGCAGGCGCCGGTTGCAAAGGTATTGTCCTTGCAGTGGCTGGTGGCCTCCGCTGTGATATGGACGGATTTATCCAGGCTGTAAAATGCCGTTGTCGCCAGTTCTTCCATGGAGAGCAGAACGTCCCGTCCCTCCCGGTCCACCACCTGGTTCTCCTCAATATCCATGGTATCCGCCGCCCGGTCTAACATATAAGCCGCGTAATCCAGAATCTTCTCCTTGAAAATCTCCCCGGTCTTCTTCACCGCCTTGCCGCTGACATAAGTCTGGCGGGAGGCGTAAGCTCCGGTGTCAAACGGCGAAAGATCCGTATCCTGGGTGGAAATGATGTGAACCCGGTCCTCCGTGATTCCCGTCACCTCCGCCGCCATCTGGGTAAACACCGTGTCGGCACCCTGGCCGATCTCCGTCGCGCCCATCTGGAGCTGCATGGAACCGTCCTGGTTTAAAATCATCCGGCAGGAAGCCGTCTCCAGAGAGATGGGGTAAACGCCGGTCTTGTAGCAGAAGATGGCCATCCCCACGCCCTTTCTCACCGGTCCCGTCTGGTTTTCATATTCTTTCCGCTTCTCATCCCAGTGAATATATTCCCGGCCCTTTTGCATACATTCCTGAAGGCCGTAGGTATTGCACCGCACCTTGGTATGTGGGTCCACATAACCTGGCCGCATACAGTTTTTCAGACGGAATTCCAACGGGTCCATATGGATGGCCGCCGCCAGATCATCCGCCATACACTCCGCCGCAAATGCCGCCTGGGGAATTCCATACCCTCTCATGGCTCCGCCTGTGGCAATGTTGGTGTAAACCGTGTATGCATCTGATTCCAGTGCTTTCTCATCGTGGTAAATCTGCTTAAACTCATTGGACGTGTTAGCCACAATGGCATGGGCATGGGACGCGTAACCGCCCTGGTTCGAGTAAGCCTGAAGCTTTCTTGCCACCAGGGTTCCATCCGCTCTCACCGCTGCGTCCACCTTCAGTTCAATGGCGTGGCGCACTCTGGTGCAGGCCAGAGTCTCCTCTCTGGATATCTCCATTTTCACGCCTCTCCCGCCCACCTGGGTGCAGAGAAATGCATTTAACGGTTCATATAACACATCCTGCTTGTTGCCGAACCCGCCGCCGATGTAAGGTTTAATCACCCTCACATCCCCCCAGGGAATTCCTAACGCCTGGCCGATAACACGGCGCACGATGTGAGGAATCTGGGTGGAGGAAACCACCACGATTTTGCCATTTTCCTGATAGGCAAAGGAAACCGGCAGCTCTAAGTGGCAATGCTGCACGCTCTGGGTTTGATAGTCCTTATGTATGGTAACAAGCCCCTCTTCCTTCACGGCTTCCTCATAGGAAATATCTCCCAGCTGGAAACTGGAGTGGGCGATGACATTGCCGGGCTTCTCCTCATGTAACTGGGGCGCCCCCTCCGCCATGGCCTGCTCCACCGTGAGTAACGGCTCGTATTCTTCGTATTCCACATGTACCAGCCGGGCTGCTCTGGCCGCGGCCACCTCATCCTCCGCGATCACGGCCGCGATATCGTCACCGTACACCCGCACTCTGGTATTCAACAGCTTCCTGTCCGAGATATCCTGGTGGGCTGTCTCCACAGACCACGGATGTCCAGGTGTCGGGAACTGAATATCCGGCACGTCGAAACACGTCACGATCTTCACCACTCCCGGCACACGTAAGGCTTCCTCCAAATCGAAGCTTTTGACTACGCCGTTGGCGATGGCGCTGCGCACCACCTTCGCCACCAGAAGTCCCTGCGGCATCAAATCGGCTGTGTACTTTGCCCCGCCGGTCACCTTTTCCCATGCATCCACACGGGTCATGCTTTTACCAACTCCCATGGTACTACCTCCAATCTTTCTTCTATATATATCATATCTTACCATTACTTTATGACCGCCCGCCGGGCCTTTCAAAAAGCCCGGGGACGGTCAGATTGTTTAAATCAGTATATATTTTAAGACAAACAGCACAGCCAGCACATACATCAGTGTACTGATCTTCTTCTCCTTCACCTTTCCGGTTACCAGATTGATCACAACGTAAGAGATCACGCCCATTGCGATACCTTCGGAGATGCTGTACATAAACGGCATAGCGATAATACAAATATATGCCGGAATCGCCTCGGTAAAGTCTGCAAAATCAATCTTTGTGATGGATGTCAGCATTAAAAATCCAACAACGATCAAAGCCGGAGCCGTCGCGAAGGACGGGATAGCCAGGAATATCGGTGATAAGAACAGGGACAGGCCGAACAGAATCGCTGCTACAACCGCTGTCAAACCAGTTCTGCCGCCCTCAGACACGCCTGCTGCACTCTCTACGAATGTGGTAGTTGTGGAGGTACCGAACACAGCGCCCAAGGATGTACCGATAGCGTCGGACATCAACGCGCCTTTGATTCTCGGAAGCTTGCCATCTTTGTCAAGCATATCAGCTTTGGAAGCCACACCGATCAGAGTTCCCAGGGTATCAAACAAGTCTACGAACAGGAAGGCGGACATCACAACCAGGAAATCCAGAGACAGCACTCTTGAGAAATCCATATGCATGAAGGTCGGCGCCATGCTCTTGATTCCGAAACCGCCGGAGAGATCCGGGAACACGCTGAACATGCCAAGCTCCGGATTCGGAACATATAAACCGATGGCCTGACAGATCATACCCAGAATCCAGGTTGCCAGAATTCCCCACAGGATATTGCCCTTTACATTCTTTACCACTAAAATTGCGGTGATCAGCACACCGATGATAGCCAGCAGAACAGTAATACCAACAGAATTGAAGGTGCCGTCCGCCAACGCTCCCTTGAAAGAGAACATAGAAACCAGTGTCGCGCTGCCAACCACGATCTTTGCATTCTGCAGACCGATAAAGGCGATAAACAGACCGATACCTACGGATACGGCATGCTTCAGATTCATTGGAATCGAATTGAAAATTGCCTCGCGGACATTGGTCAGGGACAGCACGATAAAGATCATACCTTCGACAAATACTGCCGCCAGAGCCATTTGCCAGGTGTAACCCATCTGGAGAACTACCGTGTATGCAAAATACGCGTTGAGTCCCATACCGGGCGCCAGCACGAACGGATAGTTGGCAAATGCCGCCATCAGCAGAGTTGCCACCAGTGCCGCCAAAGCAGTAGCTGTAAATACGGCGCCGCTGTCCATGCCTGTCGCCCCCAGGATGTTGGGGTTAACCGCCAATATGTACGCCATCGTCATAAACGTGGTAATACCGGCCATCACCTCTGTCTTAATATCTGTTTTGTTTTCCTTTAGATGAAACCATTTTTCTAAAATTCCCCCGTTGCTGCTTTCCATACGTTTCCTACCTCCTTAAAATATTGTTGTTTCCGTGCTCCCAGGTTCAGGAGCACGGTTAGACCACGGTGCAGTATTCACCAGTGCGTCAACATCGTGCCCTCTAACGTACACTCCCTAATGTGCACCCGTCGGGCGGACACGCTTTCGCATGTCAATATACAAAGTCCCCGGCTTCCCCTCCGGTTCCTTTCTATCAAAATCAGACAATATCAGAAAATCTTTCTTCCCGCCACATATTTCCCCACAATGTGGCGTTCGTCAGACAGGTAGATAAACCGTTCTAACCGGTCTTTTATTTCCAATGGCTGCGGGTGTCTGAGTTTCGCATCATCCAGAATCACCGCGTCCAGTTCGTAACCCTTCTCAAAGCTGCCGGCCTTTCCAAAGAAGGAACCGCCGCCCTTCGTTCCCATATAAAATGCTTCCTCCATGGTGAGAGGTTTGCATTTGTCATCCACCAGTCTCCAGTAAAGCTTCGACATCTGAATGGCATCTGCCATGGCGCGGAAAATGGATTCGGTAAACCCTCCCGCCACATCACTGCCAAGACCGATGGATATCCCCTCCTCCAGATACCGGCGCGCCGGCGCGATTCCGGAAGCTAAGTTGGTGTTGGACTGCGGACAATGGGCCACATAGACGCCACGGTCTTTCATCAGCTTCCGCTCTTCCTCCCCGGAGTAAACGCAGTGAGCCATAATGGTTTTACAGTCATCTGCCTCCCCCGTGCCGCCAAACATCCCGAAGCGGTCGTAGGCATCCCCATAACAGGAGGACCACGGGCAAAGCTCCTTCACCCAGTCAATCTCTCCCGGATTCTCCGACAAATGAGACTGGACCGGAAGATGATACGTCTTTTGAATCTCCTTCAACTGCTCCATCAGATCATCGGTCACCGACGGTGTAAATCTCGGCGTCAGAATCGGCTTCGTCCGCTCATACCGGCCCGCCGTCTCCTTAAGCCATGCGACCGTATCGGCCGCCGAAGCTTCGGCGCTCTCCTCCACCAGATAATCCGGGGTATTCCGGTCCATATTGACCTTGCCCACCATGGTCTTCAGCCCCGTCTCCTCCAGCAGATCCATGAGAAGCTCCGTAGCCTCCCTGTGAACCGTGGCAAAAATGCAGGCTCTTGTGGTGGCGCTGTGTTTCAGCTGGTCTGCAAAAATCCCGTAAGCCTTTGCGGCATATTCCCTGTCACGATACTTGGCTTCCTCCGGAAACGTGTGGGTATTCAGCCAGTCTAACAGCTCCATATCCATCCCCAATCCGCGGAACGCGTACTGCGGCGCATGGACATGTAAATCCACCAGCCCCGGTACAATCAGCTTGCTGCCGTAGTCCACCACCGGATACTCCCGGTACTGCGCGGGAAGCGTCTCATACACGCCTGCCGAAATTCCATCCTCGCAGACTAAGTACCCCTGCTCCACAACCTGAAGATGCTGTTCATCCAGACTGTAACACAGATTCCCCTTTAACACGAAATTCTGTTTTTCCATCATGTCCTCCTGTCTCAGAATGTCCATTCACGCTGATACCCACGAGCATTCTCGGAAGACTTTACGGTGTTCTGGTGATTTTCCCACAACATTAAAAAAACCACCGTCTGTCCATTTCCTAAAGAATTCCACGGATATCATTGTCATTGATTGCCGGGAAAACTTATAGACAACTATTACGGTAGTTGGTAGAAACGCTCATCCAATTATGAGCATATATAAGTTTCGCACAATGTTAAAAATTATTAACACGCTTTGTTTTCTTTAGAGTACCATATTGCAACAGCAGTTGTCAACAGTTTTTTATTTTTGGATTATTTTTCGTTATTGGCGGAATTGTGTGTTATATTTGAACAATAAAAAAGACTGCCGGAACAGTCTTTTTATTGTCGCTAGTCTAAAAAAACATTGGTTATATCACATAAACACCGATCGCTTCCCAGGCGAGACTGTGGCGCAGCATACACCCCCGCACGGCATCCTCCGCATCCGCCGGAGCGCTCCAGGCCAGGCCGCAGCCGGCAGAAATCTGCCTCGGCACCGGAATCAGCCGGCCGGATACCTGATTCTGTTTGAACTCTTTCTCAGCCGCAATGGCCTCTGCCGTGGTGTGAAACGTCACAACCAGGCGCTGTTCTTTCGCTCTCATGGATTTCTTTGTCATGGCTCCTTTCTGATACCCATAGATATTTATACTTATAGATATTGTCTATAAGTGTTCGTACCAGTCACGGACAAACTGGATCAATACCTTGGCGGCAGCCCCCGGTTTCCTGGTTTTATTCCACACCATATAGAGGTTCCGGCTTAAACTTCCCTCCCGGATAGGAAGGCGGTAGATGCGTCCCCTGCTTACTTCCTCCTCCACGGACACACCCGACATAATGGCGATCCCCATGCCGCCGCCGACCGATTTTTTGATGGTCTCCTGGCTGCTCATGGTAGCGGCAATATGTAACCGCTCCAGCCGGATTCCCGCCGCTGTTATATAGTCCTCCATCTCTTTTCTCGTGCCGGAGCCCTCCTCCCGCATGATCAGCCGTTCCTCATAAAGCTGCTCCAGAGGAAAGCCGGTCTCCAGGTAAGGTTCATACCGGCTCTGCACCGGCGTCACCACCATAAGATGATCGATATAGAACGGCTCAAATACACAGTTCTCAACGGTCATCTTCATGCCGGTAAAACCCACCTCAATCTCTCCACGCGCCACCTTCTCCACCACTTCCCGGCTGTCGCTCTCCGTGATATCCAGGCGGTATTCCGGATAGGTGTTGCAGAACAAGGAGAGAATCTGCGGCAGAATATACTGCCCGGGAACCGTGGACGCGCCGGCTGCAATGGTATTTTTGCAATAGGCGTCCCGGTCCTTGAATTCCCGGATAATCTGCTTCTCCAGACTCAGCATCTGCCTGGCATAGTCGTAGAGCCGCTCGCCGTCCCGGGAAAGGAGCACGTCCTTTGTCGTCCTTTCAAACAGCCTGATGCCCAGCTCTGTCTCCAGGCTTTGAATGTGGGCGCTGACGGTGGGCTGGGTCAGATAAAGCTTTTTGCCTGCTTTGGAAAAACTTTTCGTCTCCGCCACACAGACAAAGGCCTCCAACTGCTTTAAGTTCATGTTCCACCTCCCAAACTTCATAAACCGGATGCATTACTCCGCCGCCAGCTCCTCCACCGCTTTGACGGCAGCCATAACCTCGTCTTCCGTATTGTGGAAGGAGAAGCTGAACCGGACCGCCCCCTGGTCCTTTGTTCCCAATGCCTCGTGCATCAAAGGGGCACAGTGGGCTCCGGCCCGTGTCAGAATCCCGTAATCGGAAGCCAGAGCGTCAGCCACCTCACCGGAATCATAGCTGCCGATATTCAAAGCGACAATGGGAGCGCGGAATTTCTCATCAAAATCACCATACACGGTAACTTCCGGTATCTTCCTCACTCCATCGTAAAACATGCGCATCAACATCTGCTCCCGCGCTCTTATGGTGCCGGTCCCCACCTCATGGAGATAGGCAAGCGCCGCATGGAGACCTGCAATTCCGTGGCCGTTCAGCGTCCCGGCTTCCAGGGCCGTGGGCATGGTACCCGGGTGTGTTTTGGAATAGCTGTGAACTCCGCTTCCACCCACGACAAGCGGGCGGATATTAACCCCCTCCCGCACACAGATTCCGCCGATTCCCTGGGGGCCCATCAGGCTTTTATGTCCGGTAAAACACAGCACATCAATCCCCATCGCCTCCATGTCGATCTCAAAGACACCGGCGCTCTGGGAGGCATCCACCACAAAGAGCAGGCGATGCTTTCTGCAAATGCTTCCCACACGTTCAATGTCAATCAGATTGCCGGTAAGGTTGGATGCATGCGTGCAGACGATGGCTTTCGTGTTAGCCTGAACCGCATTCTCAAAATCTTCATACCGGATCTTCCCCTTTTGGTCCGCCGGCACGATCGTCAGTTCCACTCCACGCTCCCGCATCAGATACAGCGGCCGTAATACCGAGTTGTGCTCCATGGCGGTCGTAATCACATGATCTCCCGCCTGGAACAGCCCCTGGATTGCCATATTCAGGCTCTCCGTGGAATTCGCGGTAAACGCCACCCCGGAAGGCTTCCTAAGGCCAAACAGCTTTGCCAGCTGTTCCCTCGTCTCATAGATGATTCTTGCCGCGTCCAATGACGCCTCATGGGCCCCCCGTCCCGCATTTCCCATATGGCGCATGGCACTTGCCACCGCCTCTATGACAGCCTCCGGCTTGTGGCAGGTGGTCGCCGCATTGTCCAGATAAATCATCCCAATAACCTCACATATTTCTCCTTCTTCTCCGTCACCCTTCCGATGATACCAAAAGCAGTGGCCATTCCCTCCTGTTCCATCTCGCGAACGATCTGCTCCGCCACATCGGGAGCCGCGCTGATCAACAAGCCGCCGGAGGTCTGGGGATCGAAGAAAATGTCAATCAGGTGCTCTTCTGTCTGCCCTAACTCAATCTTCTCCGCCGTAAAGTCCCGGTTTCGGTAGGCCCCCGCCGGAATCAGGCCCATCTGGGCATATTCCACAGCCGCCTGCTGAATGGGAAGCCGGTCCATCCAAAGTTCAAATGTCACGCCGCTTCCCTCCGCCATCTCTATGCTGTGCCCCGCCAGTCCGAAGCCCGTCACATCGGTGCAGCTGTGAATCTCATATTTTTCTATGATCTGTTTTGCTTTTTTATTGAGAGCCGTCATCACCCGGATGACCTCCTCCTGTGCTTCCGGTGACGCCATCTCAGCCTTCACCGCCGTATTCACGATCCCGGTTCCCAGTGGTTTTGTCAAAATCAGCATGTCTCCCGGCTTCGCCCCGCAGTTCTTAAACACCTTATCCGGATGCACAAACCCGGTGACACTGAGGCCATATTTCGGCTCGTCGTCCTGGATGGAATGTCCCCCGGCCAGCACCGCGCCGGCCTCCATCACCTTGTCCGCGCCGCCCCGCAGAATCTCTCCCAGAAACTTCGGATTGACGCAGTTGGGCCAGGCCACGATATTGAGCGCCACCTTCGGCTCCCCGCCCATGGCGTAAATATCGCTGAGGGCGTTGGCCGCCGCCACCTGTCCAAAGGTATAGGGATCATCCACCACAGGCGTAAAAAAATCCAATGTCTGAATCAGCGCCACCTCATCCGACACCTTATAGATGGCCCCGTCATCCGAAGTCTCAATCCCCACCATCAGGTTCGGATCGTGAAACTTTGGCAGACTCTCCAAAATCCCCGCCAATGTCCCCGGTCCAATCTTCGCCGCACACCCCGCGGTTTTAGACATACTGGTCAGCCGTACCTCTTCATCTGCAATCATCGCTTACCCCCTCCATTTTCCCAGAATTTTCTCTGAAATGATTTATAGAAAACATCTATATATTATTCTAGCACAACTTCCGGAATATGCAATCCTATATCCGTTCTGCCATGCTTTCCAATGACATGCCAATATTGCATCCACAAGCCCATACAAGGAAAATCTTCGGAAATGTCTTAACGTTTAGGGGAAAGCCTTTATTCAGAGTAGAATATAAAAAATTGACATACAAACTGTATGTATGTTATTATATATACAAAGGAGGAGGATCAACATGAAACACAAAGACCATTATAACGATGGATATGTACAAGAGCTTTCCCAAAAACTTTATGATACTATTCCTGATTTTGACAAAACATCATTTTCTCAAGAACTAATTGGCCGATTAGAGGATAAAGAATTATTTGCACGTTTTGATTGTATAGTAGATGCTATGAAAAGGAATATGGACAGTAACTATTCAAAAAATATTCAAGCACTTTTTGGCATACTCGGTCCAGAATTAGAACAGGCAGAAGGCATGTTTAATTTCGGTTGGTGGCTATGGCCTATCAGTAGATATGTTGAACGCTATGGAAATGAAAATTGGCAGTTATCGTTGCTATTCTTAAAGGAATTGACTAAGAGATTTACTGGCGAGTATGCTATTCGCCCTTTACTAAAAGAACACCCAACAGAAATAATGGACGAGTTAATTAATTGGACGAAAGATCATAACGTTCATGTGCGAAGGCTTGCAAGTGAAGGTGTCAGAATACGCTTGCCGTGGTCACAAAAATTGCTCGTTGCGTTAGATGATTTTGATAGGTATTCTACCCTTCTTACAAACTTAAAGGACGACACAGAAAAATTTGTACAAAAAAGTGTTGGTAATAACTTAAATGACTTATATAAAGAGGCACCTCAAAAAGCGGAATTCCTTGTCGCCCAATGGAACGCTACCGGTCAAAGCAAGGCACAGGAATGGATAATTAAGCATGGAATGAGAACCAAAAACAAAAAACAAATGCTTGGTTAACCGCAAAACAATTCTTTCGGAGGATTTTAACATGAAAAATGAAGAGGCCAGTTATAAAACCACTTCAACACTATTAGCTATTGCCCGCAAGCATTTTACTGAATTCGGATACTATGATGTATCATTAGAAAAAATTGCTGAAGAGGGGAATGTAACAAGAGGAGCTGTTTATCACCATTTCAAAAATAAGCAGGGGCTTTTCACAGCGGTATTAGACCGTGTGCAAAAAGATGTTTCCATTCAGATTGAACAAGAGGCAGTAAAAAGTGATGATCCTTGGCAACAACTTATACTTGGATGCTTCGGATTTGTAAAAGGTGCCAATGCAAAAGAGAATAAACGGATCTTACTAATTGATGCTCCAGCGGCGCTTGGCTGGTCTACATGGAGAAAAATTGACCAAGCAAATTCAATGAATGTTTTACAACAACATATTAATGATTTAAGCGATTCAGGGTTCTTGTGTGATAATGTCGATATAGTTCTAATGACATGCTCTATTTCAGGTGCCTTAAATGAGTTGGCATTAAATTACTCGCAAGATATTGAAGCAAATGATGACAATATTATTAGTACGATAACACACTTGGTTAATGGATTTAAGAAAACAGAAGTCCAATTATGAAAGTTTATCCGCCACAACAATAAAAAAACCGTTGTTGTGGCGGTAGGGTAGTTATATAAAACCGCCAATGGGAGCCGGATTTGTGTTGAGGTTTCAACTTCGGCCAAAGAACTGTTGAAGCAGTCCGACCGACAAATCCGTTCCCAAAGACGGCAAGACAGGCGATACCTTGATTTGTAAACACTACTGACCAGCTCCACGCGCCAGTCAGTAGTGGACAAATCCTATTTTAATTCATGTTTTCCCCTATATTTTTTCTAGTTCGGAAAAACAATTGTTTATTTCAATATACTGGCACCAATCAATCCCTCTTAAGATATTTTGCCGCTCTGCAAAAAATGCAGCTGGTGTCCGAATAGAAAAATAAACGTCAAATTTGGCTTTTGTTATGTATCTTCTTGAAGTTAAATATCTTTTTTCCGGATCAATTTCATCAACAAATATACTACTTTGTTTTATGATTTTATCATCATAGCCGTCCTGCTTTGCAATGGCTTGTAATAAAAATGTCTCTAATGCACCAGTCTCCTCAAAAGGTATCACCAAAATCAGTAGTTCTAATGTCAAATGTTCTTTTCTTGAATTCAACATTTCGCAACTGATCCACTTATTAGTCATAACACTTTGGTTATTTTTTACTTGAAATTCTGAAAATATATTATTTACTTTTTTTATCAAATCACTTTCTGTATCTGCATCATCCCTGTCTGTGACAATGACAATTTTATTGTAATATTCTGTTTCCAGAGAAGATAGGTGATTTCCCTCAATAATTTTATTTAACTTAGGGATAATCTGGCTTGAACCTCCCGTACCGCCAATTACTAATTTCCTACCATCTTTCGTTAAAATTCTGGTGGGCTGTAAAAATTTTGGTCCAATTTCTTTATCTTCCCAGTTATATACATTTCTCATAAAATATTGAAGCAAAACAAAATCAGTAGACCCCTCACATAGTAATATACTATTCATTATCGTAATTCAAGCCCCATTTCGTCTTTCATCTCAATAGCCTTATAGGCGTCCACTGCTCGCGCAATTGTTCCATCTTCATTTTTATACAACGTAAATACTTTTATTTTATCTTGCAGCTTAGGACTACATTTCAGTACCTTATCAATAGCTTCTTCACTGTGCGTTGTCAAAAATAATTGCACATCCAGTTTCGTGCATGTTTCCAGAATCCATTCAAACACCTTGTTCATAGCGGTTGTATGAATCGCGGTCTCAAACTCATCTAAAAGCAGGATTCCACCTTGTGATTGAATCACCGCACTCATCAGCAGAACAGCTTTTTTCATCCCGTCCCCATACACATTTAAAGGTAATGCCTTACTATGCTCTTTTGACAATATTTTATAAACATTGCCTCTTCTATATTTTTCATTCGCATTATCCACATTAATACTGATGATACCCGGATCAAATTCTTGCAGTATCTGAAGCATTTGTTCATACAATTCAGGATTATCTAGTACACTTCTTAAGAAAAGTGTTCCCTCCGCATGCCTTACAGGGGAAATATATGTCACTTTTACTAATTTAGCATCATCAAGCCTGTCAATTGCAAACCTTCTTTGAATATCATAGATTTTATAATCAACCTGTTTTACATCATTAATATTGACGGATACGGTAAGACTCTCAATATCTTCTAAATTAAGTTCTTCCTCGCTTTCATCATCCCATAGCATACCAGTCAGTTCTTGACATTCCTGAATTGTTAAGTTCTCTTGCTCAATTTTCCCAGTTAGTTCTATTCTCTCATCCGTACCATCTATAAAGCCAACTTCATATCGAATTCTCATTTCTTTATCATCAACATTAAATAAATTAATCAGTCCTTCAAAAATAGACATACCTACAAAAGTGGAAGTGAATTTTTCCTTTCTTATTAAGCTTCTCCACGTATAAAAATCACTAGGAGACGTTAAGCTTTCTATTACTTCTAATACACTGGTTTTTCCACAGTTATTATCGCCAGTCAGGATATTAATCGGAGCCAGATTTTCCAAACATAAATTTTTTATTCCTTTAAAGGATACTATTTTTATTTTGCTCAAATGTCCTGCCATCGCTGCTTCGCCTCCTTCACAATTCACTACCTATTTTATTCATCTATGGACATATTCATTACATATTTCTTTAAAACGAACTATATTGATATAGTATACTATATATTTACTTCAAAATAAAGGCATCTAAATAAATTGAAAAATGTTTTCTTATTCCATCACACTTTTATATATAATGAAATGTAAATAATCACATTTTTATAATCAATATCATTTCAGGGTGCCCAGCAGTTCCTCAAAACACACGCCGTCCGTCAGCGGAATCTCCATCTCAATGGACTTCTGGATGCATTTCTTGATAAAGTTGGACGCCTTTTTTACCGACTGCTGGAAGGGCACCCCGTTCACCGCGTCCGCCGTGATAATAGCCGCGAAAATGTCCCCGGTCCCGCAGCGCTGGGTGCCGACCTTCAGGGTTCGCAAAAGTTTGGTCTCCCCGCCCCGCTCATAACAGTAGTTGGCAATGTATTCCCCCTGGGGAATCCCGGTGACCACTACTTTCCCAGGTCCCATCCGGCTTAACTGACCGGCCAGCGATTCGATCTCTTTCATCTTCCATTTATCTTCATGATAAGCCGTATCGGTCAAAATACACGCCTCCGTCAGATTGGGCGTGATGATATCCGCATAGCCTACCAACCTCTTCATCTCGTCGCACATAGGCTTTGTGTAAGTCGAATAAGTCTTGCCGTGGTCCCCCATAATCGGGTCCACCACCACCACGGTACCCTCTTTCCGGAAATCCCGCAGGAATCCAATCACAATATTCATCTGCTCCTTCGACCCCAGAAACCCGGTCTCAATCCCCTCGAATTTCAGCCCCAGCTTCTTCCATTCATTGATGTAGGGCTGCATTTTCTCTGTATAATCGTCCAGATAAAAGCTGGGATATCCCGTGTGATTGGAAAAAATGGAGGTTGGCACCGGACAGCACTGCACCTTCAAAGTGGAAATAATCGGCAGCGCCACCGTGACGGCGCACCGGCCAAAACCGGATATATCGTTGATGATTGCTATTTTTTTCTGCATGTTGGTATGACTCCTCTTAATAAATTCGAAAAACACCTGCACACATTATATCATTGCCGTGTGCAGGTGTCTAATCTTTCTGGTATTATTTTATTTCCTATTGAATGCCGCCAAAACACCACATAACCAAAATTTTCAATTGACTTTGCAACATCATACCTGTATAATTGTTATTGACCAATGGTCAATAACCAGAAAGGAGAATACACAAAATTGGCACGACCTGTGAAAAAAACACCCGAGCAATGGAAAAGCGAGATTTTAAGTGAAGCACAGACATTGTTTTTGTCAAAAGGATACGAGGATACTTCCATTACCGACATTATGGAGGCGGTAGGTGGTGCAAAAGGAATGTTCTATCGCTTTTTTGATAGCAAAGAGGAACTCATGCAAGCGTTGGGCGACCAAATGTTTCTGCAAAACAATCCATTTGAGGCAATCAGGAAACGCACTGATCTGAACGGCTTGCAAAAAATCCGGGAACTGCTCGTACTCAATCATGCAGATACGGAACGTGATAAGCTTAATGTGCAGGCAATTCCAGTTCTGAAAGACCCGCGTATTTTGGCAGCTGCGATTGAAGCAAACCGCCGGGTGCTGACCCCTTTATGGTTTGAACTGTTGGAGGAAGGCAAACAGGACGGCTCTATCCGGAGCCAATACACAAAAGAATTATCCGAACTGCTGCCACTCATTAATTTCTGGCTTATGCCATCGATCTATCCTGCCACCGCCGGGGAAATCCGCCATAAGTTTCACTTTATTATAGAAGTGCTGGACAAAATGGGGCTGCCGCTTATGGATGATCAGACAATGACGATAGCTGAATCTTTTCTTATGGATATATCACCCAAGTAAGGTAAATGGAAGGAAGGTTTTTCTATGAAAAACAATGAATACGGTTTACATTGGATCTTTCAAAAAACAAGAGGTGTCCGGCTGCAGCTCATGATATACACGCTGCTCGTTCTGTGCATCCCGGTATTGCAATTAACGTTTTCCTATTTTATGAAACTGTTCATTGATATTGCGACCGGAGATATTAATATCTCTTTATTGTACGTGGCGTTTCGTACTGTTGCAGTAGTCGCCGCAGGCGGTATTGTCATTATGATAAATGCAGTCCTTTCAAAATGGATTTATGGAAAGATAGAATGCAGTTTAAGAGCCGAACTATTGGGCGTTATTTTTTCACGCCGCATGATCGATATATCAAAACAACATACGGGGGAACTTTTAACAAAGCTGACTGCCGATGTCCAAGCGGTTAGCACATGCTTCATAACGATGACAGACAATATGGTGGGAGGGACAGCATCCGCCCTGCTTGCAACAATTGTCCTGTTTTTCCTAAACTGGAAAATTGCAATGATCCTTCTGGTGCTTATCCCATTGTTGATGTTTGTAATGGGGGCCTTTAATCCCCGGATTCAGGAAGCAAGTGCAATTGACAAACAGCGCGATGAGATCAACCGGAGCATCATACAAGAAAACCTTAGCCGGATCATGCTTATAAAAACATATTTTATGCAGGGAAAAACCATTGAAAAAGTCAATCGTACATATGAAGACAAGTTAAAAAGCGGCATGATATTAGGTGTATGGGAAGGGTTTGCTGCATTTGCAGGTACTCTTTTTGGAAACGTCATGTCGATGGTTACACTTGGGGTTGGCACATATTTTGTTTTGAAAGGTGAAACTACGGTAGGCAGCCTTATCATGATTGTGCAGCTCCTGAATTATATCGTGACCCCGGTTTCAAAGCTTTCAGTGGCAATTGCCCAAATCGGCCAAGCGGCTGCGTCCGCTGACAGAATAGGAGCCATTTACACACTTTCAGCAGACCAGGAATCATCTACGGTTATGCCGGTAAATGCAGTGATGCTTCTCGCTAAAGACTTATGTTTCTCATATAGCGCTGATCATGAAGGCGGCGGTGATCAGCTGTTCAATCATGTAAATATGTCTTTTCCGAAAGGAAAAATAACCGGGATTGCCGGGAAAAGTGGAAGCGGAAAAAGCACTTTGTTAAAGCTGCTTATCGGCTTATATACTCCGCAAGCTGGAGTGGTTGAACTAAAACACAATACAGGCGTTGTCAGTGGAGAGGAAATCATGCCGCTTACCGCTTATGTACCGCCTTCGGACTACCTGTTTTCAGGCAGCGTATCAGACAATATCATCATGTCTGAATATGAACCGCACTATGATGATCTGCAAGCCGCGGCGGCGGACGCGAACATCATAGAGTTTATTCAGTCTCTGCCACAAGGTTTTGACACGTTAATAGGAGAGAGCGGCAGTACTGTATCCAGCGGGCAGGCGCAGCGAATCGCCATTGCGCGCGCAATATACAAAAAATCTCAAATTGTAGTATTTGACGAGCCTACTGCAAATCTTGATGCTGACTCCATAGAAAAGTTTCAATCGATTGTTAAATCATTAGCAAAAGACAAGATTTGCATTATCGTTACACACGATATATCGACCATAACCGTATGTGACAACGTTTATATCCTAGAAAACGGCACCGTTAAAGAAAGTCCCTCCACCCCGGAACCGGCGGCTGTCTGACAAAGCATTTTTCACTCATACTCCAGGATTACTCAAACGCTGCAAAAGCCTGCCCGATTCTTCTCAATGCCTCTCTTAACATCGAATGAGGGCAGGCGATATTTAATCTTACAAATCCGGTTCCCTCCACTCCAAAATGAGTGCCCGGATCTGGAATTACTCCTGCTTTTTCAACAAACAGATGACCAGTTTCTTCACTAGAAAGATGATATTCATTCAAGTCAATCCATGCCAGAAACATGCCTTCCGGCTCTGCCAGCTTTGCTTTCGGAAGTATTCGGGGCAGTTCTTCCTTCAAAATCTCAAAACTCTGATCCAGATATTGATTCAGTTCCTGCAGCCATGTTCCTCCCTCAGAATATGCGGCCTTTGCCGCAGCCGCGGCAAAGGGGCTTGGAAAACTCCTGCCCCGTTCTCTGACAAATGCCTCGCGGGTCACGGGGGAACCAATCAGAACATGGGCCAGATGAAGTCCGCTTACATTAAACGCCTTTCCTGGCGTTGTAGTCATGATGACCTTCTCCGTTCCAATACGCCCCATCGGGGTATAAGTACAGGCAGCCCTAACGATATCGCCATGTACTTCATCCGATACGATATATACATCATGGCGGCGGCATATGTCATAAATCCGATGCAATTCCTCCACACTCCATACACGTCCCACGGGATTATGGGGATTACAGAACGCCAGCATCGTGGTATGCGGGTCTGATGCTTTTTCTTCCAAATCGTCAAAATCTATTTGATAAACACCGCTTTCATAAAGAAGCCTGTTGTTTACCACCTTACGCCCGCTGGTCTGTATTGCGGCTGAAAACGGACCATATACCGGCTGTTGAATCAGAATGCCATCCCCTGGTTTTGTAAAAGCCAGAATTGCAATTTTCAACGCGTCAATAGCGCCGGTACAGGTGATGATTTCCTCCGCTCCAATCTTATAACCGTGGCGTTCCTCCATCCACCTTACAATTGTTTCCAGATAGTCTGGTGTAACCGGATTTTCATATCCCAGGGTAGGCCGGGTCAGGCGTTCCTTCAGAGCATCCAAAATATGGTCGCAGCATGCAAAATCCATATCCGCGATCCACATGGGAATCACATTCTCCGCAAGCTTCATCCCCGGCCACAGAAGACCTGCCATATCATATTTTACAGAAATCCCGTTTCTGTTTACCAAACGATCAAAATCGTATGCCATGTCTATCTTTTCCTCCGTTCCAAAATAAAAACAGTAAGTACAATTCCAAACAGACAGGTTCCCGCCGCTCCATAATACACAGCGGAAAAGCCAGCATGTTCGACAACAATTCCCCATACAGCCGCACCAAAGCCTGTTCCAATATCCGCAAACAACTGATAAGTGGCATTACCGGCGCCCCGGCGTTCCGCCGCCACATGCTTCATGGCCGCTTTTTGCAAAGCAGGCATAACCGCGCCCTGCCCCAGTCCTAAAATAACAGCTATCAAAAGCAGTGAATTTAAACTTTCCGCTCTTACTATTCCTACAAACGCAATAGCCATCACGGCAAGCGCAAAAATAGTCACCGATTTCTCACTGCGTTTGTCCACAATCTTTCCGATTACCAGACGCACGGCGATCATCCCCATGGCATATACCGTAAAAAAGGAACCGATTCCACTAAATCCTGCTTCCTTTGCATAGGCTGCAATATAGGAAATGACGGAAGTAAAACTAAAGATCGCTGTAAACTGGATAATGGAAGCCGGAATCGTAGCTGTCTCTATCACTGATTTCAGATCAAACTTCTTACCGGATGAGGAGGAAACCGTCGTCATCCCCGGCGTCTGATAGCGTACCCTGCCGCACAGCAGGGTCGTAACCAGAACCAGAATCAGTGCAAATAAATACATCCCGCGGTAGTTATTGCTTCCTCCGATTACCGCCAGCCCAATCGCCGGTCCGATCGCCATCGCCACGGAGTTTCCCAGCGTATAATACCCAAGGCCTTCCCCAAGACGCTCCGGCGGAGTCACATCCACTACCGCCGCGCCGGAAGCAGTGGTCAGATTCGCCAATCCTGCCCCGAAAACCAATTGCATCGCTGCAATCATGCCAAGAGCCGGATACCATGCAATCAGCAAAACCGCCACGGCTGTCAGCACCGCACCACCTACCATGATTTTACGCTTGCCCAGCCGGTCCGTCAACATTCCTGAAAAAACGCGCATAACAATGGATGCTCCTGTAAATAACAGGGTCAACCCACCGGATAGCGCCATATTTCCTCCTGCCCATGTGACAAAAAGAGGAAATGATGACATTACCATCTGACGAACCGTAAAAATGAATAATGTGATCAGAACCAGCCTGATAAAATTAAGTGACCATAACTTTTTTGAACTTTGAGACATTTTGCTTTCGACCTTTCCTTCATTTCCACCATCCGCTACATAACAAAGCCTAAAATCAGGAACAGTATCGAACTGACCGCTGCATTGGCCAGCGCGTATGGAAGCTGTGTCCGCACGTGGGACATGACATCACACTTTGTCGTAGAACAGGTTAATATTGTATTGTCAGAAATCATGGAGGCGCAGTCTCCTAACGTTGCACCGGAATAAACGGCTCCCACTGCAATCGGAAGAGGAACTCCCAGCGCTGCCGCCATAGGAATTGCAATTGGAGCAATGGTATTGGCTGAGGCCGCAAGAGAACCTGTTGCCATAGAGATCGCTGCCGCAATGATATAAATCATCAACGGAATCGTTGCCTTTGGAAGGAAACCGCCTAAGATGCCTCCCAGATAAGCCCCCGTTCCCAGCACTCCGGTTAATGTTCCGAATGTATATGCACACATCAGAATCATGGCGATGGGTATCATATTGCCACATCCCTGTATAAAGATATTGACCGACTCATCCAGGGTAAACAGTTTATCCTTTAACGCCATCGCAATCGTAACCAGCATGGATATAAACGCCGCAAATAAAAATGCTGCCATTCCATCGCCCTTTAAGAAGTTTCCATTTCCGGAAATAACCATGAATACCAGTGTACAGACAACTAAAAGCACCATGGGGAGAATCAGATAAACCGCCTTTCCCCGCTGAGCTACTTCCTGCTGCTCTACTCCCACTTCCTTCAACACCACGGATTCATATTCCTTGATTTTCTTCTTCATCAGCGGAAAATCAAAACCTGTCAGAATCACTGCCAGCGTTCCAAAGATGAATATTAGGGGAGTAAAGAAATACGGAAGCGCCTCATAATAAACATTGGGTGAACCGCCCACCGCAGCCGCCATACTTCCCAGATAACCGATTGTAAATGCCCCCATGGCGCTGAAGGGAATGGCCACAGTCACCGGACTGGAGGTCGCGTGTACAATCAACGCATTTTTCTCCGGCGCAATTTTCATAGCCTTACAGATCGGAGCGCTGACCGTTCCTGTAACCAGAATACTCATACCGCCGGTGGTAAATACCAAAACGCCAATCAGCCAGGTGAGAAGCAGCGCGCCCTTCTGACTTTTAATGATAGACCGCTTTTGAACCAGGAGCCGGATTAACCCCTCTACTCCGCCCATAGATTCAATCAGTTTAATCATTCCACCTACGATTAATACTGCAAAAATAGATTTTACATTGTTAGCCGATGCAAATACCCCCACCATCGTATCAAACATCGTCTGTACTGCCATAACCGGATTCCAGCCTGACAGAATAACACACCCCGCAAAAATAGCCGTAAACAAAGCCGTAAACACATTTTTCGTTTTAAACGCCAGACAAATTGCAATAATCGGCGGAATCAACGAAAGCACCCCATAAGTTTCCATGTTTTCTCCTTCCAGTATTGAATTTCTGTTGTTTCTTTAGTTTAATCACGTAATTAAATTCTGATTTCATTTTATAGCGATTTACCTCCCCTGTCTAATACACATTTAGGAGACTCCATAACCAAATGGTTATATATCACTTGCAATTTCCTCCATGGTTAAGATATAATGTGAACACTTGGCGAGGTCCTTTTGAGCCTGGCAAGAATCTACCATTACAATTTTACACAGGGAGGAAATCATGAATCTTCTTGCTATACGTTATTTCTGTGCCATCGCAAACCATGGCAGTATTACGGTCACTGCCCAGTCGTTACACATTTCCCAGCCCGCCTTAAGTAAAATGCTTCGAAATCTGGAACAAGAGCTGAACACCCAGCTGTTCGACCGCAATTCGAACGGCCTGCGGCTCACCGAAAATGGCGCCGCTTTTTACCGAAAGGCATCAACGGCGCTGGAACTGCTGGATGAGGGTATCCGGGAAGCCCAGCTTGGCTCCTCTTTTTCCGACCATAAAGTACGGGTTTTATCTGCCATCAACTCCTCCCTTCTCCCTCACTTTTATCTGGTTTTCCAACAAAGTTATCCCGATATTCAGCTCGAAATTAAACGAATCCATCCTGCCGATCTTGGGAAAGAAACACATTATGATTTTTGTTTCATACCTGCCACCTGGCAGCCTGCAAAAGGCGTATCAATTCCCTTGTTTTCCGAAGAATTTTTCCTGGCTGTTCCCACATTTCATCCATTAGCTGCCCAGGAATCCGTCAACTTGGCAGACACTGCCGATTTTGACTACATCACTTTGGAAACCGGTGTTGCCGCCTACCATTACTTCCAGGCCTTATGCCAAATTGCACAATTCCGACCCAAAATTTCTGTAAAATGCGATTCTCTCTCTACCTTGCAGACCTTTTTGGAAGCGGGAAAAGGGATCGCACTGGTCCCCAGGCATTCGCCTCTGGCCACATCAGAAAAAATTAAATTTATTAAAATTACAGAACCGGACTGCAAACGTTCCATTATGCTTTACTGGCCATCCTCCGATAAGCTGAATGCCGCCTCCATCATCTTCCGGGACTTTTGCAGAGATTTTTTCGTCTCCCTTGAAAACTCCGGAATCACAAATACATAAGACGACAAAAAGAAGTATCACAGGCATCCCTCTTACTGCCGTGATACTTCTTTTTATTGTCTTTATTTAACCATGATACTATTTCAACTTCCAAATATCCCGGTTATATTCCCCAATGGTTCTGTCGGAAGAAAAATAACCTGCCTTACTGGTATTGACTAACATCTTCTTCGCCCATGCCATCCGGTCCTCGTAGTCGCTGTACGCCTGTTCTCTCGTCTTCACATAATCCTCATAATCAAGCAGGGTCATGAACCAGTCCTTGTTCAGCAGTTCCTTGTACAGCCGCTCCAGATTCTCCTTCTGTCCGATCTCTAACAGCTCCGGTCCCACGATGAAATCAACCACCTCCCTGATATCGGCATGTTCCTCGTAATAATCCTTGGAACAGTAATCCGCCTTTGCATAGTGTTCGATCACCGTCTCGCTGGACTCGCCAAAGATATAGATATTCTCTTTTCCGACCAGCTGCGCAATCTCCACATTGGCCCCGTCCATGGTTCCCAGGGTCACTGCGCCGTTCAGCATAAACTTCATATTGCCGGTTCCGCTGGCCTCCTTGGATGCCAAGGAAATCTGCTGGGAAATATCGCAGGCCGGGATCAACTTCTCCGCCTGGGTCACATTGTAGTTCTCAATCATAACGACCTTCAAATAGGGGCTGACCTCCGGGTCGTTGTTCACCAATTCCTGGAGACAGAGAATCAGGTGGATGATATCCTTGGCGATCACATAAGCCGGCGCCGCCTTCGCTCCGAAGATGACGGTGACCGGTCTTGCCGGCAGCTTGCCGCCCTTGATCTCCAAGTATTTGCGGATCACATACAGGGCGTTCATCTGCTGTCTCTTGTACTCGTGGAGACGCTTGATCTGGATGTCGTAGATGGAATTCTCGTCGATCTCCACGCCCTGGGTTCTCTTCAAATACTCTTTTAACTCGATTTTATTGCGCATCTTGATGTCCAGAAGCTCCTGTAACACTTCTTTGTCATCGCGGAATTTTTCTAAAGATTCCAGCTTCATGGCGTCTTCCTTGAAGCCGTCCCCGATGGTTTCCTCCAGCATATTTGCCAGAGGACGGTTGCAGTGAAGCAGCCATCTGCGGAAGGTAATGCCGTTGGTCTTGTTGTTAAACTTCTCCGGGTAGATCTCGTAGAAGCCGTGGAGTTCATTTTCCTTCAGGATCTCCGTGTGGAGGTAGGCCACGCCGTTGACGCTAAAACCGTAGTGGATATCCATGTGGGCCATGTGGACCCGGTCGCTCTTGTCGATGATCGCCAGGCTGGTGTCGTCGAATTTTCTCCGCACCTTGTCATCCAGAATCTCGATGATGGGAACCAGCTGGGGAACCACTTTCTTCAAGTAGGCAATCGGCCATTTCTCCAGCGCTTCGGCCAGGATCGTGTGGTTGGTGTAGGCGCAGGTCTTGGACACGATTTCGATGGCGTCATCCAGTTCAATGCCGCGCTCCATCAGCAGCCGGATCAACTCCGGAATCACCATGGACGGATGGGTGTCGTTGATCTGGATCACGGCGTAATCCGGCAGGTCGTAAAGCTTGCAGCCTTTCGATACGCACTCATCCAAGATATATCTGGCGCCGTTGCTGACCATAAAATACTGCTGGAAAATCCGCAGCAGCCGGCCTTTCTCGTCGCTGTCATCCGGGTATAAAAACAGGGTTAAGTTCTTTTTGATATCCTCTTTGTCAAAGGAAATGCCGTCGGTCACAATACTCTCGTCCACCGTCTCGATATCGAACAAATGAAGCAGGTTCGTGCGGTTGTGGTAACCGGTCACGGCGATATCATACAGTCTGGAATGAACCGTCAAATTGCCGAATTTCACCGGATAGGAAACCCCGGTGCGTTTCAGCCAGCTGTGATCCTCAATCCAGGGATTCTTGACCTCTTTCTGAAGGTTGTTCTCAAATTCCTGCTTGAACAGACCAAGATGATAGTTCAGACCGATGCCGTCACCATTGAGGCCCAGGGTCGCGATGGAGTCAAGGAAACAGGCCGCCAGTCTTCCGAGGCCGCCATTGCCGAGAGATGGCTCCGGCTCCACTTCCTCGATGGCGCAAATATCCCTGCCGTGAGCCGCCAGTTCCTCCCGCACTTCCTCGTAGATTCCCAGGTTAATTAAGTTGTTGGAGAGAAGCTTGCCGATCAGGAATTCGGCGGAAATGTAGTATAGCTTTTTCTTTCCTTCCGTACTCCTCTTTTCTTCCGCCATCTGGGATGTGATGGAGAGAAGGGCGTGGTATAACTCCTCGTTGGTGCATTGGTCTATCTGTTTTCCATAATTCACTTTTACATAGTCTGTTACATTCATCATCGTTAAAACTCCTTTCAGAATCTCCCGGCCAATCCGCGGGAATCCATTGAATCTATGATTTCCTGTTATGATGATTGTAATACTATGATTTCTTTTTTTCTTGTCATATCATTTCAAAATATGGTACAATACTATCATTTAAAGCAAAACTTTATCAAACAAAGGTGATTTTATGAATATTATCCAGTACGAAAACTATCAAGAAAAGAAAGAACATGGGCAGTCTGAGTTTCCCTATATCACCTACCCCTGCTCCATCCCCCTGGATTTTTCCAGAGTTCCGCTGCATTGGCATGACGAGATGGAGATTGTCTATATCAAAAAAGGGCGAGGTATCGTCTCAATTGATTTTACAGTATATCATGTGAAGGCGGGGGACATCCTCGTGATTGTGCCTGGACAGCTCCACACCATAGAACAGGAAGAAAGCCTGTCCATGGAATATGAAAATATTATCTTTCAGCTGGGAATGTTTACAGCGAGACAGGGAGACGCGGGGATGGAGGAATTCTTTGCGCCAATGCTGAAACGGACGCTGTTTGTCCCCTCCTATCTCCACCCGGGCTGCGACGGGTATGAGGAAGCCGCGGCCTGCCTTGACCGGGCCGACGCTCTCTGTGACAAACGGCCAAAGGCGTATCAGCTTGGGGTGAAGGGCCAGCTGTTCCAGCTGTTCTTTCTGCTGTTCTCCCGCTCCACAGGCGACAGCAGCACCCCGGCCAGACATGACAAATCACTGGAGAAAACAAAGCTGATTCTCAAATACATCGAGACTCACTACATGGAGAAAATCTCCATAAAAGAAATGGCCGAAGCCTGCGGCTTCAGCCAGTCTCATTTTATGAAGTTTTTTAAATCGGCCGTGGGAGAACCATTTACCAGCTATTTAAACAGCTACCGCCTCACCATGGCGTCAAGACTGCTCCTCTCCTCCAGCTCCAGCATTCTGGATATCGCCCAGGAGACCGGGTTTGACAATCTCTCTTATTTTAACCGCAGCTTTAAAAATGCCTTCGGAATGACTCCCCGGGAATTCCGCCGCAGACAGTGACGCAAGCGCCTTTGCACCGATCAAATCGTCCGGTCGGCAACGCTGTCTCTCTCCACAAAAGAAGTCGATACCACTTCTTTGCTCTTGGGGCGGGACGGGTCCTGGACAATAGAAATGATTTTTTTTGCCGCCAGTTCCCCCATCAGTTCCATCTCCACATGGATTGTCGTCAGCCTCGGCGTAATCAACTCCCCAAGAGGCACATCATCAAATCCGATGATAGAGACCTCCTCCGGCAGCAAAATGCCTGCTTCTTTCATCGCCCGGATTGCTCCCATAGCCATAAAATCATTATCAGCAAAAAACGCTGTTGGTAATTCCGGCTTCTTCTCCAGCCACTTGCGCATACTCTCATACGCCCCATTGGTGCTGATCCCAACATCACAGACATACTGTTCCTGCAAAGGACACCCTGCCTTGTCCAGATAAAAACGCAGTGCCTCCTCCCTGTCACGCAGCGGATAGGAGCGCAGGTTCGAGCGTATGTAACCGATTTTCGTATGCCCCTTTTGATTCAGATATTCTACAATTTTACGAACGCTGTCTCTCGCATTCGTAATCAGACATTCTAAATCCATATCATCAGACCAGTAGCCAATTAAAACAAGCGGTAAGTTTGATTCTTTAAACTTCTGAATTTCTGATTCCTCAACCTCGCTGCCCATAATCACAATTCCGTGAGTCCGGTCATTTAAAAGAGCCTCTAAATCCTGCTGGTACGAATTGGCCGACACGTCCAAATAATTGACGGCAACTTCAAAACCTGCTTTTTCACATACACGTTCCGCCCCTTTTATGGCCATTGGCAAAACAGGACTCTCGGCAAAATCCGAACCCGGCAGACGGTAAACAATAAAACGAATCTTATTGCACTCAAGCTGATTGATATATCCCAGTTCTTTTGCCACTTCAAAAATACGTTCGGATGTCTCCGGCTTCACTCCACGTTTTCTATTCAAGGCATTGGAAACCGTTGCTTTCGAATATCCCGTAATATCACTGATTGTATTAATATTTGGTCTGGTTGACTTTCTCATAGACACCCCAATCGTTTTCATTCATATGTGCTATTATATCAAATATACGAATTAGAAACAATTATATTTAACGAAATTTTACAGGATCATCCCACATCCGCGCTATCATACATTGCAATGATATATGGGTGATCCTCCTGATACTCCGTTAATGGTTTCGGATGGTCCACTCTTCCCACCGGACGCACCCCGCTTCCGGCCACACCGCTGGCCGCATCTCCAAGTTCCTTTCGGCAGTCCTCCAACAGCATTTCCAGTCTTGTTACCACATCCGGATGTTCCTCATAACAGTTATTGGCCTCTTTTATATCCTCCTCCAGATTATAAAGAAGCTGTACCTGCTCCCCATTTTTTCTCACATGCAGCTTCCATTTTCCCTCTCTCACGGCTTCCAGATCATTCATGAAATAATAAAAAAAGGTATTCCTGGAAGCGGTTTCTGTCTTTCCGGTCAGCAGGGGCGAAAAATCAATCCCGTCTATGGCAATTCCCTCCCGCGGTTTGGTTTTGCAAAGAGATGCAAACGTAGGGAGAAAATCCAGGGAAGATAGTATATGATGACATACAGTACCCCCAGGCACGTGCCCAGGCCAGTACAGGATACAGGGAACTCTCTGTCCCCCCTCCCACGTCGTGCCCTTGTTTCCCCTCAGGGGTCCGTTACTTCCCCCATGGGTTCCTCTTCCTCCATTATCCGATGTAAAAATAACCAGCGTGCGTTCTGTCAGTCCCTCCCGCTCCAACTGATGTAACAAGCAATCAGCCGCCCAGTCTATACACTCCACACAGGCTCCATAGTCCCCGTTGATCGAATTCTTCACAAACCGTTCCGGCGCATAGAGAGGCAGGTGAACATGCATATGCGCAAGATAGAGAAAAAATGGCTCTTCCCTGTGCTGATGTATAAAATCCGTGCACTGTTCTACATACCGCTCTGTCAGCGAACGCTGCTCCGGCTGTTCCTGAACGACCTCATCATTATGGATCAAAGGAAGCGGCGGATTGTTCTCACGGCCAATCTGTCTCCCCATATCATTGCTGTACGGCAGTCCAAAGTACTCTTCAAATCCATGACGGGCCGGCAGAAATTCCGGCTGGTCACCGCAATGCCATTTACCAACGATCTTCGTTCGATACCCGTTTTCCTTCAGTAAATCTGCAACTGTCGTCTCCTGCGGGCTCAGCCCCACTCCCTGTCCCGGAAACAGTACCCATTCTCCGTCAAAATCCCCAAATCCGATCCTTGGCGGATAACATCCCGTTAACATTCCCCCCCGGGACGGGGAACACACCGGTGATGCCATATAAAAATCGGTCAGTTTCATTCCCGCTTTGGCCATCCGGTCAATGGCCGGAGTTCGATTTATTTCTGAACCATAACAGCCCAAATCCCCATACCCTAAATCATCGCAGTTTATCAGGATTATATTCGGTTTATCCATCCGTGTTTCCTCCCTAACCTTTCATGCCGGTGGTAACAATACCCTCAACAAAATATTTTTGTGCAAATATAAATAACACGAACAACGGTAATATAATTATGGTGGTAGCCGCCATTAAATACTGCCAGTAAACCGTGACCTCTGACGCAAATTTTGCAACCACCGCTACCTGTGCTGTCATCATCTCTTCTTTGTTAACCATAATCAGCGGCCACATGTAATCATTCCAGGTCTGCGTTGCCTTCAGCACCGCCAGCGTGGCCAGAATTGGTTTACTTAACGGTAAGTAAATGCGAATATAAGCTGTGATCCTGGAACATCCATCCACTTTTGCAGCATCATCCAAAGAAGCCGGGAAATTCAAATAAAACTGCCGGCACAAAAACACACCGAAAGGTCCTGCTATATAGGGAAGAATCAAGCCTGCATAAGTATTGATCAGCCCTGTTCCGCCGGCCCCCAGGATATTATTTCCACCGGCAAGCGGAAAGTTCTTTAAGATCACAAACACTGAAATCATGGTAACCTGTGATGGAACCATCATCCCGATCAGCGCAAAGAAAAACAACAGATTTCTTCCACGAAACGGAATCCTGGCAAAGCCATAACCTGCCAGAGAATTGATCATTAAGCTGATCCCCACCGTCACACAGGTAACGACCAAAGAATTCGTTAAGTATCTGCCCCAGTCTCCATGCTTCATGGCTTCTGCATAATTGGAAAACAGCCATTGTTCCGGCAAGATCTTAAACTCAGGAGCCAGAATCTCCGGCAGCGTTTTTAACGATGCCATAAACATCAGGAAAAACGGCAAAAGCATCAACAGCAGCAGAACCGCCACCAGCAAAAGCGTCACCGCTCTGCTTATTTTTTTTCTTGTATTCAAAACTTAGCCCCTCCTTACCAATTATCCGATATCCGTATCCTGCCCCTGATTGCCAAAGCGGAAATTAATTAAGGTAATAATCGATACTATCACCATCAGCACCACCGAGATTGCAGATGCATATCCCATCTTAAATTCGGTAAAACCACGGATGTAAATTTGATGAACAATGGTTGTCGTTGCGTTCATCGGGCCTCCGTTCGTCAGGACATTGACCTGCTCAAATACGTTAAAGGATGAAATACAGGTCGTGATAAATAGGAAGAATGTCGTCGGCTGCAACATAGGAAGTGTGATATTCCAAAAACGCTGGATGCCATTGGCTCCGTCAATTTCTGCAGCCTCATACAGATAACCCGGTATTCCCTTGATTCCTGATAAAAATATCAGCATACAGTATCCTAAGTTTTTCCACAGGCTCACAACTGCCACGCAGATCATAGCAAGCTTTGGGTCCTTCAGCCACGTACTGGCTTCCAATCCCAGTGTTGTCAGTATTTTGTTTAAAAATCCTGCTCCCGGGTCGAACATCCACAGCCATATGGTAGATGCACAGACCATGGAAATCAGGTAAGGCATATAAAATCCTGATCGGAAGATCCCCATTCCCTTTGTTTCGCCGGAAAGCAGCAAGGCCAGCAAAAGCCCGATTGCCATACTTGGAGCAATATACATCAGCGAGTACACCAGCGTATTGACCAGGGCCTTTTTAAATAAAGGATCTTTCGCCAAAGCGATGTAATTACTCAGTCCAACAAAATCACTGCTTTTATAAAGATTATAATTGGTAAAGCTGTTCATGACTGCCGTTCCAATTGGTAACAAAATTAAAAATAGAAAGAACACATAAAATGGCATAATAAACAGATAACCGACCCGCTCATTCCCAATGCGCTTTTGCTTCATTCTGCAGTCTCCCTTCCCGCTCGTCATGTCTAAGGAACAAGCAGCTCTGATTCCAACAGTCCCATTGCATCATCCAGCGCCTGCTGTGCCGGCTTTTGTCCATACATCGCCTCTTCGAAAGCAATATTTAAATATTTTTCAAATAATGCCGACCATTCTACTTTCGGCATCCCCTGGCAGAACGCCAAAGACTCCAGATACACCGGTCCAACTTCCGGAAATTCTGCAATAAATTCATCCGAAATATCGGTTCTCACCGGTGATGAGCCTGCATCTGTCATAAGTTTCAACACAGATTCCCTGGTAAAGAGAAATTTCATAAAATCCCATGCCCATTCCTTATGCTTGCTTTCTTCACTCATGAACATAATCTGGCTTCCGCCGAAACAACTGTTATTTACACGGCCCGGCATAGGTGCATACATCAGTTCATCGGCCCAGTCAACGCCGCTTGCTTTGATTGTTTTATAGGTGTTCAGAGAGCCGAACATGATAGATGCTTTGCCCAGTTCAAAAGGATTCTGATCCATATTGGCACTGTATGGAATCACCAGATTATTTTTTCCATAAGAAGCCAGATAATCCAATGCCTCCGCTGTGGCTGCCTCATTAAATACCGGTTTATTATGTTCCTCATCCACGAGAAGTCCGCCATTCTGACGTGCAAATGAGATAAATACCGCATGTCCAAGAGCTGTTGGCATTGCCGCTCCCGCGCGAACGACACTGTTTCCCTCCCGTATTGTTAATTTTTCAGCAGCATCGTATAATGCCTCCCAGGTTGCCGGAGGGGACTCAGGATCTAAGCCTGCTTCTAAAAAATGGTCCTTCCTGTAAAGCATAAAGGTTGCTTCCATATTGACTGCAACTCCATAACACTGATCCTTGTAGCTGGCTACATCATAAGCCGTCTGGATGATCTTATCTTTTTCTTCCCATTGATCTATGTATTCATCCAAGGCTGCATATTGACCCAGCGATGCGCGTTGGGCTATCGTACTAATCGGTGCACGGACAAGATCCGGGGCTGAACCACTGGCATATAACGTGTTTAATTTGGTTTCCAATTCGGCTCCAAAACTGTACTGTTGATATTCAATCGTTACATTTGGATGCATCGTTGTATACTCTGCTATCAGTTCTTTGTATGTTTTTTCTGCCAGTTCATCTGTTCCGGCCCGAACAAAAGTCAGAGTGACCGGCTCATCAGAAAGACCGGCTGTTTCACCGTATGCTTCTTCTGCTGGTGATGACTTTGAAGATACCTGTTCTGAAGAGTCAGGTGCCGCTTCACGTCCACACGCGGAAAGCATACTGGTGCAAATGAAACCAGCCAAAAGTAAAGTTACAGGTCTGCGAATGCTCTTTTTCATAAAAATCCCCTTTCACTTTTAAATAATTACAAAACTATATATCTATTTTTTTATTTCTGTAAATGAAGTATAACAGAATATTTTTAGCTGTTCAATTGGTATTTCAGCCATTTTTTCATTATTTTTTTGTTATATTTTACTATTTTTTTAAATTTATTCCGTGTTTTTATTTGTACTCCCCCGCCTTAATAGCTAAATTTTATATAAACTATTTTTATTTAATTTTATATCTATGCGTACAAAAATGAGGGTGTCGCAAAATCATCAAAATAGATGATTGAGTGGCACCCTCACTCTACACGCAGAAAAAAATCAGGAGAAAATCATTTTTTATTGACTTTCTCCTGATTTTTTCGTACTTTAATAAGCGTACGGTTTTTCTTGTTTTTATGCACTCACTTTTAGGTCAAACAAATAGCTTCCCGTCCGCTCATCCTGGATTTTTCTATGTAGTTTATTTAGATTGTACCCCATTCCTAACAGGAGAATCTCCAGTTTTACCTTCTTCTTACTCCGCAGCAGGAACCGCTGGAATCCATAATCATTTTTTAAAACGCCAAAGGCTCCCTCTACCTGGATCGAGCGGTTCATCCGGTACTTAATTCACTTCTCGCTCTGTATGTTTTGATACGATTCCCCGCAATTGTCTACTTGACGGGGAGCAGTTCACTACTTTTGCAACAGCCCCTTTCTTATATAAAAAAGGTATTTGCTTTTTTTAATAAAAACCTCAATGCATTACAATGATAAATAATGCACTCTAACTCCACAGTTTGTTACTAGTCACCAGCATATTCTTATTAATATTTATTAACGAAACATATCTGTCTCTAAATCGCAATCCAGATTATCCATATAGGTAAATACATTATCCATATTACAAATTCTTGAGATTTTTACAAGACCAGAAAATATTTCACTCCTAGAAAAGTTATATTTTCTCAGCTCCAAATCAGTCATTTTATTTATTTTATGATAGAATAAAATAGCAGCTTCTATTGCATCACTATTTTCATTATTATTATCCAACATCTCATAAATAAAATTTTCTGCTTCGCATATTTTATTTTGCTCTATTAACTTATATACCTTTTTATATACTGTATTTTGTGTTAAAGATATTTGTTCCAATTCATACATCGATATTTGCTCATCTTTGTATCCTTTGAGTAATCGTCTTATAAATAATCCAAGCAATTCTATTTGGCGTAGTAACCAGTCATCTTGATAGTACACAAACCCCCTCCTCATCTTTGAAATATATTTATCAAGTTATTATAGATAAAAAATAATGATTTTACAATATTTTTGCAGCAAAAGTATTAAAAGTTATCAAAAACAATATTATTTTTTCAAAACAAAGTATTGCTCAAAAACATCGCAATACTTTTCTTTGTTTAGGTAACCTTTTTCTTCCCAATATTTACGTTCAAAAGAATCTTTAAGATGACCTTGTATGACCTTTTTTTGAGTACTAAAATAGTCCTCTTGTTGCTGTGATATTTCATAAGTTTTTTTTCTGATTTTTGAAATTAAATTTTTACTTATCACATCAATTACACTATTTATTGCTTCTTCCGACATAGTATCATAAGTAATAGATATTTTTGCTAAAACAGATAAACCTAAATATTCCATAATTTTACTTAAATAGTTTGATACAAAAGAATTTCCGTTAGATGACGAAACCACAATATTCACTCCAATTTTTCCTTTAAGGTGCATTAAATGTACCCAATATGTTAATCTATCAATAATATTTTTCAAATTTCCTGTGACATTATGAGCAAATACTGGTGATGCAATAATAATCAAATCACTGCTTTCTAATTCATTTTTAAGACATTCCATATCGTCTTTAACGTTGCAATGTCCTATATGAAAACAGTTTAAACAGCCAACGCATTCGGATATTGCAAAATTTGATGCCGTTTTTATAATAATCTCATTCTGTTCATTAATTTCTTTATCTATATTATCAATTATTTTATTTGTTAACGATAAGCAAGCCGACTTTTCTTGCCTATATGATGATACATAAGCAAATATTTTCATAATTCAGCACCTTCCATTTTTATTATTATGATTTAAACATCTGATAATAATACCCTTTTTTATTATATAGTTGTTCGTGATTCCCTACTTCAACTATCCGCCCTCCCTTAAGACAATAAATACGATCTGCATCAATTATAGAAGATAGTCTGTGAGAGATAACTAATTGAGCTATTTTCATAGCTTTTAAATTATTGTATATATTTCTCTCATTCCATGAATCCAATGAGCTTGTGGCTTCATCCATAATTATTAACTCTGGTTTTGAAATAATGGCTCTTGCAATTGCCAATCTCTGTATCTGTCCTCCACTGATGTTTCCACCTTGTCCTGATATTACTGTATTTAATTTCATCGGCATTTTTTCAATATCATCCAAAAGATTAACCATATTCAAGGCATCTTTCACTTCTTTTTCTGTTAAATTATTATTCATTGCAATATTTTCAAAAACTGATTTATTAAAAAAAACCGGGGTTTGTGGAACAACGGATATCAATCTACTAAAACTCTCACTTTTAACCGAAGAAAGTGGGGTATCATTTAGGAAAATTTCTCCTTCTGTAGGATCATAAAGTCCAGCAATAAGTTTAATTAGTGTTGTTTTTCCATTACGGACCAGGCTCAGCCCCGCCTCCTCTCTATTTCCTCGAGTTTTTTTAAGAAAGATGCCTCCATCTGTGCACGTTCTTTTTCTGCGCGAAGTAGTTTAACCTCCGCACGCAGCCGTTCCAGTTCACTCATTTCAGCTTCTGATTTACGTCGGCCACGTTTATCCTGAAGGCCATCGATGCCATTGGCTTCGTATTTAACCACATAGTTTCTGGCTTGTTGATAAGATATTTGATATTTTTCAGCAGTTTCAGCGTAATTATGTTCATGTGTAATGCAGTATTGGACAATTTCAACTCGTTCATCAAATGTGGTGTTTCTTCCTTGGTCATGATAGGGGTTCCTCCTGTTCCAGAAGATTTTAGTTCTTCATGACCATTATACTTCTTAATCCACTTTTGTAACTTACTTTTTGAACGAATACCGTACTTTTTACAGATATCTGTCTGAGAACCTTCTCCTGAAAGGTAGTCTTTTACAGCATTCATTTTTAATTGGGCTGAGTAACTCTTATAGTCTCTCATTAAAAATGCATCTTCGCCCATACTCTCATAATTAACGATCCATTGTTGCACGGAAGTCTGTGTTATGCCAAACTCATGGGCAATCATTCGTTGGCTTGCTAATCCATCCAAATATCTCTGTACCGCAAATATTTTTTCATGTGCAGATATTTTCCTTTTAAGCATAGAAAATGCTCCCTTCCAAGTATCAAGTGTTTTTATTATTTCACTTGTCTACCTAGAAGGGAGCATATCACCGGTAGATTATTTATCTACTTTTGCAACAGCCCCATTCTCATTTTATGAATTCTTTAAAATCAGTAAGTCCGTTTCCTAATCACTGGTCATATAGCCAAACAGCTGTTTTAGCGCATAACGCCCTTCATAATCAATCACACACAGGTAATTGCCCCTGCTGATGACCAGGAATTTCTCATAGGGGCGGATAATCTGGCTTCCATCGTTTGACTCATAGACTACCTTGCCGTTCCGTTTATCCAGCACCATGCTTCTGGAACCTCCATTATCCAGGACATAGTAATTCCCATAAGGCCACCAGTTGCAGTTGGGATCGATCATGAGCGAAGTCTCCCCCTGGTAAATCCCGGAACCGGTGTCACCGGCTAAGTAGAACACGTCGCCGAAGAGATGGTGTCCATACATCAGATTTTTCACAGGAAGGTTAAACCTCTTTTTCGGGCTGCCGCCCTCCAAAATCAGCCTGTCACCGTCCGAATAGCCAAAATAACCGCCGTCCAGCACATACTCGAAGGGATGGCCGTCATCCGACATGATCACGGAACCATCCGTCCGGTGCACGGTGATGCCATCTTTATTCTCGATAACATAAAAGCTGTCCTGATCCGTAATATAGACACTGATTGTATCTTCCGGTCCTGTGACAACTCTGCTTTGCACCATGTCATAGATAAACTGATCACCGGTATCCCGCCAGTTTCCCTGCATCCACCTGCCGTCAAGACTCATGGTGCCAAAATTATATTTGCGTCCGTTTTCCAGCGAGTTCTGATTCAGCACAGGTTCCCCATACTCGTCAAATAAGGTAAACTCCTCATCATATCCGCAAGCCAGAAAATAATTCTGTATCACGTAGCCGTACTGATATCTCATGTATTCTTTAAAATCAAGTGTTTTCACCACGTTGCCGTCTTGATCTGTAATGACAGCCGTGTCCTGTTCCCGGTCCAGATTCCAGATATGGGAGCCGGTCCTGTTGTCCGGCACCAGTTCCTCCTTTACGCCGTTTTCTTCCACCGTCAGCAATACCCGCTTGTCGCCGGTCTCCGTGCTCAGATAGCCATTCAGCCTGCCTTCCTCATCATAATAGAGCGTCTCATAAACCGGCTGTACCGTCCAGGTGTGGTCCTGCAGATCGTAAAGGCCGCACAAACCTTTCTTTATATCCTCCATGATAACAGGCTTGGTGATATCCGCCATCTCCATACTGGAAGGAATCCGGACATTGTTGATCTTTTCCACCACGTTCATATTTCCATCCAGACCGATCACGCCCTCGGTTCCAAATGCGTAATCACCATCTATCAGAAAACGTTCCTGGTCCGTAAACTCAATCCGGGCATCTCCGACAACCGTGCTGTCGCTAAAATCTGTATCCAGCGTGTTCTCCACATCCACCAGCCCCACATAGCCCAGACTCTCCACCAGGGTCTGGCCGTCATCGGTGGTCAGCCAGTCAAACAGGATGTGGGCGGCAGAATCCTCCGGCTCATCTTCCCGGATGGCGGCATAGAATTCGTTGACGTAAGGGTAAGTGCCATTCTTGATGGTTTTATTGTCCGGCATCACACCATCCACCGCCATAAAACGCAGACCTGGCTTTTCGTACATGTTGCGGGCATAGAAATAAACGGAATATCCAAGGGCATTCTCCTGGTTGTTGTAGGAAGCCACTTTCTCAATCAATTCCCCCATCTCACTGATCGAGGCGGAGATTGGGGCCTCGGGGTCCATGGCGGTCCCCTGCATGACCAGTTTATCCATCAGCGTCTGGCTCCCGGAACCTTCCGGACGTTGAAACGCTTCTATATTTTTGCCCGGTCCGCCCACCTCAGACCAGTTATGGATGCGGCCGCTGTAAATATCCTTGATCTGCTGCCCCGTCAGGGAACGCACCGGGTTGCCCTCGTTGGCCATGAAAACCAGGGCGTCTTTCCCAATGGGTTTGATATTCAGCTTGACATTCATTTCTTTCATCAAGTCGTACACGGATGGGGCAGGCTCATAGGCCAGCACCAGATCCGAACCGTACTGGTATATTAAACTATTGTAAGCATTGGTGGTCTTGGTATGTTCAATCGCCGTCTCCGCCTCCCTGGCCGTCGCGCCGGTCACCAGCTGATACAGGGCCTGGGACAGGGGCAGCGTCGCGGTGGAGCCGTCCACCTTGGGATACTGCTCCGGTTTCATATGCGGGGCGGATATCTCCCCCACACCCTTCTCCGGCTCGCCGCCAGAGGGCTTGGCGGCAGACGTTTCCGTCTCTTCCAAGGCCGCCACAGGAGCGGTAACTGTGGGCGGCTCCTGATCACCGGCTTCCATCCGACAGCCGGCTAATATGGCTGTAACTGTAAGAGCCGTACACAATAACAGAGCTTCTGCTTTTCCTTTTCTCATCGTCCTGCCTCCCCATTTCTCCCGAATCTATCCGGCTTGTCTGATAGCCATATAGTATCATATTCCGGGGCTGGGTGTATTACGAATTTTTTTATAAATTTCTTAAGGTTTTTGGCCTTTACCGTTTTTCCTTCAAATCTCCAATATAAAGAGTTTTACCGAGAGCCGCAAGCACCTTGAGAACCGTATTTAAATTCGGAACAGCCGTGCCATTTTCCATTCTGGCAATCACAGGCTGTTTCACCCCGCTTCTATTCTCCAATTCCCTCTGAGAAATCCCCTGTTCTTGTCTGACTTTTATCATCTCTCCAATCAAAGCTACTCTCAAATCACTTTCCACAATTTCTTCCGAAGTAAACAATTCCTTCCTGACATCCTCCCAGGAAGAGCCAACAGAACCGATCTTAGCCATAAAAACCACTCCTCTCTTTAAAATCTGCTAATTCACGCTTCGCTTTTTTTATTTCTCTGGCAGGGGTCTTCTGCGTCTGCTTCACAATCATTCACTTTATTCAGTTTAATTCGACTATCTTTCCCCCTTGGTTACTAAGTCCTTTCAAATACTCCAGAACCGGCTCCCGGCCTCTGCTGTCACGATAAAAAATAATCTCGTGCAATGAACTCCCTCCGTTTCAATGATACTTTAAAGTTATCAGTTTTTATTTTTGCAGACAATGGCGGTAACGATTATATTTGAATAGTTCTTTTTACTTAATTATAAATTGGAATAACATTTGAAATAAAACTCGATAAGAAGATTTCTTCTATGATATCTGAATTGATTTAATTACATTTACATATTCCATCACGATCTGCTTCTTTAGCATACCATACACAGCGTAAAAAAGCCAGCATAGCGTCTCAAAAAAAGACCCCATGCCAGCTTTTTCTCTTCCGTTTAATCGCGAGGCTCCATCTTCTCATTATATTCATCCACCACTTCCCGCAGCAGATGGACGTGCTCTAAGTCGATATCCAAAGGGAGGGAACAGCCGGGAGCGAAGATGAAGCGGTTGTCGCCGGACTCGGCAGCGGCGGTTTCCAAGCGGGCTTCGAAACGGGCTTTGACTTCTTCGCGGGTGCCGTAGTAATCGGTGAACTGGTCAGTGCCTGTGATGAGGATTTTGTTGGTAAGTTCACGGACTTTTTTGACAGTAAAGCGCTCCTCCTCCGGCACATTGCCAGGGGTGTTTTCCCAGCTGATGGCCTGAACATCGTATTGATCGAACTTGTCCATAAAGAGATTTTTAACGCCGTGGACATGAACCATGTTGAACCAGGTGCGTTCCTTGACTCGGGCCAGGAGCTGTTCGTCGAAGGGGCGGCAGAAACGTTCAAATTCCTCTTCTGATAAAATGTCTCCATTGCTGTAACGGGTGGCGAAAAAGAAACCATCTGCTCCTGCATCCATATAGGCGTCTACCAGCTGGAGCTCTGTCTGGACAAATGCCTTCAGCATTTTCTCCACGGCATCCGGGTAGTTATCCATGTAATAACGGGTTTTCTCGATGCCGCCGCAGAACTCCGGTATGGTATGGGCGGGCAGGAAAATCGTAGGGATAACCGGCACTGTCCCCTTGTAATGGCTGCTGAGAGCTTTGACAACTGCCACCTCCCTCTGATAAACCGGGTTTTCGGCCACATTTATAACCGGGAACTGCTCCATATCTTTTTCGCTTTGGATCAAATAGCTGTTAAAATGCATAATCTGCTTGGTATGCAGTTTTTCCGGCGGAATATTTTCTGAAAGGTACTCGATATCGGAGCCGTAGGCCTCCTGGTTGTAAACTCCGTTTGGCATCATTTTAATAAAATCCCATCGGTTGTAATCCGTCAATTCTATAATCCGCGCGGCAAATTCTTCCGTGCTTTTCCGGTCCACCTCCGGCGTATGTACCCAGCCACTGGCTCCTACATGGGATACGTGCTTCTTCTCCAGCATTTCCCTCATACGCTCTGCTGCATTCATATTTTATTCTCCTTTCTTATACGTACTTTTTCGTCTCTCAGTATCACCTATTCCGTCCCGTTTTTCTCTTTCTACTGATCTGTCATCTCCCCCTAATACTCAGGCCTCCAGCCGTTCCCTCTCGCGGAAGGAATAATCCGGATTCAGTGTAATAAACCGGCCGCCCGATACTTCCAGCGTCACGCCTGTCATGAAGGTAGAACCGTTTCCACACATGAACACAACTGGTTTCGCACACTCCTCCACTCTTCCCGTGCGCTGCATCAGTGTCCCTGCGCAGATATTGTCCAGCACATCCTGCGGGGTATTCTCCGTATTGAATTCTGTCATGATATATCCGGGCATCACGCAGTTTACGCGGACTCCATAAGCCGCGTACTCGCCAGCCATCGTGATTGTCAAATTATTAACAGCTGCCTTCATTGGCCCGTATAACGTGGCTTTTCCAGTCGTAGGACAGCGGGCGCTTAATGAACTGATGTTGACAATCGACCCGCCATGATGTTTCATGGACCGGAATGCGGCCTGACAGCCAAATGCCGCCGATTTAAAGCACACCCCGTAAATCCGCTCCATTAGCTCATCGGTATACTCCTCCCCATCCTTGGTCAACTGCGCCCCAACATTGTTGACCCAGCAGTCAATCCGTCCGAACCGCTCCACCACGTTCTGTCCAAATGCATACACCTGGGCCTCCTGGCTCATATCCACAACTTCATAATACACTTCGCCGGATTGTGCGAGAAGTTTTGCCGCCTCCTCCGTCTCGCCCTCATTTCTGGCACAGATGGCTACTTTGGCGCCTTCCTGAATCAGTTCCCTGGCAATCCCCAGCCCAATTCCTTTACTTGCGCCGGTCACCACCGCCACTTTTCCCTTTAAACCTAAATCCATGTCATTACCTCCTTCATACAGCCCTTCAGTTTTACTTGTATTTTATTATTTATGCTTTATTTTTCCCATCCAGCATTTCATGTACTTTTGAATAACACTCCAGAGCATTCTGGAATTTTACCATCTCCGCCACTTCCCGTATTCTTCGCTTTGTCAGATACCCTTCCGCCTCCATCCATTCCAGCAGCTTATAAAACTGTCTCTGAAAATGACGGTACGCAAACCAGGAAACCTCCGGAAACATCACGCCGTCGCTTCCATACATGACCTTGCTCAGCGGGGCCCTCTCCAATAGCGCCGCCATCCGCTCCACTCCTTTTACACTGCTCAGATAAAATGTCCCCGAAAAATCCGTATACACGTTATCAAACTGCGCCACCAGATAGCTGGTGTCCTCCTCATGGGGATGCCCCCCATGGAGCAGCACAATTTTTACCCGGTTTTTCACCCGCTCATCCTTTAAAAACTCCATCAGATGAATGGGATTCTGGGTGGCGATATCAATGTAATTACCGCCGCCGGCCCCAGTATGAATCTGAATCGGTATCCCATACTCCTCCGCCACATCCGTGCCGACCAGCAAAATAAAATTGCCCAGCCGTTTCCGGTCCCACGCTTCCGCCTGGCCGCACCGAATCCGTTCATAAGCCTTCTCCGCCTCTGCCCGGCTCACAATCTCCACTCCCAGTCCTCCCGTGTAGGCCGCACAGGATTTCAGTCCAACCGCCTGTTCCCTGTCCACTTCCTGTCGGAGTCCATCCTGGAATGCCGCAAAAAACTTTGCAAACGTCTCCTCCGCCTTCACCGCCAAATCCAGCGCTTCGTCCATCACCCGGTCTATTCTGACTATGGAACAATAGTTTCCTTCCGGCAGAGACGCATTAAAATAGTCCGTCTCCTCCCTGCTGTACCTTGCCCCGCCAATGGGACTTCCAATTTCCAGACAATACATCAGCACGTTCTGATCCCGGATCAGTTTCCGGTAATATCCCTGCGGGTCCGCCAGATACCGCCGGTGCCGCTCGGCTTCCACCAACTCCACCGGTACGTCCTCCGCCATCTTAAACTCCTTCCGAAGTTCTTCCATCACCATTTGGAACAGAATTGTCTGCCGCCCGTGATACGCCTGGTTCTCTCCATCGATATAACCGCCGCCCAGATTGCTAAACTCCGGTGCCCGGTCCGGATGCACCCGGTGTACATGAGTATCAATCAAAGGAATCTTCTCAAACTCCTGAAACTCCATCATATCCTATCCCTCCATCTTCCCAGCCTCATGCCCGTGCCATCTTCACATGGATTCCATCAACAGCCCGATTCCAGGTCCTTTCCACATGGATTTATGACAACCTGCACCGCCTCCAAACCTGCTCACAGCCGATACCGTTCCTCATACCTCTCCAAAGCGCTCCGCACCTCATCCACCCCATCATGAATCTGTAGCTCAAAATACAGTTCTCTCTTCTCAAACGGCTTTATCACCGCCAGATTCCCCGCCTCCCTCTCCCTGTCTCTCCCCCAGGTCCGGCAGTTACACGGCTCCAACCCCACCACATAACGCCCCTTCTGGAGACATTTCCAAAGATTAAACTGGTTCAGTTCCTCTGCCCGGAATTTCACCGTGGCCCCCAGCCCCAGCTTTTCATTCAACAGGGAAGCCCAGGCAAATCCATCCTCATCGGCGGCTGCCGTATGGTTATAGGCTCTCGCCCCATACCCATCATCCGGCTTCCCAATCACGCCAATCTCCCCTGCCGACTTCTCCGCCAGTTCCGACGTCGGAAACCTCTCATCGTAAGTCAGGCAGATCCGGCTCCCTTCATCCAACAGCGGATATCCAAAATTCATATGATAAACCAGCATAAACGGCACATCCCGAAACCCCAGGTTCTCCACACAGTCATGAACATACACCGTGTTTTCCCCCATCTTCACCCGGATGTTTCTGGTCATACACAAATGCTCCCCAAAAGGTCTCGCCTGCCTCGTCTTACTCTCAAACTCCACCACATACTCCGCCGAACTTAAGTGAGGGGGACCATCCCACCAAGTCTTACACCCAATCTCCTCAGACGGCAGATTTGATACACTTCCATGCAGTTCCAGCCGCTCCCCGTCATCCTCCGACGGCAGCCCCGCCGTCGTCAGCCCGCAGGTCGCAAACATTCCTCCGGAGAAATTCTGATTCCACTCAAAATCCCCCTGCCTTGCAAATTCCGGAGCGGACACGCCCAGATTCGACAGCCAGCAAAGCGATTTCCCCTTAAAACGCAGGGACGAAATATCCGAAGCCCGGTCACACACCACCGTCATCTCCAGCCCGCTCCCATTCCAGATATCCACCGCGTGAACCCCGTTCTTCTTCCCCTCGCAAAGCACATACCGTTTAAATCCGGCAATCTGATCCATATGCCCAACCCGCTCATAAAGTTCCTGTTTTGATAAATGACAGAAAGCCATCCCCATCACACACCTCCCAGATACGCCTGCTTCACCTCATCCGAATGCAGCAGATTCTCCGCCGTGTCCTCCAGCACAATCTTCCCGGTCTCCAGCACATACGCCCGGTCCGAATGCTTTAACGCCACCCGCGCATTCTGCTCCACCAGCAATATGGTGGTCCCCATGCTCCGAATCCGCAGAATCATCTCAAAAATCTCCTTAATCACCAGCGGCGCCAGCCCCAGCGACGGTTCATCCAAAAGCAGCAGCCTCGGCTTCCCCATCATCGCCCGCCCCACGGCCAGCATCTGCTGTTCCCCGCCCGACAGCGTTCCCGCCATCTGGTCCTTCCTGGCCTCCAGCTTCGGAAACAGCTCATACACCGTCCTCAGGCTCTCCGGTATCTCCTGCTCCGGCCGCAGATACGCCCCCAGTTTCAGATTATCAAGCACCGTAAACTTCGGAAACACCTGACGCCCCTCCGGCGACAGAATGATCCCCCTGCTCACCATCACCTTCGTATCCTTATTGGTAATGTCCTCGCCATCAAAGGTAATAGTCCCTCCCGCGCTCTCCTTCAGCCCCATGATTGTCCGCATAGTCGTACTCTTCCCCGCCCCATTGGACCCGATCAGCGTGATAATCTCCCCTTCCTTCACCTCAAGGCTGATGGATTTCAGAGCGCTGATGCTGCCATAGTTCACTTCGATCTCCTTTAATTCCAGCAACGCCATCTCTAATCCTCCTTCCCTAAGTACGCTTCAATTACCGCCTGGCTGGCGCGGATCTCCTCCGGCACCCCGTCCGCAATCAGCGCACCGTTGTCCAGCACGTAAATCCGCTCACAGATATTCATCACGAACTTCATATCATGTTCAATCAACAGAACCGTATAATTCATCTTCTTTAACTTCGCCACAATCTCCAGCAGTTCCCCCGTCTCCTGCTCGTTCATTCCCGCCGCCGGCTCGTCCAGCAAAAGCAGCTTCGGCTGTGTCGCCAATGCCCTGGCAATCTCCAGCTTTCTCTGGTCCCCGTAAGGCAGACTGGTGGACATCTCATACCGCACATCAAAAAGTCCGAGAAGCTTTAACAGTTCCTCCGCCCGCTCCTCCATCTGCCGCTCCTCCTCCCGCTTCGCCTTCGTGTTAAAAAGGACGGAGGGCAGACCGGCCTTCGTGTTGGTGTGCATTCCCACCAGTACATTGTCAAGCACTGTCATTTTCGGAAACAGACGGATATTCTGGAACGTCCGGGAGAATCCCGCTCTTGTAATCTCGTGTGGCTTCCATCCGGTCACATCCTTCCCCAGCAGGAAAACCTTTCCCTCCGTCGGACAGTACATCCCGGTGATGACATTAAAAAGCGTCGTCTTCCCCGCGCCGTTTGGTCCGATAATGCCAACGATCTCTCCCTCGGACACCTCCATGCTCACATCCGACAGCGCCACAAGGCCGCCGAATCTTTGAGTCACGTTATTTACCTGAAGAACGACTTTGCTCATCTTTCGCACCTCCCGCCTTGTTGTTCTTGTCTCTCTGACCGATGTACTTAAAGTTCACATTTCCCAGCAGCCCATCCGGCCGCACCAGCATCAGACCCACTAGCAGCGCGCCGTAGATAAACATCCGGTACTGCATCAGGCCGCGGAGCATTTCCGGCAGGATACTTAAGCCGATGGCGCCGATAAAGCTGCCGAGCACATTTCCCAGGCCCCCAAAAATTACCATGACCAGCATCTCGTTGGACTGTACCCCGGAGAACCCGGTTGGGTCGATATATCCCGTATACTGAGCGTAAAATGCTCCCGCCAGCCCTGCTAACATGGAAGAAACGATAAATATCATCATTTTATACTTGAATACATTGATCCCCATGGCAGCCGCCGCCAGTTCATCATCCCGGGTGGCCAGCACCGCCTGTCCGATTCTGGAATTCATGATGTTGTTGATCACCACTACCGTTAGAATCAGCAGCACCAGCATCAGATAATAAAACTGATGGGGCGTGGTAATCTTAAAGCCAAAGAAGTCCGGTTTCGCAATCGCCATGATCCCCAGCGACCCCCTCGTCAGGCTCATCCAGTTCAGCTCAATCAGCCGGACAATCTCACAGAACACCATGGTGATAATCGTAAAATAATACCCCTTCAGCTTCAGCACCGGCAGCCCCAGCAGCAGTCCAAACGCCCCCGCCATCACCGCCGCCGCGGTAAACGACACAACCGCCGGGCACCCCGGTATCCTGGTCACCAGAATCGCCGCCGTGTAAGCCCCGATCCCCCAAAACGCCGCATGTCCAAAAGACATCTGACCCAGGAATCCCACCATCAGATTCAGGCTCAGCGCCAGCATGGTATACATCAGACACACCGTCCCGATTCTCACCAGATACTTGGATGAGAACATCCACGGAAATACCAGCGCAAATAAAAAGGCCAGGAGAATCAACCGTTTTTTATGGTTCGCAAGAAACACCCATATTTTATTTACCATCGTTTCCCCTCCTATACCTTATTCATCTGCTGTTTCCCGAACAGTCCGCTCGGCTTAAACAGCAGTACCACGATCAGCACCGCAAACGCTATGGCGTCCCGGTATCCGGAGCTGATATACCCCGCCGCCAGCGTCTCGATAATCCCAATCGCCAGCCCGCCAAACATAGCTCCCGGCAGCACTCCCACACCGCCCAATATCGCCGACGCAAAAATCTTCATCCCGATGGAGGTTCCCATATTGATATCCACCGTCTGGTAATACATCCCCACCAGCGTCCCTGCAATGGAGGCCAGTATTCCGCTGATAATAAAGGTAAAGGAGATCACCCCGTGGATATTGATCCCCATCAGCTTCGCCGCCTCGATATTCTGCGCCGTCGCCCTCATGGCCTTCCCGATCTTCGTCTTATAGACAATCAGGGTCAGCGTCCCCATCAGAATCAGAGAGACACTCAAAATCAGAATCTGAAGCCAGCTGATCACCGCTCCCCCAAACTCAATCTTCCCAAACTCAAAGGGCACCGGAAACGGCTTCGTCTCACTGCCAAACCAGATCATAATCGCATTGTCAATCATCGTGGACATGCCCAAGGTGGTGATCAGCCCCGCCAGCTTCGGCGCCTTCTTCTGCCGCAGCCTGCGCAGACCAAACCGGTCCAGACAGTATCCCACCGCGGCCGTCAGCACAATGCTCAAAAAGAATGCCAGCACAAACCGCTGCCCGGTGATCCCATACATCACCAGCGATAAATAGGCCCCCAGCATATACAGCGATCCATTGGCAAAGTTGGTCAGTTCCAGCACACCGAACACCAGTGTAAATCCAATGGCCACCAGCGCGTAGGTGCTGCCGATGGTAATTCCATTCAGTAATTGTTGTAAGAACATAGTATCCCTCTCTTATCAAAAGGGGCCGCCATGTATCTGGCAGCCCCTAAAACCTCCTATTGTGCCAACTTGAAATTTCCGTTCTCAACCTGGAATGCATAGATTCCCTTGATCATCTCTTTATTTTCATTAAAACTCATATCATACCCGGATACGCCAGGGTAATTGCGCAGCTGCCGAAGTTCCGCCGCCAGCGCCTTGCTGTCCGTTCCAACCTTCATCGCCGCCTCCAGCACAATATTCACCGCGTCATAAGCGCTTGCCGCAAATCCGTCCGGGGAGTTGTTGTACTTCGCCACATACTTCTCCACAAACGCTTTGGTGGTATCATCCACATTGCCCGCCTCCAGCACGGAAGGAAGAAAACAGGGAATGCTGCTGAGCACCACCATGCCGTTTAACTTGTCGCCGGCGACATTCAAAAATTCCTCCGTCAGGCACATGCCGGGGCCGACATACTGGGCCTTAATATTCAGTGAATTGGCCTGCATGAAGATCTGGGCACAGTCGTTGTAAGAGGCAGACGCATAGATCACGTCCGGCGCCTCCGCCTTCACCTTGGAGAGAATCGGACTGAAATCCTTGGTCTGACCAGGAACAAAGGTCTCCACGATGGACAATTCCCCGCCCAGCTTCTCATACTCCGTCTTAAACACGTCGGAAGCAATCACGCCATGGTCCGTATTCTGGTAAATGATGGCAATCTTCTGGGGTCCGTAGGTATTGATCAAATATCTGGCAAATTCCGCCCCCTCATACTTCTGGCTCATCACCACCGAAAACATCATCTCCCCCATCCCCGGGAAATCCGTATGGGAAGCGTTGGGACTGAACAGCAGCAGCTCATTCTCCTCAAACACCGGCGCCGCCGCCATGGCACAGGAGGAAGAAAAACTTCCCATACCGGCAATCACGGAATCGTCGGTGACAATCTTATTCGCCACGTTCACCGCTTCCTTGGGATCGCCTTTATCGTCAAATACCTCCAGCACAAACTCCGTTTTGTTGGCCTCATTAAACTGGTCCAGCGCCAGCTCCGCCCCTTCTTTTAAGGAAATGCCATATTGCATCTGGTCCCCGGTCATCGGCAGGAAAAATGCCAGCTTATTTCTGCCGCCCAGATCCACCGCGCCCTGGCCCTCTGTCCCGGAGGACTGCTCCTTTGCATCCCCCGCCGCTGTTGTCCCCGCGTCTGCCTTTGCCTCTGTCTGAACCGGCGCCTGCGTCTCAGCCTTATCGCCTGCGGAACTGGCACAGCCGGTCAGCATCGTCATGCCCAGAGATAACATCACCGTACTGCCCAAAATTGATTTTAATGTTCTTTTCATGTTTTCCTCCTTTAGTACTTAATTTCATTATGTAAGTATCTCTTTCATAAACACATCATAATTCATTCCATCCTGTTTGTCAATACTATTATTCGTAAAAAAGTACAATATTTTGACTTTTTTCGACATATTTTTGTCATTTTTACAAACAAAAATGTCCTGTTGTTTCGATGACAACAGGACATTATGTTATATTTATATATATTATGCCTCACAGCCGTAAGAGATATGGGATTTATCACCTCGGTAGCGGGTGACCGAGTAGCACAGCGGCCGGCCATTTTCCTCTTCAGCCACATCCGTCACACACAGCAGCGACGCCCGGGTTCGGTTGATCTCCAGCAGCTCCAGATCATATTTGCTGGCCAGAGTGGCCTCAATCTTCACCGTCCGGTTCTTCGCGCAGATGCCATACTCCACCTCCAGCAGCTCAAACAGGTTGATATCCCGGAAATCCTTCTCTAGCACCGCCTGAAAATGTTCCGCCGACAGATAGGTGGCGCTGTACACAATGGGCGTCTCTCCCACCTTCCACAGCCGTTTTAAATAGATGAGCCGCGCATGATCCTCCAGCTTCAGTCTCTGGTTGATCTCCTCAATCCCGTCCATCACACACAGATCCAGAATCTCCACACTGCACTCCCTGGAACTCCTCTCCAGGTAATGCTTCAAATGCTCAATGCCGGTATCGATCTTCAGTTCAATCTTTGGCTGGGCCACAAAGGTCCCGCTTTTCTTCTTCCGAACCAGAACCCCCTCCGACACCAGCTCGTTTAAGGCCTGCCGCACCGTGGGCCGGCTCAGCCCCAGACACTCACAGAACTCCGTCTCCCCCGGCAGTTTATCTCCCTGCTGCAGGCTGCCGTTGGACAGTTCATTCAAAATCATCCGCTTCACCTGGTAATAGAACGGGATGGGAATGTCCTTGTTGATTTTGTACTTTGCTTCGTTCAGATTCACAGTCCTTCTCCTTTAACTCTATGTATTTTCCAGCCATACATTACAAGTTTTCATTATGTCACTATCACTTGCTATTATTATTCCTTATTTTGGAAGGATTGTCAACCCCTAAAAAGGCAAAACTGCCGGCGTATCTTAAAGTAATCTATTTATCACAGCAAGTATTCTAAAAAAGCCGGCTTCCACAAGACTCAAGTCTTACAGAAACCGGCAACCGCCTGCCGTCGATCCGCGCCCTCCTGCCGCGCTGCGAAAAACCGCTGCTCTACCCATCCCTCAAATTCTTCTTCATCTCCCCTGTCAATTCTTCCTGCAGTTCCTCCGAAAACTCCCCCTTTGCATTAGATTTCTCCGTCCGATACGGCGGATAAGCTTGTGATTTAGATCGGAATCAGCCATTCCTAACATTGTTTTTATAATCAAATGGATTCTGGCCAAAATTCTTTTTAAATACGGTGGAAAAATAGCTTAAATTCGAGTATCCCACCTGCTCCGCCACTTCGTAGACCTTTAAGTTGGTGGTCTCCAAAAGATGCAGGGCATGCTTGAGTCTCAGATTGTTTAAGTACACCACAAACTTGACTCCTGTCTCCTCTTTAAAAAGGCGGCTTAGATACTCTGAACTGATTCCGGCGCGGCTGGCTACATCAGAAAGTGTCAAAGGACCGGCGTATTGTTCTTCCATGCAGCTGATGGCGCTGCGGATCGGCGAGGAGTACTCATCACTCAACGCCTTCCCATATCCATGGCGTTCAAAGATATCCCTGATCACTCCGTCCAGCTCCTCGATGGAACCAGTATCGGCAATCTCTTTCCCGATAGCAGACAGCTGTTCCTCCACCTGGTCTGTATCCTCCTTGGTGATATGAAACAGTGATGTGATAAAGAACAGATACATTTTCTTCAGATAATCAATATCCGTGATCTCCTCACGCCGGGCTTCCTCCATCATCTGATCCCGAATATCCATGGCTTTCCGGTAGTTCTGGCTGACCAGTTCTTTTCCAAACAAAATCTTATACTTCTCCCCGTTGGATGTCCTGTATTTCCCGGTGGCCTGGGTGTAAAAGAAGCGTTCGCGGCTATGATAAAAACTCAGTTTCACCCGCTCATAAGCCTGACGCATGGCCAGCCCCATCTTCGCAGGATTATCATAGATATCGCTGCAGCCGATCCGGCAGGAAACCTCTCCCATAATCTCCTCACAATAACCGTGCACCAATTGCATCAGCTGGCTCTCCCCGCTGCCTTTGTGCTGGTTTAAATTGCCGATAATCACCGTATGATTCCAATCTACCGGGATCTTCAGCACGTGAATCAGAATCTCATTCTGGGGAAGAGAAAAGCGGAGGGGTTCCTCCCCAAAGGCCATCACGTCCAGCGCCACATACGCCCCTTTCACAAGCGGGATCTCATACTCCCGAAGCATCGCCTCCGATACCTGTGCCCTGCTCTGCCCGAGTACCAGCGAGCGCAGATAATGATTCCGGTTGGTCAGTTCTTCCAGGGTCTTCTCAACCCCCGACTGCCCCGCCTCCCCGATACTTTCCGACGCTTTCTCAAGCACCTGTTTCAGACTCTCCTCCGTAATCTCTGTCTTTAAAATATACTCCGATGCTCCCAGCTTGATGGATTTTCTGGCATACTCAAAATCCTCATGGCTGGTCAGTACCACCGTATAGACAGACGGATTTAAGTTATGGATCATCTGCATCATCTCCAGCCCGTCCATCACCGGCATACGGATATCCGTGATGACAATCTCCGGCAGCAGCTTCCGGTACATGGAAAATCCCTCTGCCCCATTGGCCGCCAATCCCGCCGCCTCATATCCTTCTATTTTATTTATACAAAATTCCAGCCACTGTCTGATGGGCATCTCGTCATCTACCACCAATATTTTATGCATCTGTCTCCTCCCGTCAGTCAATCACCGGCAATGTCAGAATAATCTTCGTCCCCATCCACTGGACACTCTCAATCTTCATTCCATAATTCTCTCCAAAATTGAGCTGAATCCGTTCCTTCACATTGACAATTCCCACATGGGTCTTCCCGTTGACCTTGAATCCCTGGTTGATCTTCTCAATCACTTCCGGCTGGATTCCCACACCATTATCCTCCACAGTCACCACCAAATTCCCGTCCTTCTCTCTGGCTGTGATAATGATCATCCCTTCTCCCTTTTTGAACTCCACGCCGTGAAAGATTGCATTTTCCAGGAGGGGCTGAATCAAAAGTTTGGGAATCTTTCTGTCTTTCACCGCCTCATCGCACTCCAATGCCACCTGAAAACTATCGTCGTACCGGAATTTCTGAATATCCACATACTGTCTCAGCACATGAAACTCCTGGCTGACGGTCACAAATTCATCCGGATTGGACAAAGTGCTGCGAAGCAATTGGATGAAAGAGGCCAGCATCCTGGATGCCGCCTCATTCTTCTCCATATCCACCATACATTTAATGGAAAAAAGCGTGTTATACATAAAATGGGGATTGATCTGCGCCTGTAAAAATCCCAGTTCCATCTTTCGCTTTTGCTGCTCCTTCTGCTTAATCCCGTCCATCAGGGTACGCATCCGTGTCAGCATCATATTGAGCTGTTTGCTCAGGATCTTGATCTCGGTATATCCCTTCACAACACACTCTTTGTCCAGGTTATTTTCCTCCACCTGGAGCATAAACACGCACAGCTGGGAGATCGGCCTTGTGGTCCTGTCCGCAAAATGTCCCGCATACAGGATTGCCATCCCAATCGCCACAACGGCCAGACTGATAATCACCAGACGGACGCTGCGGATCGGTTCCATCACCGCCGCCAGAGGAATTTCCTCCAACACGGTAATTCCGGTGTCCGGCACCTGATACCGGGTGAACAGAATATCTTCCCCTCTCATCCTAGTAATCGTGTAAGAATTCTCCCCAAACAGCTTGTCCAGATTCTTCATATGAAAGAAATTGAATCCATTCAGTTTGCTGTTACTGCTGGAGATAATCGTCCCCTCCTGGTCTACCACATAGATCGTATTCCGGTTTCCTTCCGTCACCGTCTCATACATCGAACGGATCTGTTTCTCGTCCATATTAATCATTAAATAGGCGGCAGGTTCCCCGCTGTCATTCTCAATATACCTGGCCGCTGAAAAATATGACGTCTCGTTCTTCTTATCTTTATAACTGGCGATATCAATGATATTCCCTTTGGCAAAGAGCATTTTCTTATACCAGATCTTCGTTTTGGGACTCATGTAGTCATTTCCCCCGCTGCTGTCCTCAGAACTGTATCCCTGTCCGTCCTCCAGCGCCAGCACCACATGAAACATCATACTGCTCTCATGAAAAGAACTCTTATACTGAGACGTGAGCCGGTCCATATACCAGGTAAAATCCTCCATCGTCTCCCGGTCTTCCTGACGGTTGAAATGATCCAGATAGGACCGCAGCGTATGGTCATAATAATACAAATTAGACAATGTATAGGCATTATACTTCACCTGTTTCACCCGGTCGCCGATCTGGCTCAGCACATCCGACCGATTGCTGCCGATCTCCGTGATCAGTGTATTCTCAAATACCTTGTATCCCAGCACTGATACCGCCAGTGTCAGAAAAATACTGACCACCAGCAGGGTACACCGCATACGGAATTTCATGCTGTTGATATCCACTCCAAAGATCCGCCTTATCTTTTCCATACTGCCCCTTTTATTCTCACCTTGAAACCAGTCCTATTCCTCTTTCACCATTATAGCAAATAATACAAAAAAACAAAACAGCAGCTAATATTTGCCGATACGCAGCGGAAGCGTATCCTCTGTCTCCACAATCCGGTCCATCAGCTTTCTAAGCATCCGTTCTTTGATCTCCCGGTACTCTTCTTCCTCCCACAAATTCCGGAATTCACACGGGTCTTCATTCCTGTCATACAGTTCTCCATAATTCTGTCCCGCGTAATAAGTCACTTTGTAGTCTTTTCCTGTCAGTGTCTTCACACTCAGCCCCCAGTCATAGCAGTTGAATTCCGTCATGGCGTATGCTCTTCCCGCCCCTTTATCTCCCCTGAGAATCGGAGCCATCGAACTTCCCTGTACCCCGTAAGGCGGACGTACTCCTGCATATTCCAGCAGGGTCGGCATGATGTCCACATGTTCCGTCACCTGGCTGTAACGGCACCCCTTTGGAATCATACCGGGCCATTTTAAGATCATGGGGGCTTTGATGATGCTGTCATAGTGGAACGGTCCCTTAAATAGCAGGCCGTGATCCCCCAGCAGCTCCCCGTGATCATTGGTAAATAGGATCAGCGTATCGTCTTCGATGCCTTTCTCTTCTATAACCTGCAAAATCCTTCCGATCTGATGATCCACCAGACTGATCATCCCGTAGTAAGCCGCTTTCACCCTGCCCCAGTCATGATCATCCAGACGCCGGTAATCATACTTCTCATTGCTGAACCCTCTTCCAATCCGCGCTTTTCTGAAATGGGGCGGTTTGTCCTCCAGTTCCCCTTCCTTTCGCATCGGTTTCTCCAGCTCATCCGGGTCATACATGGTGTCATAGGGAGCTGGCGGATCGAACGGATGATGAGGGTCCACAAAAGAGCAGAAGGCAAAGAACGGCTGATCCGGTTTTGATTCCCGGATCAAATCGATGGTTCTGTCTGCAATCCAGGCGGACTGATGATAGTCCGGGTTGATCCGGCTTTCATGAACCTGCGGCGGGCCGTTCAAATTCTTATCGGCCGCTGAAGCCGTGTCCTCCTTCCGTTTCCGCTCGCCCTGAAGTTTCACTTCCTCGTAATCCTCCATGCTGTTCTCTCTCAGCCAGGTCAGATACTCTCCGGTTTTCGTATCGCAGGTCGTGTGGATGATATCAAACCCGTAGTTGTCCTCCGGCCAGTCCTCCTGCTCATCCTCTTTTGGCCGAAACTGGGTGGTGATATGCATCTTGCCGATGGCCGCTGTCACATAGCCGTTATCCCGCAGCACCTCCGGCAGTGTGATTTCCTCATCCCTCAGCGGTATTCCATTGTCCCTGGTTCCGTGGTTCTTGGGATAACGCCCGGTCAGCACGGAGCACCGGGAGGGGGAACACACTGGATTTTGCACAAAATGATTGTCAAACACACTGCCATTTAATGCGATCCGATCGATATTCGGCGTGTGAATCTGATGATTTCCGTAGCAGCCCAGCGCGTCAAACCGCAGCTGGTCTGCCATAAACAGAATGATATTGGGCTGTTTCATTGTCCTCTCCTTACCACCATTTAATCAGGTCCGTCACATGATTTCTAATTTCCACAAACTCAGGCAAGGTCACATCCCGCGGTCTTGGCAGATGGTTGACGATTTCTTTCTTGATCTTCGTCGGTTTGTTGGTGAGCACCAGGATACGCTCGCTCAAGTACACCGCTTCCTCAATATTGTGGGTGATAAAGATCACCGTCGTCCCCGTCTTCTGCCACAGCTTGACCAGTTCGTCTTCCAGCTTAAACCGCAGGGAGATATCCAGCTGGCCGTAAGGTTCATCCATAATCAGCAGTTCCGGCTGCACGGCAAAGGCCCTGGCAATCACCACACGCTGCAGCATACTGGCCGACAGCTGCTCCGGATAATAATTCCGGTATTCCTCCAGCCCCACCATCCGGATCACTTCGTCCGCCCGTTTGTTGATCTCCTCCTCCGGCAGCTTCTTGATCTTCAAGCCATACTTCACATTTTCTTCCACTTTCAGCCATGGAAACGTGGAGTACTCCTGAAAAATATAGGCAATATTGTGTTTCTTCAAATCCACCGGTTCCCCATTGACCAAAATCTCACCGGCCGTGATATCATAAAGCTTGGTCAGACTGTTCAAAAACGTTGTCTTGCCACAGCCGGTCGGCCCCACGATACACAGGAATTCACCTTCCTTCACATCAAAGGAGATATCATCCAGCACCAGTAAGTCGCCGAATTTTTTTGTCAGGTTCGTCACCTTTACTTTTACGTTTTCTTTGCTCATGGTATCCCCCTTTCTACAACGTATCGTCCGTGTTATCCACAATTTCCTGGCGCAGTTTTAAAAACGCCGGGTCCACATAGCTTCTCGGTCTTGGCAGGTCAACCAGATATTCTTTCTTGATCCCGGTGGGACAGTTCGTCAGCAGGATGATGCGGTCGGCCAGAAACACGGCCTCCTCGATATTATTGGTCACAAACACTACCGTCCGCTTCTCCTTCTGCCAGATTTTCTCCAGTTCTTCCTCCATCATATAGCGGGTCTGGGCATCCAGATGGCCGAATGGCTCATCCAGCAGCATCACCTTCGGGTCATTGCAGTATGCTCTCGCAATCCCCACACGCTGTCTCATACCGCCGGACAGCTGGTTGGGATAACTCTTCTCAAATCCCTGCAGACCTACCAGATCAATAAAATACTGGGCTCTCTCCCGCCTCGTCTTCTTGTCTATCTTACGTGACTTTGGGCCAAACTCCACGTTTCCCATAACCGTACAGAACGGAAACAGCGCCGTCGTCTGATACACCACCCCGCGGTCCGCGCCGGGACCGGTCACCAGATTCCCATCCACATAGACCTCTCCGCCCGTAGGCAGTTCCAGTCCTGCAATCATATTTAACAGTGTCGTTTTTCCGCACTGCCCGGGGCCGAACAAGACCACGAATTCATTTTCATTCACTTCCAGCTGAACATCCCGCACCACCTCTTTTTCCCGTCCGGCAGATTCAAATGTCTTTGATACGTGATTTAAGGAGATCACTGCCTGATCTACACATCCATGATGTTCCATGAGCATACCTTCCTTTCTACCGCTCTCATGACGGTCGCCAAGAACAGTCCAACCAGTCCGATGACTACCATACCGACCAGTACCAGCGGAATGTTGGTGGTATCACTGCCTCGCAGAATGATCCATCCGCAGCCCTCCTGGGCGCCCACCATCTCCGCAGCCAGAACTGCCATCCAGGCCGTGGACAGCGCCACCTGCATACCGGCGAAAATCTGAGGCATACAGGAAGGAAGAATCACCCTCAAAAAAATGTCTCTGTCGCTGGTTCCCAGCATTTTCGCGCATCCGACCAATGTCGGGTCCACTCTCTGTGCGCCGGTATAGGCATTTAACGTTACGTTGGTAAACGATCCGATAAAGATAATGGCATATTTCGGCAGTTCCCCAACTCCAAACCACAGAATAATCAGCGGAATCCACGCGATAGGGGGAATCGGCCGCAGCATCTCAAATATGGGTTTGATGACCGCCTCCGCATAGCGGGAGGTTCCCATGGCAACGCCGACGATGATTCCAAGCACCGTAGCAACGGAGTAACCAACAATCACACGGCGGAGACTGAAATACAAATGTCCGTAAAGAGTATACCGTCCGATCGGAGTCGTAATGGAGGAGACAAGAAGTTTCAGAACCTGGAGCGGTCCCGGCGTCGTCTCCTTCGCCGCTGTAAATGTGGTAATAAAGGACCAGGCCAGGAAAAACGTGGCAATTGCAACCACAGCATAGATCGTCTTCTCTGTCTTTTCCGTCATGCTCTTTTTCATGATTTGCGCCCTCCCTTCACCAGCATATTCTCAATTTTCCCAAGTACAACGGTAAATATCGTTCCGATGGCGCCGATGGTCAGCATACCGACAATGATCATATCGGCTCTGCCCAGCGCACGGTTTAACTGAATCATATATCCCAGGCCCTTGTTGGCCGCCAGCATTTCCGCCGCGCACAAGGTCATCCAGGCCGTTCCCAGAGAAATGCGCAGCCCCGTGAAAATCAACGGCAGGGCTGTCGGAATCGCAACAGTGAACAGCATCTTGCTCCTGGAAGCGCCGAAAGTCTGGGCAACCCACAGATGCACCGGCTTCGTCTGCTTGATGCCTGCATAGGTATTAATCACACAGGGCACGAAGGCGGACACGAAAATGATGGCTGCCTTGGCTCCGAGGCCGATTCCAAACCACAGGATCATAAGCGGAATCCAGGCGATGGTCGGCACCGGGCGGATCAGATCAAACAGCGGCGTCACAAACAAATCAATTCTCCGAAACCATGCCATACAGATTCCCAGCGGAATCCCCACGACAGCGCCCAGAAAATATCCGGTCAGAGCCACCTTTAAACTGGCGGCAATGTGCTGAAACAGCGTCCCGCCGTCCGGCGCCTTCTTCGTCAGTTTAAAAATAAATCCCTTCAGCACCTGCACCGGGCTCGGAAGCGCGTAATCCGGCATCAAATGCAGCACTGCTGTTGCAATATACCAGATGATAAAAAACGTGCACAGCGAACAAATCGAGATGATAGCAAATTTCCGTTTATCATGCTGCCTTTTCTTCTCATATTCCGTCATTCTTGTCCCATCCTTTCAAAATTCAAGGGTGCCCGCCGGACACCCTTTTTAATTTCTATCACGGCTTTAATATCCTAAAGCTTCTTTTACAATGGAATCATCGATGTGCTTTGCAACCTCCGGGAATTTGCTCTCGTCAAGCAGTTCCTGAGATACCCAGAACTCGCCGGTGATCTGTACGGAATCGCCGATGGTAATTCCTTTTGCCTCCTCAGAAGTCACGAAAGGTCTCGTCTCAATCTCTGTCTTGCAGGCTTCAATCGTAGATTCCGAACCATTCTCGGTATACCAGTCAAGCAGCAGCTGGGCCGCCATATCCGGGTCTGCCTGAAGGGCATCGGTTGCCTGGAAAAATGCTTTTGTATAATTCGTAAGTGCTTCTCTCTTTGTGTCATATGCCTTGCCGCTGACAATAATGGAATCAAACTGCGGAACATCCAGAGTCGTCAGGCTGGATGTCACTACCATGCCCTCGCCCTCTGCTACATAAGATGTCGGTGGATTCAAAGCCGCCACATCACAGTTGCCTGTCATCAGTGCCTGATAAGCTGACGGGAAATCCATATGTACAATCTCCACATCCTCGGTAGTCAGCCCCAGTTTCTCCAGCCATTTAATCACGTTCAGATGAGAAATCGTTCCGGTATTGGTTGCAATAATTGCGCCCTTTAAAGTCTCCGCATCACCGTATACATCCGGGTAAGATGGGTTGGCGCCTTTTACTTTGGCAATTGGAGAATCCGGTTTGCACAGGGTATAGAGTCCACCCTCGGAGTGGCCAATATCCGCGATGCAGTATCCGCCGTAAATGGCCAGTGAATTTACGGCCGCCGCACTCAGAGTGCCGACCTCCCACTCATTGGCTGCCAGCGCCTCGTTCATCGCTCCGCCATTGGCAAAATAAACCGTCTCGATCTTAAATCCATTGGCCACATCCAGGCCGTTGTCTATCATATATTTGATCGGAATACTGTTCAAGAAAGGCATAACCGCCACTTTTAAAACCGGTAAATCCGCTGCCGGTACTTCCGCTTCCGTCTCCGTCTTGCCGGCATCTCCAGCCTTCGTAGTCGTTTCTGTCTTCGGTGCTGCCGTTGTGGCATCCACTGCCTTCGGTGCACATCCGGCTAATGCTGTCGTTACCATCGCCGCCGCCATCATGATACCCACCAATCGTTTTTTCATAATAACCTCCTTTTCCTCCGGTATGATCTGAACATACCAGGCATCGTTTCTTCTATGCACTTATTCTATCAGGTGTCCAATGGGGAAGTATATGTAAATTCTTAATGTTTTTTCGGGTTTTTTGACATTTTAAAACGGAGATTATAAATTTTTGACAAACTTTTCAATTTTTTGCTGTCATGTTCCAGAGAATACCTCTATGGCAGGCAGGCAAAAAAACGTGGAGTTCTTCACCGCTTCTATCCGGTGAAAAACTCCACGTTTTTTAATTGATCATTCTTATTCGTCGATGGAATAGTTTGGCGCTTCCTTCGTGATATGGATATCATGAGGATGGCTCTCTTTCAAGGAAGCGGCGGAAATCTTCACAAAACGCCCGGTCTCCTGAAGGGTCTTGATATCGGATGCTCCACAGTATCCCATACCGGCCCGGAGGCCTCCCAGCATCTGGAATACGGTATCTTCCACCATGCCCTTGTAAGCCACACGGCCTTCCACGCCCTCCGGCACCAGTTTCTTGGCGTCGGCCTGGAAGTAGCGGTCCTTGCTGCCGTTCTCCATGGCGGCGATGGAACCCATGCCGCGGTATACTTTGTATTTTCTGCCCTGGTACAATTCGAAGGTTCCCGGGCTTTCATCACAGCCGGCGAACATGCTTCCCATCATGCAGACACTGCCGCCTGCCGCGATGGCTTTCGTCACATCACCGGAGTACTTGATTCCGCCGTCGGCGATAATCGGGATTCCGTATTCTTTGGCTACGGCATAACAATCCATCACTGCCGTGATCTGCGGCACGCCGATACCGGCCACCACACGGGTGGTACAGATGGAACCAGGTCCGATGCCGACCTTCACCGCATCCGCTCTGGCCTCAATCAGGGCTTTTGTCGCCTCACCGGTAGCCACGTTGCCGGCAATCACCTGAAGTTCCGGATATTTCTCTTTAATCATATTCACACAGTTGATAACATTCACGGAATGTCCGTGTGCGGAATCTAACACAACCACGTCCACTTTGGCGTTTACCAGCGCGTCCACACGGTCCAGCACATTGGCGGTGATGCCGACGCCGGCGCCGCACAGCAGCCGTCCCTGTTCGTCCTTGGCGGACAACGGGTACTTGATCTGTTTCTCAATATCCTTGATGGTGATCAGTCCCTTTAAGTTGAAATCGTCATCCACGATGGGCAGCTTCTCCACTCTCGCCTTAGCCAGAATTCTCTTGGCCTCCAGCATGGTGATGCCTTCCTTGGCTGTCACAAGATTCTTGGATGTCATGGACTCCTTGATCTTCTTGCTGAAATCTTCCTCAAATTTCAAATCGCGGTTGGTGATGATACCAACCAGTTTTTTTCCTTCCGTGATCGGCACGCCGGAGATGCGGAATTTGGCCATCAGCTCATCGGCGTCCTTCAAGGTATGTTCCGGGGAAAGATAAAATGGGTCCGTGATGACACCGTTCTCTGAACGCTTTACCTTATCCACTTCCTCTGCCTGTTCCTCTATGGACATGTTCTTATGAATAATGCCGATACCACCCTGTCTGGCCATGGCAATTGCCATGCGGTGCTCAGTCACGGTGTCCATACCGGCGCTCATCAAAGGAATGTTAAGTTTAATCTTTTTGGTCAGATATGTGGTCAAATCTACCTGATTCGGGATTACTTCTGAATAAGACGGAATTAGCAGCACATCATCAAAAGTAATGCCATCACCAATAATTGTACCCATTAAAATTTCCTCACTTTCTTAAGTTATTTTTTCTTATTAGTTACATAGTGTAGCAAATTTTATGGGGCTTGTCAAACAGAATTTCGGAAAGTTTTTTTCTTTTTGAAAACGCTTCCAGAAGCCGGGTATTTTCAGGTGAAAAACAGATGGTCAAATAACAGAAAAAGTCAGGAATCACAAGACTTTCCGCCCATCCTGAAACGGACTTTGCTGTGATTCCTGACTACTGTATTATTGCTTTAAAACTTTAACGAATCATACTACTGAATCACCTTCCTGGGATTTCTCATCCGCAGGCAGTGAAGCACTCTGTCGTTTGGTTCAAAGATGACCTTGTTGGTGTTGGCGCCGGCCTGATGAATCAGGCTGTATGTCTTGGCGCCGGGTTCATGAGAAGAAAAATCCAGTGTTTTCATCCCGGTCCGCTCATAATCCTTCAATAAATAGGAATCGGACGGGGCCACGATCTGAATCTCCTCCATAGTACCCTCCCAGGCTTTCTTTCTCCGGGATTTCCCCATAATCTTGTCAATGGTCATCTGATCATTCACTACCAGGTATTCAAATTCCAGATTCATCCCCTGGAACAGGAAATAAGTGGCGGCACCTATGGCAGCCAGAACCAGAATCCCCCAGACCGTAGTCAGCGCCAGAAACGCGCCAATCAGACACAGGAAAATCATCACCGCTTTCAATGCATAGGTATAAGCCGGAGTTTTTCTCTTTACCAGCCATTCGGCATATGCTTCATTATTCATTCGTCTTCTCTTTTCTTATTCGTTTATGCTTACATCATTCCGCCCATGCCTGCGCCTGCCGGCATAGCTGGAGTTTCTTCTTTAATATTAGCAACAACGGACTCGGTTGTCAACAGGGTAGATGCCACACTTGTCGCATTCTGCAGGGCGCTTCTTGTCACCTTGGCCGGATCTAAGATGCCTGCCTCAACCATATTCACATATTCTTCTTTGTATGCATCAAAGCCGGTTCCAACCGGAGACTCTTTCACTTTGTTGATGATCACGGCGCCTTCCAGACCAGCGTTGCCTACAATGTGGAATAATGGAGACTCCAGAGCCTTTAAGATGATCTTGGCGCCTGTCTTCTCGTCGCCCTCTAAGGTGGAAATCACACCTTCCACGTCCTTCATGGCGTGAACATAAGCGGAACCGCCGCCTGCGATAATACCCTCTTCCACAGCCGCTCTTGTAGCTGCCAGAGCGTCTTCCATACGAAGCTTCGCTTCCTTCATCTCGGTCTCGGTTGCCGCGCCTACACGGATCACTGCAACGCCGCCTGCCATCTTCGCCAGTCTCTCCTGCAATTTCTCTCTGTCGAAGTCGGAAGTTGTCTCTTCAATCTGAGCGCGGATCTGAGCCACTCTCGCGCTGATGGCTGATTTGTCGCCCTCGCCGTCCACGATAATGGTGGTCTCTTTCTGTACTTTCACAGATTTTGCACGGCCTAACTGGTCTAAGGTAGCATCTTTCAGATCCAGTCCAACCTCTTCAGAGATCACGGTACCGCCGGTTAAGATAGCGATATCCTGTAACATCTCTTTTCTTCTGTCGCCGTAGCCAGGAGCCTTCACGCCTACGACATTGAAGGTGCCTCTGAGTTTATTGACAATCAGGGTGGTCAGCGCCTCGCCCTCGATATCCTCTGCGATAATCAGCAGTCTTGCGCCGGACTGTACGATCTGCTCCAGAACCGGAAGGATCTCCTGAATGTTGGAAATCTTCTTGTCGGTAATCAGGATATATGGATTCTCCAAGTTGGCTTCCATCTTATCCATATCGGTGCACATATAAGCGGAAACGTAACCTCTGTCAAACTGCATACCTTCCACTAAATCCAGTTCCGTCTTCATAGTCTTGGATTCCTCGATGGTGATCACGCCGTCGTTGGAAACCTTCTCCATGGCGTCAGCTACCATAGCTCCCACTTCATCATCCGATGCGGAGATTGCCGCTACTCTTGCGATCTGCTCCTTGCCGTTGATTGGCTGGCTCATCGCCGCAATGGCATCAACTGCCGCGTCGGTTGCTTTCTTCATACCTCTTCTCAGTCCGATTGGATTCGCGCCTGCTGCCAGGTTCTTCATCCCCTCGTTGATCATCGCCTGAGCCAGAACTGTTGCGGTTGTGGTACCGTCACCGGCCACGTCGTTGGTCTTGGTTGCCACTTCTTTTACAAGCTGTGCGCCCATGTTCTCAAATGCGTCTGCCAGTTCGATCTCTTTTGCGATGGTCACACCGTCGTTGGTGATCAGCGGAGCGCCGAAAGATTTATCCAGAACTACGTTTCTTCCTTTCGGGCCTAAGGTAACGCGAACGGTATTCGCCAGCTGGTTTACTCCTGATTCTAATGCTTTTCTGGCGTCAACGCCATATTTAATTTCTTTTGCCATGTCTCTTAACCTCCAATTGATTTATGAAATTCTATTGATGTTAGCTGCTTCTTTTCTTCGACTGCTTATTCAATAACGGCAAGAATATCGTTCTGTTTTACAATCACGTATTTCTCGTCATCCATCTCCACTTCGGTTCCTGAATACTTGGAGAAAATAACCTTATCGCCCACTTTAACCTGCATGGTCACATCTTTGCCATCCACCACGCCGCCTGGTCCAACTGCGATTACTTCTGCCTGCTGTGGTTTTTCTTTTGCCTGTCCCGGAAGTACAATGCCGGACTTGGTAGTCTCTTCTGCCACCAGCTGTTTCAAAACGACTCTGTCAAATAATGGTGCTAACTTCATATTCCAATTCCTCCTCAATTCATATTAGATTCCTGAGCGGAGACTTCTCTCTTACATCACCGTTTTCAGAAATCCGCTTGTTTTTCATGTACAAGAATGTTATATCACTCATTGTTAGCACTGTCAAGAGTTGAGTGCTAAATTTTTGCATATTTTTCCTTGTCTTTAGATAGTTTATAAAATTTTTTTAAATATATGCCTTTCTTTTTTGGTTCATCAGTATTACAATAGTACATAATAATATTATCATAACCAGGATTCAGGAAGGAGAACTCGATTATGGCTAAGAAAAAATTTGGTAAGTTTGTCGCACTGGCAACCGTCTCCGGTGTCATCGCTGCCGGCATCTCTTATTTTTTGAAATACAAGTCATTTAACAATGAGCTGGATGAAGATTTTCATGATTTCGAGGGGGATGACGACGAGTTTGACGGGGAACTGCCTCACGCGTCCGAGACACCGTCACGCACCTATGTCACATTAAATGAGAAAAAAGAAGATGTGGCTGAAGCGGCCCAAGCGGCTGTGGAGAAAGTGGAAGACACCGCCAAGGATGCTGCTGAGAAAGCGGGAGCTGTTATTGACACCGTTTCCGAGAGTGCGGAGGATATCATTGACATGGCTGCCGAGAATACAGGAGAGACCATTGACATGGCTGCTAAGAAAGCGGAGGATACTATTGACATGACGGCTGAGAAAGCAAAAGACATGTCCGATATGGTGAAAAATGCCGTGGCAGAGACTGCAAAGGCTGTGGAGAACGCAGTGGAAAGCAGTATGTCCACTACTATTGAAGACGACGATATCTAAAAAAATACCGGCATGGAACGGGCGGAAGTAACTTCTACTTCCGCCCGTATTTTTTTGCTTTTTTTCAGAGTGGGACGAACGGTCGAAAAATGGGACGAACGGGTTTTTATCGCCTTGTTGCAGAATCATTTCTATGATTAAATAATAATACACATAAGAGAGACATCGAAAATAACTGACAAGCGAGGACTTTATATGAAAATAGCCATATGTGATGATGACAAAGAAGTGCTGTCACAGCTCCGGGAATTTGTTCTTGCTTATGCAAAGGAGCATTTGCTGGATTATACGGTTTTGGAGTTTGAGCAGGCGGAGCCTTTGCTGGAAGCCGCCGGGCGGGACTCCGATATCCGGATTCTGTTTTTGGATATCTATATGTCACCCCTCTCGGGTATGGATCTGGCAGAAAAACTGCGGGCTGCCGGCAATGACTGCGCCATTATTTTCGTCACCGTCAGCACGGACCATTACGCCAGAAGCTATGAGGTGGATGCCAGACATTATCTGGTAAAGCCGGTCACCTATGAGAGAGTCAGCCAGGCGCTGGCCCGGTGTGAAAATACCCTGAGGGCTTCCGCTAAATATGCGCTGTTTTCCGCCGGGGGCCAGGAACTTCCGGTGCTGCTTCGGCAGATCCGGTATGTGGAGGTGTTTCGGAATCAGACCATCCTCCACGCCGACAGGGATTACACGGTGCGCTGTCCGCTGGAAACGGTGATTCAAAAGCTGGATGACCGGCGGTTCTACCGTTCCCACCGGAGTTTTCTGATCAATATGGAGTACATAGCCAGACGGCAGGGCAACGATCTCTGCCTGACCACCGGGGAGAAGGTTCCCCTCAGCAGATCCTGTGAGAAACGGTTTGAACAGGAGTACGGGCGGTTTCTAACCGCTGCCATGACGGGAGAAGGATGATGAAAAAAGCGGATAAACGGAGAGTGGCCGCCGTTTGGCTGACGGTTTTATGGACCTTCGCGGCGGGAACCACAGTGTGTTCGGCGGCTTCCTCTGCACTGGGAGGGGAAACACAGCTGCCCGGAAAGGCGGACCGGGCAACGCCGGGGGATGCTGCCTGGGAGGACATCGCTGTTTCTGATGACAGGTTCCTGGAAAAAGATGAGAAGGAAGAACCGGTGACAGCGTCACCTTCGGATGCCTGGGGCAGCCATAGCCTGGCGTTGCCTCCTGATGCCTGGAACGGTGAAAATCTGGCGTCCCCATTTGATGCCCTGCCTTCCTTTCAAGATGGCGGGGAAGAGGTATATTCTTTCTGTACTTATGATTTCGCAATCCCCGGCTGGCTCACGATGTCGCCGCTGAAGCTGGGAGACATTGTCGATGTGGAGGCAGAACTTCCCTCGGAAATCGATGTGTATCTGGACGGGCCGGAAGGCCATCTGGACGAGCCCATCTCCCTGCCTGTAGTATGGGATCTTTCTTCTCTGGATTTTTACAGGGAAGGCGTTTACTTGATTACCGGAAGCACGGACACCCATTCCTGTGAATATCCGGTTAATTGGGATCAGGTTCCAAGGCCTTCCTTTTCCATAGAAATAGCCGCGGAAGGTGTTCTCTCGTTTCAAATTGAGACCCATGAGGATACCCTTGTCCTGCATTATCTGATGAATGGGAAACCGTTTCGGATTCCCAGTCTGACAATGGAATTATATGAAACCCAGGATGACGGGCAAAACTGGCGGAATATTGTGCGCAGTTCGCGAATCAAGCGGTTCCCGGACCGGACAGAAATCTCTGGCATTGTCTCTGATTCCATGTTTCAAATGACCGAAATGAATCTGGGAGGCTTTTATTCCCCCTGTTCGGATATTGTACGGGTAAACGCCGGAAATGGCGGGCTGGCCGTCCGGCTCACTGTCTCTGACGGCCTGACGCCCGGCGGGAATGAATGGAATGAGGACAACGGAAGTTTCTGGGATTCCACTCCTGTTTCGGATCTTCCATATCCGGTTTTGAAATATGGGTATTTAACCTCCAATCCCCAGACTCAGCACAGTCCCCTTCAGGAACAGCTACCTGTTGGACATCCGGAAATGCTGAAGCGGGAACGTTATCATACCATCTATGCCTATTATGGAGACGCTTTGGGCACCTGGGAGGACGCGGTTAAACTTCCGGCAGAGTGGGACTGGTCCGCCTTAGATGATATGGACTGGAATCAGGAGGGAATCACGGTTGTACACGGCTCTTTTTCAGAAGATATAATCAACGCCAATTCTAACCGGCTGGATTTTGATACCATGCCGGAACTGACGCTGACGATTCTTTTGTATGAACCGAAGGAACTGTTTCACCTGTATTACCGGGGAAATATTCTTTATGAGGGGCACCGGGCGGAGTTTATATTTGCCGGGGCGCAGGATGAGCCGATGGTCTTTGACGATCTTTCCGGAGTGACGGTCTGGTGTTCGGCGGACGGTGGGGAAAGCTGGTATGATATCACCGGCTCCTCCAATGTGGAACTGCGCCGGGACGGATTGTCGGTCTCCCACATGAACCGGGAACAGCTGCGCAGGCTGGGTTATACGTTTCAGCTGCAGCAGACCTCTTTTCCCGGAAATGAAGCTTTCTCCTCTTCCGTAACCGTTACCCATGACTCCTGGGGTGTATCCTTCTCGGAGGGAACCAGCGGGGAGCGGGGCGGCGGAAAACGATATGAAAAGCCGCCGGAAGGGTTGTTTGATACGGATGACAGCGAAGGTGGGGCGGACGTGCCGGATATTGACCAGCCGGACACCGACCAGCCGGACACCGATCAGCCAGGTACTGACCAGCCGGGCGCCGACCAGCCAGGCAACGACCAGACGGGCAACGACCAGCCAGGCAACGACCAGTCAGGCAACGACCAGCCAGGTAACAACCAGCCAGGCAACGACCAGCCAGGTACTGACCAGCCGGGCGCCGACCAGCCAGGCAACGACCAGACGGGTAACGACCAGCCAGACAACGACCAGTCAGGCAACGACCAGACGGGTAACGACCAGCCAGGCAACAACCAGACGGGCGCCGAATCACCGGAATCCCCCAGCATCTCACCACCGTCCGGCGGTAATCAATCCTCCGGTCCCGGAACGGACGGCGGCCATTTAGAAAGCATAAATGGCACCGCCGGTTCACAAGCCAATCAGGCACCGGCATTAAAGGAATCTCTGCCGGAGACTCACCTCAAACCAGCCCCAGAAGCCATGCCGGCCGCTGTACAGGAGCATCACACCTCCTCTTCTTCCGGCTCATCTTCATTCCATACAGCGCCGGAACAAAGCTCACTTAGTACGGATGCCGCCGAAGAGCCCGCCTCTTCCCCGCCCCCGTCTTCCGCCGCCGGAAGTTCCAATTCCGCCAGCGGTTTTGAAGATCCCCGGCCGGCTTCCACACCGCCGGGAACCGCCCCAGCAAAGACCCCTCTTCGTGCCATAGCCGGCGCAACAGCCGTCCTCACCGGCGCCGGAGCCGGTTTCTGGATGATAAGGAGACGATAACATGAACCAACCCGGACGATACCAGCGTATTCTATTGCTGAGCTGTGCCATGCTCTTCACCGCCTTTCTGTGTCTGCTGCAGTATCGCTATGACAACAAATACCAGTTCCCCGGCAGCCGCGGGGATCAGGGCGTGCTCGATCTTCGCAATTTTCAAGATTCCACTGGCTCCTCCCGGCTCTCCCTGCTGACCTACGGCTGGGAATTCTACCCCCAGGAGCTGCTCGCCCCAGGAGAATTTGACACCCGGCAGGACCGGCCGCCCCGCTTTGTCTACATCGGCCAGCACGGCGGCTTTGAGACCGGCGAATCCGGGGACTCTCCCCACGGCTTCGCCACCTACCGCCTGACCATACTCCTCCCCGATTCCCCGGCCGAATACGCGCTGGAACTGCCCGAGATTTACACGGCCTCCCGCGTCTATCTAAACGGCGGTCTGGCCAGCATCAAAGTATCCCTCCCGCCGGACCTGCCCCTGGAGGGCTGGAAACTGGGCGTCCTGATGGGAAACCTGCTGGAAAATGCCATCGAAGCCTCCGTAAAGCTTCCCGTGGAGAAACGCCAGGTTACCGTCTACTCCGCCATCTCAAAAGGCAGCCTGCTGATCACCGTCAAGAACAGCTGGAACAGCGAATACCAGGAACAGCCGCCGGCGCAGGGCAGCAGCAGCGCCCCTGCCGCCATCTCCACCAAACACGAGGGCGCCGGCATCGGACTTGCCAGTGTCCGCAGTCTGGTGGAAAATAGCGGCGGCCAGTTCTATATCACACCGGGGCCGTCAGAATTTGAAGTTTCCATCGTCCTGTGGAACGTGATCTGATGCTCCCTTGATCCCACATCAAACAAGGCCCGTATCTGTCACACCAAACAGATTCGGGCCATTCTACATTGACACATTTTCTCTCATCACCCATTCCAGGGCAGCAGATTCCGCCAGCGGATTTCTCCAATCTCACTGTCCGGGATGACATAGGTGTGATTGCTGATGTCCCTGGACGGCAGATAATAATACTGTTTTTCCTCATCGTGGACCCAGCGGTCATCCAACTTCGTCTTCCCGTTTTCCGCCTCCATATCCCAGACAGTCACCTCCCCGTCCGCGCTCACCGTCTCATAGGTAAATGCGCCGTCCATCAAATCCTCCACAAAGGTCCCGGCCCGTTTCACCTCCAGGCTCTCTCCATCTCCGCTCCCCTCATAATAATGGTATCCGGCCTCAGCCTCTCCATCCAGCTTTCCACCGGACCACTGTCCGTCGGCATAGTCGTAGCGCAGTCCGTCCAGCTCAATTCCCTGAACCGACACGCCGCTGCCCTCCGGCATCCCATTTTCAAAGGTCCCATAAAAGGCCGCTGTGGACCGCGTCAGCACCAGTCCTTCCCCGTCCAGTTCCCCATACAGCCGTCCGTCCCGGTAGAGATAATATTCTCCCTTCATCACCTGGTAGAATAGATATTCCAGCTTCTGCTCATGATCTAGCAGCAGGGAGCCGCCGGCTTCTAGGTCACGGCCCTTTAAAACCTCCGTCAGGCGGTCCAGAAGCTCGATCTGGTCCCTTTCCAGCTGCGGGCCGGGAAGAATGCCCTGATCCACGCTTCGGCCCTTGAGGGCCGTTTCTGACTGTTGACCCGGCGCCTGGACCGGCGGTTTCAGATCGTCTGCCCCCTGGTCCACTCCGTTCCCAGTTCCACCGGCCAGTCCGTCTTTCGCTCCATTCCCATCTCCACCGCCGCGGCCCGGCATCACCGCAAGCGCCACCAAAACCAGAGCCAGCGCGCCCAGCACCGCCGTCATTTTCCCGTGATTCCGAAACCAGGAAACCGCCTTCTTTCCGGCACTCCCCACTTTCCCACAATACTCCCCCAGCTTTCGTTTGATCTCTTCCGGTTTCATATCAGTTATAGTCCTCTCTCACTTCTCAGTCATTCCACACGTCTTTCAACAGTGCAATTCCGGTCTCAATCTGCTCCATATCCAGATTGGCATACCCGAGCACTACGGTGGACGGATACATATTATGCTGGGGATGGATAAAATAGGACGACAGTCCATACACCTTCACCCCGGCTTCCCCCGCCCGTTCCACAAGCCAGCTCTCCGGCCGTCCCTTCCTGTGGGTCAGCAGCACATGAAGCCCCGCATACTCCCCCTTAATGGAAAATGACGGCTCCAGCCCTTTCAGCGCCGCCATCAGCGCATCATGCTTCGCCTTATAGATCGCCCGCATCCGGTTCAAGTGACGCTCATAATAGCCGTCCACCAGAAACTGGTATAAAATATTCTGGTCAATCCTGGACACCGTGGACGCGTAAAAACCTGCCTTCTTCTGGTAGAGTTCCAAAAGCGGCAATGGCAGCACCATGTAGCTGACTCGGATGGCCGGCGCAATGGATTTGGAAAAGGTTCCGATGTAAATGACCTTCCCGGCGCTGTCCATCCCCTGGAGCGCGGGAATCGGTTTGCCCTTATAGCGGAATTCACTGTCGTAATCATCCTCAATCAAATAGCGGGACCTCTTCTTCCCTGCCCAGTTTAACAGCTCCTGCCGCCGTTTTACCGGCATCACAATCCCCATGGGATACTGGTGGGAGGGCATTACATAGGCGATGTCCGCGCCGCTCTCCTCCAGCAGGCCGGCATTCAGACCGCTGCGGTCCATTTCCACGGGAACCACGGAATATCCCATGCTGTCCAACACCCGGTAAGCCTGCTTGTAGGTGGGGCTCTCCATAGCCACCACCCGGTCGGTTCCCAGAATCCTGGATAACAGCATCAGCAGGTACTCGCTGCCGGCCCCCACGATAATCTGGTCCCGGCCGCAGTTCACCCCTCTGGCAGAGTGGAGATAGCCGCGGATGGCCTCCCGCAGCGCCGGCTCCCCCTGGGGATTTCCCGTGAGGAACAGTTCCTTGTTGTCATCCACCAGCGTATTTTTCGTCACCTTTCTCCATGCATTATATGGAAAATGATCGAGATCAATCCCCCGCGGTGAAAAATCCACCAGGTAATGCTCCTGCGACGTTTCCTCCAGGCCCGTCTTAAAATCCTCCTCCGTCTCCGGTCTCACCTCCACCAGTTCCTCGATTCTCGTCACATAATAGCCTTTGCAGGGAATGGTCTCAATATACCCCTCGGATACCAGCTGCTCATAAGCCATCTGCGTGGTGCTCCTGCTCACCTTCAGATTCTCCGCCAGCACCCTGGTGGACGGCAGCCTGGTGGCGGCCTTTAAATTGCCCGTCCGGATCTCCTCTTTCATGTAGCCGTAAATCTGCTCATACATGGGAACCCCGGACCGGGTATTTAACGGAATCATCAATTCCATAAGCAGCTTCCCTCCTTATTATGAAAAAGGCTGATTCGCATTATAAAAATCCGCATCAGCCTTTGCATGTTTCAATTGTCTTTTGTAAACGATGATTCCTGTTATTTAATCAGCTTGAAGGAACTCTTTAAGGAGACAATCCGGTTAAACACCAGATGCTCCGGCGTGCTGTCCTTGCAGTCCACACAGAAGAAGCCGTTTCTCACAAACTGATAGCTGTCGTAGGCCTTGGCATCGGCAAAGCTTGGCTCTACGTAGCACTCTTTTAGAATCGTCAGGGAGTTGGGATTCAGATTCAGAGATCCGTCCGCATTTAATTTCCCTTTCTCCTCGTCCACGATGTTCTCGTACAGGCGGCATTCTGCCTGTACTGCCGTGGGAACAGCCACCCAGTGGATGGTTCCCTTCACCTTGCGTCCGGTAAAGCCGGAACCGCTCTTCGTCTCCGGGTCGTAAGTTGCATGGACCACGGTCACATTGCCGTCGGCGTCCTTCTCGCAGCCAGTGCAGGTGACAAAGTAAGCGCCCATCAGCCGCACTTCGTTGCCTGGGAAGAGACGGAAATATTTCTTCGGAGGCTCCTCCATGAAGTCTTCCCGCTCAATATAAAGTTCTTTCGCAAACGGCACCTTCCGCTCACCAAGTTCCGGATTCTCCAGGTTGTTGGGCACATCTAACAGTTCCACTTCCCCTTCCGGATAATTATCAATCACCAGCTTCACCGGATCAAGAATCGCCATCATCCTGGGTTTCTTCAGCTTCAGATCTTCCCGGATACAGTATTCCAACATCGCGTAATCCACAGAGCTGTTGGCCTTGGACACGCCAACTAAGTCCACAAACATGCGGATGGACTCCGGCGTGTAGCCTCTTCTTCGAAGCGCCGCGATGGATACCAGTCTCGGGTCGTCCCAGCCGTCCACGATGCCGTCCTCCACCAGCTTCTTGATATACCGCTTGCCGGTGACCACGTTGGTCAGATACAGCTTGGCAAACTCAATCTGTCTCGGCGGATTCTCAAATTCACACTCTCTCACCACCCAGTCGTAAAGCGGCCGGTGGTCCTCAAACTCCAGCGTACAGATGGAGTGGGTGATCTTCTCAATGGCATCTTCAATCGGATGTGCAAAGTCATACATGGGATAAATGCACCAGGCGTCTCCGGTATTGTGGTGGCTCATGTGGGCCACCCGGTAAATCACCGGATCTCTCATGTTGATGTTGGGGGACGCCATATCAATCTTTGCCCGCAGCACTTTCTCCCCATCCTTGTAAACGCCTGCCTTCATCTCCTCAAACAGACGGAGATTCTCCTCCACGCTCCGATTGCGGTAAGGACTTTCCTTGCCCGGTTTCTTGTAATCACCCCGGTATTCCCGGATCTCCTCCGCGGTCAGATCACAGACGAAAGCTTTTCCCTTCTTGATTAACAGCACCGCGCACTCATACATCTGCTCAAAATAATTGGACGCAAAAAACAGCCTGTCCTCAAAATCAGCCCCCAGCCACTTGATATCGGCCAGAATGGACTCCACAAACTCCACTTTCTCCTTCGTCGGATTGGTGTCGTCAAAACGCATGTTGAATTTGCCGTTATATTTTTTCGCCAGACCGTAATTTAACAAAATAGACTTGGCATGTCCGATATGCAGGTAACCGTTTGGCTCCGGTGGAAAGCGGGTCTGTACATGGTCATAGACGCCCTCCGCCAGATCTTTCTCGATCTCCTGCTCAATAAAGTTCTTCGAGACAGAAACTTCTTTTACTTCTTCCATAATATTCCTCCATCGTTGGTATCCCAATATTAGGTAATCATAACATATTTCAGTAGTTTCGAAAAGGGGGGGATTTATAGTTTGATAATATTATAACAATAAATATAATATTCTGAATTCGTTGACTATTTAACAATTTATGATTATAATATTTATATACATATTAAAAAAACTGTGAACTTGCAAAAAGGAGGTACTTTTATGGATACTGACAACAATGCTCCATTATTATTACTGGACAATGAATCATTGGCGCAGATTCTGGTAAACGGTGATTTCCGTTTTACCGCACTTACTTTTGAGGAAGCCAAAGCTATCATCGACATGAATTTTGACGCTGAGGTGCAGAGATGTTTCATCAGCAAAGAACTGGAGAATGTTATCTACGAATACATCGGGATCGAACGCCGGGAATTCCCTTACAAAGCGACCAGAGAGATGAAGATCGGCCAGGATGCCGTAGCCATTAAATTATATGTAACTCCATCCGGCACCCAGCCCATCATCCTCGGCGAGGAAGGCGAGCAGGCGAAGAAGATTCAGAACGTTTACGTATACTGCCAGCATGTGGTGAGACTGAAATAAGAATACTGGAATCGATTAATAACCGGGCGGGAGTGTCAAAACTCCCTCCCGGTTTTATTTTTCCCCGATAAAACCTGATGTTCCTGCCCTCTCATCTTGTATTTTCTCCCCTATTTTGTTAAACTAAGAACGAAGACATGAATGGATTCAAAATGCTTATTATCGGGTTATGAAAAGAGGGAACAGGATGGGGACAGATCACACGGACAATAAAAAGGCGGCAAATCGAGAGGCCTGGCAAAAGGAGGAGTATTTTCCGGCTTCTCCCCTTGACCGATCAGAATTCGGACACAATGTGGGGGCAAAATCGCTGGACATCCTGGGGCAGAATCTCCCGGGCGGCATGATGGGAGGTTACCTGGAACCAGGTTTCCCCCTTTACTTTGTCAATGACTATATGCTGAACTACTTAGGCTTCACCTACGAGGAGTTTGTGGACGCCATCGGCGGGATGGTGGCCAACTGCATGCATCCCGACGACCGGGAACGGGTGGAAGCCCAGGTTGAGAAGGCATTTTCGGCCGGAAAGCCTTATGAGGTCCAGTACCGGATGTTAAAAAAGGACGGCACCTATATCTGGGTTAACGACGTGGGAAAGAAGGCGCTGGCCGAGGATGGGCGGCAGGTCTGTATCAGCGTGATCCGGGATATTTCCCTGGAAGTGGAATCGAGAACGCGTCTGGAAAAGCAGGCCGCACACTACGACCACCTTTTCAACTCCGTGCTGACCGGAATCGTCCAATACCGGATCACCGACCATGGCCTGTTCTTTAAAAATGCAAATCAGGAGGCCATCCGTCTCTTTGGCTACACGCCGGAGGAATTCTGGAGCAAGGATGACTGGGATCTTCCCAGCCTGATTGCGAAGGAGGACCGGGACCGGGTGCTGGCCGAGATCGAGCGGCTTCGAAAGCCTGGGGATATGAACCCCTTCGAATACCGGATGATCCAGAGGGACGGGGCTCTGTGCTGGATTATCGGCCGGGCCGAGGTAATTATCGACACCGACGGGGAAACCGTGATCCAGAGTGTGTTTATGGATATCAACGAGCGGAAACTGGCGGAGCAGCAAAATGAGATTCTGGCCGAACAGGTGGAGGTCAGCAACGAGATTCTGCACCAGGCGTTGGAGCACACCACCACCTGTGAATTTTACTACTATCCCCAGACCGGCACCTGCCTGGTACCGGAGCGCACCTGCAATACATACCACTGCCAGAGCCGTTACACGGACATGCCGGGAAGCTTTGCCAGCGAGCAGGTCGCTGAGGAATTCCACCCCGTTTTCTACGAGATGTACAAACGCATTCACCGGGGAGAACATACGGCGTCCTGCGAGTTCTGCGGGAGGAACCGGTCCTTTTGGTGCCGGCAGACCTTATCTGTCATCCGCATTGACAAGGACGGCGCCCCCCAGCTGGTTATCGGTATCGTGGAGGATATCACCCGGCAGAAGGAGATGGAACTGGCCCTTTTGGAGGCGCGGTCGAGGGACCGTCTGACCGGCCTTTACAATAAAGAGGCCGGGATTCAAATGATCCGGGATTATCTGGAGCGCCGCCCTGCCGGGGCGCATGGGGTGCTGATGCTTTTAGACATGGATGATTTTAACCGCATTAACCAGAAGGAGGGCCGCGTCTTTGCGGATGCTGTCCTCCAGGAGGTGGCGGACTTACTGAAAGCGGAAACCGGACCGGACGCCATATCCATCCGCCTGGGCGGCGACGAGTTTATGCTGTTTTTTAAAGACTGTGACAAGGAAAAAGCCGGAATCATCGGGCCAAGACTCGCCGGGCTTGTCAAGGAACTGCTGGTGAATACGGAGCGCCATATAGAGGTCTCCGTCAGCGTTGGCATGTGCAGTACGGAGGTGACCGGAGATTACAACACCCTCTACCGCTGTGCCGCAAGCACTCTTAAATTTGTCAAGGAACACAACAAGGGACAGGCTGCCTGCTATCTGGACATCTCCAATGAGATTGGAACATTTCTGACCCAGATCTATACCGGGGAGCATTTCATCAATGAGATCGAGACCGGAAGTTCCCAGGCGGACGGGGATCTGGCCGCCTTTGCCCTGGACCTGCTTGGCAAAGCCAAAAATCTGGACGACGCGGTGGGGCTTTTGCTGGCCCGCGTGGGAAAAACCTGCGGCTTCGACCGGGTCTCCATCATTGAGGCGGACCGCTCCTATCTGACCTACCGTTTTTCCTATCAGTGGGCCAGAAGACGTTCCGATCTCCAGCTTGGTCAGAATTTCTATGTCTCCGACGAAGACTTTGAGCTCTGCTCTGCCATGTACGATGAGGACGGGCTGGCAGACCACAATTTAAGGGAAGGCATCTCCGATATCGCCTCCTGCCTCCATGCCGGTATCTGGGATTATGGCGAGTATGTGGGGTCCATGAGTTTTGAGATTGACCAGGTGGGATTCCAGTGGAAGCCGGAGCACCGGAAACTTCTCAAAGAGCTGGTAAAGATTGTCCCCTCCTTTATCATGAAATCCAAGGCGGACGCGGTCAGCCAGGCGAAAACAGATTTCCTGTCCCGGATGTCCCATGAGATCCGGACGCCCATGAATGCCATCAGCGGCATGACAACCATTGCCAAGAGCGTGGTCCATGATCCGATGAAGACGCTGGACTGCCTGGAGAAGATCGAATCATCCAATGTCTATCTGCTGAATTTGGTAAATGACATCCTTGATATGTCCCGGATTGAGAGCGGGAAACTGGAACTGAACTACGGGGTTTTGGATTTGACAAAACTTCTGGCAAGCCTGGAATCCCTGTTCCATGCACAGGCGCTGGAAAAGGGGCTGACCATGCGGCTGGAGGACGGACGGGCCGGAAACCGGCATCTTCTCGCGGACAGTCTGCGGCTGAACCAGGTGCTTGTCAATATCATCGGAAATGCAGTAAAATTCACCGACCGGGGCGGGATCACCATGCGGCTGGAGGAACTGGAGACAGAGCCGCGGGCAGTCTACCGTTTTTCGGTGACCGATACCGGCAGCGGGATTGAGCCGTCCTCCCTGACCCGCATTTTCAATCCCTTTGAACAGGCGGACGCCAGCACGGCCTCCCGCAGAGGCGGCACGGGACTGGGGCTGTCCATCTCCTACCGGCTGGTGCAGATGATGGGCGGAATTCTGGAGGTGCGCAGTGAAGTGGGCAAAGGGTCGGAGTTTTTCTTTACGCTGGCATTTGACTACGCGCCGGAAGAAGCGGCTGCCTCTTTTGCGGCCGAGAAGAGGAAAAGCCCCGTCTCTATGCCGGACTTTCATGGCAGGCGGATTCTGCTGGCCGAAGATAACGAACTCAACCGGGAGATTGCAAAGACTCTTTTGGAGATGAATGGATTTACGGTGGAATGCGCGGCTGACGGCCAGGAGGCCCTCGACAAGTTCCGCGGCGGGAAGCCGGGACAATTTGACGCGGTTCTCATGGATATCCGGATGCCGGTGATGGACGGACTGGAATCAACAAGACGGATTCGCACCTGCGGCCGGACCGACGCCCGCACGATTCCGATTATTGCATTGTCTGCCAACGCGTTTGACGAGGATACGAAAAAATCGCTGGAAAGCGGAATGAACGGACATCTCTCCAAACCGATTGAACTTGAGAAACTCCTTGGAGTGCTGGAACAGTGTATTGACGGAAAGTGTCCGATTTCCTGAGTTTATTGAATGTAATACCGGCGCACGAAAACCAGGCGGGAGATGAATCCTTATCTCCTGCCTGGTTTTTGCTTTTAACGGTTTTGCCGCCTGCTTGATTCTTATGTGGTCCGGTCCTCTATTTTATCCATCTTCCGGCGCTGTCTACCTGATAGCCATCCGGTGTTGTCTCATTCCGATACATTCTTCCCATGGTGCCGTCCGATGCTTTGTTGAAATAATAATAGTCGCCGTCAATCAGCTGCCAGCCGGTCATCATGAGGCCTTTGGTATTGTCGGAACTTGTATTTAAGTAGAAACGGTTTCCCTGTGCGTCTGTATACCAGCCGGTCATTAAATAACCGTCTGCATCGAACCGGAACCATCCGTAGGCCAGCTGTCCGGCGTCCACGTTGGCATAGGGGTTGATAGCGGGCACCCAGGTATCGGTGTTGTACTGGCCGGCTTCATTTTTCAGTCTCCATCTGCCGTCCTCCTCCATCTGCCAGGTGCCGGCTTCCACGTAGCTGGGAACTTTGAAATTCTGGATAATCCTGGTATCGCCCTTGTAATTGTCCGGAACGCTGTTTTTGTAGGTCCATACTTCGGAACTGCTGCCGCCGGAGGAGGAACCACCGCCGCTATTGTTGGCCCAGCGGGCATAGATGGTGGTATCCGAAGTAAATGCAGTCGATAAGGTTACTAAATCACCGGCAAAGAGATCCGTATACCAGCCGGTAAATCTGACATTGCTATTGTTGGAAGGTGTTGGAAGAGAAGTCAGTCTGCCGTCCGCTCCCGTGGTGACAGTCAATGGAGAAACACTGCCGCCATTCGGATCAAGGGTAATCGTTACCGTTCCTTCATCGGCCGCGCCAAGGGCGTTTCTGTAATAATACCAGTCACTTGCTGCCAGATATTTGTCAATGCTGCCTTCCGGGACCTTAATTCTCAATTTTGACTTTGTCATCAATGTGAAGCAGTTATTATTTCGTGGCGGTGTGACTGATTCCATGATCACTTCCACTAAATTATCCACACCATAGGATTGCATAAAGGCAGACATTCCAAGATGTGTGACACTGGCAGGAATCGTAAGATGAGTCAGGGAATCACATCCATTGAATGCATAGCCGTCTACCTTTTCCACATGTTTGCCCAGATTTACTTCCGCTAAGCTGCCGCAGGCTGAAAATGCATTTCTTCCAATCGTAAGAACACTGTCCGGTATGGTGACTGCCGCCAGTTTTGTGCATTGATCAAATGCCCGGGGTGGTATGCTGGTCAAACTTTCTGACAATTTAAGGTTCTCCAGGTTTCCACATTGATAAAAAGCCTGCTCTCCTATGGAAGTCACACTGTCCGGCAATTCGATTGATGCAAGGTTTGAACATCCGCGAAAAGCATACTGCCCTATTTTTTTTACGTTTGAAGGAATCGTAATATTTTCCAGTGAACTGCAGGAATAAAATACCTTATCACCGATCTCCTCCAAATCAACCGGTAAATCAATAGTAGTTAAACTTGTGCAATTAGCGAACACGCTCTCCGGAATCGCGGTAATAGAATCCGGCATCTCAACCGTTGTTAATGCGGTACACCCTTTAAACGCAAACACACCAATTTTGGTAACGCTGTCAGCAATGGTTACTTTCTCCAGATTATCGCAGCCCGCACCATTGAAGGCGCTTCCATAAACCTCCGTAACGCCGTCTGCAATGACTACTTCTGTTATTAAGGAAGCTGTCATGAGGAGATTGTTTCTCCACGCCTGGTATCCGTCTTCCGTCTTAATCGTCAACACGCCAGTAGAAGGATCAAAGCTGAATTCATCCCTTGTTATCGTGCTGTTCGTACCAAGCAAACTCCGCTCCATCATCGGATTTTCCAATTCTGTCTTTAAGTCCGCATCCGGAAGAGTCTCCGGCTTCCCGTCAGTCCCATTTTCGATCTCGTTCCCGGTATCCTTCTCCGTGTCGTTCTCCGTATCTTTCCCCGCCTCATCCCCGGTCACATCATCAAACACACAGTTCTCATCATGAACATGGCCGCAGACTTCCTCATAACAGCTGTCATCATGCTCATGGTTACAAATCAGACAATCCGCATCACCGTCCGTGGCGATCTTCCCATTCTCATAACAGCTCGCATCGTGGACATGATGGCAGTGTAACACCTTCTCCATACAAGTATCATCATGGACATGTCCACACGTCTTCTCCTCCGCCCCAAACGCCGGAGCGCCCGTCATAGAAAACGCCATAGCCAGCGATAATGCCGCTGATAACATCCTCTTTTTATTCTTCCAAATTTTCCCCATTTTTCTCTCTTCCCTTCCAGTCATTTTTATTAAGTTGAACATATACTTAAATTTTAACGGATAGAGAATTATTCGCAACCAGGTCGGGACGAATGAACAAAAAGCGGGATTAAATGCTTTTACACGCAAAAAAAATCCCTTGAATATTCAAGGGATTTGTAAGCTGATGACGGGACTCGGACCCGTTTTAAATAAACCTGAAAACAATTGATTTTACTGCGTTCCGCATAAACAGTAGGTTTTCTGATATTTATATATGAAGCGATCTATATATAAATATCAGAAATTATATGTATTTTACTACCCATGCAACACGAAATGCAACACGAAATTTATTTTTTCTCCCTCCTAATTTTTTCTGCTTTTTTTATAAAATTTTGTAATGGTCCTTTTAATTTTATATCCACATCCATGTTATCAATTATCTTTTTACATTCCACAAAATCCTCCTCTGGCATTTCTACAAATACGGAAAAAAAATTCAATATTCCTTCCTTCACGCGTAATGTCCTCCATTTTAATTGTAGGATTTGGTGGCCACCAATGTCTATATCTATATAATACCAAAATTTATTAAAATTGGAATAGGAGGGAAGTTATGGCAGAGTTAAACCAAATAACATACAATCCCAATAAC
>JAWZDV010000013.1:0-45748 GCA_034142505.1 Bacteroides thetaiotaomicron
AATCCTCATTTTATATTTGTTGATACCACATAATTGTTATTATGGGGTATTTTTTTGTGTCCAATTAGAACAGCTATCCCAGCACCAGCTTCATCCGCGACATCTGCCGTCTGGGCTGGTCCTCTGTGGTCATGGTGTAGATTCTGGTGGTATTGATGCTGGAATGTCCCAGCAGGTCCATCAGTCGTACCACATCTTTTTCTATGTTATAAAACGTTCTCGCAAATAAATGTCGCAGATTATGAGGAAATACTTTTGCTGCATCCACTCCGGCTTTTTGGGCCAGCTGCTTCATTTTCTTGTTGATGTTACTCCGGTCCAGCGGATTCCCATACTTTGTGACAAAGATACTTCCCGATAAAATCCCGGCCTTTTTGCAATATTTCTTCAAAATCCTGGTCAATTCCTGTGGAAGCAGCACCATTCTGGATTTTCCTTTGTTATAGATCTCTGCCCGTTCCGCCGCGACAGCTTCCACCGTGATAAACTTCAGTTCACTGATCCGTATCCCGGTGCTGCCGATCGTCTGAAGCAGCATACTCATCTTCTCATCCCCATCCCGCTGTGCCGCCTGCACCAGCCGCGTATAGTCCTTCCCTGTCATCTCAAGTTCCGGCCTGCTGAAATAGAACTTCTGTATTTTAAACAGTTTTACTTTCCACTCCGGTCTTCCGAGAAACACAAAGAAACTATTGATCGCCGCCAGCATGGAATTGGCGCTGGAAACCTTATAATCTTCCTTCAATATCTGCTTATACTCCCTGACTTTATTCTTATCAATCTCCCCGCTGCCTTCCAGATATATCTGAAACTTTTTGACATCCCGGAGATATTTCTCCACTGTGGCAGTACTTCGCTCTTCGTCCAGAAGATATTCCCGATATTCCTGGAGCAGTTTCTCTGTGATTCTCACATTTTTGCGTTCTTCCATTAAAAAATCCTCCTTTGAGTGTCCTATATATTTATGATACAATAAAAATAAACTTTATGAATTTCCATGGAAAGGATGACATTACCATGTTTGTAACCCACTTATTTGAACCGGTATTTGACAATGAATCCCGTATTTTGATTCTCGGCACCATGCCTTCTCCCAAGTCCAGGGAGCTGGGCTTCTACTACGGCCACCCGCGGAACCGGTTCTGGCCGGTGATGGCAGACGTTCTGGGAGAAGTATATCCCGAGACCACAGAAGATAAAATCGCGTTCTGCCGCAGAAATCATATTGCTGTCTGGGATGTGCTGAAAAGCTGCGAGATCACAGGAGCAGATGACAACAGCATCAAAAATCCGGTGCCCAATGATATGAACGAAATACTGGCCCATGCTCCCATCAAGGCGATCTTCGCCACAGGAACAAAGGCCAGTACACTGTATCAGAAATACTGCTATCCGCTTACGGGAATCCCAATTATCAAACTGCCCTCCACCAGTCCGGCTAACTGCGGGACCTCTTATGAGAAGCTGAGAGCGGCATATTGTGAAATTTTAGGATACCTTTAACTTATGCGTTGGTCCCATACACCTCAATCTGGCTCAGCGCCGGGAATGGGGACGGGTCATCGGCTTTGATCAGCTGGCTTAATTTGATCCAGGTAATCCCCTTTTTCTCAATCTGGAATACATGCGGCTTCACGCTCTTTTCCATCTCCACCACCTCACTGGTGCCGTCCGAATAGGTAAATGTCGCCTTCACCCACCAGTTGTCATGAGGGAAATCGGCTCTGGTATATAACACGATCTTATCAAAATCCACCGGTCTTCCAAAATCCAGGGTCATCTCCGCATCGTCCTGCATATTGATTCCCCAGGACTCATAGGGCCAGGCGCCGTGGGACTCATTGGCCACCACGCCGTCGATGGAGTTGCGGGCCGCAAACACGGACTCCCCTCTTGTCTCCACATTGGCGTATGCATGGGGATAACAGCCTAAATCGCCGTGCTGGTCCATCTCGTTTTTTGCTAGATTCCGGTATTGCCGGTTCTCATACGCACAAGCTTTTCTCATCGTGATATAATGTCTGTCTCCCGTAAATACCTTCGGATTGTAAGATATTTTCTTCTCTGCAAACGGTATGGTGTAGAGAACTGACGGGCTGGTCAAATACACATAAGATTCATCCATGGCGTCATCCACACGAATCACGTAATACGCATTGGTCTCGCTCGCCTCAAAGGTTATGGTATCCCCCTCCTCATAAACGCCTTCATAGACCATAACAATCTCGTCCTGCCCGTTCACCTGGCACTTCCTCTCGCCCTGTCCGTTTTTTATAATGATCCCTAAATCTGACATAATCATTCCCTCTCTCTTCTGATCTGATTTGATTACTTACTATCATGCCAAAAGTTACCAGAATTGTCCATACATAATTTTCAGAAAAAATATGCAATTTTTATAGATTGGCATAAACTATTATGAAAATCCTTTTTCACGGAGATGACTATGAGGGAATTGCCCTATCAGAGAGATCAGGCCCTGGAATATGCCAGAATCTGGGCATTCAAACGCAATCCGGCTTATCTTGACTTTGAGAATCTGGGCGGCGACTGCACCAATTACGCGTCCCAGTGCATCTATGCGGGGAGTAACGTGATGAATCCGACTCCCATATATGGATGGTACTATTACAGCAGCTCCAACCGCGCCCCCGCCTGGACCGGAGTTCGGTTCCTGTACCAGTTTCTCACCACCAACAAAAGTGTCGGCCCCTACGCCACCGTAGTAAATGCCGGTCAGGCAGTCCCCGGCGACATCGTCCAGCTCGGAACCAGCGCCGGAGTATTCTATCACAGCCCTATCATTGTCGGGAAATCAAACGGGGAAATCTACGTGGCCGCCCACACCTACGACGCCTACATGCGCCCCCTAAGCACCTACGACTACAACCAGGCCCGGTTCCTGCATATTCAGGGCGTCAGAAATTGGTAATAAAAAAGCACAAAAAAACAGCCGCTTTGGTCTGTCGGCAAAGCGGCCATCTTTTATTGATTGAACCCACCATATCTCAGATGAATTCTCTCATGTGAATATAATATCATTATTGTTACTAATATGTCAATCCAAATTCTTCCATATTTCGCACTAATTTTGCCATATTTTATATTTATGCTCTCTTTCTTATCTGCTATGGCTGTCTAACGACTTACCAGTTCCTGTTTTGTAATCCTTCCATCCTCTTTGAGTTTCTCCTTCACGCCTGCAATGATGACATCCCCATCTTTCTCCCCCATAAGGATTGGAATGACACGATAGGAATTAATCCCCTCCGTAATCGAAGTCACCGGATTCTTGACATTGCCTGTATAAACGACGTAAGTCGTCATCTTCACACCGTGAATAACGCTGGCATTTGCCTCATATTGGCGAAACCGTTTTAAGTCCTCTTCGCCTCCGTCACTGCTCTGAAACAGAATAAACTTGAATTCTGATTTTAGTGCAATCAAAAACTTCCCGCCACATCACAAAAGCCCTGTCAGCACACGTGCTGACAGGGCCCATAACAGCCACGATTCCCCTACACAATCTCCACATCATCCTCCCGGAGCATATACATCCCCAGTCCGAAAATCAACCCATACACCTCCATCGGCAGTCCCTCCGACGCCTCCGTAATCTTCTTATGCAGTCCCAGCATATGCGTCATCTTCCCTGCCTTCTTCTGATCCAGGAAAATCCCAAATTCTCTCTTGCTGTTCTGCACCACCTGGATCTCCCCCCAGGGGCTGCTCAGGCACAGCTTTTCTGCCATTGGCGGACGGAACAGATTCGGCTGGACGATATTTCCTGCTTCATCCTGTTCATACATCATCCGGCCCGTCTCCAGTTTCCCGCCGGAAAGCCCGCTTACCTCGATGGTATCTCCATCCTTCACCACCGTATACAGCGTCTCCCCCTTCTCATCCTGCACCTTCATCTGACTGCCCTTCAGGCGTACATTCTGCACCTCGGCTACCCGTTTTCCCTCTTCATCGAACAGGATATATTTCCCGCCCCGAACCTTCGCTGTCAATTCCATTCTCTCATCCCCCTATCCCTATAAATGTAACTCCAACCTTCATCACTCCTGCCAATACCATCACCAGGATTGGATTCATCTTAAACTTCTGTAGCAGCAACAGGCTGATTCCAAAGATCACCACCAGGCTCCAGCTGGTATTTCCCAGGTTTACCGGCCCATCACTGCCCCAAAAAGCGGAGATCAAAATCAAAATTCCTGCCGACGCGATCATGGACACCACCGCCGGCCGCAGTGAATTCAAAATCCCTTGTAGCATCACCATATTCCGGTACTTCAAATACAGCTTTGCCAGCAGCGTCACAATGATGCACGACGGTAAAATGCACCCGGCCGTCGCCACAATGGCTCCTGGAATACCCGCAATCTTAATTCCCACAAATGTAGCCGAATTCACTGCAATCGGCCCCGGCGTCATCTGGGATATGGTAATCAGATCCGTAAATTCCGCCATATTGAGCCATCCGTGCTGTGATACAATCTGGCTCTGGATCAGGGGCATGGCCGCATATCCGCCGCCAAAGCTGAAGGCCCCGATCTGCAGAAAACTTAAAAATAATTGAAGATAAATCATTCTTTCCTCCCCTTTCTGCCGGCCAGGGTCCGCACCACTCCGATCAGCCCGCAGACAATGACCACATACACTACATTCACATTAAACACGCAGGTGGCAATGAAAGAACCTGCCATAATTAAGATCGACCCCACATTCCGTCCGTGGACAATCCCGTGCCCCATCTCATAGACCACAGCCGCGATCACTGCTCCAACTCCGGCCTGCATTCCGTTTAACATCTGGCTCACGATCATGTTGTCACGCACCGCGTTGTAGACCACCGACAGCAGGGAAATGATGACAAATGGCGGCAGGATCGTTGCAATCGTCGCCGTCACCACACCGGCCATTCCAGCCAGCTTATACCCCACTACAATCGCCCCGTTTACCGCAATGGCTCCCGGTGACGACTGGGCGATGGCGATCAAATCCAGCATCTCGTCCTCCTCAATCCAGTGGTACTCATTCACAAACTTACTCTTCATCAGCGTAACGATCACATAACCACCGCCGAAGGTAAACGCGCTTAAATACAATGTTGAGATAAAAAGTTTTACTAAAATATTCCGTTTGGTTTCCCGTTCCATATACCCTCCTCCTTCTCCTTACACCATTATTATATTCACCCTTGATTAATAAGTAAAATAGTATTATTCTATTAAATATATAATGATTTTAATATAGATTGCTATTTCAGAGAGGAGAACCACATGACCCTGCGGCACATGAAAATTTTCGTCACCGTCTATCAAAACAAAGGCATCACAAACGCCTCCCAGATTCTGCATCTGGCCCAGCCGTCCGTCAGTCTTGCCATCCGGGAGCTGGAAGAATATTATGGGATTCATTTATTCGAACGAATCGGAAGAAGAATTTTTCCTACGGAATGCGGGAAAGATTTTTACGGATATGCCCTGCATATCGTCTCTTTATTTGATGAGATGGAAAAGAAAGTAAGAAACTGGGATACTCTGGGTACCTTGCGCATCGGCACCAGCGTTACCATCGGCACCCACCTGCTGCCCAGCATTATCCAAAAAGCATCGGAGCTGTTTCCGGATCTGACCATAGAAGCATTTATTAACAACTCCGCCTCTATTGAAGAACATATCATGGACAACACCATCGACGTTGGCCTTATTGAAACCCGGCCGGATCATAAGGATCTGGTCTTTGAACCATTTATGAAGGACCATCTCTGCGCCATCGTCTGTCCCGGCCATCCTCTTTGCCAGGAACAACAGGTTTCCCTCTCCCAACTGGCCGCATATCCTATCCTCATGAGGGAAAAGGGAAGCGCCGGCCGGGAGCTTTTGGACGCCTGTTTTGCCTTGGACCAGGTCACCGTCCATCCGCTCTGGGAGAGCACCAGCACCCAGGCTCTCGTCAAAGGCGTGGCCGCCGGCATCGGCTTCGCTGTCCTTCCCTACCTTCTGGTGGAAAAAGATATCAAGGATCACATTGTTGAACAACTTGCCATCACCCCGCCTTTAAATCGGGATTTCAACATTATTTACCACAAAAGTAAATACTTAACCGCCAACATGTACGCCTTCATAGACGCATGCAAAAAATATGGCAGTGAAAGCGTCTAGCTCTCACTGCCATCAATCATCTCTTACCGCTGTGTATCAAGAATCAGATCCACCGGCATTTCCAGCCGGATTCCCGGAATTCTCACCCGCCTGTGCCGCATCCGCCTGCACCTCGGGAACTTGATTCTGTGCCACATCTGCCGGCACCTCAGGAGTTCGTTTCTCCGCCTCATCCTCTGTTTGAACTTCCGGCTTCTTTGCCTCCTCTTTTTGGTGCTCTTCCGACTTCACTTCATCCGCCAGTTTCTCCCCGGCCGTCTTGTTCACATCCGCCGGCTCCGGTATTCCCTTCATCTCCCGGAAGATCTTCATGAATTCTTTGCCGGTGATGGTCTCTTTCTCAATCAGGAACTCGGCAATCTTATCCATCACATCCCGGTTCTCAGAAAGCAGCTTCTTGGCCTGCTCATAGGAGTCCTTCAGAATCTTCATGACCTCCTGGTCCACTTCCGCCGCCGTGGCATCGCCACAGTTTAACACCGTTCTTCCGGTCAAATACTGGTTCTCCTGGGTAGCCAGGCCCATCAGGCCGAATTTATCGGACATGCCGTACTGGGTCACCATGGCTCTTGCGATCCTGGTGGCCTGCTCGATATCGTTGGCCGCGCCGGTCGTCACCGTGTCAAACACCAGTTCCTCCGCCGCACGTCCGCCGAGAGCGCCAACCAGCATGGCCTGAAGCTCCTTTTTGGTATTTAAGAATTTCTCCTCCTCCGGCACATGCATCACATATCCCAGAGCGCCCATGGTACGCGGCACAATGGTAATCTTCTGTACCGGCTCCGCATCCTTTTGCAAAGCGCTGACCAGCGCGTGGCCCACCTCGTGATAGGATACAATCCGCCGCTCCTCTTTGTTGAGCACACGGTCCTTCTTCTCCTTACCGACCAGAACCACTTCCACAGCCTCAAACAAATCCTTCTGGCTCACTGCATTCCTGCCGTTCTTCACCGCCAGAATCGCCGCCTCATTGATCATATTGGCCAGATCCGAACCGACCGCGCCGGAGGTTGCCAGCGCAATGGCGTCAAGATCCACCGTGTCATCCAGACTTACGTTCTTCGCATGAACCTTCAAAATGTTCACACGCCCTTTTAAATCCGGCTTGTCAACAATAATCCGCCTGTCAAAACGTCCCGGACGAAGCAGCGCCGGGTCCAGAATCTCCGGACGGTTGGTGGCCGCCAGTACCAAAAGACCTTTGGAGGAATCAAATCCATCCATCTCGGACAGCAGCTGGTTCAACGTCTGCTCTCTCTCGTCGTTGCCGCCGCCAAACTTGGAATCACGGCTTTTACCGATGGCATCCACCTCATCGATGAAAATGATACAGGGAGCCGACTCCTGAGCCTGCTTAAACAAATCACGGACACGGGAAGCGCCCACGCCCACGAACATTTCCACAAAATCAGATCCTGACAGGGAGTAGAACGGCACCTTCGCCTCGCCGGCCACTGCCTTCGCTAACAGCGTTTTACCGGTACCGGGAGGTCCCACAAGCAGAGCGCCCTTGGGGAGTTTTGCACCGATATGGGTGTATTTCCCCGGGTTGTGGAGGAAATCCACGATCTCCACCAGCGACTCCTTTGCCTCATCCTGGCCTGCCACGTCCGTGAAGGTCACGCCAGTCTCTTTCTGCATATACATCTTGGCATTGGACTTGCCAACGCCCATCAGGCCGCCGCCGCCCATCCGCTTCATCATGAAGTTCATCAAAATCACAATAAAGATAAATGGAATCAGGAAACTGAGAATCGTCTCCATCATCATGCTGCTGTCCTGCTTCTCCATGCTGCTGGTAACGCCCGCCTTCTCCAGACGCTCCGTCAGCTGGTCACCGCTCTCCATCCGTACGGTATAATATTTGATATATTTAGAATATTCTTTTAACTCTTCCTTGGGGAATACCTGGACTTCCGAACTGCCTACCTTGACAGATTCCACCTTCCCGTCGTTTAACATCTCGATAAATGTACTGTATGGCAGCTCCTCTGTTGAACTCTTTGTCATCAAACTCTTCATCCAGGTGATCGATGAAAATGTGATGATAGCCGCGATGACCAAGATAAGGATAGTTTGGCCATTCTTAGGCATTTTTCCATTATTATCTTGATTATTCTTGTTATCCATATGTGTATGTTCTCCTATCTGAATGGCTGAATTTTGCCTATTCTTTATCATTATAGTGTCAGTCTCCCCATAAATCAAGGAAAGTCATATGAAAAAAAAATAAAATAATTATATTTTTTTGAAAAAGTTCTGGATTTATGGAAAACATGGTTGTATAATGTATTTTTTTATGACACCCCAAACCTGGAGTTCCTCCCACGGAGCTCCGTCACTTTTCACACCAAGAGGAGGTAAACAATATGCCTGAAAAATACAATCACGGGGCATCCCGTAATTCATGTCCTGACGGACAGAGCGCGCAAAGCGCGACAAAGTATGTTTTTGTCACCGGCGGCGTTGTGTCCGGTTTAGGGAAAGGAATCACGGCGGCGTCCCTCGGCCGTCTGTTAAAATCAAGGGGCTACAAAGTCACCATGCAGAAATTCGACCCCTACATCAACATTGACCCGGGAACCATGAATCCGGTCCAGCACGGCGAAGTCTTCGTCACGGACGACGGCGCCGAGACCGATCTGGACTTAGGCCACTATGAGCGTTTTATCGACGAAAATCTGACAAAAAATTCCAACGTCACGGCAGGCAAAGTCTACTGGACCGTGCTCTCCAAGGAACGCCGCGGAGATTTCGGCGGCGGCACCGTGCAGGTGATCCCCCACATCACCAATGAGATCAAGAGCCGGTTCCACCGCAATACCACACCGGGTGAAACGGAAATCGCCATCATCGAGGTGGGCGGCACCGTCGGAGACATCGAGAGCCAGCCGTTTCTCGAAGCCATCCGCCAGTTTATGCACGAGGCCGGTCCTCACAATTCTATGCTGATTCATGTCACCTTAATTCCATATTTAAAGGCCTCCGGCGAGTTAAAGACAAAACCCACCCAGGCCAGCGTCAAAGATTTACAGGGAATGGGCATCCAGCCCGATCTCATCGTCTGCCGTTCCGAGCATCCTCTGGATGACGGCATCCGCAGCAAGATCTCCCAGTTCTGCAACGTTCCTGCCACCCATGTCTTACAGAACCTGGATGTGGACGTCCTCTACGAAGCTCCTCTCGCCATGGAGGAGGAACACCTGGCCGAGGCCGCCTGTGAATGTCTGGACCTTCCATGCCCCAAGCCGGATCTGACCGAATGGCGCGGCATGATCGACGCCTGGAAACACCCTGAAACCCAGGTCACCGTAGCCCTGGTTGGAAAATACATCCAGCTCCACGACGCCTACATTTCCGTGGTAGAAGCCTTAAAGCACGGCGGCGTCGCCAATCACGCCCAGGTTCATATCAAGTGGGTGGACTCCGAGATCGTCACCTGGGAAAATGCGGACCAGCTCTTTCAGGATGTCAAAGGCATTCTCGTGCCCGGAGGCTTCGGCGACCGCGGCATCGACGGCAAGATCCACGCCATCCGGTATGCCAGAGAACACAATCTCCCATTTTTGGGACTCTGCCTCGGCATGCAGCTGGCTATCGTGGAATTCGCCAGAAATGTGCTTGGCTATGAAGACGCTCACAGCGTGGAGCTAAATCCCGCCACCACCCATCCGGTGATCCATCTGATGCCGGACCAGGACGGTATCGAGGATATCGGCGGCACCTTAAGGCTTGGCTCCTATCCCTGTATATTAGATGAAACTTCTCTTGCATTCCGATTATATGGAGCCGGGACCATCCACGAACGCCACAGACACCGCTACGAAGTCAACAACGACTTCCGCAAGACATTAACCGAACACGGCATGAAACTCTCCGGTCTGTCTCCGGACGGCCGTATTGTGGAGATGGTGGAACTTCCCAGCCACCCCTGGTTTATAGCCACCCAGGCCCACCCGGAATTAAAATCCAGGCCCAACCGCCCCCATCCGTTGTTCAAAGGCTTTATCAAAGCCGCGCTGGATGCCTAAAAGGCAGGATTTTCGCCCCAGGATCAAGCGTTGCAAAAGCACAGGTTTCCCAGTCAGTCCCCATCGTACACACGATGCCCTGGCTGTTCCCCTGTGCTTTTTATTGTTCCTAACTAATCCGTCTCCTTACCGATCTCCAGCCGCAGCTTCCGCTCCGCATCCAGTATCCGGTCCCGGTCCCTGCTGTCAAGAGCCGCCTCAAACTCTCTCATGCAATTCTCAATCACCAGCCTCCGGTCCCCGGTGCTCTCCTCATAGCACTGCTCTCCTTTCAGCAGCAAAAGCCGGTTCTCCTCCTGGTCCCTGGGGGCAATCTTCAGATAGGAAAGTTCCTCCATTCTCACCCGGATTTCCTCATCCGTCATGGTATTGTACTTGCCTTTGATAATCTGCTTCTTCATCTTCCCGGTGGAAATTACCTTCACCTCCACCTCCAGAATCGAGTTGATATCATAGGTGTAGGTCACGTCCACCGCCTCTTCCCCCGCCTTGTTCTTCGGCACGGAGATCTCTAAGCTTCCCAGCAGTAAATTATTCACCGTCAGACGGCTCTCCCCCTGGTACACATTGATCTTAATCTTATCCTGTTTGTCATGAACCGTGTAAAACCGCTCCGTCCGGCTGGTGGGAATCACCGTATTCCTCTCAATGATCGGGCAGAAATGTCCCGACTCATAGATTCCTTCCCGCCGCTCCACGGACACCTCCGTCCCCAGAGTAAATGCGCACACATCCGTCAGGATAATCTCCTTCACCTCTTTATCCCGGGCTTTCATCGCTCCCTGGACCGCGGCCCCCAGCGCCACCGCCTCATCGGGATGAACGGAAATGTTGGGGAACTTATGGAACAGCTTTACAATAAATTCCCGGATCACCGGCAGTCTGGTAGCTCCGCCCACCAGCACCACCTCATCGATATCCGACAGCTTCACATGGGCATCCGAGATGCTCCTTGAAAGAGGCTTTCTGATCCGCTCCAGAAGCGGCTCACATAATTTTGCATACTCCTTCGCGTCAATGGCCAGTTCCTTCTCCTCGCCGCCCACCTTGCATTTCATCACGGCCTTGTCGCCGCCGCTGAATGCTTTTTTGCAGTTCTCCGCCGCCTCGTGGATGGCTGTGGCCGTCTTCCGGTCCAGCTTCTCCTCGTCGATCCCATGTTTCTCCAAAAACTCTTTTTCCAAAATCCTGGTGAAGTTCTCACCGCCTAAGTAATTGTCCCCGGCTACGGCCCGCACCTCCAGGATGGACCCATAAAGCTCCAGAATCGACACGTCAAAAGTTCCGCCGCCCAAATCAAACACCAGAAACCGGGTATTCTCCGTCCGGTCATACAGCCCGTAGGTGATGGCCGCCGCCGTCGGTTCGCTGATGATCCGCTCCACCTTAAGCCCTGCCAGCTCCCCTGCCTGCTTCGTGGCCTTCCTCCGCTTGTCGTCAAAATAGGCAGGTACACTGATGACCGCCTCCGTCACCGGCTCTCCCAGAAACTTCTCCGCGTCCTCCTTCAGCGCCCGGATCACCATGGCCGACAGATCCTCCGGGCGGAACTTGTGTCCCCCCAGCTCATATTGCCTGTCACTCCCCATAAACCGCTTAAATACCTCCGCACTCCGCTCCGGGTAAAGAAAACTGTATTCCCTGGCGGTCTCCCCAACCAGAATCTGCGCCTTCTCATCCACAGCCACCACCGATGGCGTCAGATTCCGCTTTAAACGGTTGGGGATAATGACCGTCTCTCCATCCCGGCAGCAGGCTGCCAGGCTGTTGGTGGTCCCAAGGTCAATTCCGATTATCATAGCTGTCTATCTCCTTTTTCAGTCGTCTCATGATCATGCGCGCCTCTCTCACGCCTCCCAGCCAGCAGTACTGGTCTGCCCTGGTAAATGCCTGGATGGCCGCCTCCCGGTCTCCATCCAGCATGGCCGCCAAGCCCTTCACTTCCCACAGCTCCGTGCAGCCGTCCTCGTCACACCACCAGCACATCACCCGCTCCTCCATCATTTCCAAATAGGAACGGGCGCGGTCGTTCCGGCCGGTATAGAAGGCCCAGCAGAACAGCTTGTAAAGCAATTGCTTGGACTGGGTAGACGCCCTGGTCAGCAGCGTCTCCATGTCAAGTCCCAGATCACCGCACTCTAAAAAATCCTTCTCCACCTCTTTCCGGTAGAGATCTCCCGCGATCCCGGCAAGCTCCGGCTCCTTCAGCCAGTAATACGTCTTCATCAAAAACTCCGCCAGACTTCTGGAATAATCATAATCATCCACCATCTTGGAGATCTCTCTGGCCCTCTCCAAATACTTCCTGGCCGTCTCAAAATCGCCCAGTGCGAAAAATGCTTCACCTACGTTCTGGCAGACAACCGCCCGGTCCTCCGCCTTTCCGTTCAAATCATCCATGGCCTCCTGGCCCAGATAAGCAGCCTCTTTACATTTCTGCTCCAGTTCCTCCTCCGTGGAATCCCGAAACGTCATCCAGACATCCAGCACATCCTCAATCCGGTCCCCTTCCCGATCCCAGCCATCCTTCACCCGGTTGTGCAGATCCACACTGCCATACCGCTGCTCCAGCCAGTAAAGCGCCTGCTCTGTATTGCCCCGGTCCCCTTCCAGGTTGGACAGCGCGTACATACATTTATCCCAGATATCCGCATCCTTCTTGTCTTCCGCTTCCATCACCTTTTTAAAATAGGCAATACCCTCGTCATACCGTTTCAACCTCAGGAAACACTGGAAAATCCGGTCATAACAGGACTCGTCGTCCTCCCCGTACCGGTCCTCCGACCGGATGGAGTTTTCAAAGCAGGTAATCGCCTCCTCGTACCGCCCCATCGCCTTCAAAATCTGGCCCTTCTGGTACCACATACCGCAGTCCGCGTCCTTCTCGATGCCTTTCTCAATCTCCATCAAAGCCTTGTCAAATTCCTTCATTCTCAAGTAAATGAAAGAACGCCTCCGGTTATGGTCCGGAATCTCCCCGAACTTCTCTCCCTGGAGATTGATATAGTACAGAGCCTTGTCGGCATACTCCTGCTGCAGCGTCCTGTTGAATTTCGTCCGGTAGAGCCAGCCGATTCTCCAGTAACAGTCTCGGAACTCCGGCTCCACCTCCGCTACCTTTTTGTAGTATTCAATGGCCTTATCCCACTCCCGGAACTTCTCATGGCACTGGGCGATGTAAAAATACATCCACTCATAATCCATGCCCCGCTCCTCGCAGATCTTCAAATGCTCATAAGCCCGTTTGGGATCTTTGCCGTGTTCCACATAATACCGTCCCAGATAATACCGGGCCGCAGAGGTATCATGAAGCTCCAGGGATTTCTCCGCCAACTTCTGATCCAGCTTCCGTTCCTTCTGTTTCACCTTCTTGTCGCCGGTATCGTTCAAATAAGCCCGCTTCAAATAGGCCTCCGCCAGCAGTTCCGTGTCCGCTTCCTCCCGCTCCAGCCGCTCAATCACCGCCTTCGCAAAGTCGTCCGCTTCCTGCCAGCCCTCCTCGTCATCCACAACGTGGTCATAAACACCAATCTTTTCCACCATCAGCTTCAAACTGTCCACACCGGCCGCCTCCGCCTGTTTGATGATGTTCATGGCATCCTCATACTGGTCAAATGCCTTGAAGACCCGCAGCGCCCGCAGATAGATTTCCTCATTGCCGGCGTAAATCTCCTTCGCCCGGTAGAAGGTGTCCACCACCTCCTGTGCCATGCGGAGATTCTCATAGGCCTCCTGCATGTAGGAGCAGGCCCAGAAAAACTCGCCGTCCAGTTCCAGAATCTTCTCGCATTGGTCCACCACGCCCTGATAATCCTTCAGGTCCCGCAGCAGCATCATCTTATGCATCCTAAAGTCGATATCTTCCCCATCCAGCTCAATGGCCTTGTCATGGGCCTCCATCGCCTGGGCACAGATGCGTTTCAGTTCTTCGTCTTGTTCTTCATTTGCATTCTCCGCGTCCGCCCTCATTTGCTGATACAGATTTCTAAGGGAGCGCCCTTCTAAGTGATAGCTTCTGGCCAGTTCCTTTTGAAGCAGTTCCTTATCTTCCTTCCGTTCCTCCGCTGTCTTTGCATCTTCCCGCGGCTTTGCATCCTCCGGTTCCTCCGCCAGTTCCTTTTCCTCCAGCTCAATCTCCTCCAGAGCCGTATCCAGGAAGGTTCTCCACCGTCTGCCTTCCTCCACGGCGGTCTGTGGCTGCCCGGCGCTCATGGCTGTCACAGCCAGCATCTTATGCCATTTCAGCGTGTCTTTTTTATACTCCTGATGCTTTTCAAAGAACTTCCAGCCTTCCTCCGCCCGTCCGGTATTGATGAAGCACCAGCCCAGCATGTCCGCCTCATCCTCTGTCAGTTCCTCCTCTTTTGCCAAATATTTCTCAATCAGATTCCGATTGGTTTTCTCCAGCAGGCTCTGAAGCTCCTCCGTATTCTGGTAATCCCTGGCAGTACCGCCAAACTCCCTGGCTTCCTCCCAGTTCTCCCGCGCTGCCTCAATCCCGGCCAGCCCATACAGACAGGCATAATTCCCGTAGTTCGTCCGTTCCTCTTTCTCCCGCTCCAGATACTTTTTGTAAATCTCTTCCGCATCCTCCGTATGACCACAGTTGAGCAGAATCCCGGCGCCTGTCAGCAGGACTTTCTCGTCCTTCCCATACTTGGCAATCAGCTCCCGCGCCGCCTGCTCGGCCGCTTCCATCTCCTTTGTCCGCAGCAGATATCTGGCTTTCTCCAGCTCATACCATGGATGGAAAATGTCATAGACCGCCATTTCCTGAAGCCGCCGCCCAATTTCCGCCGTCCCTTCCGGCGTCTCCTCCCGGTTCCCGTTCATCAATGCCATATAGGCCTCCAGGAACCCATCATAATCCGCCTCCGGCTCCCCCTCAAACAGTTCAAAAGTGAAATCCGAATTTCCTGCCAGGTCGCTTAACTTGTACAAAATAAAATCAATAAATCCCTCCGGTAAATGCTCCCGGAACTCCTGTTCATTTTCCCTGATAAAAAATAACTCGTCCAGCAGCCGCCAAACCTCGCACTTCACCCGGTAATGATCCGCCAGATAGGAAAAAACTCCCCATTTCGCCGGCTCTCCCTCATCCAGAGACTGAAACACCGGATGATTCAATAACGCTTTCCACTCCTCCAAATCAAGTCTTCGCGGAAGAGACTTATAGATATCCGAAAGCTGCCGCAAAACCTCTCCCGTCAGCCCTTTCTCCTCCATCCACTCCGCTTCCCGGACCTCATCGTCATCCTCCGGCTTCCGCGCATATGTAAGAGCCTCCTCGTAGGCCCCCCGCAATCGCTTAAACCCCTCCGGATCATCCTCCGGATTCGTCCCCACCAAAAGCTTCCGGTAAGCCATACGAATCTCATTTTCATCCTTGGTCATCCCAATCCCTAAAACCGCAAACATCTCCTGAGTGCTCATATACCCTCCTCCTAGTAATTTACAATACTATTTAAACTTGACATTTTTTGCTTTATCATATATTATAAAAGTAACCAAAAAACTAAAAATTTGCATACTTGCACAAGTGAATGCCCACGTATACCGGTACGTAGGCATTCTTTTTGGGCTAGCTGTCCTTATCTTTTCGATCTAACCACTTGCATATGTAATAACCGGTTACACTTGCCATGATCGAAAACCAAAAACTAAAAATCCCCTGCATGCTTGCACCTCCTTCCTGCTGGAAAGAGTCGACAGCATATTTATTATATCTTATGGAGAATTGAAAGTCTATCAATTCTTTGTTCCCTTTACGAATAAACGAATGTATAAATAATCCCCATCTGCCAAACACTAACTTCGAGGTGATGGACAATGAAGCATAATTTACACAACGAAGACGTAGACATTGACGTGCAGGCATGCTCCACAATGGACTGCACCGGCCTCATCCCTGCACTGCCCCAGTCGGAAGCGGAACAGGAAGCTTATGAGGACTTATATCCTTATATCACTCACGCTAAAAACAACGGCAAACCGGCGGACTGACAGCCGGAAAGCCTCCGCCCTCCCACACAATATGCGGGAACCGCGGAGGCTTTCTCCATTTCTTGAAACTTATACGCCTGAGTAAGCAGAGAATCCGCCGTCCACAGGAATCACCACGCCAGTCACAAAGCCGGACGCCTCATTGTTTAACAGATATAACAGCGTTCCGTTCAGTTCTTCCGCCTCGCCGAACCGCTCCATCGGAGTCGCCGCCAGAATCTTTGCGGTTCTCGCCGTTGCCGTTCCGTCTTCATTGAACAGCAGCTTCTCGTTCTGTTTTGTCACGAAGAAGCCGGGAGCCATGGCATTGACGCGGATTCCCACTTTGGAGAAATGCACCGCCAGCCACTGGGTAAAGTTGCTGATAGCCGCCTTCGCGCCGCTGTAAGCCGGAATCTTGGTCAGAGGCGTAAAAGCATTCATGGAGGAAACATTTAAGATTGTACATCCCTTTCTCCCCACCATATCCTTAGCAAAAATCTGGGTTGGAAGCAATGTTCCGATGAAGTTTAAGTTAAATACGAACTCCACCCCGCTCTGGTCTAAATCAAAGAAGGAAACCGTATCCGCCTCAATATCCCCAATCTCAAAATACTCTTTCGTGGTATTGGCTCTCGCATTGTTGCCGCCCGCGCCGTTTACCAGAATATCACACGGTCCCAACTCCGCCAGCACCTTTGCGTGAGTCTCCTCCAAGCTGGCTCTCTCCAGCACATTGGTCTTGTAAGCCTTCGCCGCGCCGCCTGCTGCCACGATCTCATCCGCTACCTTCTGCGCCGCCTCCTCATTCAAATCCAGCACCGCTACCTTCGCGCCCGCCTCTGCTATCGTCTTTGCAAACATCCCGCACAGCACGCCGCCCGCTCCTGTCACCACTGCCACTTTTCCTGATAAATCCGTTCCAAATGATAAACCCATGATTTTTCCCTCTTTCTTTTATGATCACGTTATACATGTTCTGTTATTGCCCATGGCCCCGCTTTGCTCATGCTCCGCTTTGTCCATGTTATCCAATTCCCCTGCACTTACAGCGCCGTTTATCTGCTCATCTTATCAATCGCTTCCCACAGCCCGTTCAAGTAGGTCGCTCCCAGCGCTCTGTCATACAAACCATAGCCTGCGCGGCCAGTCTCGCCCCAGATCATCCGTCCGTGGTCCGGTCTCATATAACCCTCAAATCCATTGTCATACAGCGCCTTCAAGATCTCAAACATATCCAGGGAACCGCAGCTGGATAAATGCGCCCGCTCCTCGAATCCCTGTCCGTCCTCTAATACGGCGACATTTCTCGCGTGTACAAAATGAATTCTGCCCATAGCCGCATACTTGGCCGCCATCTTCACCACATCGTTCTTGTTGGAACAGCCAAGAGAACCGGTACACAGCGTAATTCCGTTGTGCTTGTCATCCACCAGCTTTAAGAACTTATCCAGGTTCTCCTCACAGGTGATGATTCTCGGCAGGCCGAAGATGCTCCAGCACGGGTCATCCTCATGGATGGCCATGTTCACGTCACACTCCGCAGCCACCGGAATCACAGCCTCCAGGAAATATTTTAAATTGGCCCATAAATCATCCTCAGACAATGCATTGTACTCTCCGACAACCGCTTTCAGTCCCTCTCTCGTGTAACTGGAATCCCAGCCCGGCAGAGTCAAATCGCTGTCACTCTCCATGGGATTGACCTTGTCAACCTGATCCTGATAGTACACCAGAGAAGTGGAGCCGTCCTCCAGCACGTGATCCAGCTGGGTTCTCGTCCAGTCAAATACCGGCATGAAGTTATAGCAGATACATTTGATGCCGGCCTCTGCCACTCTTCTGATATTCTCGCAGTAGTTGGCGATATACTGGTCTCTCGACGGCTTGCCCAGCTTGATATCCTCGTGAACCGGGATACTCTCGATCACCTCGAAAGCCAGACCGGCGTCCTCCGTCAGTTTTTTCAGTCTGCCGATGCTCTCTCTGCTCCACACCTCACCAACCGGCACGTCATACACTGCCGTCACGATGGAATGCATCCCCGGAATCTGGCGGATCTGCTCCAGTGTCACCTTGTCGTCTTCCCCGTACCATCTGAATGATAATTTCATTAAAAACTCCTCCTTAAAATGAGTGTCCGGGCCGTTTGCCCGGCTTCGTTACCCTTGTGGTTTCATTATAACAAATGCACTTTATTTTCCCATAGTTTTAGTTGTTGTTCGCATTGCAAAAGTTGCGGTTTTCGTATATACTGGAACGTAAGAAAAGGAGTGAAACCGTGACCATGAAAAAAGAACTTTCAACCGCGTTTGACACCAGGCAGTATATGCAGTCTGACGATCTGGAGATATTTTACTATAACGATGTAAATTTGAATCATATCTCCTTTCACCACCATGAATATTATGAACTTTATTTTTTTCTGGAAGGCGGCGTGGCCTACCAGATCGGGGCCAAACAGTATCTGCTTCAGTACGGCGATTACCTGTTGATTCCGCCGGGAGTGCCGCACCGGCCTGATTTCCTGTCTACGGATACTCCTTACCGGAGATTTGTGCTGTGGCTCAGCAAAGATTTTTATGACCAGCTGCTGGCCTCCTCGCCGGAATTTTCCTACGGGTTTGACTATGTGAAACAGGAAAAACAGTACCGGTTCCAGACCGATTTCATCACCAGCCAGAAGATTCAGGGGCTTTTGATGGATCTTCTGGAAGAGAAAAACAGCAGCCGCAGCTTCCGGGAACTCCAGATCCGCATGATGGCCGCCTCCTTCCTGCTGCACATCAACCGGCTTATCTACGACACCAGCCACAAGATATCGCCCTCCTACGAGAACGTTCTTTATTTAAATGTCTGCGATTATATTAATAACCATCTGGAGGAGGATTTATCCCTGGATCAGCTGGCCGCCTTCTTTTATGTGAGTAAATACCATATTTCTCACATTTTTAAAGATAATATGGGAATCTCCCTCCATCAGTATGTCGTAAAAAAGCGCCTTCAGGCAAGCAAAAATGGAATCCTGTCGGGGATTCCATTTAATCAGCTGATCTATCAATTTGGGTTTCACGATTACACCAGTTTCTACCGGGCGTTCAAAAAAGAGTTCGGTCTATCCCCCACCGAGTTCCGGGAGCAGCACCAGCTCTTAGGCGACCAGGCGCCGCCGGCCATGTTTTAGAGTTTTTATCTGCTCCGCCGGTATCCATCCGCTTTCTGATTGGCCGGCTTAAACGCAGCATCAGGCAAACACGATCTGTATCAGAATCATATACAGTACAGTTCCGGCGCCGATGCTGAGCAGAGAGTTTCTCTTCCAGCTATGCAAAAGCACAATCCCGATCATCGCCAGCGCCTCCGGCAGGCCAAACGGCGCGGCCGTCAGCGTTACCCCCTTTAAACAGTACACCACCAGCAGTCCCATGGTCGCATAGGGCAGGGATTTTCCAAGATACTCAATATACTTCGGGGTCTCCTTCCCCGCCGGAAACAATAGAAACGGCAGAAACCTGGTGATCATGGTCGCCAGCGCCATTGCCGCAATAATCAAAATCCCCTGAACCGTCACACTCATGCCTTCTCCCCCTTCTGTCCTTCTGATTTCTTATAATGAATGGTCAGGATTCCTAAAATCAGGATCATCGCCGGAATAATAAACGAGGATGCTCCCCAGATCATCAGACAGAGTACGGACGCCAGCAGCCCGATTAACGCCGGCCGGTGGTCCTTCTGGGACTTCCACTGGTCCACAAATATCACCACAAACAAAGCCGTCAATGCAAAATCCAGTCCCGTCGTATTAAAGTTAAGCATACTCCCAATCACCACGCCCAGACAGCTTCCAGCCACCCAGTAAAGCTGGTCCAGGGCTGTTATCCACAGATACACTTTTCCTTTATCCAGCCATTCCGGCACGTTCTCATCGCACAGTACGGAAAAGGTCTCATCCGTCAGTCCAAAAATCAGGTACAGTTTTCCCCGTTTTACATCCCTGAATTTGTCCAGCATGGATATTCCATAGAACAAATGCCTGGCATTGATCATAAGTCCCATGAGAAACGCATAAACCGGATTCACCATCCCTGCTAACAAGGTAATCCCCAGATACTGCAGGCTTCCCGCAAATACAATCACACTGGCCGCCAGCACCCAGCCGAATCCAAAACCGTTCACCTTCATCAAGATTCCGTAGGCCGCCCCTAAAAACAGATACCCCACCATCACCGGAACCGTTTTCGGAAATGCGTATGTAAATTCTGTTGTTCTTTTATGCATCCTTCTCGTCATCCTTTAACTTGCATTTTCCCCTGTCTCTGATTATGATAGACAGGAGACTTAATTACCTATTTTACTAGGCATAGGAGGATTTGTCAATCATCGAATTACCGTGTTAAAGTGGCCGGTCAGAGGCGGTTGTCCCTGTCTGTCCGGTCTTTTGCCCCACTATGGCGCCTTCATGTGACACAGGCACGGTTATTTCTATCTATACAGGAGGTTACTTATGAATCTTTTACCCTTATCCTACACATCCTGCCAGCTCTGCCCCCGCATATGCCGGGTGGACCGCACCGCGGCGGCCGGCTTCTGCCGGAGCGGCTCCACCGTCAAAGTGGCCCGGGCCGCCCTCCACCACTGGGAGGAACCCTGCATCAGCGGCGTTAACGGAAGCGGCACCGTCTTCTTCAGCGGCTGTACACTACGCTGCTGCTTCTGCCAGAATTACAAGATCAGCCAGGAGAACTTTGGAAAAGAATTGACCGAACGTCAGCTGGCCGACTGCTTCCTCCGCCTTCAGGACCAGGGCGCCCACAATATCAATCTGGTGACTGCCACTCACTATCTGCCCTCCGTTCTAAACGCGCTGGACCTGGTCCGCCACCGGCTGGACATCCCTGTCGTCTATAACTGCGGCGGCTATGAGCGCGTGGAGACAGTGAAACTCTTGAAGGACTACGTCAATATCTGGCTTCCCGACTTTAAATATTACAGCACTGAACTCTCAGCCAAATATTCACAGGCCAAAGACTATTTCCCTGTCGCTGCCGCCGCCATCGGCCAGATGATTGCCCAGACCGGACCGCCGGTATACACAACTGCGCCGGTGTCTCAGACCACCGGCGCCTCTGCTCCTGCTCTCATGCGCTCCGGCGTCATCATCCGCCATATGGTACTCCCCGGCGCCAGGAAAGATTCCATCCGCCTGCTCCACTGGATAACGGATACGCTGCCAAAGGACCACTACCTCATCAGCCTGATGAGCCAGTACACCCCCTACCACCGCAGCAGCGAACACCCGGAAATCAACCGGCGGATCACCACCTATGAATATGATCAAGTTGTAAACACAGCCCTGGATCTGGGCCTTACCATGGGGTTTATGCAGAAAAAAAGCAGTGCCAAAGAAGAATACACACCGCCGTTCGACTTAGAAGGTCTGGATGATTGATTCCATAAAAAAGCAAATAGAAACGAGTACCGACATCTACTTCTCATCGATACTCGTTTCTAAACTATCTCGTCCATTGGACTACTACCTCACTTTTTAATTGTATTTGTTCTTTATGTAATTCTTGCTAGTCCTTTGTTTTTTACTTTTTCATACTGCACTACGTATCGCCCTTAACATTACATCTTGTACTGCTATTACATTACTGCTCGTATTGCTTATTACATTACTTTTGTAGTGTTTACACATTACATGTTGTAGTGCTTTTTTACATTACTTCTTGTACTGCTTTTCACATCACTTTCTGTATTGCTTGGATTTTGCTTTACGTATTGCTCTCCTTCGTAGTACTTTATGCCTTTACGTGCTGTACTACCAACTCTATATGAAATTTTCTAACCCCTCTCTACTATGTTACTTACCGTTTGTCTATGTATCGTTTTTCATTTCTCATTTTCATATCTTCTAAATGTGATCGTTTGAAAATCTTTTCCGTCCTAATAATACTTTCTCGTCATATCACTAAAACGACATTTCTGATTTCAATAAGAATCACTTTTATTTAGATGTTCAATTCCATAGTGTTCAAATCGGATTCGGTTTTCACTGGTAATAGTAGATTGGTTTTTCCTATTGTTCAGTTTATAATAAGATTTATAAACTAAACGAGACTTATGACTTTGGTGGACTGTACCTCCTTTTCTTAGATTTGTTAACCTCTTTCCTGTTAACTTGTTTTGTTATTTCTCTTTTGTTTATGGCTTTATTATAGACTAAGAGTTTGTATTTGTCAACACTTTTTGTGGATTTTTTATTTATTTTTTGTCTATACTGTAATTGATTATATTTTTTGCAATTGTTTGTATTTTTATACAATATTTCTTCTGTTTTTCTTGTTTATTTGTAGAGTTTTCAGAATATTTTATTGTTACTACAAAAATAGAGTCTCGCGCACTGGGGGCTTACACAGAAACTCTATCCTTAAATCGTGCAGACTTTCAACTCATTCCGGCCTGTAAAAGATTGATTGGGGATTGCATGGAGGTTAACGTAAAGGCAAATGGGGATGATGTAAGAGAATTTGCAGAGGGGGAGCCTAGCGATGAAAGACCGTCACAGGGGCGTGACGGTCTTTCATCGCTAGGATTATATCTTTTCAAAACGTTCTACATCGGTTACGAAAATCGTTGCTCCGCCTAATTCTACGGTCATGGGCATCATCATGTAGCCGGCGGATATGGAGGCAATGTTGGGGGCGGGGACATTGCAGGTGATCTTTTGGCGTTTGCCGCAGGTGTCTTTGATCAGCTCGATGGCTTCGTTGACACGCTCTTCCTCTGTACCGATTAGGAGGGTTGAGTTTCCTTTTTTTAGGAAGCCACCGGTGGTGGCCAGTCTTGTGACGCTGAACTGGTGCTCGTTTAACACATCTGTTACTCTTGTGCCATCATCGGAACTTACGATTGCATAGATAATTTTCATACTTTACACCTCTTTGTCTTTCTTTGCTTATTTAGGGAACTTGATTTAGGAACTTGGCTTGGGGACTTTGTTGGTCACTTGTACGTTCCAGCGGAATCCACCTTTTTCATTTTATAAAAATAATAGGGCACGATTGGGATCAATGCGGCGATCCAGGCGGCGGGGTCGGACATGCAGACGCCGGCGTAGCCGGCAAAACCACTGAGCGCCATCACAACTGCCGCTCTAGCCAGCAGTTCGAACACACCGCCTAGCATGGGGATCAGGCCATAGCCTAGTCCTTGCAGTGCATTTCTGTAAAGGAAAATGCTTCCCAGGAACGGATAACACCAGGACACCACCCGGAAATACGTGATGGCCGCTTCCACCACCTCCGTCTCCGATGGGTCCACGAATATCGTGATAAAATATTTCCCGAAGAAATGAACTGTCAGCATCATTAAGAAACTCCAAATCAGAAGCAGGATCTGGGTCACCTTGACGCCCTCTTTTACCCGGTCCATCCTGCCGGCCCCCCGGTTCTGGCCTACGAAGGTGGCAATTGTCGCGCCGAAGGCCACATACACCGTGCTGACCATGTTCTGAATCTTTCCGCCGGCGGCAAATCCGGCAATGTAAATGGAGCCGAATACATTGATTGCACTCTGGACAATAATGGTTCCAATGGCTGTGATGGAAAACTGCAGTCCCATGGGAATCCCGATGGCGAGCAGCTGGCCCATGCTCCGGGCGGACGGCTCAAAATCAGGTTTGTGCAACTTTAAGATATCAAATTTTTTGATAATGTATAGCAGGCACAATAAGGCCGATACCGCCTGGGCAATGACGGTGGCGTATGCACAGCCCACTACTCCCAAGTGGAAATATACGATGAACACAACATCCAGGATGATATTTAATACGGCCGATATCATCAGAAAATACAGGGGAGATTTTCCATCTCCCAGGGCGCGAAGCACAGCCGCTAAGGCATTGTAAGCTGCCGTCACGATCAGTCCGGCGTAGATCACAGCCATATAGGCGCCGGTCTCACCGATGATGGACTCCGGTGCGTTCATCATCCGGAGAATGGGGTAATTCATCAGAGACAGGCCTGCGGTCATCACAACGACAAACGCCATGCACAGGTAGATGGACTGGGCCAGATAATGCCTCATCCGGTCATACCGTTTCGCTCCGAACTGCTGGGCGATAATGATGGCAAAACCGCTGGTGATTCCATTTAACCACCCGATGACCAGGAAGAGCAGGGATGTGGTGCTGCCGATGGCCGCCAATGCATCCACGCCGATGAAACGCCCGGCGATGATGGAGTCTGCCAGATTGTAAAACTGCTGGAATAGATTTCCTAAGCATGTGGGTATCATAAACCCGATAATGAGTCTGAGCGGACTCCCTTTTGTCAAATCATTTGTCATGTCATTGTACCTGTTACGTTTACTGCCTTTCTGTGGTCTGGAAAATACGGACTCTTCATCCGCTTACCGGGATCAGCCCGGGAATGGAGCGATGGTCTCATCGGCGGCTGCCGTTGTCGGGGCCGCGGCGGTTGTCTCCTTTTGTGCCGCCTTTGTGGTCTTGGTTGTATTGTTTGTCGATCCGCTGCTGCTTGTGTTGGATTTTTTGGCGGCAGTTGTCTCTTTTGCCACATCCGGTTTGGTGGTTGACAAATAGGATTTGGATACGTATGCAGTGCTTCCATTATAGGAAACGCGAATCCAGCCGTTGCTGGTCTCTCCGGTTGCCTTCACATCCTGTCCCGGTGTCAGGCCGCCTACGACTTCTGAGTCTGTGGAAGCACTCTCGCGAACCCGGACGCTCTTGGTAGCGTACATGGTTTTACTCTCGATGTCTTTTACCGTGTAATTGGCCGGGGCCTTGGTGGCGGCTGCCGCTGCTTTGGTAGTCGCTCCTGCAGCTTTGGTGGCCGCCGCAGTTGTTGTCGTTGTGGCCGGCTGTAAGGAATCCTGCCCTGCCGGAACCTCCGAATCATCTACTGGTAATGTCTCCAGCGCATCATTTTCATCGCCGCCACCATTTTCAATCTCAATGGTTACCGGTTCGCGCGCCTTGGTCGTTCCCGGGGCCACCGTCATCATCTGGGTTGTCTCCTGGGTGCTGGTCTGGTCCTCCGTTGGTTTCTTGTCCGACGGGGAAATAAAGATGCTGCCGATTTTTATCACTGCTATCAGCACAATCACAATTCCACCTAATACTGCCACTTTCTTCATACGCGCTTCCTCCATTGTCCGATCTGTTGTATTTCACATTTTTATGTATTGTCGATTTTCTTCGTATTACAGGTATTCCTTTTCTTCTTGCCAGCGCTTGTTGGTTTCCTCATCAAGCTGTTTGCGCATCCCCTGCAGGAATGAGTCCTGTTTAAAATACGCCGCGCCGTACTCTAAGTTAAAATCATAGTCAAAGCCCGGAGGATTCTTCCCCTGGTTGTGCTGGATAATAGTCTCCGCCTTGTCAAGGGCCTTCACCAGGTGGGCCTCCGGCGAGGAATCGTCATTGTATTCCTGCCATAAAGCCAGCAGTTCGTCCCGCTGCTCCTCCGGCAGCAGACCAAATACCTGCTGCACCGCATCGAATTCCATCTGATATTTCTCATCCGCGTCCGGCAGCAGATTCGCCGATATATCTCCTCCATAAATCTCCCCCAGATCATGAATCAGACACATCATCAAAACCCTCTGCCCGTCCAGCTGCGGATACTCCTTCAAAACCACCCCAGCCAGCAAAGCCATCCTCCAGCTATGCTCCGCCGTACTCTCCTCCCGGCCCGTCGAAGACCAGGCAGTGCGGAGAACCGATTTCAATTTCTCGGCTTCCTGGATAAATGATATGTATTTTGAAATGTTTTCCATTGGTTGTACCTCTTTTAAATTTAGTTGTTGCTGTTTGTCTTTCTTATTTTATCATAGGATGGGAGAAATTTCTATTTAAGAATGTATAAATATATGTTAACATTCTATTTTAAATTTTTGCAAAAAAACGGTTGTTTCTCATCCGGCAGCTGTCCTTGGAGTAAGGTACCTGCTTTTTCGGAAACAGGTCGTTCATCTTCCGGGCCACCTTGATCCAGGGGAGGCCGTCCAGATAATGCAGACGGAACATGACTCTGAGATCGGGTTTTTCTATGCTCTCAATATCCTCCTCCACTTCACACAGCAATCCCATCAGCTCCCGTTCCTTTCCCCTCAGCCGTTCCTTCAACAGCTCCAGCATTTTCTTCTTGCAATAATATTCCGGTATGGGATAACCGGTGCTCCTGATATTCCCGTAGGTCCCGTCCTTCCTGGTCCCTTTCACCGTATCCGCCACCTGGTGGGGCGCGTTTAAAAATTTCTCCAGCTTGGCAATCCTTCTTCGGATATCCCGAATCTCTTCCTTTACACTGCTGTACTGAATCAATAAATTCCTGTCCATGGTTGTCCTCCTCCATCATACCCGTTGACATGCGTTCCCTGCAATGGTATACTATCATTATCGAACGTATGTTTGTTTTGTCTCTGCCTCTTATCTATTTTTACCGTTAACGGTTATTTATATTTCTAAAATACTATATTTAACGGTAAAAGTCAACCATTTTTCTCGAAAATTTTACCGTTAAGTATCAATTTTTGTTTGACAATGACTCTCTTTCTCTGTAAACTATGATTATAAGGAGGTTTACTCAGATGGGGTTAGAAAAGATCGCAGAATATAAGAAAAAACTGGGAATTACCACAGAAGAGCTTTCCAGAAGGTCCGGTGTCCCTCTGGGAACTCTCAACAAGATTTTAAGCGGGGCCACAAAAGACCCGAAGCTGGAGACATTGAAGGCCATTGCGCGTGTGCTGGGACTGTCTCTGGATGATTTTGATGATACTGGCAAGGCGGTGGAGAAAAAGCCTACCTACAACGACGTCATCACCGTTTACACCCGCAGCAGGAACAACCTCTCCCAGGAGGAAAAGATGAGGCTTGCCCGCATTATCTTATCGGATGAGGAAGAGTAACGGAGATATTGGATGAATGAAATAGAAGGAGAGCAACGTTATGAACAAAGAAAACATGATCTGGTATGACAGAAAACGCTTATGGTGCGGTCTTCCATGGACTTTCACCAAGTACGGCATGGATGAAGGCCGTCTCTTCGTGGAGACCGGATTTTTGAATACTAAGGAAGAGGAAGTGCGCCTTTACCGGATTTTAAACATCAGTTTAAATAAGAGCCTGATCCAGCGCATCTTCGGCCTGGGCACCATCCACATTGACAGCACAGACTTAGATTTAAAATGCTTAAAGATCACCAATATCAAGGACAGTGACCGCGTCAAAGAGATGCTCTCCGCCAAAGTGGAGGAAGAACGCATGCGAAACCGCGTCAGCGCCCGGGAATATATGCACAGCAGCGATGATGATGATCCGATGGAACTTGCGGATGACAATCAGGAGTATGATATGTCTGAAGAGGAAGTCCATTAAATAGAAATTCGGCCGGAACATCTCTGAGATATTCCGACCGGATATTTTAACTATATGTCTATTTCCTTTCCGCCCTTGCTCTCCCAATGCTGCACAACACCACCGCCAGGGCGGTGCCGATACCGGCGATCAGAAACCACATGGACACCCCGTAGTGTTCCGCCACCGGACTGGAGAGAAGGAGGCCTGCCGGCATGGACAGCGACATCAGCGTTCCGATCAGGGAAAATGCTCTTCCCTGGGCTTCCGGTGGTATGGTTTCCTGCATGTAAGCGATGCAGGGGATGTTGTACACAGAGCCAAAACCGCCCATGAGGACGCAGACAAAGGCGAATACCGCCCAGGCGCCCATGGTGGGAGGAAGGATGCCGCAGATAAAGCAGGTCACGGCGATTCCTCCCAGGCCGATGAAGGCCATACGCATCTTGTTATTCACTTTTCCTAAACTTCCAAACCCAACAGATACCCCCATCATGCCAAAGGCGTAGGCGAATTCCACCACGCTCCCATGCCAGGCAGTCCCGTTAAAATAGCTGCTGGACATCAGCGGGTAATAGGAGGACAGCGGCATGAAGAATACCATGCTGACCGTTCCCGCAATCAGCAGCCACAGCAGCTGCTTATCTTTCAAAAAGATCTGGGCCCCCTCCTTCATTTCCCGCAGGAAATGGGGAACCCGCTGGTTGTTATGCTCCGGCTCCGGAATCTCCACAACCGCCACCGTGATACTGGCCACCAGCGCTCCCAAAAAATCGGTGAGCAGCACCACCGGAAGCGGAAATGCCGCATACAGCGCCGCTCCCAGCACAGGACCCAGCATAAAGGCCCCCGACTGCATAAACTGGCTCCAGCCGTTGGCCTTGACCAATTTGTCCACCGGCACCAGCTGTGGGATCACGGACTGGATGGCCGGGGTATGGAATACATTGCCGATGCTCCGCACTCCCAGGATCAGCAGCGCCGACCAGTAAGGCGGATGCCCCGTCCAAAGGACCGCCGCAAATACCACCGCCACAATCCCCATAAATAAATCGGCTGCAATCACCACATATTTTCTCTTCAGCCGGTCGATCCACACACCGGCAAACGGTCCCAGGATGATCTGCGGCAGAAATGCCACCAGCCCCGACATGGCCATCATCATCGGCGACTCGGTCTCGCTGGCCAGCCACCAGATCAGTGCAAACTGAACCGCCGAACTGCCTACCAGGGACACCGCCTGACCGATGGCGATCGTGAAAAACTTCTTCTGCCAGCCGGCCGGCCCGGCTGCTGCCCCAGAACACGATAGTTCGACTCCTTCGGACGCCTGTGGTTCGACTCCTACGCCAGTCTGTGGTTCCACTCCTACGCCAGTCTGTGGCTCCACTCCTACGCCAGTCTGTGGCCCCACTCCCCCATCAGTCTGCGGTTCTACTCCTACGCCATCTGATTTAATCACCTGAGATTTCATATCTCTGACTTCATCCCTGACACAATTCTCTTCTATCTTCTTCATAATACTCCCTGCTAATGCTTTCCTGTCTCATAAGTTGCGTCCTCTGCGGGAACCGTAAGCCCCTCCTGGTATTTCTTCCCAAGCTGGTGTCTCGCCTTCCGGTTCTCCACGGTGTCAAATATAATGGAGAAATCATAATCCTCCGGATACAGTTCCGTCGCCGCCACCTTCAGCTTCAGCCGCTTATGGCTGACCAGCTTTTTCTCTTTGTGGATCTGCACCAGCACATCCCCGTTTTTATCCGCAGGTTTCACCACAATCCCGATCACCTGCTCCGGCGACACCGTCACGCTGTCCCCTCTGGTAAATGCTTCCCCGTGGACGGCCTCCCTCTTTACCTCAGCCTGCCGCTCCACCCGTGGTGTTTTCCTCTCCGCGGATTTCCGCTTCCCGGCCCTGTCCCGGCCGCTTCCACTTTCCAGTTCCAGTTCCCGGATCAAATCATCCGCCTGTTCCTTGTAGGCTTCCTTCGCCGCCAGAAGGAGCACCTCATCCGGCACCCCCAGCCGCTTGGCGATATACAGCGCGCAGCTGTCACCCGACTTCCCGATCTCCAGCCGGTACTGTGGCCGCAGACTTTCCCGGTCAAATGCCATTCTGGCGTTGACAATCTCCTCATGCCGCTCCCCATACTCCTTCACCTCCGGATAATGGGTGGTCACCAGGAAGAGACAGCCGCTTTTTCTCAGTTCCTCCAGCACCGCAATGGCGATTCCCATGCCCTCCGCCGGGTCCGTGCCGGAGCCTAATTCATCAAGCAGCACCAGACTCTCCTCATTGACCGACTGAAGGATCTCATTCACCTGGCGGATATGAGCCGAAAAGGTAGACAGATTGTCCGAGATATTCTGCCCGTCTCCGATATCGCACAGCACCTGGCTGTTCATGGCGATATCAGCCTCCTCACAGGGCACATGAAGCCCCGAGCAGGCCATCAGGCTCAAAAGTCCCACCGTCTTCATGGCCACCGTCTTTCCCCCGGTATTCGGTCCGGTGATCACGATGCCGCGGATGCCATGGCCGATCTCAAAGTCCAGCGGCACACACTCTTCCTCCCGCAGCATGGGATGTCTGGCCGTTTTCATCCGGATATACCGGTCCATATTGATCTTCGGCGGAATGGCATTCATCCTGGCGCTCAGCTTCGCCTTTGCGAACATGAAGTCCAGCAACACCACCACCCGGATATCCTCCAGAATCTCCGCCTCATGTTCCGCAATCCGGTCCATCAGCGTATAGAGAATCCTCCGTTCTTCCGTGTCCTCCTCAATCCGGCAGAGCTCATATTCGTCCCGCAGCTTCGAGACTGCCTGCGGCTCGATAAACAGAGTCGCACCTGTGGAGGATTTATCCACCAGCGTTCCCGGAATCTTAGCCTTGTACTCCTTCTTCACCGGGATACAGATTCTCCCGTTTCGGTTCACCACAAAGGAGTCGGCCACATACGCCTTACCAGCCCGCAGCGTACTCTCTGCTTTCTCCTTGATCTTTCCTTCCAGCGACTGAATCTCCCGCCGGATATCCCGCAGGGTGTTGGAAGCATAGTCGTCAATCCGGCCGCCCCGTATGGATTTCTCGATCTCCTCTAGCAGCCCGCCGGCTTCCATCAGATTATCACAGTAAAATGCCAGACCGATCTGTTTGTCCTTCCCCTTTTCCAGATACAACCGCATCCGCCGCACCGCTACTAAGAAAAATCCGATCTGTTCCATTTGCTCCGGCAGCAGAAGTTCTCCTTTCACCGCCTTCGTCACATATTCCTCCACATGCTCCATCGCCGGAAATGGAGGCGCCCCCAGGTCGTCCAGCATCTGCCTGGCCTGGGTGGTATCCCTCATATTTTTCTTTAACTTCGCCTCCGACAAAAACGGCGCCAGCTCTCCCGCCAGTTCCCGTCCTTTCGGTGTAACTGCATATTCCCGCAATTCTTCAATGATATTCTGATATCCTAATAATTCAAATGTTTTATTCAATTGTGATTCCTCTTTCTTATTTTTCAATCGTTCCTTTTCCGTCCAACAGCCCATAAAAAAGAGAATTAAAAAAACCTATGAGCATCCATAATTACATACATGCCACATAGGTCTTACTCCGGGAATATGAGAAAGAAAATTTCTGTGCAGTGTAATTTCTATCATGGATTTATGGTACGCCAAAAACAGCCTGAATAACCAGACAGCTTTCGCCAATCACTCATAAATTGATTAATTCTCCATCATAGAAACACTTAACAAAAAATTCTCCCCTTTCGTTTTATACTAATCCATAGTATACACATGGCCGGACCTCCTGTCAACCAAAATCTAGGTCCGGCCCCAAAACTTTATTTGATCGGAATATAGATGTCCATCTCCGAATCCGGATGGTCAAATCCCAAAAACCTCTCGTCGTAACTCTCAAAATCTTCCCGCTCGTCCAACACCTCTTTCGTGTTAAACACCCAGGTCCCCCAGATATAATCAAAGGTTTTTCGAAGCATTGCCAGGCTCCCCCTGTGGGTAAACACCGCATAGCGGCCCCCCTTCACCGTTTTCGGCACAAACAGATCCGGCAGCCCGTCAAAGGAATCCACTTCCACCCCGACCACCTCAGTAAACAGCGCATCGTCATTCATGACAGACAGCGAATAATTCTCACCGCTCGCCTCGCAAATGCCAAGTCCCATTCCCCCCGGTTTCTGATGGGGCACCTGATCCACCACAGACATAAACCGGCCCCAGAGCTGTGGAACCACATTATTTCGCAGCGTGGTCTGTCCCCGCATTCCGGCCGCTTTTAAATCAGGAAGTTCCACCACCTTCGGATGAACGGTAATGCTGCTGGCCCTGTGCCTGATCAGTTCCGTACTAAGCGGTTCCTTGTTGCTGACGATCAGATCCAGCCTGTTTTTCCGGTAGACACTGGGACTCATCCGGTACACCGCCTTGAATGCGCGGCTGAACGCCTCACCGGACTCAAACCCGCATTCCAGCGCGATATCGAGAATCCGCTGTTCGGAATAAACCAGCCGTTTGGCCGCCTCCGACAAGCGCCGCCTCTTTAAATAGCTGCCGATACTTTCTCCCAGAACCGCCTGAAACTGTCTGGTGAGATGATAGTAGGAGTACCCCGCCTCGTGGGCCACCTCCTCCACCGTGATATTCTCCCCTAAATGTTCCTCAATATAAATGATGGCGCGCTGCAATATCTCCAGGTAGTTCATGATATCTGCTCTCCTCCTGTCACTGGTCTCCCTCTAATATCCCTCTGGTCTCTCTGCCCCCGCTCCACTTACTCGATGGGAAGGAACTCCCCTAAATCCGGTGTAAACGGTACATTGTGAACTTCAATTTCCTTCATGGAACATGCCAGCGGCTTGTCAATCTCATAAATCTGCCAGCCATTTTCCGCCTCCCCGCCCCAGCACAGTTCGATGGTACCGGCGGCCGGGCTGATCACCATGCTTTTGGTGGTCCCAAAGAAATCCTGATAGAAATGACAGCACTGTCCCTCCGGATACTTGGACAGCAGCATGTCCTTGAGCATTTCCCGGCTGACCTTGCCGGCCTTGGCCTTGTCCATAGTCTCCCGAATCCAGTGGTAACGCACCAGGGAATGGCGCATAGCCACCGGCTCACAAGGGATCAGTTCCGGAAGCACCTGATGGTTGGTGGCACAAAGATACTGCTCCCCACTCTCATCCGGAAGCCGTCTCACCGCCATACGCCCGTCCAGCGTCTCCACTAAGGCCATCTGGCCGGATTTATCTGCCAGTATCATATTTAAGTTGTAGGCGATAGGCATTTCCTTCACGTAAGCCAGGGCCTCCTCCACGTCTTTGCAGTTTTCCAGCACGGAACGGATCACCGCCCAGTACTGCAGCCCTTTTAACTTCGGCCGGCGCATGTTTTTGTCCGCTCCCACAGGGAACCCGCAGGAACTCATAGTAACAGACAGTCCGCACTCATTGAAACCATCTTCTCTTCCAAACTGAAGAACGGTGGTTCCCATATGGGTATATTTCCCGGTGACACTGGTCTTTACCAGGGTAAAATCTTCCATCTCCGGGTGAAACTCATAGCTGCGGGCTACCAGCAGTTCGCCGCTCTCCGTCATGGACGGCAGCACGGCAATCTGGCTGCAGTTAGGGCGAAGGCTCGTCATGGCATAGTAGACAATCTGTTTTGCTGGTACTCCAAGCACCTCCGCAAACCCGGAAAGTTCCTCATTCAGCCCCGGACACCAGCGGCCAAACAAGGCTCTCGCTTCCTCCACTTCCGCCTCGTCAAACTCCGGGAACCCGGCCGTATGCACCGCTTTCAGCGGAGGAATTGAAGCCGTGATCTCCCCCAGTTTCCTCCCAATCTCATAACTGCTCCCAGAAAGTTCCATCGTTCTTGTCATGCATTTCATTGTTTATATTCTCCTTCCTCTTTGTCATACCTCCTATTGTAGAGGAAGAGAGATTTTAATTCATGATAGTTTCTGCTATTTTGATGTCAGCGGTACTCAATGGACGACATTCTCCTTTGTCCGTATCGTCTCAGCAGCAAAACGGCTTTTCTAAATTATACCATAATACAAAAAGTACCGCCATCCATGACTATCCATAGATTGACGGTACTCTTCCTTTTTTATGGAAATGCTTTAATTCCAAACTACAAAGTGATAACTGTCCAAAATCTGAAAATATTTTGCCAGCCGCTCGTAGAGCGGCGCAGCCTTCTCCCCAAACTCTTCCTCCACCAGCTTTCCCAGGTCAATGATATTCTTCTCCCCATCCATCAGCGGCCACACAAAGCTGCCGATGGAATCCAGATGGATGTGGGTCACCTCCGGTTTGTGGAACAGCTTCTGGGCCAGACGGTTGAAGACGCCGGTATTTTTAAGATCCAGCGTCACAATGCCCGATTCATCGGTGGACCAGGGGATTCCCTCCGGCCGCATGGGTTTCCGTTCCAGATAATTTTCTGAACTTTTCTGTTCTTTTTCTTTTTTTCTTATCAACATTTCTTATCATCATCTCCCAGCAAAAGGTTATGCCGCCCCACGCTTCTTCCACAAAGAGAATTTGAGCAGGGTCAGCACCACCAGCCCGAAGACGATCAGGCTTCCCGCATAGGACACTGCCGGCGGCAGATTCAAAATTCCGGACAGATCAATGGCCTTGTCTATACCGAACACCGCAAACAGCGCAAGCAGGATTCCCACTAGACCTTCCCCGGCGATCATACCGGAGCAGTAGAGGATTCCGTCGCTGACGATGGCCTCTTTTTCCTTCTCGTCTCTCTTCATCCGATCAAGCGCCAGACGAACCAGACCGCCCACCATGATGCAGGCATTCAGCTGAACCGGAAGGTACACACCGATGGCAAACGGAAGCACCGGAATCCCCACCACCTCCACGGCCACGGCCAGGAACACGCCCATGAACACCAGCGCCCATGGAAGACTGTTCTCCATGACTCCCTCGATGATCATTTTCATCAGCATGGCCTGGGGAGCGCCCAGTTCCTCGGAGCCGAAACCCCAGGCTGCATTTAACAGGTAAAGCACGCCGCCGATGGCAAATGCCGCCGAGATGACGCCCACAAACTCACCGATCTGCTGCTTCTTCGGCGTTGCTCCGAGCAGATAACCGGTCTTTAAATCCTGGGAGGTATCTCCCGCAATCGCCGCGACAATACAGATAATGGAGCCGATGGCGATGGCTCCCTGCATCCCGTGGATTCCGCTGTCGCCGGTCATTTTCAAAATGATGGTGGCGATCAGCAGGGTTGCAATCGCCATGCCGGACACCGGGTTGTTGCTGCTTCCCACCAAACCGACCATTCTGGACGATACGGTGGCAAAGAAAAATCCGAAAATTACCACGATAATTGCACCGACCAGCGTCACCGGAATCACCGGTACCAGCCAGATTAACAGGGTGAGAAGCGCAATGCCGATCAGAATCACGTTCATGTTTAAATCCTGGTCGGTACGGCTGCTGCCCACGCTTCTGGAGCCTTTTAAGCCTTTCATGGCATCCCCGAAGGTGCGGATGATCAACGGCAGGGATTTCACCAGACTGATAATGCCGCCGGCCGCCAGCGCGCCCGCTCCGATGTAACGGATGTAGCTTCCCCAGATGGCGCTTGCTCCGCCCTCCGCAAACATTTGCCCGATGGGCTTCGTGCCCGGATACAGCAGCAGATCCGCGCCAAACAGTACGATGGCAGGAATGAGTACCAGCCAGCTCACGATACCGCCGGCAAACATGTAAGAAGAGATTCTCGGCCCGCAGATGTAACCCACGCTCATCACTGCCGGGTAAATCTGGGTGCCGATCTCTCCCGCGTAACCCTTCACACGGAACGAAACCTCGCTTGGAACCAGTTTCAGTCCGTCAATCACAAATTTAAATATGGCGGCAATTCCCATACCGGCAAATACGGTGGACGCGTTGGCGCCGCCCTCCTCACCGGCCAGAAGAACCTCCGCGCAGGCCGTTCCCTCCGGATACGGAAGAATGCCGTGCTCCTTCACAATTAATGCATTTCGCAAGGGCACCATAAACAGCACGCCCAAAATACCGCCGATCAGGGCAATCATAGTGATTTCCAGAATGCCCGGGGTCTCCATCTTGCCCTCGGCCGCCCACAAAAACAGCGCCGGCAACGTAAAGATCGCCCCTGCCGCCAGGGACTCTCCGGCCGATCCGATGGTCTGCACAATATTGCTCTCCAGAATGGATTTCTTGCGCATGATCTGGCGGATCACTCCCATCGCGATTACGGCCGCCGGGATCGATGCGGAAATCGTCATACCCACGCGCAGTCCAAGATAAGCGTTGGCCGCGCCAAAAATCACCGCCAGAAGAATACCCATCAGAATGGATGTCACGGTAATTTCCGGCGTGACCCTGTCAGCCGGGATATACGGCTTAAAGTCTTTTTGTTCCTTCATTGTATTTCTTCTCCTTCTACTCTTGATGTCAACGTTATAAGTATAGTAAAATTGTGCGAATTGTGCAACCATTTTGGAAAATGGAATCAATTTCCATCTACTCCCTAGTATGCGCACGATTCCCTGCAGGTATCCTTTCTGCTCAGAAAAAAGATTCCGGCTTGCCGGACTCTCGCGCCGGAGCGCGGTCGCTTCAGCGGCCATATTTCCTTAGCGCGGAGTGCGCATCCCCCCGGAGGGTTTTTGTTTCATAGGACGAACTTTCCTATGAAACAAAAAATGCAGGCGCCGTCATCCGGACACCTGCATGTGATGTTTTTCTTTTATTTTCTTCTCTTTCCCTATCTCTCCGGCATTTTAAAATTCACCAGCGCCCGGTTTAAGTAGTCGTTAAACGGCTTCATACCCAGAAAACGCTCCGTGGCGTAACGGATAAATGCTTCCGGGTCCTCAACCAGCGCATCCTCAAACGGGTCCTCGATAAACCAGCTTTTGAATTTTAAATATTCGGCCTGGGGATGGTCCTTGTCGTAACCTGCCGGGACCTTTTTGAGAGCGGTTCCCCGGACGGTAAAATTCTGGCGGAAAGGCTCTGCCGTGAGAATCTCCTCCCACGCCTCCCCATGCGAAGCAATATAATCTCTCACCATAGCCGTGGCGTCCTTAAACATGTCCGCAAACAGGCCGCCGCCCAGGAACGAACGTCCCCCCGGCTGGACATAAAGGAAATATCCCACCGGAATGGGAAGCTTGCCCTTCGATGAGATATGGCACCGGAAGGACGGATTATAGGGCGATTTGTCGTGACTGAACCGGGTATCCCGCACCAGTTTGAAGGTCAGTTCTTTCGGCTCATGAAATAAAATGCTGCTGTCCACCTTTCCAATCTCCTCAATCAGACCGGCGATGATCTCCTCAAATTCCCGGTTGGCCTCCTGATACTGCGCTTTGTGAGCGTGATACCATTCCCTCTCATTGTTCTGTTCCAAATCCGATAAATATTGTAATATCCTGCTCATATGGTTTCCTCCTAGAAACTCTGAATCGCCTGAAACTGAGATGACTGAATCAGGGATGAAATCCGTTTTTTAACTGCCGCCGGTGACTGATAATCCGGCAGTTCTTCAAAGACCAGGGACAGCTCGTCCAGCTGTTCCATCTCATTTTTAAATGCCGCCATGACGTCTTTGTCCGCCGTCTTCAACTTCAGAAATTCCGGTTTTTCCGGATTGATGCGGTGCTGGGAAATGGCGTAGCCCACCCGTTTTTCACAGGAACAGCAGCCGGTTCCGCTCAGTCCGCAATAGGCCGCTAAAAAGTCTCCCACTTTTTTGCGCACCCGGCACAGCTTCTGGCGGTAGTTCTCCGCGGTCATATTCAGGATGTCCCCCGCGATCCTGCTGTCCACCTTAAACATGGTCCCCAAGATGAAAATGCAGCGGCTCTCGGGATCTAAGCATTGGAGCATCACGTTGGTGCAGGACATTTTCAGTTCCTCCGCCATGGTTTTTCTCGTCATCTCATCCACCAGATGCTCAGTCTCGTCGGTGGAGGCGTATTGGATGTCATTTCCGTAGAACTCAAAATCCAGAGGATGCTTGGCAAACATGGATTTTTTGTAGTTAATCAGATAATTCATGGCAATGCGGTATACCCATGTTTGGAAGCTGCTCTCCTTTCGAAAGGTGGAGAGACTGGTCATAATGCGGACCAGAATATCCTGTGTGGCGTCCTCCGCGTCGGGGACGGTTCCCAGCATCCGCAGGGATAAATTAAAAATAAGATCCTGGACACTGAGCAGAAGCTGTTCCAGCCCTTCTGCATTTCCATCAAGGGCTGAGTCTATGAGATGATTGATCTCCTGTTGTTTCATATGAATATCCTCCTTTTCTATATTAGACAGAGGTGATGGCAGGTTGTGACAATCATTGTAACATTTTTTTCTTTGCAAGACAAAAAATCCCGGGGAAACCGTATTTTGTGACGGTTACTCCGGGATATCCATTGAATTTCTGATTTGATAGGCCGTGCTTTAGATGCCTGACGGGCAGCCGCGCATCTCCTGGCCGATGTTTAAGATATGATCGCCGATTCTCTCGAAATCAGTAAGCATTTCCGAGTAAATGACGCAGGCTTCCTCATTGCATTTGCCGTCCCGCAGGCGGCCGATCTGGCTCTTGCGAAACATAGCGGTCATGTCGTCGATTCTCTGTTCCAGCTCCTCGATCTGCTGATAGAGCATTTCCGGCTCCTCCTGGATACAGGACATGGTGTTCATGGCCTCCAAGCTGACCTGGTGCATCTGCTCCACCTCGGCGCTGGCCGATTTGGACAAGGAAATGTGGAGTTTATCCATGAGTCTGGCATAACCGGCCAGGTTCATAGCGTGATCGCTGATCCGCTCTAAGTTGCCGGTCACCTTGAACAGGGCGCTGATCAGCTCTGAGTCCCGGTCGTTGGCCTCATTCACGATCATCCGGGAAATGCCTTTCGTGATCTCCTGGTTTAGGAAATCCACGTACTCCTCCCGCTCCTCCACCTGCTTTACAAGTTCCGGCTTCCGCTCTAAGATGGAACGGAAACTCATGTCCACATTTTCTCTGGCCATATCAGCCATGCGGACCAGTTCATTCCGCACACTGGTGATGGCAATGGCGGAAGCGCCGATGGACAGCTCGCCGTGGTAATCCGCCTGTTTCATGAATTCCAGAGCGTAAACGCCGGTGGTTTCGCCCGGCTTCTCCGGCAGCAGCCGTTCTGCCAGCACCGCCAGTTTGGTGCCGAATGGCAGCAGAATGATCGTCGTGGCAATATTAAATAACGTATGCATATTGGCAATCTGCGCCGGCGGATTTCCCGGAGTCAGTCCTTCCACGAAAGCCGTCAATGGGGAAACGATGCAGATGACCGTAAATAAAATCGTTCCGAACACATTGAAGATTAAATGAATCACCGTGGCGCGCTTGGCGTTCCGGCTGGTTCCCACCGCCGCCAGCACGGCCGTGATACAGGTACCGATATTCTGGCCGAACAGCACGAACACCGCGTTGTCCAGACCGATCACCCCGCTGACCGCCAGGGCCTGTAAAATGCCGACGGAAGCGGAGGATGACTGGATCACTGCCGTAAACACGGCACCCGCCAGAATACCCAGCAGCGGGTTGGAAAATTTCGTCATCAGATCCACGAAGGCGGCGGAATTCCTCAGCGGCACCATGGCGTCGCTCATCATTCCCATTCCGATAAACAGAATTCCCAGCCCGGCCACGATCTGGCCGAAATGCTGCACCTTCAGTTTCTTGACAAACACCACCATCACCACGCCGGCAAATGCCAGCAGCGGCGCGATGGCTCCCACGTCCAGCGCGATCAGCTGTCCGGTGATAGTCGTACCCACGTTGGCGCCCATGATAATCCAGACCGCCTGGCGCAGCGTCATCATTCCCGAGTTGACAAATCCCACTACCATTACCGTGGTAGCCGATGACGACTGAATCACCGCCGTGATCCCGGCTCCCACGATCACACCTAAAAACCGGTTGGCCGTCAGCTTCTCAAGGATCTGTTTCATCCGGTTGCCCGCGGCAGCCTCCAGACCTCCACTCATCATCTGCATCCCATACAGGAAGAGCCCCAGCCCTCCCAGGAGGCTAAATACCCCTATGATACTCATAAATGTTCTCCCTTTGTTAAATTTAGATCAGCGGTATGTAAAATCCCACTCCACATAGATTATAGCCAGAAAATGGGAAAACACTCAATAGGGGGAGATGATATTTAACGCACATTTAACCTAGATTTTACATTACAAAGCAAATACACCTAAAAACGGCAATATATTGATAACTATTTAACAATTATAAAAGGAGTCCACAGATTTTTGGGCCTGTTGACTCCTTATTCTTATCATTTTTACTATTTTGCTTCCTCAACTACCTTTTCTTCCCGCCGCTCTCTCGTGTCAATTTCTTTTCTAATCCCCGAGATAAACTCCTCCAGCTCCTTCTGTCCTTCGTCCCCCTCATAACGGCTTCTCACGGATACCAAACCACTTTCTTCCTCCTTCTGGCCGACTACCAGCATATAGGGAACGCGCTCATTCCGGGCTTCGCGGATCTTGTAGCCGATTTTTTCAGCGCGGTCGTCGCACTCACAGCGGATGCCGGCGGCTTTCAGGCGGCTCACCACCTGATGGCCGTAATCCAGATATTTATCGGAGATCGGAAGTACTTTAACCTGAACCGGTGACAGCCAGGTCGGGAATTTCCCGGCAAAATGTTCCGTCAAAATGCCGATGAAACGCTCGATGGAACCGAAGCAGACACGATGGATCATGATGGGACGGTGCATTTCCCCGTCGGCTCCGTTGTACTCAGCACCGAACCGCTGTGGCAGCTGGAAGTCCAGCTGGATGGTGCCGCACTGCCAGGTTCTGCCGATGGCGTCCACCAGGTGGAAATCTATCTTCGGGCCATAGAAAGCGCCGTCGCCCTCGTTGACAATGTAGTCCAAGCCCATATCCTCCAACGCGTCCCGAAGTCCGCCTGTCGCCATCTCCCAGTCCTCGTCGCTTCCCATGGAATCCTTCGGTCTGGTGGACAGCTCAATAAAATATTGGAAGCCAAACAGACGGTAGACCTCGTCAATCAGCCGCACCACACCTTTGATCTCCTCCCGGATCTGCTCCGGAGTCATGAAAATGTGGGCGTCATCCTGGTTGAAGCAGCGGACCCGCATCAGGCCGTGGAGAGCGCCGGATTTCTCGTGGCGGTGGACCAGACCCACCTCCGCCAGACGCAGCGGCAGTTCCCGGTAGGAGTGGGGCTGGGATTTGTAAACCAGCATGCCGCCGGGACAATTCATCGGTTTGATGGCAAAGTCTTCGTCGTCAATCACCGTGGTGTACATGTTCTCCTTATAATGATCCCAGTGACCGGAGGTCTCCCACAGCTGGCGGTTCAGCATGATGGGGGTGGAAATCTCCACATAGCCTTCCCGCTCGTGGATCTCACGCCAGTACTGCATCAGGGTATTCTTTAAAACCATGCCCTTGGGCAGGAAGAACGGAAAACCGGGGCCTTCGTCAGTGAACAGAAACAGGCCAAGCTCTTTGCCCAATTTCCGGTGGTCGCGTTTCTTAGCTTCCTCCAGCATGGTCACGTACTCTTCCAGATCCGCATTTTTGGTGTAAGCCGTACCGTAGATTCTGGTGAGCATCTTGTTCTTCTCGTCGCCGCGCCAGTAAGCGCCGGCATTTTTCATCAGTTTGATGGCTTTCACCGGTTTGGTGGACATTAAATGCGGGCCGGCGCAAAGGTCGGTGAATTCCCCCTGGCGGTAAAGACTGATAACGGCGTCCTCCGGGAGGTCGCGGATCAGTTCTACTTTGTAAGGCTCGTTTTTCTCCTCAAAAAACCGGATGGCTTCGGCTCTCGAAAGTTCGAACCGCTCCAGCTTTAAATCCTCTTTTACAATCTTTTTCATCTCCGCCTCAATGGCTGGGAAGTCCTCGGTAGTCAGCGGAGTGTCGATATCAAGGTCATAGTAAAAACCGTCGTCGATAGACGGTCCAATGGCCAGCTTCGCCTCCGGGTAAAGCCGCTTGATGGCCTGGGCCATAATATGGGAGGCGGTGTGGTGGAAAGCGTCTCTGCCGCCTTTGTCCTCAAAGGTGAGAATACTGAGATGACAATCCCGGTCCACCATGGTCCGAAGGTCCACTCTCTCCCCGTCCACCTCGCCGGCACAGGCGGCTCTCGCCAAGCCTTCACTGATATCCTTCGCGATATCCAGCACGGATTTTGCTCCGGCATATTCTTTCACTGTGCCGTCTTTTAATGTAATTTTCATTGGTCTGTTCTCCTTTCTGATTACAGCTTTGCTTGATCAATATCCGAATCCAATAGAAAACGCCCCCTGCGTCTTCTATAAGCAAAAACGCAAGGGGCGAATGTAACATTCGCGGTTCCACCCTCATAATTCCATGGGTACAACGTACCGAACCGGCCAAATATGCCGGCCACGGAATATCTCATCTGTGATGATAACGGAATCACCGGACCTGATTGGGGCCGCTCCGAGTTAGTTTTCCCACATGTTCCGCCAGGATACTCTCAGCCTGTCAGGATTTCCTGCCCCGTATCCCTCTCTGGATGCTTTCCAAATGGTACTCTTCTCATCTGCGCGTTGAATAAATTATAGTGCAAAGAAATGCAAGTGTCAAGGTGAAACAATTTAGCCAAAAAGCCTTTTCCTTCCCAGCATTTATCTGCTATAATAGCGGTAATGTTATAAAATGATCAGTAAAAAAACTTCAGGGGAGAACTACGTATGAAAATGACAGAATTAAAGTGTACCGCCTGCAACGGTACCCTGAAAATTGATGAGAACAATCCGAATATTGCTGTCTGTGAATACTGCCATACCAAATACATCATTGAAGATGCCGGCAGCGACCACGAACGGCTGGGGACGCCTCCGCCATCCTGGTACACACCGCAGACCCAGGGAACTGCTTCCTCCGGGACATCCGGCGGCGCCGGCACTTCAACACAGAAAAAAAAGACCGGCTGGGAGCCTTATGGATGGAAACGGGGAACCGCCCTGGTCGTGTTTGGTATTGTCGCGGTGATTGCCATCAATTTTAGAGGACTCATGAACCGGTGGAACATGGATCATCCCAAGAAAGATGCGTTGGAAATGTTCGCATCTGCGGCGGCGGAAGCCAATCAGGGACTGGATGATATGGAGGATTTTGAGGATGATGGGGCAAATATTCCTGATACCCCATTTTCAGGAGCCTTTGCCATGATGGCGGAAGCGGCCTTGGGAAAACCGGCGGATACCATCACCGAGCAGGAGCTGGCCAAATTCCAGTGGATTGCCACAAAATACTCGGATATGGGCACGGTGCTGGCTGTGGGATACAGTTACGATGACCCTTACGCCATCGAGGACGCCGAACTGACCTGGGTGCCCCTTTCCAGGGATGCTGCCAAACAGGATACGTCCCAGCTCGCCCGGTTTACCGGTTTAAAGAAGCTGGATTTAAGCAGTTCGATTCATCCTGGGGATCTGCAGGGGCTTCCGATTCAAGGAATCAGCTGTTACAGCGATTCCCCGGCGGAGTTGGCAGAGATTCTGGGAGACGAAGCGGCACAGATCAGAGAAATCTACATTACCGCCAGCTTAGAAAGCCTGGAAGGACTCTCCAGTTTTCCGAAATTAGAAAAGCTGTCGCTCTACTGTGGGCATTTGACGGACATTTCCATGCTGGCCAATTTGAAAAATGTGACTTCTTTGACCCTGGAATCCTGTGATGGTGTGACTGATTTTTCTGTGCTCTCGGTGATGCCGTGGCTGAAGGAATTGTCGATTGAGTCGGAGGGACTTCGGGATATCGGCTTTGTCTCAAAAATGCCGGAACTGACTTCCCTCTCCTTAGATGACACCAGCATTTTACATGTGAACGGGCTGGCGGGCAATACGTCGCTGACCTCCCTCTCCATTGACAGCTGCAATGACATGACGGACTGCAGCGCGATCAGCGGGCTGACGGGATTACAATCCCTGTTTCTGGATCTGCCTTACGGCTGCGGGGAGCCGGATTTGAGCGGACTGACCGGCCTGACGGAACTGACCATCTCCGGCGTGGAGAATGTGGAATTTTTGAGAAACATGTCTCAGCTGGAAACCTTGACCATGAGCGGATGCCAGATTAATGATACGGGAACATTTGCAGGGCTGACCGGACTTAAAAAATTGAAATGTACTTATTTATATGGATATCTGCCCAGCTGGAGTTTTATAAACAACATTCCGGGACTGGAGATTCTGGATTTGACCGGCGTTTCTACTTATGAGGATATTTCCTCCCTATTTTTGATTCCAACCCTAAAAGAGCTTTATCTCAACGGGATGGAATGTGAATTGAATTTCTCAAAACTGACAGTCAATGAATCCTTGACCACTCTGGAGATGGATGGGATGAAGTTTTACACCAATGTTCAGATATCCGGAGGCGGAGGCATTTATTCCATCAACTACGACGACGTTTCCCTGGATGAACATACGGATTTTCTTGTCAATTATCCGAACCTCAAAAATCTGAGTCTAGCGGATAATACCCTGACGCAGATTGGTTTTGCTTCTTCCCTGGGGGCGCTGGAGACGCTGGATATCAATGGAAATTATGTGACGGATTTAAAACCGCTGGAAACCTTAAAAGCGCTTAAGCTGGTGAACAGTACCGGTAACCCGGTGGAGAATTACCGGGTGTTGGGCGAAGATGTAGTAATATTAAAATAATGGTATTTCATAACGGATATAAGGAGGAATTCACACATGGTTATAACTGCAGATGAAAAGCTCAAAAGCAATATGATGAAGGAGGGCAGTCATCTCAAATTCACGCGAAGCTATGGCGGAGGCGGAGCCGGTCTCATGGCGCTGGGAGCCATGCTGGTATTTATAGGCGCGCTCCTGGGAGCCATGCTGATTGTGGCGGATCTGTTATTTCAAGGAATTGTCACTGCCATCGTTCCCTGTGTCATTGGCTGCGTTCTCTTTCTGCCTGGTTTTTTCATGAAAGTAAAGCGGACGAACGCCTATATGGATTATTATGTGGAAAAGAGCGGATATTCCAGGGAAATGCTGGAAGAATTCGACCGGGAGTTTGCAGAAGGCAGTGTCATGTTGTTTGCCCCTTCCCTCACCCTCAGCACTACGGGCAAACGGGAAGCTGCTATTATCACGGATCATTGGTTTAAGCAGCCCTACATGCTGCCTATGAAATATTCCGGTCTCTACCGGGTAGAGGACATCGTTGCCGTTTTCTACGAGAAAAAGCCTACTCTCAGGGGCGAAACCTACGGCCCGCTTCTCTTCACCGTTACCAGGGACGGCGAGGGTTATTACTGCAAGAGTTATAACACCGAATTCTCCGAGTCCATCATCCGCGAAATTGCTAAGAGAAATCCTGGGGTGATTACGGTAAGGCATATTACGGTGGATGGAAGAAATTATGACTGTGCGACACAGCCTAAGGAAGTAGCGGAGTTGTTTCGAGCCGCCTGTGAAAGATAATTATCATGATCGTTAAACAAGAGAGTGTCGCAAAATCATCAAAATAGATGATTGAGTGGCACCCTCACTCTACACGCAGAAAAAAATCAGGAGAAAATCATTTTTTATTGACTTTCTCCTGATTTTTTCGTACTTTAATAAGCGTACGGTTTTTCTTGTTTTTATGCACTCACTTTTAGGTCAAACAAATAGCTTCCCGTCCGCTCATCCTGGATTTTTCTATGTAGTTTATTTAGATTGTACCCCATTCCTAACAGGAGAATCTCCAGTTTTACCTTCTTCTTACTCCGCAGCAGGAACCGCTGGAATCCATAATCATTTTTTAAAACGCCAAAGGCTCCCTCTACCTGGATCGAGCGGTTCATCCGGTACTTAATTCCCTTCTCGCTCTGTATGTTTTGATACGATTCCCAGTTTTTCTTTCATCCGCTTTAAAAATGGCACCAGCTTCCATACATCGTTCCGGTCCTGAAACATATCCACTCCCACAATGTATTCGCTGTCCCCTGGCTTTAACTGCGCGTTGCGCATGTGGTCATCTAAAACTGGATACTAGCCATACGCTATGTTGTGGTATATTTAAGGTGCCGAAAAAGGTCGAAAGGGGATTGGCGCTTCCAAGCCCGTGCGACAGACTGATTTTCAGCTC